>NZ_JIBT01000064.1 GCF_001039575.1 Halomonas sp. PR-M31
CCTTTGACGACGAGGGCGACCATGCGCGGATCTTCCTGGGCCATCTCACGCGCTTCCTTGAGATTCTGTTCGTAGGCCGAGGCGCCACGACGACGGCGACGCGGCGGTGGCATCTCGTCCACGAAGTCATCGTCTACGCGACTATTCGATGAAGAGGCGGCTGCCATGGCCGGGGCATTGGGCGCCGCTGCCGGCAAGGCCTGGCTGTGACGCTTGACCAGAGGGCGCAGCACCATGAACCAGAGGAACAGAGCGGCCAGGGCGACGAGCAGATAGCGACCCAGGGTCAGCGCCAGATCGATGGCCTGAGCGGTCTGCCACCAGGGCAGGGGCTCGATGGTGTCATCGCGTAGAGCAAAGCTTGAATTGACCACCTCGATGGCGTCGCCTCGGGCCTCGGAGAAGCCCATGGCCTGACGCACCAGGCGCTCGATCTGGGCCAGTTCGTTGTCACTCAAGGGCTCACGAATGGCCTGGCCTTCTTCATCGAGACCATCGCGATAATTGATCACTACCGCGACAGAGAGACGCTGAACGCTGCCGCGACGGTACTGCACGTGCTCGACGCTGCGATCCACCTCGTAGTTGACCACGTCATCCCGGTCCAGTCGGCTGGGCGGCTTGTTCGCGTTGGTCTCATCGACATTGCCTTCTTCGTCTTCCTCATCGGCGGGTTCAGCACCCTGATCGATGGGGGAGGCGAGAGTACCGGGAGGTGTGTTGGTCAGCGCGCCGGGGATGCCACGACCCAGATCATCGCTGCCGGTGTAGGACTCGCTGGTCTGACGACTGCGCACCGCCGCTTCGTTCGGCGGCTGATTGGGGCCGTAGCGCTCCGCGGTCTGTTCACGAGTCGAGAAATCGATCTGGGCCGCGACCTGGGCGCGGACGTTGTCCGGGCCAAGAATGGGGGAGAGGATGCGTTCGATGCGCTGCTGATAGGAGCGTTCGACTTCCTGAATGTAGCTCAGTTGGGTGCCGTCGAGATCGCCCAGGCTGCTGCCGCTGCGAGAGAGCAGACGACCGTTCTGATCCACCACGGTGACCGCATCCGAGGCAAGCTCCGGCACGCTGCCGGCCACCATGTGCACGATGGCATTGATCTGGCCGTCGCCCAGCACGCGGCCGGGCTGCAGGGTCAATACCACTGAGGCCTTGGCGGGTTCCCGCTCACGAACGAAGACCGATGACTTGGCAATGGCCAGATGGATGCGTGCCTGGGCGACCGGCCCCAGGGCCTCTATCGAGCGAATGAGCTCGCCTTCCAGGCCGCGCTGATAGTTGAGCTGCTCGGTGAACTGGCTGACGCCAAACGCCTGGGTATCCATTAGCTCGAAGCCGACGTTGCCGCCCTGGGGCAAGCCCTGCTCTGCCAACTGCAGGCGCAGCGTATGCACCTGGTCGCCGGGTACCAGCAAGGCGCCGCCACCGTCACTGAAACGATAGGGAATGCCGCGAGTATCCAGCTCATTGATGATGCGACCACCGTCTGCGTCGCCAAGATTGCTGTACAGCACGCGGTAGTCAGGGGTACTGGCCCACAGTAGCATGGCCGCCACGATGGCGACGGCGGCAGCGCCTGCGATCAGCAAGGGCACCAAGGGGCTTTTGCGTAGCTTGGTCATCAAGCTCGCCGCGGACGACGCCTTGCTGTCCGAGGCATTGCGGTTGCCTGTGATGCAGTCGATTGATTGGCCGAAGCGGCGTCGCTCATGCTCGCCTCCCGGCGCTAAAGAAAGTGCCTGTGAAGGCGATGTTGTGTGTGTCGGCCCGATAGCCGTGGGTCGGTCCAGATAACATGATGATGTCCGGCTCCAGCATCCGTCTCGATTCGTCGCTCCGACCAGGCTCAAGTGCCTGACCCGAACGGTCGGGTGATGGAGGTCATTATCCGTATCGAGGGCAAGGCTAAAGGAAGGAAAAGGACGCGTTTGTTAGTTCATTTGCATGCATGAATAGGGCGGAGGGGTTGATAGGCTTGCCATCACTACTAATCTCGTTATCAGTCCCATTATCAATGCGTGCAGGAGTTACTTATGAGTGCACCCGCCATTCAGGCAGCACTGAATCAGATGCAGAGTCTGGCGACCCAAGCCAGCGGTCAAGCCGCCAAAGGACAGCAGCTGTCCACCCTGGTGGGCCAGGGCGGTTTCGCCGGCGAACTGCAGTCCTCGATACAGCGCATCAACCGGCTGCAGCAGACTGCGAATGCCAAGCTCAACGCCTTTCAGGCGGGGGAGCCAGGCGTATCACTGAACGACGTGATGGTGGACATGCAAAAAGCCAGCGTCGGGTTTCAGATGGGCGTTCAGGTGCGTAACCGCCTGGTGACGACCTACAAGGACATCATGAACATGCAGGTTTAATCCCCAAGCTCGCGTCTTAAAAACGCCATGGCAGCGTCCATGGCGCTGCCGCGAGTAAGAAAGGTGGTGATATGACCCCGATAGCGCAGCAGATACAGCTCGCTATCGATGCCGGCCTCCTTGAGCGCCTTGTGAAAGTCCCTGGCGTGATCCACCGGCACGAGACTGTCCCAGGTGCCATGAAACAAAAAGAAGGGCGGCGCATTCCCGGTAATATGTTCCATCGGCGAGGCCTGAGCGTACTGGGAGGGCACTTCCAGCCGTGTGCCGCCAAGAAATTCCACCACCAGACGCCCATCATCGAACTTGAACAGATTGCTCGGCGTGCCCCCGGAAACCACTGCTGCCAGCTTGGAAGACTCCCCGCCGTAGGCTGATTCAACGCGCCGTCTTCACTTGCCACCAGCGCCAACAGGCTCACCAGATGCGCTCCGGAAGAGTAGCCCACCCCGGCAATACGAGACGTGTCTATCCCCCAGGCGTTCGCGTTTTCATGAATCCAGGCCATGGCCTGCTGCATGTCGTGCAGTTGGGCGGGGAACTTGTACTGCGGCGCAAAGCGATAGGTCACGTTGACCGCCACGATACCGCTGCGGGCCAGACGCTTGGCGATATCGGTCATGTCGTCCTTGGAGCGCCCCTGCCAGCCCCCGCCGTGTACCACCAGCGCCGCAGGCCGCTTGGCGACTCCTGGGGTGTCAGGTAAATAGACATCCGCCCGAAGGGCTTCGGGCCAGTCAGGCGGCGTGTAAACAAGGTTTTCGTACACTTGGAAGGCGTCAGTCTGAGGAAGCGTCGCGGAAGAGGGGGTGTCGGGTGCGTTTATATAAGTGGTGCATCCGTTCAGGGCAAACAGCAGAACGGGAAGAAGCCATAGGCTGCGCATTGCCACTCCTAAGCAGGGCTATTTCACAAGTAGGCGTTATGTTCTGTGGGAGCTCGTTTTAGCGAGGGGTAGAAAAAGTCACCATCGCCGGATAAATCCGGCTCCTACGAAAACCAGCGGTTGTGTCTATCGAGAATTGTTTCTCATCATAGCCTAGTCGTTTTTTGTGGTCATCGATCAGGAAGGGCAAGAAGCGGGAGGTAGTAACGCCAGCCCCGGTCTTGCCAGCAGATAGCCCTGGACTCGATTGCATCCCTGCTGGCGTAGAAACGCCAGCTGTTCCTGGGTTTCGATGCCTTCGGCGCAGATGTCGCGTCCGAATCCACGGCATAGCGTCAGAAGCGATTCGACGATGGCGCGATCCCCCTCGGAGTCAGGGAGTCCGGCGATGAATGACTTATCGATCTTGATCGTATCGAAGGGAAACTGCTTTAGATGGGAAAGGGACGAGAAGCCGGTCCCGAAGTCGTCAAGGGCAATACGCACGCCCTGATCATATAGCCCCGCCAGCTGCCGACCGATCCAGTCCGGCGACTGAATGAGAGCGGTCTCGGTGATCTCGAGTTCAAGTACGCTGGTAGGCAACCCGCGTTCACGCAGCGCCTCCAGCACGTGAGCCGCCAGGTGATCGTTGTCCATCAGCTGAATGGCGCTGACGTTGACGCTAATGAAAAAGTCGTCAGGAAGCTGATCCCGAACCGCAACGTAGTCATCCAGCGCTTGATCGACGATCCATTTGCCCACCTCGATCATCATGCCGTTTTCCTCGAGGATGGGAATGAAGACATCCGGGCCGATGATGCCGAGTTTTTCGTCTTTCCAGCGCAAGAGAACCTCCGCGCCTACCGGCCGGGAAAGATCTCCCAGCCGCCACTGAGGCTGAAAGTTCAGATAGAAATCGCCCCGGGCAAAAGCACCGGAAAGGCGCTGCTCGATATCCTGGTAGCGGCTGGCCTCCTTGAGCATGCCGCTGACATACTGACGGGTTCGATTACGCCCGTGCAGCTTGGCCTGTACCTGGGCGGCATTGGCCCGACGCAGAAGCTCCTCGGGTTTGATATAGCCCCCGGTGGTGGTGGCAAAACCAATACTGATGGTCAGCTGCAGCTCGCCGATCATGGGGAAGCGGTGCTGCTCCACCCGTTGACGCAAACGATTCGCCAGCTCCTGCACATGTTTATCACTGATCAGGTTGATGCCAATGGCAAACTCATCGCCCCCCAGACGTCCTATCAGTGCATCCGGATGCTCTGTCAGTGCCGATGCGAACACACCGGCCAGTTCCCGCAGCACATCATCCGCCATCGCCGTGCCGTGAGCGTCGTTGATGCGCTTGAAGCGATCGACGCCGCACACCAGCACGGCCTGGCGCCGCGCCGCGGCATGCCGCTTGGGGATATTTTTTGCCAGCGCCTTGAGGAATCCATCGCGATTGAGCTGACGAGTCAAGGCGTCATGATGAGTGATCCATTCGATCTCGCGCTGCGCTTCCAGGGACTCGCGCATATCTCGCGCAACGATGACATAGTTATAGCGGCCTGAGTTCTCGTGCCTGATGCGCTGTATCGTGGCTTGAACCGGAAGAGATTCGCCGCTGCGGCAGCGTAGATGAGTGTTCAGGCGCATGGACTGGCGGTCGTTTTCAAGCAGGGCGAGCTGCTCGGACGGCGCCGTATCGCTGAAACAGTCGATCAGCTGCCCGGGGGATAGCGCCTTGATTTCATCATTGCCGTAGCCAAGCTGATCCAGACCCCCTTGGTTGCAATAGGTGAAACGCTGGGACGCTTCTTCGAAAATGAGAATCAGATCCAGCGTCGCGTCCAAAGTGGCGCGAAACTCCTCCAGAGTCGCATAAAGAGCACTTTGTTTGCGTTCTTCATGTATTGCTTCGAGCAGGCGACTGCCGATGTCCATCAAGGGCCTCAGCAGATGCCGTGCACGTGCCTGGTTGAAGCCACCCTTGCGATTGGCCACCAGCATCAAGCCCACGTTCTGATTGTTCACCACGAACGGCACCATCAGCGCATTATGCAAAGGCGGGTGATTTGCCGGCAGCGAGCTTGGTGAGATGGCGGCAAAATCGGTCTCGGTAAATACCTGGATTTCCGGTTGCTGAAAGCGATTGTTCGTTAGCGCATTGATGCGATCGACGCTCAATCGGCGCCCCCCGTGAGCGAAAAACGCATGCATCTTGTCGCTCATTTCCCCTAATGACATGCCGAGCACATCCAGTACCGGGGCATTGTTTTCTGTCTTGATCTCGCCTACCAGGCCGTATTGGCACTTGCTCAGATGCAAGAAATCATCCAGCAACTCGAGCAGAATGAGCTTTGGGGGTGCGTCGGCACGATAACGCTGTTCCGCCCGAGCGATAAGCGTCTCGACGATGGTTTCTATGCCGATTTCATCTTCGGGCAGCTCGCCAAGTTGAACGGAGCGGCGGCCATCCGCAATCTCGAAGTTGATCAGATCCGCAATGTAGCGCAGCGTATCCAGCTCCTTCGAGCTGATCTTGCGTGGCTCATGATCGATGATGCATAGAGTGCCTAGAGGACTATCATCAAGCCCGTAGATGGGGACGCCAGCATAGAAGCGAATATGAGGCGCCTCGGTTACCAAGGGGTTGTCCTTGAAGCGTTGGTCCTTGCTTGCATCTTCGACGACGACTGGCTCGTTCGCCTCGACCACATGAGCACAAAAAGCATGCTTCATCGGCGTTTCGCGCACGGTGATACCCTGAACCGACTTGAACCATTGGCGCTTGTCGTCCACCAGGCTGACCAGGGCGATGGGCACCTCGAATAGCCGACAGGCAGGCGAGTCAGCACATCAAAGCGTCGCTCTGAAGGCGTATCCATCAGACGTGACGATTCCAACGCCTCCAGGCGCCCTGCGTCCTTGACTCTTGAAGACGGCAGGGGCAGGGAGCAACTGACAAAATGGTTCATTGTTCTACTCAGTCCTCGAGGCATTCATGGGGCGATACCGATAACACTGGATACGCCGTGTTATCCGCTATCATCGGCAGCCTTGCCGAGAATCTTGAATTATACTCATTTCGTCTAATGTACGTACGTTCGCGTCAAGCCTCAAGTGTGATCAGACGGCCGCGTATTTGCTCGAGAGAATCCGCGATACGCAGCACTTCCTCGCTGGGAAGCTGGCGTATCACATCGCCATTCAGCCGATCGACGATGCGAGTGACCACGCGACCCTCCTGACGCTGCAGATCGAACTCGATGCCATAGCTGCGCATCACATCATTGACTCGCTGTACCGGCTCCAAAAGCTCCTCGAAGCTGGTCGCATCAATCGCACCGCCGGTAACCTGTGCCAATGACGCCTGCCCATCGGAATAGGGCAGCTGAGCCAGCACTTTTTCTATGCGCTGCCTTGACGTCAGATCGTTGACGGAAGTCGTTTGCGCCACAAAATTCAGATCGTTGATAGAGGGTGTCATGGTGTATTCCGAACGTATGAAGCCAAGGATTCAGGCAATGACCTCTACCTGACTGTTATCGATATCCTCATCGACCCCGATGCTCAACAGCAGGGTGTGCTGATAGCCAAGCTGCGTCTTGTAGGCTTTGAGCTTCTTGATGTCTTGATGGATGTTGAACCGGTTGGTACTTTTTGCGATCTCGATGGCCGCAAGATTTTCCGAAGTGCCCCGCCTGTGAATGACGATATCTGGAAAGATCGTGCGCGCCTCGGTGGCCGCAGACGTCGTGCCGGTAATGACCTGCTGCATGTAATGACAAGGGGTTTCCCAGCAGTTGTATTCGCAGTCCACGTTCCACTCGGGCAACAGCGTCTGAAGATAAAAGGCCAGACGAAAAGAGATCGCCCGCTCGTTGGCGCCGCGCTTGAGAAGACAGCCGTCTTTCTCGATCAGAGTTTTCAACGCCTTATCGAGAGTTTCCAGAAATGTACTGTCCGATGTGGTCTTCAAGACGTGTAGATTGCTCATCGGTTTTTCCTGCTTGCCGAGTGGATGTGTAACTAGTGAAAGTATCTTGATTGTTATATCGGCAAGGGAATAAAAAGCTTGACTATTGGCGGGTATTTCATCTTGCCGCCCAGCGCCGAGCGATTGAATTAGGCTATTGTAGAAGTCGAAACCGGGCAGACAGTCCCGCATGCACTGATTGAAAAGTAATGCTGACCTGGGCCGAGAAGGCGCGGGAGGATTACCTTTACTGGCAAGCCAAGGACAGAAAGACGCTGAAGCGACTCAACACTTATAAGACATCAGGTGAAAGCCGACAGTTGCCCCATTACCAGTAAGTGAAGTAGATCCCATTGATTGCCATGATTAGGGTGTACGTACAGCCTACGTACGCTTAGCAGGACAGATAGGGCATGCAAGAGGAGGTCAACATGTCGGTCGCACCCACATCTAACGACATTACCGAACCCCGAGAGCGCAATTCTGCGCGCCTTAACTTCCGCACGACCGAGCGCATCAAGGAGGCTATCGAGCGGGCAGCAGCACTGAAAGGCCAATATGCCGGCTTTCGCACTCGATGCGGTATACGAGCGGCAATGGCTACCATTCAGGCGCATGAGGTGACACGGCTCACACCAGAGGATCACCAGCCCTTCGGGTTGCGCAGCAAAAAGCGCCATTCTGCGTTGCGAAACTTGAAAAGGGAATAACCCTTCCCTGCGCTTCGCGCCTTGACTGACACTTTTTGATGCAGCAACGCGGTTCGCGATGAAACGTCAACAGGCCCTAATATCGCGGGGTTTTGTAGGAGACCGATTTATCGGGCGATAGATCAGATCGAAGCCAAACTCAACGCCGAAGAGCCAGAATATTAAAAGGTCGATTGTCTTCAGGCATGGATCGCAGTGTGGGCACCGAGATTCACTTCGATGATTTTTAGAAGGGCGCGGGCCGGACCCGTTGGACGAACCCGTTTTTGCTCCCAGTTCTGAAGTGTTTTGGGATTTATGCCTATCAGGTAAGCGAACCGAGACTGTGATAGGCCGGTGGGCTCGCGAATAGCTTTCACGTCGGGCTCAGGAAACTCTCGAACCCGAAGACCTTGTACTGAATCACCACGCATGTGCCGCCCCATATCGCGAACGCTATCGAGCAGCTCGTCAAAATGTTGTTCATTCATCTCGTATCTCCGTTTCGATGACTGCAGCTAAACGATGTAATTGATCCCTCGTCAGATCTGGTGCCACATTCTTGGCATAGGTGTCGGGGCGTGTAATTAATCACACGGGCCCCGACATTTTGGAGAACTTCCCGACAAAAGGTGGATGCGGTAACGATGCGCGTGCGCTCGACATGTTCACGCTGCAACAATCCTGCATTGCGATCACCGGTTACCAGATAATCAGCGTTGCTGGCTAATGCCATGGCGACGAGAAACGCATCGTCCGGGTCATCGATTTCGGCCTCGATCGAAAGATACTCCAGCACCAGCGCTCGCCGCAGGTTATTGATCATCGTGCCTACTTCCGCAGGCTGCAGAATGGCCTTCAATTTGGGGTAGCGGCTGGCTCGGCGGATCTCATCAAGCTGCACGTGAGAAGTGACAAGCTCGAAACGTGACGAACGCCAGGCGCGATAAATGGTATCCGGGGCGCCATGAGGCGAAATCAGGGCGCTGAGCAAAATATTACTGTCGAGTATGACGCGCATTATCGTTCGCGAGACCATTGAAGGGCCTCGTCGACTGCCGACGCTATTTCCTCTTCGCTTACATTGGTGTTGTTCATTTTGGCTCGTTCTGCCGTCAATTCCAGAATACGAGCACATACGGCTTCTTCAATAAAACGGGATAGATCACCTTTCTTGCCACCACCTTGACTGGCAAGAAACATGCGAAGGGACTGATCGGTATCAGCCGAAACAGCAACGTTCCACCGAACTGTATTCATGACAACCTCGATTATATATGTGTTTATACGCTTATCGATGCACGCACTACAACGTAACTGCAATACTCGCCTGAGCAAGACAATAAATATAGAAAGTTCCATTATGGAACCCATTGGTTCATCATATGACAAATGTGACAACCACTAGGGACTGAATATGGCACAGACAGTCAAGCTCAATGACGACGAACTTCTTGAAGCTGCTAAAGCGCAGAAGGATCATTTCTCCCGATCGCTGAATGGCCAAATCGAATACTGGGCTCGGCTTGGCCGGTTTGTAGAGGAGTCCGGCATCTTCGATCTCCATAAAGTGAATCTGGCGTTTCAAGGCAAAATTCCGGTGGAGGATCTGGCTCCCGAAGAACAGCACGCCCATGCCGAAATGCTATGGCAAGCTCTGGAGGAACTGGACGGTTCAGATGGCAGCGTACTGCGCGAGATCGAGCAGGCTGGAGCAAGCGCTCACGGGTTGGATGAGCAAGGCAATCTCAAGGAAGCAGGCCCCAAATAAGAATGGATAAACGCGCTTCTCCTATCCTGCACCTCCTGGTGGGCATCAATGGTGCGGGCAAGACGACGTTTTACTACAGCCAGATCAAGCCTCGCGCCAGGGTGGCGTTTGTCAACGCCGACGAGATACAGAAGATGCGTTGGCCGCATGAGACCGATAATCCGCAGCGCTCCTATGAGGCGGCGGCTATCGCCGAGAATCAGCGAACGGAGCATCTCAGGCAAGGAAAGTCCTTTGCAGCCGAAACCGTTTTCTCTCATCCCTCAAAGCTGGAATTGATCCGTCATGCGCAGCAAAGCGGCTTTATGGTGGCGTTGTATCATATTCACGTAGCCTCCCCCGAGCTGGCGGCAAAACGGGTAGAAACCCGAAAAGAAATGGGCGGCCACGACGTCCCCAAAGATAAAATATTCTCCCGCTTTCCGCGTACCCTTGCGCATCTTTAAGAAGCCGTGCAGATGACGGATCGAACGATGATGTTCGACAACTCGGAGCTAGGGAAGACGCATCGTCACTTGATGACGCTGGAACGAGGCAGGATCACCAACCAGAAGAACGACTTGCCGGAATGGGCACGCCAGCAGTATGCGCGAGATATCGAGGTTTACCAGGGCCTTACCGCGAATGAGAACTCGGCCTCTAGCGCTCCAGAGAATGGTTCTCAAAGGAAAGACGATCTATAGCAGTAATGCGCCCATTTATGCTTGCTTATAGAGCGACGTCCACGGCAGGCAATAAATATCGACTCCCATGAAAGCGTTAAAATTATCGGCCACCGGGTGAAGCAGGCATTGGCCGATTTCAGCGAGATCGAGCAGATTGTGCTGTTTAGCTCTCTAGGCCGTGGGGCAGGGCGGCCGGACAGCGATATCGTTGTGGCGGTTGAAGCGGACAGGCGGCTGACGCCTGAGCAGCGCATTGCCATGATCGAAGTCTTGGCGATAGAGTTCGGGTGCCCGGTGGATCTCGTTGACTTGAAGGCAGCCGGGCAGCCTCTGCTGACTCAGATCGTCACCACGGGCAAGCGCTTGCTGGTCAGCGATACATTCATAATGATCTATTTTTGTATAGCAAAAATAGGTATTATTTTTTTATTTTTTTATATTTTTAATGGCTATAGCTTGAATCTTTCTGAACACTTCCCATCTATTATGGTGGTAATACTGCCAAGTAAAATTTAGGAAATTTAACATGGGAATGAAAGATGGAATTAAACAATGGGTTGATACGGCACTAGACGTAAAAGATGAAATAGCCGGTGAGCTTATTGATGCAGGCTTAGATCCTAAATTTGCCTTAAAAGCATCAACTGTTGTAACCAAAAAGGGAGTAGCGGAGAAGATTGATCGTTACTTCGGCAATCGTAATGCTGCTGAAATTACCCACACAATCAGCAATCTCTCAGAAGATGACTATCTCAATTGAAATATATGAGGCTCGGGAAGCAGGAGTTACCCCTGCTTCCTTTTTTTAATATTATTGTTATGCCAACAAAAGTGTTTAAATATTTAATATTGTAACAGTTTTCAGTATGAATTCCCTAGAAAAACAGCCTTCTTCGAGAGGGTGCGATTTTTAATAATTTTGTAGCGAACAAGAGTAGAATTGTTATAAAAATACTGAACAAAAAGCATGTTGTTTTATTTTTTAGTTTCTTTTATGCAGGATTTTATTTCCAGTTAAAATTTACTATTAAATACTCTTTTGGGAGAAGGTGATCTTTTCCATATTTTAAGAGAATAGTTTCACCTAGCTTAAGAGGAATTTCTTGGAGCTGGTTGAATGGGTCTGATGTTATTATTCTTTCAAAAGATGGAGACATCGTAGCCGTATCACCATTTGAGAAAATCAAGTAAGGTCTACACTTGTCAGTTTTCCCTTCTTTAATGATAAATTCTAGATCGGTTGTTGTATAGCCGTCAAAAACATTTCCCTTTCCTCCAGCAAAATCGGATAGATAAAGTGGAGTACTATCACTTGTTATTTCTAAATATAAATTAACTTCTGTGTCAGTTCCGCGAGTGCCGTCAAGCACTGAAGTCATTCTATATTGCATAATAAACTATATTTATCAGTATTGGTAATTAAAGGGCCGGCCTAAGCCGACCCTCATTACTACTTCGATGCTTGAAATTAACCCAGCAGAGACAGCACAGACTGCGGCAGCTGGTTAGCCTGCGCGAGGACAGAAGTGCCGGCCTGCTGCAGAATCTGGCTACGAGTCATATTGGCTACTTCAGTCGCGTAGTCGGCATCTTCGATGCGTGAACGTGCGGCAGAGAGGTTAGTCTCGTTAGTGCTCAGGTTGGTGATGGCAGACTCGAAACGGTTCTGCACGGCACCGAGATCAGAGCGGAAGCTGTCAATGGTCTTCAGGGCGTCATCAATATCAGCCAGTGGGCTTAGATTGGCGGCTGAAAGTGCATCAGCATCCAACGGTGCTGCATAGTCGGCGACAGTAACATCTACTGTAGTATCGCCATCAGTCACTGCAGCAACAGTAGCAGCAAAGTATTGTCCATCTGCGTTTTTGACGAAATAGTCAGTACCATTTTTAAGTACGCTGAAATCGTTACTATCAGCGGTGAACGCTGCACCACCGCCAGCAGCGGCAGCAAATGTAAAGGTTGCATCTGCATCAGCCGTTCCGGTCTGAGTCAATCCACCTGCAGTAACAGTTTTGGGCAGTGTTGTAACGTCAAGGCCGCCTAGTTGCAAAGATGCAGTATCTGTTTTCTCCAGGTTGACGCTGATGCTTTCGCCATCGTTTGCGCCGACTTGGATAGAGATTGCCTGGTTATCGGACAACACCTTGACGCCGTTAAAATTGGTTTCATTAGAAATACGATCAATCTCAGAGGTGCGCTGATTAATTTCATCTTGAATGGACTGTAGATCGTCACCGGAGTTGGTACCGTTCTGAGCCTGAACGGTCAGCTCACGAATACGCTGAACGTTGTCGTTGATCTGGTTCAGGGCGCCTTCAGCAGTCTGAGCGATGGAGATACCATCGTTGGCATTACGCTGCGCCTGAGACAGGCCGGTGATCTGGCTGCTCATGCGGTTGGCGATGGCCTGACCGGCGGCATCATCCTTGGCGCTGTTGATGCGTAGCCCGGAAGACAGACGCTCCATGGCGGTTGTCAGATCGCCCTTAGAAGCGTTCAGGTTCTGCTGAGAGATCATCGAGGTGATGTTGGTGTTGATAACTGACATGTTTATTTCCTTCCTATAGTAACCTGATTAGGTCTTGGGGGCTCCAGCGGCGGATAGGCGTTTATCAGTAGAGTTCTGCCTGTCTCACCACAACGGCGCCGTTGGCCGTTACCCTATTTATCGTCGCCTGGGAGAAATGCTTTAGCGATAAACAACATTTTTTATCGATTTATTGCTATATGGCTGTCTAAAATTCACAAGCAATGCGCACAAAAAATGATATGCGTTTGTCAGAGGAAACAAAAACAGGCCGCTTGAAAGGCGGCCTGTCGATGTTAATGCAAGGGCAGGGCGTAGGCCCTGCCAATGTTTTAGTTATTAACCCAGCAGTGACAGCACGGACTGCGGCAGCTGGTTGGCCTGGGCGAGAACGGAAGTACCGGCCTGCTGCAGGATCTGGCTGCGAGTCATGTTGGCCACTTCCGTTGCATAGTCAGCATCTTCAATGCGCGAACGAGCGGCGGAGAGGTTGGTTTCGTTGGTTGCGAGGTTGGTGATGGCAGATTCAAAACGGTTCTGTACGGCACCAAGATCGGAGCGGAAGCTGTCAATCTTTTTGAGAGCTGAATCAATATCTGCTAGAGGAGTTAGGCCAGCAGTTTTTGCTGCCGCTTCAGTGAGAGCGTTGGCAGCTGGATCGAGCGCCCCTTCATTGGCGAATGATACGACACCAGTACTTGAGTCGACAGTTGCAGCACCGAGGGCAAAATAATTGCCATCACTGTCTTGCATATAGTAATCATTACTGCTGTTTTGAATTACTGAGCCAGTAATCGCAGCAGAAAAGCTTTCACCATCAGTGAAGTCGTTAGATGAAACTTTCTGTGGCAGGTTGTTGACATCAAGCGAGCCAAGCTCCAACGATGCAGTATCCGTTTTCTCCAGGTTGACGCTGATGCTTTCGCCATCGTTTGCGCCGACTTGAATAGAGATCGCCTGATTGTCGGATAAAACCTTAACGCCGTTGAAATTGGTCTCGTTTGAAATACGATCAATTTCAGAAGTACGCTGATTGATTTCGTCCTGAATGGACTGCAGATCGTCCCCGGAGTTGGTGCCGTTTTGAGCCTGCACAGTCAGCTCGCGGATACGCTGAACGTTGTCGTTGATCTGGTTCAGCGCGCCTTCTGCTGTTTGGGCGATGGAGATACCGTCGTTGGCGTTACGCTGAGCCTGGGATAGACCGGTGATCTGAGCACTCATGCGGTTGGCGATGGCCTGGCCGGCGGCATCATCCTTGGCGCTGTTGATGCGCAGCCCGGAAGACAGACGCTCCATGGCGGTCGTCAGGTCGCCTTTGGATGAAGCCAGGTTCTGCTGAGAGATCATCGAAGTGATGTTGGTATTGATAACTGACATGTTTATTTCCTTCCTATAGTAACCTGATTAGGTCTTGAGGGCTCCAGCGGCGGTTTGGCATTCAACAGTGTCCTGCCTCTCTCACCACAACGGCGCCGTTGGCCGTTACCCTGTTTATCGTCGCCTGAGAGAAATGCTTTAGGGCTATTTGCTTTTTTTTGCAGAAAGATGCTGGAAAGAGTCAAGTGATGAAAAGGCCGGGCTTTCGATGCCAGTTCGGTTTGTCGGGGGGGCGTGCCCTTAAACCATTGCCGAGAGATCCTGGGAAGACCGCAGAGCGCTTGCTCTATGAAGAGGGTATGTCATGAAAACCATCATCAGCTTGTGGATCATGAATGGCGACCTTGACGATGAGAATCCGCTCCAAGGTTAGCGTGAGAGATGTCTTTTTGAGCTGTTGCAAGTAACAATCTGTAGTTGTAACTTGTAACAAACCCCAGAGGATACTGTGATGGCTCACATCAACGAGCGCGTACAGAAATACCGCGACAAGCTCCGCGCACAAGGGATGCGCCCGATCACGATCTGGGTGCCGGATACCCGGGCGCCGGGCTTTGCCGAGGAATGCCGTCGCCAGTCTCGGCTGGCCGCCGAAGCGGATAAGCAAGATCCCACTCTAGACTCGTTTCTGGACGCCGCTTTGATGGATATTGAAGGCTGGACGCCTTGAAGCGCGGCGATCTTGTGACGGTTTCACTGTCAGGTGATTTCGGCAAGCCACGACCTGCGCTGGTGATTCAATCTGACTTGTTCGCCGACCATCCCACCGTCACCATCCTGCCGTTGACCAGCACCCCGAATGATGATTCGCCACTGCTGCGCGTTGCGGTTGAACCAAGCGCCGGCAACGGTTTGAAGAAACCGTCCTGGGTCATGCTCGACAAAGTGGCCACATCACGGAGGGAAAAACTCAGTGTTGCGTTCGGTAGCCTTGAGGCAGCAACCCTTTCACAGGTCAGTCGTGCGTTGGGTACGTTCCTGGGCGTCACACATTGAGCGGTTTCCTTCGCAGCCGTACCATCAAGAGGATGAGCGAGTATGGGCTGGTGTCGATCAAGGAAGGGCCGCGCCATGCCAAGATTCCGGTACCCGTCGCGGATAGTTTCGAGGTTCGGTTAATGTAATGTTTCGGCTCAACAGCAGTAAACTTCTCTGATGCCCAGTATCGATGTGGTGATTGATCTTTCCGCCGAGCAGTGCCTGGCGCACTACGCGGGTGGTGCCCAGCACGTCTATGCCCGCAGCCGGGACGGGCGGCGGGTGGTGTTCCCCGCTCAGGCGCTGCGGCGCATCGTCGGGCGCGATGGCGTGCATGGCCTTTATCGGCTGAGCTTTACCAGTGATGGGAAGTTCGAGTCGCTGGTGGCTTTGTCGAGCCGGTAGACGCAGTTTCTAGCGGATCTTGAGACGGCTCAACGTCTTGCAGCCGAGTGGAGGAAATCATGAGTGATCCACCTTATGCTTGCTTCTGCTCCAAGGTAATGCGATAGCCTAGTCTACTGCCCATGCGAAAACTCAGGCGATTCGCGAGGCCTGCATAAAACTGGGCACCCAGCATCTAACGGATTGTGATATCTATATTCTGATGAGGCCTTGCCCGCCTGTTGCTGCAATGGCGCGCTGGAGAGATTCAGTGGCGCTTTCTTCCTACTATCGTCACCATAGCCATTTCAGGTGCGGATAGGCCTGGATCCGACCATCAGCCGTGATGAGCAGTGCGTTAGACTCGCGAGCGAGGGCTACGATCAATCGATCCGCTGGATCTGCATGAAAACTGCCAGGTAGCCGGGTGGACTGCACTGCGACTCGAGGTGTGATGGAAACAAAGCTAACCACTTCAATGCTTGCAACCTTATCGAGCCACTCATCTACATCCATTGTCAGAGTAAGTCGTCCCTTTTCTACCAGCATGGCAATTTCCCAGGCAGAAATGGCGGAAACCAATATTTCCCCCTGCTGCGCCATCTCTTGTTCAATGACTTGCCGTGCCGCCGCAGAAAGCCTGCTATCGGCCGATACCCACCACACCAGCGCATGGGTGTCGAGCACGATCACGACAACGCTTCCCAGCTTTCTTCATTCACCGGGTCGAAGGGCGCATCGTAACGCAGCACCGAATCAGCAAGTTCAGTCAGGGGGGACCGGACTTCCGGAGCACGATACTTGCGAATGATCAGGCTAGGGCGACCATGATCCGTGATGATGACTTCACCATCACTGGCTTCCAGTTGACGAAAGATTTCCAGAGCATGAGCTTTGAATTTTGATTTAGATATTTCAGTTTTCATGATGCCGCCTATAGTCATATGCCTATAGTCATAGTATAGATATAAGCATGCTTTTCAAGTGAGGTCACAGGTAGCAGCGCAGCATTTGCTTCTAACGCTCGCCCGCCAGCGCCGTCACGAAACGCTGTCGCCTTTCGCTATCGCTCAGCGGTTGAGCGATCAAATGCACCAGCTTGGTCATTGCGGCTTCCGGGGTCATGGCATCGCCAGAGAGTACGCCAGCGTCGATGAGTCCTCGACCGGCAGCATAGGTGCCAATGGATACCGGTCCATGAGGGCACTGGCTGATCGCAGCCAGCAGCTTGCCTTCACTGGTCGCCTGGGCGAGCACATCGAGAATTTTGGGGTCTTCGGGGATATTGCCGCTGCCCCAGACTTCCAGCAGGGCACCATTTACGCTGTCATCGAGTAGCCAGGCGGCTAGCAGACGGGCAGAGATGCCCGGCCAGAGGGTAACGCGCACCACGGCTGAGCCATCCAATGCACTGTAGTCCGGTAGTTCGAACTGGGACAGATCGCGTCGGTCATTCAGTCCCTGTGCAGCGTATAGAACCGGTGCACCGTTCACCATTTCACCCAGTAGCGGATAGTTGGGGCTGGTGAAGCCATCGAAAGCCTGGGTGTTCCACTTGCGGGTGCATACGCCGCGCATCAACTTGCCGGCAAAGCATACGGCGACTTCCTGCAACCCTGGCAAGGCGGCAAAACGCAGCGCCGATTCGACGTTGGTCAGCGCATCGCTGCCGTCTCCTTCCAGAGGCAGTTGCGATCCGGTCACGATGACCGCTCGATCTAGCCCCTGTAATTGAAAGGCCAAGCTAGACGCCGTCCAGGCCAGGGTGTCGGTGCCATGCAACACCACGAAGCCGGCGTAGCGCTTGTGGGCATCTTCATAGCGTTCGGCGATATCCCGAGCCAGGCGTTGCCAGTCGGCGGGGGTTGCGGCGCTAGAGTCGATGGGGTCGGGATATTCCAGCACCTCGAATTCAGGGAGCGATACCTGACCTGTCGAGGATAGCGTTGTCAGCGCTGCACGCAGACGCGCTTCGAAATCGTGGCCTGGCACAAGACCAGTGTCGCTGGGCACCATGCCCAAGGTGCCACCGGTGTAGATGACGAGGATGGGTGAGTTTGGCATTGGGTGTGCAAAATCCGTTTGGTGGCTGCCAGATTGGCGATTTAGGTAATTAGTTGAGGCTTAATGCTTCACCGCTCTTGGCTTTTTCCGGCCCAGTTATCGGCGTCGTATCGAGCAAACCACCCGCGAAAATTCTGCAGCTTTTGTGACGATAAATTTTCAATTTCCTGCTTAATGGCTTTCACTCGATCCATAACCTATCCCCTTTCAGTATTATCAATAGAATTATTGTAGCGTTCGCTCTTGGCGGTATACGAGCCTTCTCAAACTCATATTTAGCACAAACCCAAGTGCTTGGGTTTGTGCTAGACTCGCTTCATGCCAACCATTCTTCGTTTTGATGGCCTGCGAGCCGTTATCTACCCTAACGACCATCGACCGGCTCATGTGCATGTAATAGGCAAGGGAGGCGAGGCAGTGTTCATTCTCAATTGTCCTGATGGGCCGCCTGAGCTGCGCGAAAGCTATCGCTTCAAATCAGTAGAGCTCAATCGCATTGCATCAACGCTTTCGGATGAACTGTTGGCGTTATGCGCCAAATGGAGTGAGATTCATGTCTATTACTGACGACGACATCAAGCAAGCCGAAGGCCGCATGGCTGCCGAGCGAGACCGTGCCCATGTCACCTCGGCTCGATATGATCGCCGAGCCAAGCGGGTGATCATTCGTCTTCATTCGGGGCTGGAACTCGCTATTCCTCCTCATCTAGTGCAAGACCTGGCGGAGGCTGCGCCGGAAGCGCTGTCCGAGATCGAGGTATCGCCCTCCGGGCTAGGCCTGCATTGGCCAAAGCTCGATGCCGACCTTTATGTGCCAGCTCTTCTGGAGGGACAGTTTGGCTCCAAGCAATGGATGGCTCGCCAGTTGGGCGCGGCGGGAGGTCGTAGCCGTAGTCAGGCCAAGCGCAATGCGGCGAAGACCAATGGCGCCAAAGGAGGACGGCCACGCAAGAATCAGGCGTAACGTCGTTCAAACGTGCCGAGTGCTCGGCTGTAACCCAAAGAATTATTCCAAGAGTGATCAACGTCCACTCATCGCCTGGGGCAGATAGGTGGCGATTTCCGGGAAGATCGTGATGAGAATAACTCCCAGCCCCATCAGGAAGAAAAACGGCAGCGCCGCCCGGGCGATGCTGAGGATGTTCTTGCCGGTCAGGCCCTGCAGCACGAAAAGATTGAAGCCCACCGGCGGGGTGATCTGGGACATCTCCACGACGATCACTAGATAGATGCCGAACCAGATCAGGTCGATGCCGGCGGCCTCGACCATGGGTAGCAGAATCGCGGTAGTCAGCACGACTACCGAGATGCCGTCCAGGAAACAGCCCAGCAGAATAAAGAACACCGTCAATGCCACCAGCAGCATATAGGGCGAGAGATTCAATGAGGCGATCCAGGCGGCCAGGTCGCTGGGCAGGCCGGTGAAGCCCATGGCGGCAGTCAGAAACGAGGCCCCGGCGAGAATAAAGGCAATCATGGTGGAGGTGCGCACCGCGCCCATGGTTGCCTCGATGAAGGTGCTCCACTGCATCACCCCCTGCCAGCGCGCCAGCACTAGTGACAGGACGACGCCCACGGCGGCGGCTTCCGTGGGCGAGGCGAGCCCGGCGTAGATCGAGCCAATCACACCAACGATCAATCCCAACAGTGGAATCAGGCGCCGCGAACGTCGAAACTTCTCGCCGAGTGAGGTGTGTTCGTCCGCGGCGGGAACGCGATCTGGAAAGCGCCAGGACCACAGCATCAGGTAACCGGCGAACAGCGAGATCAACAGTATTCCGGGCAGAATACCGGCGATGAACAGTCGGGCGATGGATTGATCCGTGGCTACGGCGTAGACGATCAGTATGATCGAGGGCGGAATTAAAAGCCCCAGGGTGGCGGAGCCGGCCAGGGTGCCGATCACCAGGCGTTCGTCGTAGCCGCGTCGGGTCAGCTCAGGGATAGCCATCTTGCCCATAGTGGCGCAGGTCGCCGCAGATGAGCCAGAGACAGCGGCGAACAGGCCGCAACCGACCACGTTGGTGTGCAGCAAACGCCCGGGAATGCGGGTCATCCAGGGGGCGAGACCGGTGAACATGTCTTCCGCAAGCCGTGAGCGAAACAGGATCTCCCCCATCCAGATGAACATCGGCAGGGCAGTCAGCTCCCAGCTATAGCTGGCGCTCCAGATATCCGAGGCCATGACGTCGCCGGCAGGAATCGAGGTGAACTGGCTGATGCCGATCCAGCCCAGGCCCATCAGCGAGAACGCCACCCAGACGCCGCTGCCCAGTAAAACGAGTAGGGCGACGAGCAGCACCAAGACAAGCGTCAACATGAAACGATTTCCATGGTCATTTCTCGTTACTCTTCGAGTTGCTGCGCTTCGGGACTGGCATCGTCGATACGAAACTCGCCGGGCCGAGTGAAGGCGATCACGGCAGTGGTGATCCAGGCTTCAAGCAGCGCCAGGGTCAGCAGCAGGATGCCTAGCAGCATGGCGCTTTGCGGTATCCACAGCGGCACCGGCACCATGCCATAAGAGACTTCGCCAAACTCGATGCTGTCGAGCATCAGCACACCGGTGTACCAGGCAAGATAACCGCAAAGGCCCAGAGCGATACTCAGGCACCAGAGCTCGACGAAGACCCGCACCTTGGGCGGCAGTTGTCCGGTTAACAGGGTCACGCGAATATGACCGCCATGCACGAAGGTATAGGCGAGCCCCAGAAAGCTGGCGCCCACCAACAGGAAACCAGAGATTTCCGCAAGCCCTGGAATCGTGAGGTTTAGACTTCCGCCACCGGTCGCTGTCGAGAGCTTGTCGAGCAGGCGACCAAACACCTGCAAGGCGATCATGGCGCAGATGACGCACAGGCAAACCGCCGCCGTGTAGCCGCCTAGGGTATAAAGTGCGCGAAGTCGAAAGTGCATGGGCACTCCTAGGCTTATTAATGAACGCTACTGTTGAAGCTGCTGGTAGCTATCCAGAATCTGCTGACCCTGTTCGCCGGCACGCTCGCTCCATTCCTCGGTCATGGTATTGCCGATCTCTTCAAGAGACGCGGCCAGCTCTTCGCTAGGCTCGCTGACGGTGATGCCGTTGTCGCTAAGCTCTTTAAGCGCATCTTCGGTCTCTTGGCGGCTCATCTCCCAGCCGCGTTCCTGGGCTTCTTTCGCTGCGTCCAGCACGGCCTGCTGGGTTTCATCGTCCAGGCGGCCAAAGGCACGCTCGCTGACGATGATCATGTTCTTGGGCAGCCACAGCTGGGCGTGATTGAAATTGCCGAGATAGTCCCAGGCCTTGGTATCGGCACCGGTGGCCGGGGAGGTGACCATGGCATCCACGCGACCGGTACTGAAAGCAGTGGGAATGTCCGGTACCTCGATCTGGGTAGGCACGGCGCCGGCAAGCTGCGCTAGACGCTCGCTGGACTTGTTGTAGGCCCGCATTTTGAGATTCTCGAGATCGTCGATGGTTGACACCTTGTCCTGGGTGTAGATGCCCTGGGGCGGCCAGGGCACGGTGAACAGCAGACGCAGCTGCTGCTTGGCAAGTTCCTCGTCAATGATCTCTTTGGAGGCTTCCCAGAGAGTACGGGCCTGCTCGTAGCTCGAGGCCAGATAGGGCACTGAGTCCACCTCGAAAATGGCATTCTCGTTGGCCAGGCGCGACATGATTACCTCACCAAGGGGCACGATGCCGCGACGCACGGAGTTCTTGATCTCCGGATGCGCGATCAGGGAGCCATTGGCGTGCACGGTGATGTCCAGCTCGCCATCGGTTTTCTCGCGTACATCGTCGGCAAACTCGCGAATATTGACAGTATGGAAGGTGCGGTCGCCGTAGGGCGTGGGCATATCCCACTCGGTGGCTGCCTGAGCGGTCGTGCTCAAGGCGATGGCGAGCCCGGTGGCGGCCAGAGACAGACTGATGAACCTGCGGCCTAATCTGTAAAGAGTCATATGCGATTCCTTCTCGTTTTCAAGAAACCTGTTGAGTCTTGCTGCTATTGTTTTGTAGGAGCTTGCTTCAGCGAGCGATAGTGGCCTGACCATCGCCCGGTAAACCGGGCTCCTACCCAGCCCACGACATTGCGCCGATAGGAGCTCGCTTCAGCGAGCGATAGTGGCCTGACCATCGCCCGGTAAACCGGGCTCCTACCTAAACAGAGCTTGTGGCTCAGGATGGTTACAGCTTCAATGAGCATAGAACACAACCTGGGTGAAACGTACCGAGGCCGTCCAATGAAGGAGTCCCCATGTCCAATGTTGCCGCCGCTTATCGCGCCACGGAAGGCTCGATTCTCGATATCGACCGTGACTTCTATCGTCGACTTGCGCAAGAGCCAGATGGTCGCAAACTGATCACGAGCCACAGGGTGCCCATTCGCGATGGCCTGGCTTGGGAGGTGCCCGCGGGGCACATCTTTCGCCTCATGGTGACGCAAGGCCCCCAGGTCGGCGATCTCAATCTCTGGAACCTACATAACCCCCGGGAGCGCTTCTGGGCTTCTCGCACTCGCCAGCTGCAGCGCGCCCATGTTTCCACCTTCGATCGGCTGTGGTCGACGCTGCCCTATCTGCGACCCATGGCCACCATCATTGACGATAGTCTGGCGGATTACGGCATCGACGATGAAGGTGGGCGGGTACACGATCTGCTCGGCACCCGCTGCGACCCTTACGTGAACCGTCTGCTCAGCGGGGAGGATTTCGACTTCCACTGTCACTCCAATCTGGTGCGTGCCGTACTCCCTTATGGCCTCGACGAGCGGGACGTGCATGACGTGCTCAACGTCTTTCAATGCACCGGTCTGAATGACGACGATCAATACTTCATGAAGGCCTGCCCGGCGCGCAAAGGCGATTACCTGGAGTTCTTCGCCGAGATCGATCTGCTTTGCGCCATGTCCTGCTGCCCCGGAGGCGATCTCTCCGTGGATCTGTGGGGACCGGAGGCCGCGGATCCGCTTCAGACCTGTCACCCCCTGGGCGTGGAGGTCTATGCTGTGAAGGATGATCTGCTCGAGAGCTGGTCGCCGCCGGCTCCCGCTCCTTATAAAGGAGGGCACGGCTTGCAGCGTCCGCAGATCGATTGGGCGGAAATCAAGGCGAACAACGCCAATAGCGGCCAATAAGGGAGGACATCATGCCAACCTTGCTACTCAACGCGGATGTGGGGGAAAGCTTCGGTGCTTGGAGAATGGGGCGCGATGAAGAGGTCATGCCCTACATCGATCTGGCCAACGTGGCCTGCGGTTTTCATGCCTCGGACCCGGACACCCTGCGGCGCACCGTGCGGCTTGCGGTGGCGAACAAAGTCGCGGTGGGTGCGCATCCCGCCTATCCGGACTTGATAGGGTTCGGGCGTCGTTCCATGGCCTGCTCCGCAGAAGAAATCGAGAATCTGGTGCTCTATCAGATCGGCGCGCTGTCGGCGATGTGCCAGGCGGAAGGCACCCGATTGCGCTACGTCAAGCCCCATGGCGCGCTCTACAACGACATGATGCGCGATAGCGTCAAGCTCGCTGCGGTGATGCGGGCGGTGGCCGCCTTTGATGCGGCACTGCCGCTGATGGTCATGGCCACTCGCGATCCCGCGCCGGCTCAGGCGCTGGCGGATGAGCATCATATTACACTGTGGTTCGAGGCCTTTGCCGATCGCGCTTACGATGGTGAAGGCCGATTAGTCTCCCGCCGCGAACCCAATGCGGTACACCACGATCCCGAGACGATCGTCGATCAGGCCCTGCGCATTGCCAAGGGCCAGCCGCTGACCGCAAGCGACGGCAGCGAGCTGATATTGGAGGCGCAAACGCTGTGCGTGCACGGTGATAACCCGGAATCCATTGCGGCGGTAAGGGCGATACGTCAAGCGCTCAGCGAAATAGCGATATGAATAAGCGAGAGGGTGCAATGCAGCTGCCGCGTCTGGAAGTGGCAGGGGTCGATGCCTGGCTGGTGCGGCTATTCGATGATATCGATGATGCCAACATGCCCTGGATCATGGCCTTGCTGCGTCGCTGCGAAGAGAGTTTTGGCGAGGCGCTGATCGATCTGGTGCCGTCCTATACCACGCTTTTAGTGCATTACGATCCCTTGCAGCTTACCCCGGGTGAGGCGCGTTCGCGTCTGGCGATGCTGCTTGCGGATCTCGATCCGGGGGAAGACGGCGACCAGGGCGAAGGCACTTCAGACAACGTCAAGGAACTACAGGTCTGGTACGACGACAGCGTCGGGCCGGAGCTTTCTCTGCTTCAAGAGCACAGCGGCCTGTCTCGGGAGGCAGTTATAGAGGCGCATAGCGGTCAGGAGTATCACGTCTTTGCCTTGGGTTTTGCGCCGGGATTTGCCTTCATGGGCAGCCTACCGAAAGAGTTGGTGTTGCCGCGCCTAGACACCCCGCGCAAGCGCGTGCCGGCAGGCAGCGTGGCGGTGGCCAATCGTCAGACTTCGGCTTACCCGCGTATCTCTCCTGGGGGCTGGAATCTGATTGGACGCACCAGCGCACGGCTGTTCGATCGTGAACGCGACGGCTTCAGCCTGCTTCGGGTGGGTGACCGGGTGCGCTTCGTGGCAGTGGATCGCGATCGTTTCGAGAAGGCCGGCGGTGACACGACGCCAGCGGAAGAACGCGGCCCGAACGCAAGCAGGAAGAATTCATGAGTGCAGCCGGCGGTAGGGGCGCTAGTGGCGGGAGCAGAGTTCAGTTGCGCGTGGAGCAGGCCGGGCCGCTGGCCTTGCTGCAGGACGCCGGGCGCTTCGGGGTTCGGCGCCTTGGCGTGACCCAGGGCGGTCCGGTGGATATCCATGCCTGGGCCTGGGCCAATCACCTGCTGAATAATCAATGGGGCGCGGCAGCGCTGGAAATCACCTTTGGCGGCTTGAGCCTGATCGCCGAAGGCGATGCTCAGCTAGCGATCTCGGGCGCAGATCTTGAGGCCACCCTGGACGACGATCCAATCGAGCCCTGGTCACGCTTCGAAATCCAGGCGGGTCAGCGTCTGCGTTTCGGTTCGCCGAAAGACGGACTGCGTGCCTATCTGGCCGCACCGGGCGGTTTTCTCGCCGAGCCGGTGCTGGGCAGCGTCGCCGGCGTGATCCGGGAAGGCTTGGGCGGCCACGATGGCCAAGGGGGGAAGCTGCAAAAGGACGATACCCTGATCTTTCAACAATGCCATGAAGAGGGTGAGCTGCCCCAAGCGCCTTCCGCTGATAACCGTCCGGACTATTCACAGCCGGCAAGGCTTGCGCTGGTGCCCGGCGCTCAGATCGCGGAATTCGACGGTACCAGCCTGTTTGCAGCTTTCAATCGCCCCTGGCAGGTCGACGATCGCGCCGATCGCATGGGGGTGCGTCTCACCGGCCCTGAATTGAAGTGCGCCGTTTCCAGCATGATTTCCGAGGGTATTGGGCTTGGGGCGGTGCAGGTTCCGCCGGACGGTCAACCGATCGTGCTGCTCAACGATCGCCAGACCATCGGCGGCTATCCGCGACTGGGCGCCTTGACGCCGCTTGCCTGCGCCCGGCTGGCCCAGTGTCTGCCGGGCCACGAGGTTTGGTTACAGACTCAGGCGTTGAGTGCGGCCCAGGCAGATTACCGCCGTTTCTTGCAGGGCTTTCTCCCTGGTTGACCTTCACTAGAACAATCAATGACCCAGGGTCACCAATTGGCCTTGCGCATCGACTTCAAGCTTACGCCGACGACCGGCCAGCAGTGCGAAGGTGGTGGCCAGGGCCACATAGGTCAACAGCACCGAAGTCAGCAGCGTCATGTCCTGGGTGTATTCCAGCAGAACGCCGACCATCAACGGCCCGGTGGCGGCCAATACATAGCCAAACCCCTGAGCCATGCTCGACAGCTGACCCGCAAGTGCTGAGGTGCCGGTGCGTAGCACGATCAACGTCAGCGCCATGCTGAAACAGCCCCCTTGGCCCAGACCCAGAAGAAGCGCACCCCACCAGCGCCAGCTTAGGGGCGCCAATAGAAGCAGCACGATGCCGGCAGCGGTCAGCCCCATCAGCAATAAAATGGTCGGTCGTTGGTCCCGGCCCAGGCGTGCAATCCAGGGTGCGCCCAGGGCGGTGGCCAGTTGGCAGGTGATCGAAGTGGCCAACAGCCAGCCGGCCTCACCCTCATCGAGTCCGCGACGCTGTAGCAGTACCGGCAGCCAGCCAAAGACGATATAGGCAAGGGACGACTGGCAGCCCATGTAGCCGGTGACCTGCCAGGCCAGGGCCGAACGCAGCAAACCGGGATTACCCTGCCCAGTTTTGGCATGAGCCTTCGTTTCCGGCGATGGCTGGGGCATGGCCAGACGCCAGGCTACCAACGCCAGCAGGGCAAGAAGCGCCCAACTGCCCAGGCCGAGGCGCCAATCATTCAACCAGTCCGATAGCGGCACCGAAAGCCCCGCGCCCAGCGCCCCGCCTAGGCACAGCGCCATGGTATAGACGCCGGTTACCACATCGGCGCCCTGAGGGAGTTCGCGCTTGACCAATCCCGGCAGCAGGGTGCCGACGATGCCGATCGCGGCGCCGGCCAACAGGGTGCCAAGATACAAAAGCGGAACATGGCCGTTGGCCCGCAGGACGAGGGCGCAGGCCAGTAGCAAAAGCCCCAGGCTCATGGCCCGCTCTGGCCCCACTTGTCTTGACAGTCGAAGCGCCAGCGGGGCGAACAGTCCCAGACAAAGCACCGGCAGGGTAGTCAACGCGCCAATAGAGGATGCCGAGAGATCGAGCTCCTGCTGAATGCGGATCAGTAACGGCGCCAGGGACGACAGAGCCGGGCGCAGATTGAGCGCCACGAGAATCATCAGCCCCACGAAGAGGAGCGGATGACGCCGCAGAGAAGTTGTTGTCATGGTGTCGTTACAAATGCTTTTTCAGATCGCCGCGCACGCTGTCGAGGAAGGTGATGAAACGGGTATCTCGCTCGTCGTCCTGGCGATCGATACGACAACCTAGCGACATGCTGCGTTTGACCAGAATTTCATCAAAGATGTCCAGAGCGATCTTGATGGCGGGCTTCGTGCCCGGTTCGATGCGGCCATCCTCTAGGGTGAAGCTTTCCAACAGCGTGGCGCGCACTCGGGTGGTTCCACCTTCGGTCAACACCCGGCGTACGAATAGCCAGCCTTCGCAGGCCAATTCTTCCGCATTATCCCGACGCCGCAGAAACAAGGTGCGATAGCAGGCGCCTTCCTTGGCCCCCTTGTCTGCCATGCTGCGATAGCCTTCGGTGACCCGCGAGGCCATGGCATGAGACTCCGCCAGCTTGCGTATGGCGGCACTATGCTCTCGGCTCACTTGGTCCTGGCGGTTGAAGCGTTGCCATTGATGGTAGTCGTTAAAAAGTCCGGTCGAGTCCATGACGATGTCCTAGAAGATCAAGAGAAGTGGCAGTGCAGCCGATATCAAAAGAGAGGCACTCATTCAAAGGGGGACCATGATGGCGTACCTGTTGTTCTCATGCCAGCGATGACCCTCAAGTTCCCGAGCAGTTTGCCGATACGACGAATTGAACACCTATCGTCAGTCTGTTCCAACGGCGAATGCGTTGCCGGACTGGTAAAAAGGTCATAGATCAAAGAGGGTCATCATGGCGAGTATTTCTTCAATAGGCATCGGATCGGGACTGGACCTCAACGGTTTGCTGGATCAGCTCGAGGCCGGAGAGCGGGGGCAGCTGACACCGATCGTTCAGCAGCAGAAAAGCTATCAGGCCCAGATCTCGGCCTTTGGTCGGCTCGAGTCAGCGCTGGACAAGTTTCAGGACGCAGCGGCCAAGCTCAACGATGCGGACTCTTTTCGCAGCGTGAAAAGCAACATGACCGGCGAAGCCATGTCCGCCACCGTGGGTACCAAGGCGGTAGCAGGCACCTATGATATCGCCGTCTCTCAGCTGGCCCAGGGTCAAGCACTGGCGAGCAACGGGGTCAGCGACAAGGCTGAAAAGCTGGGAGCAGGCAGCCTGAGTATCAAGATCGGTGATGAAACCCTGGATATCGCCATCAGCGAAGGCAAGAGTTCGCTCGAATCGATCCGCGATGCCATCAATGCAAAAGATGGTGGTGTCACCGCGTCGCTTATCAATGACGGCAGCAATACGCCTCATCGTCTCGTGCTGACATCAAAGAACACCGGTGTCGATTCTACGATGACGGTTACCGCCAGTGATAATGCAACACTGTCAAACCTGCTTAGCTACAACAGCACCGACGGCTCTGCCGACAGCATGACGCAGACCGTTCAGCCGCAAGACGCGATGCTCAAGGTCAACGGTCTCGATATCACCAGTTCATCGAATCGAGTCGAGGAGGCCATTCAAGGGGTCACCCTCAATCTCGACAAGATCACCACCGGCACCGAAACGGAACGGCTGACGATTTCCCGGGATAACGCCGCGATCACCAAGAACGTTCAGGATTTCGTCGATGCCTACAATGGCCTTCAGAAAACCATGAGCAGTCTGACCGCCTACGACAAGAAAAGCGGTGTGGCGGGCCAGTTGTTGGGCGACAGCACCATGCGCGGCGTGGAGACTCGTCTGCGCAACGTCATGGGCAATCCCTTGAGTGGAGAGGGGCTACAGCGCCTATCCGATGTGGGTATCGAGCTCAAGCTCGACGGCAAGCTGGAAGTCAACAGTGAAAAGCTCGAAGCCTTGGTTGCCGAAAACCCCGAGAGTCTGAACCGCTTCTTCGGCGGTACCGATACCCAGGACGGCTTCTCGGACATTCTCGAGTCAACCGTCAAGACCATGCTGGATAAAGGTGGCCTGTTGAGTAATGCCACCAGCGGTCTAGAAAAGCGCATCGAGGGGCTGGGCGATCGTTACACCCGGACCGAGGAGCGCATCGATGCAACCGTTGCCCGCTATCGTAAGCAGTTCGGGCAGATGGATCTCCTGGTGTCCCAGATGAATTCCACCATGAGCTATCTAACTCAGCAGTTTGATGCCATGAATGCCCAGCTGGGCCGTAAGTAATGGAGCTTTCGATGAGTGCAATGCGCGGTGCCAATGCCTACGCTCGAGTAGGCGTGGAAACTGGGGTGATGTCCGCATCGCCCCATCAGTTGATCGTCATGCTGTTTGATGGTGCCCAGGCGTCCATGCGGGCGGCACGGCTGCACATGCAGCAGGGCAACATGATGGAAAAGGGCAAAGCACTGTCCAAGGCGATCGACATCGTCAACAATGGTCTGGCCGCGGGGCTTGATCGCGAGAAGGGCGGTGAAATTGCCGAACGCCTGGGATCGCTCTACGACTATGTGGTGGGCCTTTTGCTGCGAGCGAACTTGAAAAATGACGAGGCGCTGATCGATGAAGCGTCCAAGCTGATCGAGAATATTGCTTCCGCCTGGCGTGAGATCGCTCCTTGATCTTGGACTCGGAAGAAGCGCTCTAAATGATCATGTAAGTGAAGCAGCCCCAAGCAAGGAACAAGCGCCAATGACGCCGGTTGAAAACGTAGTTGCGGCTTATGAAAAGCTACTCGCGCACTCCACGAGCAGACTGGCCTTGGCTCGCGAAGGCCATTGGGCGCAGCTTGCTCAGCAAGAAGCCGATTATCTGGCAGAGGTTGAATCGCTCAAGACTCTGGAAGCGCGTTATCAACGTGCCATTGAAGGCAACACGGCAGGAGTGCGTCGCAAGGCAGCTCTTATCGAGCGTATTCTCAAACAGGACAGGCAGATTCAGCAGCTTGCGGCGAGTCATCGCGACGAGCTGCGGGATCTGATGGACGATAGCCGTCATCGTCGCGATCTTTCCAAGCTCTATAGCGCGGGTGCCGGTATCCCCTCGGACAATCAAGGGCTTCGATGAGTGGTGTCATTACTCCGTTACTCGACACGCTATTGCATCAGGTGCTGGGCAAGCGTGTCGATACCCAGGCAAATCGGGAGCTTCTGGAGCCGGTCAAGCCCCTGACGGCAGGCCAGGCACCCCGAGCGCTTCACAGTGATTCACGGCTGCATACGGAGCGCAGCGCCGTCGCCCTCCCTGGGGCGAGTGCAAAAGAAACAAAAGGGGAGGCCGCGCCGCTGCCTCCCGCTTCCACAACCCCTGCCTCGACGACCACCCATTTCAGTCCTGCGGCTCGCAGCATCGCCGATATTCTCTTCAAGTTTCCTGCTCCGCCCTCGGTGATCAGATCGCCGGCGCCACTATTGACCGGTGGCATCGATCCGGATGCCATTAATGCACCCGCCTTGGCAGGCCGTCTACAAAGCAGTATCGAGACCAGCGGATTGTTCTATGAATCTCATGTCGGGCGCTGGTATCGAGGCGAGATGCCGGGAAGCGCGCTGTTGCGCGAACCCCAGATGCAAGTTCAGTCCTCGAACAGTGCGCTGATCAATGCGTTGATGACCAAGCCGGGCCAGACCGAGGGCGCTTCGACAGCCGGGAGTTTGCTGATCGATAGACGCTCCTTGCCTGCCTTGTTGGGGGCTGAACGGTGGATATTGACGCCACTGCCTACCGGAGCGCCCACGGAGTCGCCCTTGGCGCCGTTGTCACCCGTTCAGGCCGCCCTGGCCTTCATGACGCCTCAGGATGTCGCCCAGGCATTTGCCCAGCGGGGAGAGCTTCCCATTGGTTCGGCAATCGGTTCCGGTGTCAATTCAGCTCATGCTGGCGCTAACGCTAACGCTAATGGCATGGACGGCATCGATGAGTCCCTGCAGGGAATTCTGAGACATCAGCTCGAGTTGCTGGTAACGCCGACCCTGCGTTGGGAAGGGGATCTCTGGTCCGGTGTTTTCATGGCCCTGGTTATCCAGGTGCCCGAGCAGCTGGCGGAGCATGCCAGACAGGAAAAGGATCAGCAGCAGGGCGAAGAGGAGCAAGAAGCGGTATGGCACAGTCAGCTTAGACTCGAGCTGCCGCGTCTGGGAGAGCTTGAAGTGCAGCTGCATCTGCGTAATACCGCGCTGCGTTTGGTCTTGCAAAGCGAGAGTGCAGCCTGCACCGGCATGCTCAACGCAGAGCGAGACGCCTTGAGCGAGCGGCTCACACGTTGTGGCTTTGCGGATGTACAGGTCAATGTATTGACCAAGATAAACGCCTCGAAAGAGGATTCCTCTGGCGAAAAATCCTCATGAGCCAATCGCAACCCCCACACAAGGGACGTCGCCAGGCCGTGGCCCTGGCTTATAGTGACGATGGACGAGCCCCTCGAGTATTGGCCAAAGGGTATGGTGAGCTTGCCGAGCGCATTGCCACTGAGGCCCGCCGACAGGGCCTTTACATACACGATGCGCCGGAACTGGTGGGCTTGCTGATGCAAGTCGATCTGGACGCTCAAATTCCCCCTGCGCTGTATCAGATCATTGCGGAACTGCTGGCGTGGGTGGCTGAAATCGACGCTGCCCCCCGTTAAAAACCTTCGTGACTACCTTATTGCAAGACTTGTCTATCGTTTTTGCGTTGAGGTGAGCACCAAGAATTCAACGTAATCGATCTTTTTGAACCCTCGACATCTCTTGAAGCCCACGTATGCCGGGCTTCATGCATTTTACGTGATAAAAAATTGCCTTATTGAGCAATGGTTTGCAGATAAAACTACCCATCTGATTACAATTCAGTAACGTATTCGTCATTTTTTTGCGACACACCTATTGCAATGACTCATAAAAAGGTCTCAAAATACACCTGTCCTAAAGCATTAGAACTAAGTCAAATGTGACAGGGACACAATAAATAATGGCCATTAGAGCCATATAAAACTAGGCAAAAGCCTAATAAAAAAACCAAGCAACACTACGCAAACGCAGGGAATGACACCATGACAATCGACAGCCTTCTAGAAGACATCCAAGACATCAACCTGTCCTATCTGCTGCTCGTACAGCGTCTGTTGAACGAAGATCGTGCAACGGCAATGTTTCGCCTCAAGCTGAGCGAATCCATGGCCGATCTG
>NZ_JIBT01000065.1 GCF_001039575.1 Halomonas sp. PR-M31
CGAGGACCAAAGCATCTTGGGGGACCGGTATCTTGTTGTGGATCATCAGTACCCTGGCCATGCTTTCGTTCAACCTGGGCGCCGACTGGACCCTGGCGGGCAGGCATTTCTTCGACTGGCTGGATTATCTGACTTCACGCTGGATGATGCCTTTAGGAGGTCTGGGCATGGCGTTGATGGCCGGTTTCGTGCTGCGCGATGACATCTTCCGATCCGAGCTTGGCTTGTCGCGTATTTTGCATGCGCTGTGGCTATTCATGATTCGCTATGTTAGCCCGCTGGGTATCCTGCTGATTTTCATCGATGCGCTTGGGGTCATGAGCCTCGATCTGGGTAGCCAATGGCCTTGGCTACTAATCGTGCTGGCCGCAATCACAGCGCTGGGTGAGCTGCTCAGCCCGCGCCTGCGGCGTCAGCCGGCATCTTGATGATCAGGCGCCGGCTGGAAGGTTTTACACAGTGAAGCCATTGCGTCATGCAGCCGGCGGGCCGACAGTTTTTCAATGAGTTTTGACATTTGGTTGAGCCTGGCCAGTATCTTTTGTGTGCTGTGTGCGCTGACCTTCACCCGTATCGCACCGGACGCCATCCTGATGGCTGCCTTGATGGTGTTGGTCGTTGGCAACGTGCTCACACCTCAGGAAGCGCTGGCGGGATTTGCCAATGCCGGTGTCATGACCATCGCAGCACTCTACGTTGTGGCGGCAGGCTTGCGCGAAACCGGTGCCGTGCAATGGCTGGCCAATCGTCTATTGGGTCAGCCACATACCATCAAGCGTGCCCAGCTGCGTCTGGTATTACCCGTGGCCGGTCTTAGCGCCTTCATGAACAACACGGCAGTAGTGGCTATGTTCATTCCTGCCGTGCAGGAGTGGGCCCGGCGCCTGGGGCTTTCTCCCTCTAAGCTTCTGCTACCGCTGAGCTATATCGCCATTCTCGGTGGTACCTGTACCCTGATTGGTACCAGCACCAATCTGGTAGTGGATGGTCTTTTGCAAAGCCAGATGGGCATTTCGCTCGGAATGTTCGATCTCGCCTGGGTAGGCGTTCCCATCCTATTGCTGGGCAGCGGTTTTCTGTTGCTGTTTGCCGATCGGCTCCTGCCTGGACGGGACGGCGCCGTCGAGCAAATCAGTAAGGTTCGGGAGTACGGAGTCGAATTCGTGGTGGCCCCCGGTGGCCCGCTTTGTGGCAAGACCATTGCCGAGGCTGGCCTGCGCAATCTGCAGCATGGTTACCTGGCTGATATCGAGCGTGGATCGCGGCTAATGACCGCGGTCTCGCCAGATACTCTGCTTGAAGAAAACGATACGTTGCTCTTCATCGGGGCACCGGAATGTGCCAGCGAGCTACGCCGTGTGCAGGGGCTGACGCCGGCAGCCGGTGATGTGCGTAAACTCTCGATCAATCATCATCATCGTTGCCTGGTCGAGGCGGTCATTAGCCGCGATTTCACGGGGCTGGGTCAGACCGTTCGCGAATCGCGCTTTCGTTCCCGCTTTCAGGCGGTGATCCTGTCGGTTTCCCGCCAGGGCCGGCGTCTGCCGGGCAAGTTGGGGAATATTACGTTTCAGGTCGGCGACACGCTATTGATGGAAACCGGACAGGAATTTGTCGCGCAATATCGCTATCGACGTGACTTTTTGCTGGTCAGTGCGCTCAACGATTCCACGCCCCCGGATTTTCGCAAGGCGCCCTTAGCGCTTGGAATTCTGGCATTGATGGTCGGTGTCAGTGGTCTTGGGCTGATATCGATACTAGAAGCGGTCCTACTGGCTGGCGGAGGCATGCTGATATGTGGCTGCATTACGGCCAGCAAGGCCAGACGGTCCATCGATCTTTCGGTACTGGTCGTCATCGCAGCCTCGTTTGCCTTGGGGGCGGCCATGACCAAATCCGGCGCTGCCCAGATCATCGCAGGGCTGATGGTCAATGCGGATATGCCACCCGTGCTGGCGCTTGCCATGATTTACCTGATGACAGTGCTGTTCACTGAGGTCATCACCAACAACGCCGCCGCCGTATTGATGTTTCCTATTGCCATCTCTGTCGCTGAACGCCTTGATGTGAGCTGCATGCCTTTCGTCATCGTGCTCATGTTCGCTGCCTCTGCCAGTTTCATGACTCCTTTGGGCTATCAGACCAACCTGATGGTAATGGGGCCGGGTGGCTATAGAATGCGCGACTATTTACGCCTGGGGGCACCGCTAAGTCTCATCGTAGGATGTACGTCGATATTGCTGGTCCCGTTGATTTGGCCCTTTTGAACTTTTGAGCGCCGCTGTTTTATATCGGGGTAGGGTGAAAACGCTCACAACTCCTCTACCTGGCGATACACCATGCTTCCGTCCCATTGTGATCCAGTGTCTCAGACCCATCTCAAGCAGCTCGAGGCGGAGTCGATTCACATCCTGCGCGAAGTCGCTGCGGAGTTTGCCAACCCGGTGATGCTCTACTCCATCGGCAAGGATTCCTCGGTGATGCTGCATCTGGCACGCAAGGCCTTCTACCCGGCCACCCCACCGTTCCCTCTGCTCCACGTCAACACCACCTGGAAGTTTCGCGAGATGATCGAATTTCGCAATCGCATGGCCGCGGAAGTGGGCATGGAGCTGATCGAGCACATCAACGAAGACGGGCGG
>NZ_JIBT01000066.1 GCF_001039575.1 Halomonas sp. PR-M31
CTGCTGCGTTAGTCGTCGTTCATTTGGAATAACCAAATTTCTCTCCTCCTGCCTTGCCCTGAATAAAAACTGGCGCCAGCGCGGCCGTGAATGAAACGTCAACAGGCCCTAGGTAAAACAGGCCAGACAAACAGTTTAAACAAACGGTTCAGCAGTATCGTTCAGCCAACGTTATCGGCATTAGGCGTCAATACGCTTGTACTTCATGCGCTTCGGCGTGTCGTTACCGACCCGCTTTCTATGATCCGCTTCGTAGTGGCTGTAGTTGCCCTCGAAGAATACCACCTGAGAATCCCCTTCGTAGGCGAGAATGTGGGTAGCGATACGGTCCAGGAACCAGCGGTCGTGGGAAATCACCAAAGCGCAGCCGGGAAAGGCCAGTATGGCTTCTTCCAGGGCGCGCAGAGTCTCGATGTCCAGATCGTTGGATGGCTCGTCAAGCAGCAGCACGTTGGCGCCTTGCTTCAGGGTCTGAGCCAGCTGCAGTCGGCCACGCTCGCCGCCGGAAAGCTCCGACAGGCGTTTTTGCTGATCGTTGCCCTTGAAGTTGAAGCGCCCCACATAGGCCCGGGACGACACCTCGTAGCCATTGATGTTGAGCATGTCCTGGCCTTCGGACACCGCTTCCCACACGGTCTGCTTGTTATCGAGGCCGTCGCGCAGCTGTTCGACATAGGCGATCTGCACGGTGTCGCCGATGACGATTTCGCCTTCATCGGGCTGTTCGGTGCCGTTGATCATGCGAAACAGAGACGACTTACCGGCGCCGTTGCCACCAATGATGCCGACGATGGCGCCTTTTGGCACCTGGAACGATAGATGCTCGAACAGCAGTTTGTCATCGTAGCGTTTGCCCACGTCATGCAGTTCGATCACCTTGTCACCCAGACGTGGACCGGGCGGAATGTAGATCTCGTTGGTCTCGTTGCGCTTCTGGAAGTCGCCGGACTGCATTTCCTCGAAGCGATTGAGGCGCGCCTTGCTCTTGGCCTGGCGGCCCTTGGCGTTGCTGCGCACCCACTCGAGCTCGTCCTTGATGGCCTTTTGCCGGGAGGCTTCCTGTTTGGCTTCCTGGGCCAGGCGCTTCTCTTTGGCTTCGAGCCAGTCGGAATAGTTGCCTTCGAAAGGAATGCCCTGGCCGCGATCGAGTTCGAGAATCCAGCCCGCCACGTTGTCGAGAAAATAACGATCGTGGGTAATGGCCACCACGGTGCCCGGGTAGTCGTGCAAGAAGCGCTCGAGCCAAGCCACGGATTCTGCATCCAAATGGTTGGTAGGCTCGTCCAGCAACAGCATGTCCGGATTGGAAAGCAGCAGCCGGCATAGCGCCACCCGGCGACGCTCGCCCCCGGATAGCACGCCGACGTTGGCATCCCAAGGTGGAAGTCGCAGCGCTTCGGCGGCCACCTCGAGCTTGCGCTCCAGGTTGTGGGCATCAGAGGCTTCGATCAGGTTCTCCAGTCGAGCCTGTTCCGCAGCCAAGGCGTCAAAATCTGCATCCGGCTCTGCATAGGCGATATAGACGGCATCCAGCTGTTCCTGAGCCTTCTTGATTTCACCGACGGCTTCCTCGACGATGTCGCGCACGCTCTTGCTATCGTCAAGCTCTGGTTCCTGAGGCAGATAGCCGATGTTGAGGCCCGGCATTGGTCGAGCTTCGCCGTTATATTCGGTATCGACCCCTGCCATGATACGCAACAGCGTCGATTTGCCCGAGCCGTTGAGACCGAGAACGCCGATTTTGGCGCCGGGGAAAAAGGATAGCGAAATGTTCTTGAGAATCTCGCGCTTCGGGGGCACGACCTTGCCCACCCGATTCATGGTGTAGACGTATTGCGCCATGGAAATCCATTGCCATCATGTTGGGATTTAGGTGGCCTTGATGATAGTGGTCGCACTGAGGAAAGGCCAGTCCAGGATATGCACCAGCCGAGATGATCGAGCTGGCGCATTATAAAAATAGGGCGTGACGTAAAGCGTTATTCTTCTTCCAGGTCCCAGTCGTCTTCTATTGCCCGCTTCAATCGACGCTCTTCCAACAATGCTTCGACCTGGCGACGCAAACGCAGCGTGTCATTACGTGGACTCCGGGAGCGTTGATATTGCGCATCATTATCGGCTTCGTAACTATCTTGATCGTCGAATTGTTCGTCACTAAGCGTATCGTGGCTCATGTTCGACCCTCTGCCAGCGTTCTATATTGGATCTAGACACCTTGTTGGCTATATAGCGCTGGTTGGAGGTGATAACAAGCATTTCAGGAAAAAAACCAAAGTTTCATGAGTTTTGGCCGGCCTGCAGCGCAGCAAGTTTTTCCAGGGCTTCCATATGTCCGGTAACGTCCTTTTGCACTCCGACGAAATAGGTAAGCTGGTCTTGCTCATCGAACACCGGGGTAATCGACAGTTCGTTCCAGAAAAAGCTGCCATCCTTACGGTAGTTGCGCAACACTTCGCGGCAAGGCCGCTGATCGGCGATGGCTTGGCGAATGTTATCCAGGCCAGGCTGATCGTGATCTTCTTTTTGTAGGAAACGACAGTCTTGATAGAGAATCTCATCAGCGCTATAGCCGGTGAGGCGCTCGAATCCCTGATTGACGTAGATGAGAATGGTGTCGTCGCCCTCCTGCTCGGCGACCACGATGCCATCCTCGGATGCATCGATGATACGCTCCAGCAGTGCCGCGTCGATCATTGCAGGTCTTTTCATGCGATGGCGGTCCTGTAACGGATCATGGGAGGCGTCTGGTGCGCTGGCCCAGGGGCGCGCAAAGCCCTTGTCCGTCTATCATGGCCAGCCTTAGTAATGTTTTCAACGCTTTGTCGATACTATTCGACCTGTGGCAAGCGTTGCGCGGTGACAGAAGCGGCAAAAGCGCACAGGGAAAGTACCAACAACAAACCGGTACTGCCAAGCCATTGAGCCAACACACCAATGATAGCACCCACGATCAACATCAAGAGTCCGGTCAGCGTATTCGATAAAGCGACATAGAGTGCGCGGTCATCGCGACCCGCCATGTCCACCACATAGGTCTTGCGGCCAAGCCGAATGCCTGCGTGAGCGATGACCAGCACTCCATAAACCAGGGCGAAGGGCCAGATCGTTCGGGTCCAATCTCCCGGCATCCAGGCGATTCCCGCTGCCGTTAGACAGCAGAGCCCGGCCATGGCGCCGGCATCGCGCATCACCTTGTGACTCGAGATATCAGCCCGCTTGCCCCAGAACGGGCTTGCCAGCATGCTGGCAAGCCCTGAGATGACGATGAGTACGCCGAGGCCGCCCAGATCCTCGCCGCTTTGGCGTTGGCCAAGCAGCGCAATATAGGGCAGGGCAAGCGCGCTCGAGAGCAGCAGCGCCCGGGCCAGATTGAAATGCAGGAAGGTGCGATCCTGACGCAGCAGCTCAAGGCCTTGGCGAATACTGTCCCAGGCGTTTTCACCGCCTTCCGTGGCGCCTCGATCTTCGCGAATGGCGGCGGCGCAGGCCGCATTGATCGCCCAGCCTAAGGCGGCAATGGCCAGCAATATCGCCAGCACTGTCTCGCCGTGACGATCGTCAAACAGCATCAGTACACCGCCGGCAAGCAGGGTCATGGCACCGGCGACACTGCCGCTCCAACCCATCAGATTACCGCGGCGCTGTTTGGCAATGGTCTTGCCCAGTACATCCTTGGTGGCAATGGAAGAAAGCCCTCGCGCCAGCGAAAGCACGACCAGTACGATCAGCACCAGGGCACCCCCCAGGCCGCCACTGCCGGTCAGTGCCAGTAGCGCAAGCGCCCCTGCACAAAGCGCCTGAAGCACTCCGCCGATGACCCATACCCATTTGCGTTGGGGCATATGACGAATGAATCCGGCGATGAAGACCTGGGGCAGAAGAGAACCGGCTTCGCGAATGGGGACCAGCAGCCCCACCATCCACAGCGGGGCACCGATCACCCCGAGCAACCAGGGCAGTACCAACCGCGCGCTGGAGAACTCGTCCGCCAGCTTGTTGCCAAGGGATGCCGCGAGATGGCGAAAGAAATTGCCCGGCTGCTCGTTGCAGGCCTCGTCCGAAATGTCCTTGCACAGACGACTATCTTCATCGCCGGTCAGCCACTCGTAAAAACGGGACTGACTGATGGGGGTGCTGGCCATGCATGTCCTCCATGGAGCTGCCGACACGTATCGACACATTTGATCATCGACACATTGTTATGATGAGCCATTGTCACGTCATGAGAGGAGGTCAAAATGGCTCGAGTACGTATTCATTATTGCACGCAATGTCACTGGCTTCTTAGGGCAGGGTGGTATGCCCAGGAGCTTCTTTCCACCTTTGGTGAGGATCTTGCCGAAGTTGCCTTGGCCCCCAGTCATGGCGGCCATTTCGAAGTGCTGTTCGATGACCAGGTGATCTGGGAGCGCAAACGCGACGGGGGCTTTCCGGATATAAAAGAGCTCAAGCGTCGGGTACGCGACCGGCTTGATCCTGAGCGAGACCTGGGTCATATCGATCGCTAGGCTTCCTACCACCAGTGCTTGCGCTTGAGCAGCGCCATCACCGCGATGCCGATCGCCAGGGTGAGCGCAATGAATATCGTGAACGCGTAAGGATTCTCGGCCCCCGGAATACCGCCGACGTTGATGCCCAGCAGGCCGGTGAGAAAGCTCAAGGGGAGAAACACCGTGGTGACGATGGCCAGCATGTACATGCGCTCGTTGAGCTGTTCGTTGTGTTCGCTCCAGTACTGCTCCTGAAGGATATGGGCGCGCTCCTGCATGGCATTGAAGTCTTCGGTATAGCGTGAAAGCTGGTTGGCGCTTTCTCGCAGCGATACCTTGGTTTCCTCGTCGAGCCATAACGGACCCTGGGCCAGCTGCGCCAGGCAGTCGCGCTGAGGGCCCATGAAGCGGCGCAGGTTGATCAAGGAGCGACGAATCCGCGTCAAGTCGTCGCTGTCCACGTCTTCAGGATCGTTGAGCTGGGCTTCTTCCAGTTCCGCCAGACGCCCATCGAGCTGGTGAGTCACATCGCCCACTTGATCGACGAGTGTTTCCGTCAACCAGGCCGTCAGGTCTGGAATCGACTCGGCGCCGTCACCGCTGTCGATACGTTCGCGCACCACGCTGACCGCATGCAGCGGGCGCCGGCGCAAGGTGATCAGGCGCTTGGGGGTCATCCACACCCGCAGGGAGATCAAATCGTCTCGCGCCGCGCCAGGGTTGAAGTTGATGCCGCGCAAGGTAGTCACGACACCGCGACCGAAGCGCGCCACCCGCGGGCGCGTGTCTTCCTCGAGCAGCGCCTCGATGACCGCCTCGTCGAGTTCCGCAAGGGAGTGCAAATAGGTCATGACGTCGTCATGACGGAAATCCAGATGCAGCCAGAGTGCGGCTTCTTCACTGTGCCACACGGCGTGCAGCTGCGTGTCGTCGAGTATGCGGCCGCCGCCGGTACCATTTAGTTGATAGGCAGTAACGAAGGCGCTGATCTTCTCGGGGGGCGCGTCGGGGGAGGACGGCGGCAGGCTATTGCGAGTTGCCTCCATGCCAGAGTTCCTTAACAAAATTCAGTTGTTCGATGATCGCCATGCTCGTCTAAGCGACGCAGGGCGGTTAGGGTGGTTACCTTAGCGTAAACGCACATGGGATAGGAGTAGGCATGACTCAGGATCGGCAAGCGATGCTCTACGGCGTGGCCGCGGTGGCGTTATGGTCCACGGTGGCGACCGCCTTCAAGCTGGCCTTGGCGAGCATGACGCCGGTGGAGCTGATCTGGATCGCGGCGCTGGTCTCCTGGTTGCTGATCGGTGCGTTGGTGGTCAAGCGAGGACAGCTTGGCCTGGCCTTGCGCAAAGGCTGGCGTACCGCGCTGTGGGCCGGGCTGATGAATCCGGTGGCCTACTATCTGGTGCTGTTCGCTGCCTACGACCGATTGCCGGGTCAGGAGGCCATGGCACTGAACTATACCTGGGCGCTGGCCATGGGCTTTCTCGCCGTGCCGATTCTCGGTCAGCGTCTGACCCGCATGGATATTCTTGCCGGATTGATCGCCTACGCCGGCGTCTGGGTCATTGCCACTCGTGGCGCGGTATTCGAGGTGGCCTTCGCCGATCCGCTGGGGGTCGGGTTCGCCCTGGCCTCGACGCTGCTCTGGGCGCTGTATTGGTTGTTCAACGCCAAGGATCATCGAGAGCCCTTGGTGGCCCAGTGGCAGAACTTCAGCGTGGGCCTGCCGATTCTGACGCTGCTCGTGCTCATCGGGCCGGGGTTTACCTGGCACGGCTGGAGTAGTCTGGGGGCGGGCATCTATGTCGGGCTATTCGAGATGGGCATCGCCTTCGTGCTGTGGCAGATGGCGGTCCAGCAGATATCGCGCACCGCCAAGGTCTCCAACCTAATTTTTCTGTCGCCGCCGGTATCGCTATTGCTTCTGCACTTCATCGTAGGTGAGCCCATCCTCGCCTCGACTCTGATCGGGCTTGTGCTGATTCTCGGTGGGCTGGGGTTGCAGCAGTTGCAGAAGGCGCCCGCGCCGGCTTCGGCGTGATTTTTGTAGGAGATCACTTTAGTGAGCGATGGTGGTCTGGCTATCGCCCGATAAATCAGGCTCCTACTAAACCCGGTGCGGCTGCTTACGTGTAGAAGCTCGCTTCAGCGAGCGAGGGTGTCATTTGAGTATCTGATACTGAAACAATAGCTGCTTGAGATCCTGGCGCTGATGGACGAACAGATAAATGGAGACGGCATGGGTCTCCGGCCAGATGCGGTAAACGACACGGTAATTGTCGATCGGCAGCTCGCGGTAGTCATTGGTACCAAGCTCCGCTGCCTGTCGGCAGATCGCATAGGTATCGGCGCGCTGTGCCAATGGTGAAACGGCTGTATCAGCTAAACTCAGGGTATAGGTGTGGGCCTTGTCTAGCGGCATTTCGAGATGATCGATAAGAAAATAGCGGCAATTACGTAGGGATTGTAGAGCCGTATTCTCGAAGGTGACCGCACTTGTTCGAGTCAAATGGGTTCGCCTCGTTCGGCTGCATGATCTTCTTTGAGCTTGGCCTTGAACTCCTCGGCGCTCATGGTCATGCCGGCTTCGCGGCTGCGTTCACCCAGGCTCAGGAGCTTGAGCAGAGCGAGGCCCTGTTCGCGACGTTCATGAGCGGCATAGGATTCCACCACATAGGTCGGCTTGCCATTCTGGGTGATGATCAGCGGCTCCCGAACATCCAGGGTGGCAGCATTCTGTTTCAGGTAACTGATGGTTTCGATACGCATAGGATTCATCTCATCAAGTGGTGGACCAAGTTTAGTCCATCAATGGACCACTGGCGAGCCGGTCAATGGCTTGCAACCCGTTCCTGTGCCTTTTCTGGCAACAGCGCTTCCAGCTTGGGCCAGACGTTCTCGAGCATACGGGGCTGAGCCTCGGCGGTAGGATGAATGCCGTCGTCCTGCATGAGGTCATCCTCTAGCGCAATACCCTCGAGAAGAAAGGGCACCAGAGGTACGTCGTACTGTTCGGCCAGATCATGGTAGACCGTCTTGAAGGCCTGGGTGTAAGCCTGGCCATAATTGGGCGGTATCTCGATGCCCACCAGCAGCACCTTGGCATCGATCTTTTTACTGGCTTCGATCATGGTGGAAAGATTATGGCGCATCTGCTTGGGGGGCAGACCGCGCAGGCCATCGTTTCCCCCCAGCTCGATCAGAACGATGTCCGGGCCATGTTGTCTGAGTAGCTCATGCAGACGGGACACGCCGCCAGACGTGGTCTCGCCGCTGATGCTGGCATTGACGACCTTGACTTCATCACCCAGGCGCTGGCTCAGTAGACTGACCCAGCCGGCCTGACGCTCGATACCATAGGCAGCGCTAAGGCTATCCCCCATGACCAGCAGGGTCGTGTTGGCAGCATTTGCCAGGCCCGCCCATAGCGGTAGTAATAACAGCAGCGCCACCATCAGGCTTTTGTTCAGGAACCGTTTAACCACAGGGAAAGCGTGCATCATGTCCAACTCCCAAACGCGTGAAATGAGTGCAATTCTACATGCCAAAGGTCTTGGCAAGCAGGTTGTCAGTGGCGAACGCCGGCTGGATATCTTAAGTAATCTTGATCTCGAGGTGTTCCCCGGTGAGAGCGTGGCGATTCTGGGAAGTTCCGGCGCCGGCAAGTCCACGCTGCTGGGCTTGTTGGCGGGGCTCGATATCCCCACCAGCGGCGAGCTCGATCTGTTTGGACAGTCGTTGAAGGAACTCGATGAGGATGGTCGCGCGGGACTGCGGGCCGGGCGGGTCGGTTTCGTGTTTCAGAATTTCCAGCTGCTGCCGACCCTGACCGCGTTGGAGAACGTATTGCTGCCCCTGGAACTGTTGCCGGGAAGCGATCATCAGATCAGAGGCCGAGAATGGCTGACTCGAGTGGGGTTGGGGGAGCGCATGGATCATTTGCCCAAGCAGCTCTCTGGCGGTGAGCAGCAGCGGGTCGCGGTCGCCCGCGCCTTCGTTACCAGCCCGGAACTGGTATTCGCCGATGAGCCCACGGGTAATCTGGATCGCGGTACCGGTGGAAAGGTCATCGATCTATTGTTCGAACTCAACCGTGAAGCAGGCACCACCCTGGTGCTGGTCACTCATGATCATCACCTGGCCCGGCGCTGCGATCGTTGTCTCAAGCTCGATGCTGGCCACCTGACCGTCCTGGATCGGGACGAGGTAGAAGCATGAGCAACGAAATGAGCAGAAATGCCGGTTCAGAAATGAAGGGTGCTGTAAGCAAAGAGGAAAAAGGCGGGGCGAGCTTATTGAGGCTGTCCTTGAAAGGTTTGAAGCGGGACCTGCGCGCAAGCGATGTGCGTGCCTTGTTCGTGGCCCTGGCGCTGGCGGTGGCGGCCTCCACCATGATCGGCTTTTTTCTTGATCGTCTCGATCGCGGCTTGACCCGGCAGGCAGGCCAACTAGTGGGAGGCGATATCAAGCTCGAGCAGAGCAAACCCTTCGACGAGGATCTGCGCCAACAGTTTGAAGACGCGGGCCTGGTGTTGGCGGATCAGGTCGATCTGGTGTCGATGGCCAGTCGCGACGATTCGTTTCAGCCGGCAAGCCTCAAGGTAGTGGATGAGGCCTATCCACTGTATGGCAAGGTGCTGGTAGATATGGGCGAAGGCGTCGAGGAGCTGGCCCAGGGCCCGGCGCCGGGCAATGCCTGGATCGCGCCACGCCTGGCGCAGTTGCTGAACATCGAAATCGGCGAGTCGTTTCAGCTGGGTCAGATGCAGCTGACGGTGAGCGGGCTGATCGAGCGCGAGCCGGATCAATCCGCCGGGTTCGGCAGCTTCAACCCGCGCTTGATGATGCACATCGACGATCTCGACGCCACCGGACTGGTGCGTCCGGGTTCCCGGATCGAGTATGAGCTGTTGGCCAAGGGGCCGCCGGAGGCGGTGGCCAGGGTCGAGGATCTGCTGGCCCAGCTGGAACAGCAGGGCGTTGAAGTCGAGGACGTGCGCGAGGATCGCCCCCAGCTTGGCAACGCCCTGGAGCGAGCGGAGAAATATTTGAGTCTGGCGGGTTTGGCGGCGGTGCTGCTGGCTGGCGTGGCGGTGGCCATGGCAACGAGGCGCTATGTGGATCGGCACCTGGACACCGCCGCCTTGCTGCGCTGCTTCGGGGCCTCCCAGCGCCAGTTGACCCAGCTCTTCGCCCTGCAGCTCTTGTGGCTGGCGCTCTCCGCCTCGGTCATCGGCGCATTGCTAGGGCTGGCAGGGCAGGCGGGACTGCTTTCATTGCTGATGCGTTTTCTACCCCTGGAATTGCCGCCCCCGGGCATACTGCCGCTATTACTTGGCATCTTGACCGCCCTTGCAGTGCTGGTGGGCTTTGCCGGCCCGACCCTGCTGCGCTTGAAACAGGTCAGTGCGCTCAAGGTGCTGCGTCGTGAACTCGATCCCTTGCCGGCCTCCGCCTGGCTGGTGGTCGGTGTCGCGAGCCTGGTGTTCGGCGGCCTTCTGTGGCTCTATTCCGGCGATTTCATGCTCTCCCTTGGCTTGTTGCTGGGGGGGCTGGTTGCCTTGGTGCTGCTATGGGCATTGGGCTGGCTGCTGCTGGGGCTGGTATTGCGTCTGGCCGGGCGTTTCGGCAATGGGGCAAGCGGCGGTGCCCAGGCTCTCAGGCTGGGCGCGCGGCAATTGGCGCGACGGCGCCAGGCCAGTCTCGGTCAACTGCTGGCCTTCGCGGTGACCTTCGCCGCCATGGCCATCATCACCCTGGTGCGGGGCGATCTGTTGACCACCTGGCAGGCGCAGCTGCCCGAGGACACGCCGAACTATTTCGCCATCAACATTCAGGCCGGCGAGCGCGAAGGCTTCATCGACATCCTCGGGGACGCGGCGGATACCCGAAGCGCCCTGTATCCCATGGTGCGTGGACGCATCGTGGCGATCAACGGTCAGCCGCCCCGGGAGGTCGTGCCCGCGGAGAGCCGCGGTGACAACGCCCTGCGTCGGGAACTCAATCTGACTTGGCAGGATGAAGTGCCGGAAGGCAATCGTATTCTCGAGGGGCAATGGTTTGCTCGAAATGCCGCAGCTTCCTCCGACAACGATCAGCCCGTGCCAATTTCCATGGAGAGCGGCCTTGCCGGACGTTTCGGGATTTCGCTTGGCGATACTCTGACCTTCTCCATTGGCGGGTCCGACGTCACCGGCGAAATCACCAGTCTGCGGGAGGTCGATTGGGACAGCTTTTGGCCCAATTTCTACGTGGTCTTTCCTCCGGAGACCTTGGAACGCTTTGGCCACAGCTATATCACCGCCTTTCACGTGGCGGATGGCAGCAATGTGCCGGGCAAACTGGTATCCGCCTTTCCCGGAGTATCATTGATCAACGTCGAGGCCATTCTCGGCCGGGTTCGGGAGCTGTTGTCCCAGGTGACCCGGGCGGTGGAGTTCGTATTGGCCTTCGTGCTGCTGGCCGGGGTGAGCGTGCTTTATGCCGCCCTGACCGCCAGCCATACGCTGCGCACCCACGAAAGCGGCCTGCTGCGGGTATTCGGCGCCGGCGATCGGTTGATTTCCCGGGTTCAGGGGGTTGAGTTTGCGCTGCTGGGATTTACCAGCGGCCTGATGGGCGCCTTGCTCGCGGAAGCCGCCGCCGCCGGGGTGTATATCGCTGGCTGGAGCTGGCGCCGCGAGTACACTGGTTGATGTGGTTGATTCTGCCCATTGGCGGGGCCTTGCTCATCGGCCTCATCGGGCATGCGCTGTCCCGGAGCGTGCGTCGTCAGACACCGATGGCAAGTCTGGGGCTGCTGGGTGAGGCGTGATCTCGTCTGGTAACCGCTAAAACCATCCTTTCTCACTGAAGAGAATCCTTACCCAAGGCGCAATGCACCCCATTGCGCCTTGTCGAATCGCTCATTTCATTTTGTTGCACTTTCCCCCACCCACGCCTGAAAGCGTGCGGCGCCAAGCACTTATGTCCAGGCTAAGTCTATTGAATGAAACTAAGCCTATTAGGTGAGCATCGAGGCTAGTTTTATAACCCCCTTTACCATAATATGCTCCCCACCAAGCGCCCTATAAAGTTTTATTCTTTTAGTTAATTCGATGTTTAAAAAAGCAGTGCACAGAAGGGCTGTGCGTGTCCGACGCCCATAGCAGTGTCCTGCGGCAGGATCGCGGCGGGTGACCAAACCACCCGGTAAATTTCACAAGCAAGTAAACCAGTGAGACGCATGACATTAAACAACGCACCTTCCCCGGGTCGTGCCATGACCGGTTTGCGACTCGCTTTTGCCTCGTTGTGTCTGATGACGCTCGCGGGTTGCGCCGCTCAAGGCTCCATGAGCAATGGCGCTCAGAATATTGCCTCGATGCGCGGGGGAACCGCCGTTGACCCCACTCTTGATCAGTTCCTCGAGACCGCTTCTCCCGGCCGTGTGATTCAGCTTCAGCAAAGTCCCTGGGGCAGCAGTGTCGAAGTGACGGCAGAAGAGCGCTACTACGCCGCCAGTGGCCGCACCTGCGTGCATCTGCGCGTCATGAGGCAAGCATCCGCCGCCTTACCCCAGGCACAGCTGGCTTGTCGAGATGAGGACCAGGGCTGGTTCACTCAACGCCTGGTCACCGAAGCGCTCGAAAGCGGCAGCCGTGGGTTGCAATAACGCACCATCATCCGGCGCAAGCCGTGACCCAGGACCAGGTCGTCCATAACGGTCAAGCAGGATCCAGCACATCCAAGAGGACCCCATGTCACAAGCCAGATCTTTTCTCCGGGCCGGGTGTCTGGTGGCGGTAGCGTGTTTCAGCGCCGCGACCGCTCATGCCCAGGCCATCGGTGCCGGCAACGGTATTCTGCCCGAGTCCGAACAGGCTCAAGCCGTTCCTGAGAAAACCCAGGAAGGGGAGGGTGTCGATGCCGCTCCTCGCGCCGACTGGCGTAGCGGCACCTACGGGCCGGCCCCTACGCCAAGCGCCGGTCCCCTGGACCCGGATGAGCTGCCGCCATTCGGCGTCAATTTGTTCAGTGGCGGTTTTCGCGGGGTAATGGCGGATGGTCTCAACTCGGACTACACCATCAAGCCCGGTGATCAGGTCACCCTGCGAGTGTGGGGCGGGGTCGAGATGGACAAGGTGCTGCCGGTGGATGCCCAAGGCAATATCTTCCTGCCCGGTATCGGCCCGCTGAATGTGCAAGGCACCTCCAATGCAGGGCTCAACGTCAAGGTACGCAACGCCATTCAATCCGTCTATCCGGAAAACGTCAGCGTCTACACCAACCTGCAGGGTGTGCAACCCGTCGGTGTCTTCGTGACCGGTTACGTGGAAAACCCGGGCCGCTACGCGGGCACGCCCAGCGATTCGCTGCTGTACTTTCTCGATCAAGCCGGGGGGATCGATCGCGCCCTTGGCAGCTACCGGCACATCCTCATCAAGCGCAACGGCAAGGTGATCGACAGCGTCGATCTCTATGATTTTCTGCTCGAAGGCACGATTCCTCGGCCGCAGTTTCGTGATGGCGACACCATCGTCGTCAAGGAACGAGGACCCGCGATCAGCGTCGTCGGTGACGTACAGAAGAACTATCGCTACGAACTGCTGGGCGATCGCCTGACCGGCGGGGATGTGATCGAACTGGCACGCTTGAAAGCCGGTGTATCCCATGTGCTGCTGCGCGGCAGCCGTGCGGTCGGGCCAATCTCCCGCTATCTGCCGTTGAACGAATTTCGCAGCGCCGAGGTGCGCCGTGGCGACGAGGTGCTGTTCAGCGCCGATCAGCGCGATGAGAGCATCGTCGTTCAGCTGGAAGGCAGCTATTACGGTGCCTCGCGCTACGCGCTGCCACGCAACGCCCACCTGGGTGAACTGCTCAACGCCGTGGGTGTTCCCGAGGAAATGACCGATACCCAGAGTGTTTCGATTCGCCGTGAAAGCGTGGCGCAGCGACAAGCCGAATCTCTCAAGGAGAGCTTACGTCGTCTGCAGACCACGTATCTTGGCGCCTCCTCACAAACCACGGAAGAGGCCAAGATTCGCGTCGAGGAAGCCAAGCTGATTCAGAATTTCGTGGCCAAGGCCTCCCAGGTAGAGCCTACCGGGCGCCTGGTGGTGGCCAGAGACGACGGTCAGATTGCCGATATCCGTCTTCAAGATGGCGACGTGATAACCATTCCCGAGCAAAGCGATTCACTGCTAATCAGTGGCGAGGTCGTGGTACCCCAGGCGATGGTCTATACCGGCAGCATGAGCGTATGGGACTACATCGATAACGCTGGCGGTTTCACGCCCCGTGCCGATGACGACCAGATTCTCGTGGTACGCCGCAACGGCGCGGTAAGCCGAGCCGAAGACGTCGATCTGCGTGCCGGTGACGAGATTCTAGTGCTCCCCGCCGTGCCTACCAAGAATCTCGAACTGGCCACCAGCATCACCCAGATCCTGTATCAAATCGCCGTAGCCACCAAAGTCGCCATCGATTTGTAAACCGCAAACCATCCCTCGCTGAAGCGAGTTCCTGCAGCCAGTCGAAATCGCTGGTTTCGGTAGGAGCTCGATTTATCGGGCGATGGTCGATGTACCCATCTGGTTATCGCTCGCTGAAGCGAGTTCCTATAGCCAGCCGAAATCGCTGGTTTTGGTAGGAGCCCGATTTATCGGGCGATCGTAAATCTGGTTTCCTATGTCTGATTCAACCTCTTCCTCTACTTCTAGGGCCGGCGCGCTCCCCAACCGGACATCCTGGCGTGTCGCCTGGAGTGTCTGGTACGCCCTGTTCATGCGCGAGGCCATCTCGCGCACCATGGCGGATCGCATGGCCTGGTTCTGGATGATTTTCGAGCCCATCGCCTTCATCGGGGTGATGGTGGCGGTGCGTTCCCTGGTGATGGGGGGAGGGCGCCACGTCGCCGGTGCCGACTTCATCCCTTGGCTGGTGGTTGGTCTGCTGGGCTTCTTCCTGTTTCGCGAGAACATGATGCGTGCCATCGGCGCGGTGGATGCCAACAAGGGGTTGTTCGCCTATCGTCAGGTCAAGCCCGTCGATCCCGTGCTGGTACGCGCCTTTCTGGAAGGCATGCTCAAGAGTTTCATTTTTCTGCTATTCATTGCGGCGGGCAGCCTGCTGAAGTTCGATCTGGTGCCGGCGTATCCCCTTGGCGCCATACTCGACTGGCTCTCACTGTGGGCCCTGGGCCTTGGTGCGGGGCTTACGGTTTCCGCCGCGGCTGCCTGGTGCCGGAGATCGGACGAATAGTGCGCATCATCACGTTGCCACTGTTGATCCTCTCCGGCGTCATATTCCCGATCAACTACATCCCCCACGAGTTTCGTCAGTACGTCCTGTGGAACCCCATCGTGCATGGTCTGGAAAGCATGCGGCTAAGCTTTTTCGAGGGTTATCACACCCTCGATGGCATCGACATGACCTATCTGTGGCTATGGGCACTGGGGTTGATGACCCTGGGCCTGATGCTGCACGTGCGTTTTGCCGGGAGGTTGAAGGCGCAATGATCGAGATTCAACATCTCTACAAGCGTTATCACAATCATCATGGCAGCAACTGGGTGCTACGGGACGTCAATCTCGAGATTCCTCGCGGTGTCAGCGTCGGCCTGGTCGGCCGCAATGGCGCCGGCAAATCGACGCTGCTGCGCCTGATTGGAGGCATGGACAGTCAGGACAAAGGCAGGATCGTACGTAACTGCCGGATTTCCTGGCCAATCGGTCTGGCAGGCGGCTTTCAAGGCTCCATGACCGGACGCCAGAACGTCAAGTTCGTGGCTCGCGTGCACGGCGCCGGCCCTCAGGTATCCGAGGTCATTCGTCGCGTGGAGGAGTTTGCCGAGATTGGCGCTGCGTTTGATGAGCCAGTGAAAACCTACTCCTCGGGCATGCGCTCCCGGCTGTCTTTCGGTCTCTCGCTTGCCTTTGATTTCGATGTCTATCTTTCCGACGAAGCCACCTCCGTGGGCGATCGCGCCTTCAAGGCCAAAGCCACCAAGGCCTTCAAGGACAAGGTAGGACAAGCCAGTTTGATCATGGTCTCTCATAGCGAAGGCATTCTGCGGGATCTCTGCCAGGCAGGCATCTTCCTCCATCAGGGGCAGGCTCAGTGGTTCGACGATATCGAGGACGCCATCGCCGCCTACCACGCCAGCACCGACAAGCCAAAGCGCTCCTAGCGAAAGCATCGCGAAAGCAATTCTCGGCTCAATAGACTCAAGTATCTTCAAGGTATGTCATTTTCATGAAGGCAATTTTCAAGCAATACCCTCACTGGCTGATATGTCTGCTGGCTATTCTGCTAGTGTCCTTTTATTGGACGTTCTGGGCCAGCGATCGCTATGTGTCTCATGCCAATGTGGTGCTGGAGAGCCCTCAGATATCGGCGCCGGACATCAGCTTCAGCTCACTGCTCTCCGGCAGCGCCGGCGGCAATACGGCGGACATGCTGCTCCTGCGGGATTACTTGCTGTCTATCGACATGCTCAAGTTTCTGGTGGACAACGCAAACTTTCGCCAGCACTACGCCGATTCAGGTGCGGATCTCATCAGTGAGCTGGGGTCTTCGGATGCGCCCTTGGAAAAACTCCATGACTACTACCTGAAACGCGTCTTCGTCGAGTTGGACGATTACGCCAAGGTATTGCGTATCGATGTCGAAGCCTTTACCTCCGAGAAGGCGAATGAAATCGCCGAGTTTTTGCTGGCGGAGGGCGAGCGCCACATGAACCAAATGGGTCAGCGCCTGGCCCAGGAGCAAGTCGAGTTCCTCGAAAAACAGGTCAAGGTCCTCGAGGAGAACTTCAAGGAGACGCGCAATGCGCTCCTCGAATATCAGAACGAAAATGGACTGGTGTCGCCCACCGGCACAGTTGAAAGTCTTAATTCCGTGGTCTCCACGCTACAGGGCCAGTTGGCACTGTTGAAAGCGCGCAAGAGTGCGCTTGGCAGCTATCAAAGCGTTCGCTCCTCGGAGATCATCCGCATCAACAGCGAAATTAGCGCGATCAAAAACCAGATCGAAGAAGAAAACGGCCGCCTGGCGGGGCAGGAGGGCAATACGCTCAACGCCGTGTCATCCGAGTATCAAACCCTGGAGCTGCGGGCCAAGTTCGCTCAGGAAAGTTATTCCGGCGCCCTGGCGGCACTGGAAAATACCCGCATCGAAGCAGCGCGCAAACTCAAGCAGGTCTCGGTACTGCAATCCCCCACGCTACCCCAATACCCCGAGAAACCCGATCGTCTGTATAACATCGTGGTCTTCACCATCATCGCGCTATTCATCACGCTGATCGTCAACATGCTGGTGCTGATCGTTAAAGATCACCGGGACTGATCTTCCAGAATTAGAAATTCTCGTCGCGTAGCGGCGCTCAGACGATGCAATGAGAAAAATGCCCATGAATATCTTCCTCACCGGCGGCACCGGCCAGGTTGGTTTCGAACTGCAGCGGGAGCTTTCCCCACTGGGCCGAGTGATGGCGCCCACTCGACAAGAGCTGGACCTGACGGATATCGCCGGCGTTAACGACTGGCTGTTGCACCATCGGCCTGACGCTATCGTCAATGCGGCGGCCTGGACAGCGGTGGATGCCGCAGAAGCACAGGGCGATCAAGCCTATCATCTCAATGCCGAGCTGCCGGCGCAGCTTGCAAGCTATGCCCGTGCCCAGAACATCCTGCTGGTGCATTACTCCTCGGACTATGTCTATTCCGGCAAAGGCGAAGCCCCCTGGCAGGAGGACGGTCCCACGGGGCCACTTTCGCTCTATGGTGTAAGCAAGCTGGCCGGGGACAAGGCCGTTCTTGCCAGCGGCGCGCACCATCTCATCTTGCGCACTAGCTGGATCTACAGCACTCGCGGCAACAACTTCATGAAAACCATGCTGCGCCTGGGGCGCGAGCGTGACTCCCTGGCCGTCGTCGCGGATCAAATCGGCGCTCCTACCCCCGCACACCTGATTGCTGAACTAACGGCTCTGGCCCTTGCCAAGTATCGGGAAGGCGCACTGAGTGACGGTCTTTACCATCTTGCTCCGCGAGGGGAGACCAGCTGGTACGGCTTCGCTCAGAAAATCTTTCAGCTGGCACGGGAGCAAGGCGTGCCCCTGGCGATCTCGTCCGAGCGGATCGAGGCGATTTCCACCGAGGAATATCCCGCCCCGGCTCGGCGGCCGCACAACTCACGTCTGAATCTCGAGCGCCTGGAAAAAGCGCTGGACATCGAATTGCCTCGTTGGCAACCACAGCTCGAACTGACCCTGAAAGCGCTACTGAAAAGCTAAACATCGCCTGATAAATCCGGCTCCTACCTAAACCATGGAATTGCCCTTCTGTAGGAGATCGCTTCAGCGAGCGATTTTTTGCCGCCCGCTGTAAAAGAAAACAACGCGATGAATCGTAAAGATTTCACTCTTGCCAGCGATACTGATCCGCGGGAGCCCAGCCTATGAAGGCAATATCGACTCGACTAAATGACGTCTTGATTCTGGAACCCCAGGTACATGGCGATGAACGTGGCTTCTTCCTGGAAAGCTTCAATCAGCGCGTTTTTCAAGAAGCCACCGGTTTAGGCACTACCTTCGTGCAGGACAACCACTCCCGCTCTCGTCGCGGCGTGCTGCGCGGACTTCATCACCAGGTCCGGCAACCGCAGGGTAAGTTGATACGCGTAATTGCCGGCGAGATTCTCGATGTGGCCGTGGATATACGCCACTACTCAGCCACCTACGGTCAGTGGACCAGCGCACGGCTCTCTGCCGACAATCAGCGTCAGCTTTGGGTTCCTCCTGGTTTTGCTCATGGCTTTTTAGTACTGAGCGAATTTGCCGACGTACTTTATAAAACCACTGATTATTACGCCCCTCAGCATGAACGTGCGATTCGCTGGGACGACCCCACCCTGGCGATCGACTGGCAGCAAGACGCCTGGCAATGGTCCGGCGGGCCCGTTCTTTCTCAAAAAGATCAAAATGCAGAGCGATTCTACTCGCAGGCGTTTTACCAAAACCTTTTGGAAGAAAATGAAACGGTAAAAAAGAACGACTCCCGGGTCAGCTACGCTGGCAGTCGTAGCTAAGAAAATCTATAAAAGCTGAATTATTGAAAATGAAAACTGATATTTTTCGGTGGCTCAGCGTATTAATCAGTAATTGCCTGTTTTAATTTTTAGGTGGATCTTTGTTGTGGAAAGTATAGATAAAGAAGTATATAAGCTAGTAAAAAAATCCAAGCTCGTAAATGGCAAATGGTACCTTGAAAGCTATCCTGACGTTGCGGCCTTGGGGATGGATCCCATCAAGCACTACTTGAAGTACGGATGGAGGATGCACAGAAATCCATGCAAGAGATTTGATACTAGCTTTTATATAGAAAATTATAGAAATAAAATGGCGGAGTATAAAAATCCGTTACTTCACTATATTGTCTATGGGAAGAAGTTAGGCTTTTCTATCAAGCCGAATGAAAGCAAGAATCTAATTAGCTCACTTTCTCATAGTTTATGGGGCGGGTATTCAAAACCAGCCTTGAAAGAGCTGGAAGAAATATATAGTTCAAGTTCCAATAATGCCAACCAAAGATGGTTGGCGGCTTGGCATTCTGCAAGATGGTACTATTTTTGCGGGAGCTATGAAAAAGCCTATGAGCTAGCGGTTTTCCTCTTTAGCCTTCCTTCCAGGTATATCAATCTCAAAGAATGCTACTACCTTAAATCCTTTTGTGAAATGCGATTTGGCAAATGGGAGCAGGCAAGAAAGACGCTAAGGGGTTATTTGAGTTTGAATCCTGATGATGCAGATGCATATTTTGCTCTTTCTAACACCTACAAGGAAAACCCCGAAATTCGAATTGGATGTATCAACAAGGCATATCATGCAAACGATTTTTCAGGGATAAAGCTAAAGGAACCAAGCCAAGGCATAACGATAGGCAATATCGAAGCAGAAAAAAAGCTTTCCAGATTTGATGGGAAAGAAAAAATTTCGATAATAATGCCTATTTTCAATGCAGGCGAGAAGATACGAATCGCCATCAACTCGCTATTGGAACAAACCTATAGAAATATTGAAATAGTTGCTGTCGACGACTGCTCGACAGATGACACGATGGATATAATAAAGGAAATAAGCAAGCAGGATTCAAGAGTCATCCCTGTACAGCCTCCTTGTAACGGCGGAGCCTATGCGGCACGCAACTACGGACTGAAATTTGCCACTGGCGATCTCTTGACGACACACGACAGCGATGATTGGTCGCACCCTGAAAAGTTAAAGACTCAAGTCGAGTACCTGAACAACAATCAAGAAGTCATGGGATGCTCGACTCATTGGATACGAGCAAGAGAAGATCTGGAGTTTACCCAAAACTGGCGCCCAAACAACTCTTTGACCCATTGGAGCCAATCCTCATTCATGTTTCGCAGGCAGGTGCTGGACGCGATTGGCGTTTGGGACAACGTAAGAATCGGCGGCGATACTGAATACATCTGGCGTATGCAGGCCCACTATGGGAAGCATTCTCTAGCCAAAATTTTGCCAGAAATACCGCTCGCTTTTGCGCTAGATGCAGAATCCTCCTTGACTAGAACCAAATCTACTCATGTACGAACGGTTTACTATGGGCTCAGGCATATCTATAGACAGATAAAATCGGCTCAGCATAAAGAAGAGCGTCTCAGTAATACACTGATAGACAATGATAAAGAGGCATTTTCTATACCTAGGTTGATGGTTTCTTCATCAACCACGCCTCTGGAGTACGATATTTTCATCAGCTGCGATTTTTCAAGAAAAGAACATTGCAATCTGGCAAGTGAAATATTGTTAAGAACTGATCTAGACAAGTACAAAGTTTGTCTTTTCCACTGGCCTATTTTTAAAAAGGGGACTGAACAGCTCGATGAAGAATATTTTCAGCTGCTAAAAGTTCACAATGTCGAGCCTGTGGTTCCAGGGCAAACTGTTAGTTGTCAACTGGAAGTTATCGGCTCTCGTGAACTTTTGAATTATCAACTTGATACGAAGCCAAGCTTCGTGGCCGAGCATCATAGAATAGTCGCTGATGAAGTAGATGAACTGCTGCATGCAGTTGATGGTTTTCTTGAAAAAAACGAATACCATTGAAACAGTTGTAAATTTATACATTACCGCGGAAATTTAACTGCATGAGTATTGACAAAAAATACGCCTCAAGTCTAGTGAGGGACATGTGTGAACTTAAAGAATCAGACGCGAGAAAGAGCAAGAAAGAAGAGTTCGTTGGTTTGCTAAATGGAATAAAAGAAACCAAAATAGAGTTAGATTCTGATCTTTACGTTTTATTGAATGCAGCAGAAAGCCAGTCATCTAGAAACAATGATGATAACGAAGAAGTTCTGAAGCTTTTGTATGGATCGCTACACCCCCATCAAGTAAAACAAGTTTATGCCAAAAAAGGTAGGTTTCTCAAGGGCTGTGTTTCTTTTCGAGAAAGTTTGTCAATACGTACCGCCAAAAAACAGATAGGAGGTAAAAACGCTGAATGGAACTTGAATAACAAGGTTCGTGGAGCAAAATATGTCGCTGCGCTCGGTATAAATACTCCTAAACAACTAGGCGTATTTGATACTGATGCCGTCAAGGGAATGAATGGCGTTTTGATCAAACCCGCTGAAGGCGCAAATGCAGTAAATGTGTTCCACCTCGAGGATGGAATCGTTCTTGATTTGAAAAATAAAAAATACATAAATTCTTTAGAAGAATTTCATTCGATTCTTGACTCCTCAAAAACTAAAAAATGGGTAGTAGAAGAATATATTTCTGATGGCTTTGAAGCAGGTGCCCCGGCAAGAGACATTAAGTTTTATTGTTTTTACGGTAAAGTGGCGCTTGCTTTGGAGGTGCTGAGGTATCCAGAGGTAAAGTATTGCTGGTGGAATCGTGAGAGTGAAAAAATAGATACAGGTCTTTACGCGGAGTCGGCACTCGAGGGAGTCGGTTTTGATGAGGAAGAAGCGAAAAATGCTGAGTTGATAAGTGAAACCATACCGGCGCCCTTTGTACGTATAGATTTTTTGAAAGGAAAAAAGAAAACATTGTTTGGTGAATTCACCCCCCGACCTGGAAACTTTGAACAGTTCAATGATGAATTTGACTTCATCCTGGGAAAAGAGTTCTTGCTTGCTGAAGATCGCTTGCAGAACGATTTGTTCAAGGGTAAGAGTTTTCAATTTTTCAAAAATTTTTTCAAGATCGGTTGAGCTACTTTTTTGATGAGGTTTGAAAAAGCCACGGTAAGGTTTTATAGCGATGAAAAAGCATTCTTTTGTTGTCGTCAGGTATTCGGTTTTGACCCTTTCCAATGCCGGGAATTTTATAATCGGAAGGGATACGAGCTTTGAAGATTATCGCCGCGCTCTTTTTGACGAAGAGCGTTTGAAGCTTCATGATTTTCTTTTTGAGAAAGTGATGCTGAAAAGCATCGTTTCACAAGAAAACTTCGATTTGAATGACGGTTTTACACTTCTTGTCTTGACTTCAAATGAGCTGCCTGAATTCTGGTTTAATAGGCTCGAGAATCATGTAGCAGCGTACCCATGGATAAAAATAGTCACTGTGGACACCAAAGACAGTGTTGAAAAAGCGCTTAAATCTGAAATAGAAAAATTTGATGAAGAAATTTGTTACGCAACAATAAGGCTAGATGATGACGATGCATTGTCGTCTGATTTTTTATATAACATCTCAGCGTACATAAAGCCTGAGTTCGAAAATTATGTGGTTTCATTCGGGGCCGGGTATGAAGCAGTTTTCGACAACGATAGTAAAAAGTTTACTGAGTTCTGCGAGTTGTATTATCCAAAGGTTTCAGCTGGGCTGACTAAAATCGATATTCATACTCCTGGGTCAAGGATTTCTCCAACCATCTATGGAGCTGGAAATCACGTCAAGGTGGATCAGGTATATCCATTGATATTGGATTCCAGAAGACCATCAGTATTTCGATCTAGCTATGCGCATCAGGATACAAGTGGTGCGGGGTACGCCAAGCGCTCGAAAAATAGTAAAACAGTCGTTAAAGACGAAGTATTAAAATATTTTGATTTAAAAGAAGTTCTATAAACTTGATTTTCAAGCGCAATTTTTAATTTTTTACTTTGAAATGGTCGAATGATCTTTGTTCGGTCCTTTTGCCGTACAGTAATTACTGGATAAATGAGACCCGCCTACTTCTTGTTCGAGCAAATCGAGTAAGAGTTTTCGCCATCAAATATTTTTAAACACACCCATTCCTTCGCATGGATCATGCGATGCGAACCAACCAGATGATGCAATCGGGATATAAGCTGTGAGCGAAGATGCGATAAATGTAGCGACACGCCAAAACGAACTGGCGATCAAGCCATCGCTCAATACGCTGGCCCAGAACTCAATGTTCTGGCAGCCTCGTTATCTTGAGCGCTCGGCCTGGTTGGAACATTTGCCATTTCTATTCTGGCTGGTGGAGGCGCTGCAGCCACGCCAGGTCGTAACGCTGGGTATGCAACAAGGCGTGGCACACTTTGCTATATGTCAGGCTATTTTTCGCTTGAATCTCGATGCGCGCTGCTATGCCATTCATTCTTGGAAAAACGATCAGAAGGCGAAGTCTTTCGATGCCTTGAATGACTACAACGACCAGGATTATGGCGGGTTCTCTCAACTCATCGATAGCGAACCTTCCAGAGTGCTGGCTCAGTTCGAAGATGACAGCCTGGATTTGTTGATATTGAACGTTCCGGCCGAGACAAGAAGCGTCGGGTATTTGTTTGACCGCTGGCTTCCCAAGCTCTCGCCGCAAGGGGTGGTGTTGATTCCTTCTGTCGCCCGGCGCGACGCGGAGTGTGAAGTATTTCGCGATTTCGAGACGTTGAGCACTCGTCATCCTGGCTTCGTGTTTCATCACGGTGAAGGGTTAGGTGTGATTGCCGCCGGTGAACACCAATGCTCCATGCTGCGAAACCTGCTCGGCGCGAACCGATCGTCCGCCGCGCAACAGGTGGTGCGGGATGTCTTTGCGCGACTGGGGCGCACCTGTCTGGATAGCTATACCGCTCGTACCCAGAAACACTGGGCAGAGTCCCTGAGTGCGAGTATGGAAGTTCAGGCGCGGCAACTCGATGAGATGTCCCAGTCTTATGCACGTATATGCGAAGAGCTGGAAGCACGCAGTCAGGAAGCCAGTAGTATCAAGCAACATCTAGAGCAACAGATCGAGCGCCATGCTCAGGAGCGAAGCCTGCTGACCGAGCGCGTCAACCTGCTGCAGGGATTGCGCGATGAGTCCAGAACGGAGCTGAAAGAGCTTCGTGAAAAGCTGGATACCCGGTATCGGCAGCAAGTGGAAAGTACCCAGCAAGTGCTGCAACTCCAAGCCGACAATGCAGCACAGGCCGAAAAATTGCGTCAGCAGGAGGCTGCACTGCAGGAGTGGCAGGCTCAAGACGACACGCTGATACATCGCTTCACTGAAAAAGATATCGCCCTCAAGGTTCAAGCGCTACAGCTCGACAAATTGCAACAGCAGCTATCAGATATTTCTGGGCAGGAAGATACCGCTAGAGAAGAGGCGCTGACGCAACAGTTGGCACAGCGCGACACGACGATAAGCGAGCAGCAAGCCAGAATCGCCGAATTCGAGCAAAGATTGGCCGATCAGCAGTCGACGTTGGCCGAACGTAACCAAGAGCTGACGGCTCTACATGCTCAGCTCGAACAAGCCGATGCGGAAAAGCATCAGTATCAGACGGTATCCAGCGAGGCCGAGGAAGTACGTGCCATGCTGGAGGCATCGTTGAAGCATCTGGAAAGCGAACACGATGCTCTACGAGAGGAGTGCGATCAGGTCTATTTCGAGCTTGCGGCGCAGCAGAACAATTTGGTGGCTCAACAGGCGCAGTGGCAGCAGCAGCTAGAAGAGAAAGAGGCCAATATCGCCACCCGATTCGACGAGCTGGCCAAGCTGACCGAGATGCTCGAACAGGCGGGAGCCGAAAGGCACCAGCAGCAGACGGCCTTCGAGGAGGCTCAGCAGGCTCGAGCTCTGTTGGAGACGTCCCTTGCGCGTCTTGAAAGCGAGCGCGATACGCTGCGCGATGAGCGTGATCAAGCCCGTGTCGAGATTGCCGCTCAGCAGAACAGTTTCAAGAGCCAGCAAACCCAGTGGCATCAGCAGCTGGGTGAGAAAGACACCAACATGGCCACTCACTTTGAAGAGTTGGCCAGGCTGACCGACATGCTGGACCGAACCAGTGCCGACAAGCAGCAGCAGCAAACCGCACTCGAAGAGTCCGAGCAAGCCCGAGCCCTGCTGGAAACGTCGCTGACATATCTTGAAAGCGAGCGCGCTGCGCTTCGTGACGAGCTCGATCAGGCACGCTTCGCGCTGGAAACGCAGCAGAGCCATTTGATGGCGCAACGGGCGGATTGGCAACAGCAGCTGGACGCGAAAGACGCCAATATCGCCACCCGATATGAAGAGCTGGCGAAGTTGACCGATATGCTCGAACACAAGGAGCAGCAGCTCGAAGGGCTCAAGCTTCGATACGACCCGGACCTGCTGAATGAGGAAGGTAGCAAGCAGGAGGACAAAAGCCCTCGGATCAATAAGCGCAAGCAGAAGCGCGATGCTGCGGAACTCGTCGCCTCCGGCTTATTTGACAAATCCTGGTACCTGAAAACCTATCCGGACGTGGCAGCGGAGAAACGCTACGCGCGAGACCCGGCGCTGCACTATCTCAAGTTCGGTGGTTTTGAAGGGCGCAATCCCAGCGAACACTTCGATAGTCAGTGGTATTTGAACGACAACCCGGACGTTGCCATCAGCGGTCTCAACCCGCTACTGCACTATCTGCGCTACGGCCGGCGGGAAGAGCGTAGTCCATTGCCGAGATGAAATCGCCCGATGAATCGGGCTCCTACCAAAACCAGTTGTCATGGCTGCCTGTGGGAGCTCGCTTCAGCGAGCGATACGTTGTTCATTCTTGTTGGTGGCGGTTGGCGATCGGTACTCGTAGCATTGTCAATTAAAACGGTACGTAGAACTCGCATGAATTTGCGACGATGCTATATTTGATGCACGATAGCATCACAAATGATGCAAGGATTTTATCGTGCGGACAACCGTTACCATAGATGATGCTCTATACGAACAGGCGCTGGAGCTTGCCGAGCCAGGCATAGACAAACCATCGGATCTTTTTCGGGAAGCCGTGAAGACCTATGTGCGCGTGCAAGCGGCCCGTCGCCTTGCTGCCCTGGGCGGGGCCGCACCCGAGATGCAGGACATACCGCGTCGTCGCGAAGAATCCTCGACGCAATGAATGTGCTTATCGACACCTCGGTATGGGTAGATCATTTCAGGAAGCGAAACGATGCTCTGGTCGAGTTGATCGAAAAGGATCTGGTACAAAGCCACCCCATGGTCCTGGCTGAACTGGCCTGCGGGACACCTCCTTCACCACGTGCTCAAACGCTGCATGGCATTGGTCTCTTGCGATCCTGTCATCAAGCTAGCTTGCAGGAGGTGATGGGCTTCATCGAGCGTGAAACGCTGTATGGCCTTGGATGCGGTTTGGTCGACATGTGCTTGCTTGCCTCGACGCTCATCACGCCCGGCACGCAGTTGTGGACATTGGACAAGCGCCTCGCGGATATGGCCGACAGGTTCGGCGCAGCCTATCAGCCATCCGTGCATTGAGATCCAGAGCCGCCCGATAAACCGTACTCCCACCAAAATCTTTGACGTTGCCCATTTCGACACTCGCTTCAACAAGCGATGTGTCGTTCATCCTGTCTGGAAGTAATTCGATGACCGTTATTCAGCGCGTCGTGCGCAGGCTCGTGCTGCAAGGCTCGAAAGATCCCCTCAAGAGCGAGCGACGTCTACTCGAGCAGTCTGGCCTGTTCGATGTGAACTGGTATCTCGCCCAGCCTGGTCTGGCGGACAGTTTCGCTGCGCGACGGGATCCGATCAGACACTACTTGATGCAGGGCACGACGGCCGGTCTAAGCCCGGGGCCGGCGTTCGATGGCGCTTGGTATCTCGACGCCTACCCGGATGTCGCCACATCAAAGCTGAATCCGCTGGTGCATTACCTGCGCCACGGTCAAGCGGAAGGACGCTTGCCTCGGTGCAATCGCGCCCTGGCCTGGGAATATCATTTGTGGCGTGGCTTGAGTGACATGATGGTGCCGCGCCTGGCTGCCGCCCTGCAGGATGACGATGCCTCTCGGGAAGAACGTCAGTACGCGGGCTGGGCGCTGGCGCGCTGGTGGGCCTGGCAGCAAAAGTGGTCGGCCGTTGCGAAATGCCTGCTGCCCGATGACGCGCTGCTGACCTGGCCGGACCATGCCGGCCCGGGGCTGCTGGCGTTCGAAGCACTTATCCAACTGGGTGATCAAACCCGCGCCAGAGCCGTGTTGACCACGCTGTCACGGCGCTTCCCGGACTGTTCGGATATCGACCTTGCCCAGGCCAACTGGCTGGCCCAGAGCGACGCGATCCAGACCCGCCTGGCCTGGGTCAATCGGCCGTTGCTTGCTCATGGGCTCCTGCCCCTTGCCTTGCAAAACGAACGCCAGCCGCTGTCCCTGGACAATCTGGTCTGTTCTCAGGTGATCGACAAGCACACGACTTCGTCGTTGGATGAGCAGGCATCTGACACCCTCCGGGTCAGCGTCATCCTGCCGGTGTTCAATGCGGCTTCCACGCTAGAAACCGCTCTGCGCAGCCTGTTCGCCCAGACCTGGCCGAACCTGGAAATCCTGGTGGTGGACGATGCCAGCACCGACAAAAGCGTTCGGGTACTCGAGCAACTGGCCCAGGAATGCCCGGCCACCATCGATTACCAGGTGCTGCGACACTCAACGAACCAGGGCGCCTATGTGGCCCGCAATACGGGCCTGGCAGTGGCAACGGGCGCGCTGATCACGACTCATGACAGCGACGACTGGTCCCATCCCCAGAAGATCGAGCGTCAGGTAGCGGCCCTGCAAGCGACCCCTGAGGCCAGGGCTTGTCTGAGCCACTGGGTGCGGGTCACGCCGGGACTGGTCTTTCATCGATGGCGTATGGAAGAGGGGTGGATTTATCACAATATCTCGTCACTAATGCTGCACCGCTCGGTGGTCGAACGGCTGGGCTACTGGGATGAGGTTTCGGTGAATGCGGACACCGAGTATCACGAGCGGCTGCTGGCGGTTTTCGGCGATGGGGCGGTGATCGATGTACTTCCGGGCGTGCCCCTGGCCTTCGGCCGCATGGATGCGGGGTCGCTGAGTCAGCGCAGCGATACTCATCTTGCCACCCAGTTTTACGGAGTGCGTCGCGATTACATGGCGTCGGCACGTCGCTGGCATCGTGGCGCCACGTCCCCCGAGGCGCTTTATCTACCCCGCAATCCAAACTGGCGCCCTTTTGCGGCACCGGTTCAGCTGTGTCGTCACGCCTTGCCGGTGCGCTATCGCGAGTCGCGGGATTGGCTACAGGCCTCGACGCTGTTCGATGCCTCCTGGTATCTGCGTAACCATATCGACCTGCAGACCGGGTTGATTGATCCCTTGACCCATTACTGGGCCGTCGGCAGCGTCGAAGGGCGTGATCCCGGGCCGCACTTCAGCGTGAGCGGATATCGTCGCCAGTACCCGGAGGTGGCAGAGCAGGGCATCGATCCGCTGCTGCACTATCTGGTCCAGGGCGCCAGGAAGGGCGTGATCCCTGGCCGCTATTCAGTGGCCATCAGCCAAAGCGCATGGGGCGGCCCAGCATACTGCTTTGTGGCCATCAGGCGGGTGAGAGCCTTTATGGCGCCGAGCGCAGCCTGCTGGATGTGCTCAGGGCATTGAATGAACTCGAGTTCAATGTGGTAGTGACGCTGCCCGGCGCGGGCAGCGAAGGATATATGCAGGCACTGCTTGCGGAGTCGCTGGCGGTGGCGGTGCTGCCCTATGGCTGGTGGCAGGCAGGCAAAGCCCCGGAAGCTGTGACCCTGCGGCATTTCACGGGATTGATCAGGCGTTTCGGTATCGATGCGGTGCATGCCAATACGCTGATGCTGGACGAGCCACTGCAGGCCGCTCGACAGGCGGGTATTCCGGCCCTGGTGCACGTGCGCGAACTGCCGGCCCATGATCCTTCCTTATGTACCACCCTGGGAACCGATGCCGACACCGTTGGCCGGCGGGTGCTGGCCCTGGCGGATGTTGTCATCGCCAACTCCCAGTGTGTGATCGACTATTTCGCGGCGCTTGGCTTGCATACAGACAAGCACGCTCAGACAGCTTCAGCGCCGCAGATTCATCGCGTGGCGAATACCCTGGATATGGTGCCACTGTTGGCCTTGCCATCACCCAAGGCAAAGGATGACTTTACCGTTGGCATGCTCAGCAGCAACCAGCCCAAGAAGGGGCTAACGGATCTCGAGATCATGGCAAGCCATCTGATGACGTTGGCACCAAGGGTACGTGTGGCCATTTTTGGCCCTCGAACCACGGCGCTGGAGGCGCTGCTGGCGCGTCAGGGCCAAGGGTTGGCGCCCGCCAACCTGGAGTATCGCGGCTACGTGGCGCATCCCGCGCAAGCGCTGAATGTCGTGGACATGCTGGTCAATCTCTCGCGGTTTCAGGAATCCTTCGGTCGCACGGTGCTGGAAGCCATGGTCGCCACGCGCCCAGTGGTCTGCTATGCCTGGGGCGCCTTGCCGGAGCTGGTGGTGGATAACGTGACCGGCCATCTCGTGCCCTTCGCCGAGCCGGAAGTGGCTGCTCGGCGCGTCGCGGAACTGGCCCGTGACCACTCAAGGGTAGTCGCCATGGGGCGAGCCGGACGTGAGCGTGCCGGCGAACATTTTTCTCAGGCTCGGATGAGGCGGCGCTTGAAGGATGTCTATTCCAGCGTCATCCCGGTGGATCGAGCGCCTGGATGACCCTCGCCTTCATCGATTTCAAGAGACAATGACATGCAATACCAATCCTTTCCCGGCGTAAAAGGCGGCTCGCGCTCCTCGGAAAAACTGGCGGCGCTGCGCTTGCCGCCGTTTACCGGCAAGCGATTTCTGGACGTAGGCTGCAACGAAGGATTCTTTTGTGGCTATGCCGCCTTCGACGGCGCCAAGAAGGTGCTGGGCATCGACCGCTCCGCCGTGGCGATCAGTCGGGCAAAAAAGCGCTTTCCCGAGTGTGAGTTTCTTGCCCAGTCCTGGGATGCATTGCCCGAGGGCACCTTTGATGTCATCACGCTGCTGTCGGCGCTGCACTACGCAGAGGATCAATCTGGGCTTGTGCATCGATTGATGGAGAGCCTGAGCGACGACGGCGTGCTGGTGCTCGAGATCAGCATTGCCCCGGAGTCGGGGGATGAATGGATCAAGGTGAAGCGCTCCATCGACGAGCGCTTCTTTCCTACCCGGGGCAAGCTTGGCTCGATATTGCGCGACTACGCCTGGAAGATAATCGGTCATAGCGTCAATCAGGCCGGGGACCCCCTGCAGCGCTATGTGGTGCATGTGCGCAAGCTCAAGCCCTACGCCTATCTGCTGATGGGAAGCCCAGGGTCCGGCAAGACCACCGTCAGCCGCCACCTGTTTCAGCAGGCCAAGGTGCCGGTGGTTTCCGGCGATCGCACCTACCTGCAGGTCTCCCAGGGCAAGCATGAGGTATCCGAGGCGCTGCGGGCGCTGATCAGCGAGGAGTTTACCACCGCCAGCATCGATACCTTGACGCGCAAACTATTCATCGACGGCTTCGTTGAGGAACTTGCCGCCCTGTGGAGCCATCAGGCGGGGTATCGCGACTTCGCTCTGGATTCCTTCGTGCCTCAGGAGCATCGCCAATCCGTCAAGGATGCCCTGGAGGCGCTTGGCTATTACAGCGTCGAGATCACGTCGGAAAACCCGGGCCGGCTGATACCGGCCAAGACGGCCTCAACCCGGGCCATGGACTACGAAAAGCATCTCAAGACTCACAGGGCCGACGTCTTCGAGCAGCAGATCGTCGTTACAAGAACGATGGACAAGCAGTGGGCGCCTTCTCTTCGCTGGCATCTGGACGCGCCGGTCAGCGGGCAGTGGCTGGCAGACGAGCCGGCGGTGAAAGTGGCGGGCTGGGCGATCGGATTCAACGATTGCCAGCGGCCCATGCAGGTCTATACGAAAACATCGAAAGGGCGCCAGCTTTACCCATTGGACCGCCCTCGAAACGATGTCCTGAACGCCGTCTTCGGCGGCGTGGAGGCGTCACCGGACTTCTGGCGCCAGCACCCCTGCGGCTTTGGTTTCACTCTCGAGACAGCACTGCTGGATGAGAACGTAGAGCTTGGGATTATGCTGGAGGAAAAAGAGATTCCTTTGGCCAGGATGAAGGTGGAGGCCGGGATGGATCGCAAGGCGCCAAGCTTCGGTGAACGGCTTATCAAGCGCATCAGTGGCGCGAGCTGAGCCCAGGTGAGTCTAAGTGAGGCCAAAGGGGGAGGAAAATCGGATGAAAGGCAGACTGCCGTCACAGCGCCGCGACCGGCGCCGGATACGCTATCCAAGCCTGGTATGTGCGCCTCAGCTCGTCCCGCTAAGTGACGTTGACTGGTTGAACGCGACCAATACAGCCGATGGCAAGGCTGAGTTTCAGTGGCTCTCGACCAGTGACGACCCGCAGTTTCTGCTGCAGGGGCCGCGCCCGATGGTGGGCTGGAACATGCTTGAAGTCACCATGACCCATGAGCTGCACCGGGCTGTGGTTCAGGTCTATTTCGATACCGGCGATGGCTATACGCAAAGCCAGAGCATCTTCCTGCCTTTGCGCCAGAACAAGATGACCAAGCGCATCTGCTTCGTGCCCTACGGCACCCGAAGAATCCGCCTGGACCCGCTGCAGTCCGAAGGGGCTTTCACCATTTCGCATTTGCGCCTGGTGTGGCTGACGCCGCGTTTTGCCTATGATCGCATGGCCCGACGCTTGAGCAGCATCCATCCCCAGTATCGCGATCTCGCGACCCAGGAGGTCATTCAATCGATAAAGCGCGAGGCGAATGAGGACGGCTTGAGCTGGAAGAGTCTGGCGGTTGCCCATTATGAAGAAACCTTCATGCACTGCGCACCGGAAAGCCATTATCGCTATTGGCTGAGCCATATAGAGCCGATGCGGGAGCCGGATTCGCGTCAGATCGCGGTGCGCCTGGCAGGACTGGATTATCGACCAAAGCTCGGTCTTTTGCTGACAAACGCTGGCGTATCATCCGAACGGCTTGCCGCCTGCATCGAATCGGTGCTGGCCCAGCGCTATCCCGCCTGGCAGCTCTACATTGCCAGCACAGTGAAAATGCGCGCCGTGCTCGAGCATTTCGCGGCCATGGACGCACGTATCGTTCTCGTTCCCTGTAGCGAACATGCTGGCAGCGCTGCAGCGAGGAATGCAGCCTTGGCCCTTGCCCAAGGGGATTTTACGGCGGTGCTCGAGGGCAAGGACCAATTGGCACCGAATGCGCTTTATCATCTGGTCGATGCGCTCAACCGCCACCCCGAGGCAGAGCTGCTTTACGGCGATGAAGACGCGCTGGACGAGAACGACAGCCGGTGTGATCCCCACTTCAAGCCGCAGTGGAATCCGGATCTGCTGCTTGCGCAAAACTATATCGGCCACGTTGCGCTGTATCGCACTGAGCGCCTTCGCCATCTGGGCGGTTTTCGCCAGGGCTTTGAGGCGAACCCCAGCCATGAATTGATCCTGCGTTTCACCCGGGGCCTGACGACCGATCAGATCCGGCATGTATCATTTGTGCTCCATCACCGGCATGACGAGAGTGTCGTCGAGCAGCCGTCGGCGCGTGAGACGATGATCCAAAAGAGCATCGAAGAGAGCAGCGAGCCAGGGCTTAGCGCCGTGAATGAATACCTGGCAAGCGCCGCGCCCGGCGCCAAGGCAACGATGGGCGTGATGCCCCGAAGCTATCGGGTGCAGTGGCCGCTGCCGGACCCCCAGCCCTTGGTGAGCCTGCTGATCCCAACTCGCGATCGGGTCGAGATTCTCAAGCCCTGCGTCGATGCGATTCTCGAGCGCACCGAGTACGCCAATTTCGAGGTGCTGATTCTCGATAACCAATCCAGCTGCAGGCAAACCCTGGCCTACATGATGGCCGTCTCCGCGGACCCGCGAGTACGAATACTGCGCTGGAATCAGCCCTTCAATTATTCGGCCATCAACAATTTCGGCGCCCGACATGCCCAAGGCAGCATTCTTGGCCTGGTCAACAACGACATCGAGCCGATCAACGACGATTGGCTGTGCGAGATGGTGCGTCAGGTGTGTCGTGAAGAGATCGGCTGCGTGGGTGCCAAGCTCTATTATCCCAACGACAGCATCCAGCATGGGGGGGTGATCCTGGGGCTGGGCGGTGTTGCCGGCCATGCCCATCGCTTCTTTCCCCGTGCGCATTCCGGCTATCGCGACCGGCTGCAGCTGGTGCAGAACCTTTCCGCGGTCACCGCCGCCTGTCTGCTGCTGCGCAAGACGGTATTCGAGCAGGTCGGCGGCCTCAACGAAGAGAGCCTGACCGTCGCCTACAACGATGTGGATTTGTGCCTGAAGGTAAGGGAGGCGGGATACCGCAATCTCTGGACCCCTCATGCGGAGCTCTATCATCACGAATCCGTCTCTCGCGGGGCAGACGACAACCCCAAGAAGCGCGCCCGGGCTCAGCGAGAAATCGATTACATGCGGCGCACCTGGGGGCCTCAGCTGGATAGCGACCCGGCCTACAACCCCAACCTGACCCTGGCCTATGAGGATTTCTCGCTGCGCTGAGAGGGTGGTTTTGTAGAACCCCGGTTTACCGGGCGAGAGCGTGGTTGGCTATCGCTCGCTGAAGCGAGTTCCTACCGACGCCAAGACCGGTGGTGTTGGTAGGAGCCCGGTTTACCGGGCGAGGGCTTGGTTGGCTATCGCTCGCTGAAGCGAGCTCCTACCGATGGATATGATCACTGGTGTTGGTAGGAGCCCGGTTTACCGGGCGATAATAGGACAAGACAAAGGATACGAGATACCGATGGCCCAGGGGCATTGGATGGTGCTCAGCGATGGGGCTCGACCCACTGAAGATATCTACTTCCTGCGTTCGGTAGCACCCTGGCTACGCGCCCGGGGCATGACGGTACGGCGCCTGGACACCCGCCGTTGGCGCTCCCCAGGATGGTGCTGGCCATGGCTCGAACGCGGACTGCGCGGGGCGCACGTACTGGTATGTCGATCGCTCGGGCTACCCTGGATCGAAATGCTCGAACGCTCACAGCCAGAGTTAGCGAGCCTGTACTATCTGATCGATGACGATATCCCGGCGGCAGCCAATGACCCGCGGCTGCCGATCGCCTATCGACAGCGCATGGGGCGTATCGCCCATGAACAGCAGCCGCGTCTGCTCGACCTGGCCGACGAGGTGGTGGCGTGCAGCCAATCGCTGGCGGAGCGCTTCGTAAAGCGCCATCGCTGCGTGTCGGTACTGACGCCGCCATTGATCGCGGCACTACCACCCCAGTCTCATTTCGAAGAGAAGGGCTGGCGCCTGGGCTTTCATGGCACCCGCGCTCATCTGCCGGATATAGAGCATATCGCGCCGGCACTGGTCTCCATACACGATCGCAATCCGGATCTTTCCCTCGAGATCATGCTGGGGCAACACACCCCCGCCGCATTGGCCGCATTACCCCGAGTGACGACCCCAGCACCACTGAGCTGGCATGCCTTTCGTCGTTACCAAAGCCGGCGCCGCCTGCACATTGGCATTGCGCCGCTGTGGCCAACACCCTTCAACGCGGGCAAGTCCCATATCAAGTTCCTGGACATCGCCGCGATGGGCGGCGTGGGCATTTACAGTCGTCGGCCCCCCTACACCGATATCGTGACGGACGGAGAAAACGGCCTGCTGGCAGAGGATAGCCCCGCATCCTGGCGGTTTTGCCTGCAGCGACTACTGGATCATCCCACGGAGTCTCGACGCATGGCAGCGCATGCCGCGGACAAGGCAAGGGATGCCGGTGACCCAGCCCACGCCCAGGCATTCTGGTGGGCGCGGCGATGATCCATTCCTGACCCGACAAGAAACGTTTTATCGAACGACAGTGCCTCGGCCATTGGCCGGGGCACTGTCGCTATTGCCGCGATGCCAAGTATCGTCTTGATCGTCGTTCATGATAGTGAAGCGCAGTGATAGACGGGGAAATAACTATAAAGTCATAAGGATTGTTTTATGTTGACTTCGACCGTCATGGAGTTATTGTAACTCCCATCAAGGCAGCCACCATCACTTCAGACATCCCCGCAAGCCCGGTACCGTGACTGTTCCCCATCCAAAGAAAGATTTGAAAAAGGGCTTGATAAAAGGCATCAGAAAGCAAGCCGGTCTCAACTGAGGCCGATAACCCTGGCTACCTCACACCATAGGAGAAACGATATGCACTATCCCATTGCCATCGAAGTTGGCGACGAGCAGCACGCTTATGGTGTTGCGGTACCCGATCTTCCCGGCTGTTTCTCTGCCGGCGACACTTTCGACGAGGCGATCGTCAATGCACGAGAGGCCATTGAAGGGCACCTAGAAAGCCTGGCCGAGCATGGCGATCCTATTCCCAGCGCGACTTCCATCGAGCAGCATCTAGCAGACCCTGAATACGCCGGTTGGGTCTGGGCAGCAGTCGAAGTGGATATGACTCCGTATCTGGGTAAGAGCCACAAGGTCAACGTTACGCTGCCCGATCTACTGATCAAGCGCATCGACAACACGGTAGCAAAACACGGTAACTACAAGAGCCGCTCGGGGTTTCTCACCCGTGCCGCACTGCATGAGCTGGAACGCAGCGCTCGCTGACGATAGCGCCCCAATGAAGGGGTAATATTTTGAAAGGTAGCCAACAAGAAACGCTTTATCGAACACAGTGCCTCGGCCAATGGCCGGGGCACTGTCGTTTCTGGATGCAAGATAGGCTGGTTAATCAAACTGATCGAGGCGGCGAACATCAGGCGTTTTCCAAGGGGCGTGCTCGCTCGACACGTTCGCGACGCTTGGCGTCATGCATGGCTTTCCAGAGATCATTCTTCTGCTGGAGATTGAGCCAGAACTGAGCGGAGTTACCGAACACACGAGAAAGCATCAAGGCTGTAACCGCCGTCACCGCTCGTCTATCGCGGCACAATTCGTTGACCAGACGTGGTGCAACCCCCATTACTTGAGCAAGTCTAACCTGACTCAGGCCGAGTGGCTCGAGGAACTCGTGCGTCAGCATTTCACCGACGGTTGTCGGCTTGTGGTTTGTCTGAATCATGGCGATCACCTATTAGGTATGTGGGTCCAGATAAAGATAATGAGCTCGCTGACCCCTCCATTCGAAAACGAGACGGTACAGTGAGCAATGTACCACTCAGGTTTTGCCATCATTCGGTAAACCGGGCTGCTACCAATACCGATGACTTGTCGCCTATCTCTTGATGCCTTGATTGTCATATGCCTAGATGTATGACAGCTATTGGCATATGCTTCTGGCATATTACAAGCAGTCTGGGTCAACTTGGTCAGGGGAAGCTCTATGAGTCAAAAAGCGCGTCTTTTTCAAAATGGGCGAAGTCAAGCCGTGCGGCTGCCCGTTGCCTACCGCTTCGATGATTGCGAGGAAGTGTTCATTCGGCGTGATCCGGATACTGGCGATGTCATCATTTCACGCCGCCCGGACAACTGGGATTCCTTTCTGGCGGCACGTCAGGATGCTGCCGTTGACCAGGGCTTTCTGGACCCGAGGGAGCGCCAGCAAAAAGGCGCCCAAGGGCGTGATCCCTTCGAAGGATGGAAGGAATGAAACGCATCATGCTGGATACGAATATCGTGAGTCATTTTGTGAAAGGGCTGCCAGCAGTCGATGCGCGGGTGTTGGCTGTACCGATGGCATCGCTATGTATTTCAGTGATTACCGAGGCTGAATTGCTTTATGGGCTCGCAAAACGGCCCCAGGCCAAGCGGTTGGCGTCGACTGTGCATGAGTTCTTGCAGCGCGTCGATGTACTTCCATGGAATAGCTCGCTGACAGATCGCTATGGAATCGTCAGGACAGACCTGGAAAACCGAGGAAAGACACTCGGCGATCTGGACCTGCTCATCGCAGTGCACGCACTGGATATTGGGGCTGTACTGGCAACCAGTGACCAGGCCTTTCATTACGTGGAAGGCTTGCAAACTGAAGACTGGACCCGGTGATCAAGCTATCGCTCGCTGAGGCGAGCTCCTACAAGAGAACAAGATCACTGGTGTTGGTAGGGGCCCGGTTTACCGGGCGAGGACGTGGTTGGCTATCGCTCGCTGAAGCGAGCTCCTACAGGGGAACAAGATCGCTGGTTTTGGTAGGAGCCCGGTTTACCGGGCGAGGGGTGGCTGGCTATCGCTCGCTGAAGCAAGCTCCTACCGATGGACATGATCCCTGGTTTTGGTAGGAGCCCGGTTTACCGGGCGAGGGGTGGCTGGCTATCGCTCGCTGAAGCGAGCTCCTACAGGGGAACAAGATCGCTGGTTTTGGTAGGAGCCCGGTTTACCGGGCGAGGGGTGGCTGGCTATCGCTCGCTGAAGCAAGCTCCTACCAAAGGCCGCAGCGCTGGGCTTTGTCGAATCCTTCAAAGCCAAACCGCATTCCAGTAAGAATAACGCGTAATGTCGTCGACTAAACCGGCACGGAGTGGATTGGCAACCAGGTATCGCGCAGCTTTGCGAATATCTTCTTCTTGTCTGATCGCGTGGTCATGAAATCCCTTCTGCCAGATGCTGTTACCTATTTCCAGTGATACCTTGGCTTTATAAAGGCGCACAACTTCGGAGAGTTCGCCCTTTAGCTGCAACAGCCAATGAACATGATCGGGCATGACGACATAGGCAAGGGTATCGCCTTGCTGACCAATGGTGTCTGCATAAAAGTTGCGACAGGCTACGGCAGCATATTGGAAATCAAGAAACCACTCGTATCGCTGTTTTGTCACGATGGTGATCATATAGATATGGCCAGGAATTGAGCGGCGGCCCTTTCGCAAGGCGTGACTGTGAAGCATGAACAGGATTTCCGGACGAAACAGGAACGCCAAGTAGTGTAAGTATCCGGCCGGAGAATTGTAGTAATGCGTTTCAACGGGCACCGTTAAGGTTCCCGTAATCGCTCGGTAAACCGAGCTCCCACCAAAACCGGTGCTGATGTGGCCCATCGCCCGATGAATCGTGCTCCCACCAAAATCGGTGCTGATGCGGCCCATCGCCCGGTGAATCGTGCTCCTGCCAAAACCGGTGCTGATGCGGCCCATCGCCCGGTGAATCGGGCTCCTACCAAAATCGGGAGGATATGGCTCGTCGTCCGATGAGTCGGGCTCCTACCAGAATCAGTGATCTTCACCACCCGTAGGAGCCCGGTTTACCGGGCGATATCTGTCCTACATCGCTTCCGTCAACGCCGCGAGGGTCTCGTCGATCTGTGCTTCGGTATGCTCGCAGGAGAGAAAGAAGCGTAGCCTCGCGCTTTTCTCCGGTACCGCGGGGTGAAGGATCGGCTGGACGTTGATGCCGCGTTTGAACAGGGCATCCGAAAGCCCGGCGGCGCGTACGGAGCTGCCAAGTATCACCGGCACTACCGCCAGGCCGATGCTGGCGCCGGTGTCGAGTCCCTTTTGCCGCGCTTGATGCAGGAAGTAGCGCGAAATCCGGTGCAGCTTAGCGAGGCGTTCCGGCTCCTGCTGCATCAGCCTTAGTGCGGCAAGCGATGAAGCGGCGACCTGGGCCGGCATGCCGACGCTGTACAGAAACCCCGGGGCAAAGTGGCGTAGCGGTTCGACCAGCGCCCGACAGCCGGCGATGTATCCCCCGCAGCCGGCAAGGCTCTTGCTCAAGGTGCCCATCCAGATATCCACCTCCGGCGCCGGCACGCTGCAGTGCTCGCGCAGCCC
>NZ_JIBT01000067.1 GCF_001039575.1 Halomonas sp. PR-M31
TTTTTCTTGTTGCGTTCCTGAAAGACCCAGTATAAGGTTTCCCCTGCGAGCATTGGATAATAACAAGGCTTGACCAATGGCAACCCCTCTTAACACAGTGGCGACGCCTGGCAAGCTGACTGCATAAGCAAACAACGATCGAACAGTAAGTTAGTTTAAGGAACTAATGCGATGAAAAAGACGCTCTTAGTAACTGCCATTGCCGGCGCCATCGGTGCCTCCGCAGCTGCCCAGGCCGCGACTGTTTACAATCAGGACGGCACGCAGCTTGATCTCTACGGCAACCTCCAGATTGCCTATGCCAGTCAGAAAGATAATGAAGGCGACACTCGGGATGAGATTCTGGATAACGGTTCCACCTTCGGTGTGACCGGCCAGCACGTCATCAATCCGGGCCTGACCGGCTACTTCAAGGCGGAGTGGGAATTCAACGCCGACGAAGCCAAGGGCAGCAATAACGAAGACGGTATCTCCCGCAGTGACCAGGCCTACCTCGGCTTGAAGGGTAACTTCGGTGACGCGCGCTTGGGCTCCTGGGACCGCCTGATGGATGACTGGATTCAAGATCCGGTTTCCAACAACGAATACTTCGACCTCACCGACGGCCCCGTTACTGGTGACGATGGTGCCAACACCCAGAATGAAGACAACGACAACGAAGGCGACCGCATTCAGTACATGTCACCTTCCTTCGGCGGTCTGCAGTTTGCCGTGGGTTCTCAATACAAGGGTGACGGCGAAAACGAAAACGTTTCGGACTCTGGCAACGCCTCTTTCTACGGTGGTCTGAAGTACACCGTTGGTGGCTTCTCCGTGGCCGGCGTGTATGACAACCTCGACAACCTCGAGGGTGACGTCACTGGTGATACTTACCTCGCTCGCTTTGATGAGGCTGGTAACGTCATCGACGAAGGCGGCGGTAAATTCGATGCCGGTGAGCAGTATGGTGTGACTTTCCAGTACACCATCGACGCGCTGCGTCTGGCGCTCAAGTATGAGCGTTACGAGTCCGGTGACGAAACCTATGTTCAGTCCGAAAACCGTTACGGCCTTGGCGCTCGCTACGGCTACGGCTACGGCGACATCTACGGCGCCTATCAGTATGTTGACGTAGGCGGTTCCGACTTTGGCGACACCGTTGGCGATCTGGCCAGCGATGGCGATCTGCCAAGCGATACCAACGAAGCGCGCGACAGCGACTCTCGTAACGAGATCGTTCTGGGTGCGACCTACGACATTTCCTCTGCCATGTACACCTTTATCGAAGGCGCTTGGTACGATGACCAGAATGATCGTGGTGACGGCGTTGCAGTAGGTGCGGTCTACGCATTCTAAGCAAGCCCTTAATCGATCACAGATCCTGTGATATAGAAGCCGGCCTTTATGGCCGGCTTTTTCTTGGGTTCGTCATGCACTCACGCGATGCGATCATAAAAGAGGGTTATTTTACTTCAATCGTTTTTTTGTAATACGTGCTTGAGCACTACGGCGTTGTTATGCTTTTCATCCTTTGCTGCAAAGACGAGCGTGACGCGACCATCCTTGTGATATTCCTGTAGTTGTTTCATCGCGTCCTGGCAATCCTTTAGTTCTTCCTTGTACCGTCGCTGGAATTCTTCCCATTTGTTCGGATCATGACCGAACCACTGGCGCAGTTCCTTGCTCGGTGCCAGCGCCTTCAGCCACTCATCGATATCGGCTTCTTCCTTTTTGACCCCTCGGGGCCACATACCATCGACCAGTATGCGCTTGCCGTCATTGTTGGCGGGGGCGTCGTAGGCGCGTTTAAGACGAATATCTCCTTGGCTCATGACTAACTCCTATAGGAACGTATCGCAACAGAATAAGCATCTTTTCGAAGCTTGATCAACATTGATCCGAGTTAAAGTAAACGGACAAAAAACCGATGAAATGTTCGGATGATGAGATATTCCCGCACGTTCAGGCTCAGGTGACCCCGGAGAACGTAGAGTGACATGGTTAAAATTACCAAAACTTAAAGGGATAGGGCTTCCGGCATTTGGCATTGGATCGATGCATAAACGGCTACTGCTTGGACTGGCATTTGGCTGGCTCTTGGGGATGGCCGTTATTTTGATCTCTACCTGGCATTCCGGTCAGTCGTTGATTCGAGAGGTGGCCAATGAACATCTCGAATACGAAGCCCGCATGATCGCTGAAGAAATCGATCAGGAAGTGCAGTTACGCTTTGAGGCGTTACAGCGTTTGGCTTTCCAGATCGGTACTTTTAAATCGCGTGCATCCACGGAATTATCCCTGGAATTGAAGCGCAACGATGCGCTTTTGTCGCTGTTCGATGGTCTGGTCCTAATTGCAAAGGACGGTCATGTGTTGGCGGATTGGCCCAGAATAAATGGCCGCGAAGGGCTGAGCGTTAGTACATCGGAATATTTTCAATTTCAACGTCATGTCTCTCGCCCCTATGTCAGTGAGCCTTTTCCCGGGCGCGCCAGCGATGAACCGCTTATCGTTTTCAGTGTGCCGTTGCTTGATGAAGCCGGTGAATTTTCTGGCGTCGTGGGTGGGGTTGCCAAGATTCTGAATGGTAGCTTTTTCGACAAGCTGCGTCGTATCCGTATCGGTAAACAAGGATTCGCCGTCATCATGACGGCCTCGAGTAAGATATTGGTACATCCAGACCAGGACTTGATCATGCAGTCCGTGCCAACGTCCCATCAAAACCCATGGCTTGATCTGGCACTTTCCGGTTGGCAAGGCATGGCCAGTGCACCTTTGCTGACAGGGCAGCAGGCGCTGCAAGCTTACCGTCAGGTGTGGTCGGCGAACTGGATCGTAGGCATCATGTTGCCTCAGTCTCAAGCGTTTCAGCCATTGCAATGGTTTGTACGTAATCTATGGATGGTTGGAGCGCTGACCGGAGCAGTCATGTTCATATTGCTCTGGTGGCTGCTGAGGCTGGCGCTGCTTCCCATGCATCGGCTTGAGCGACAGATCGCGGGGGTAGGGAAAGGTCGACGGCAGCGAATCGAACTTGATACCCACGCTATCGAAATAAGACGCGTCGCAGAAACCTTTAATCAGGTATTGAAAAAACAGCGTCAGGCTGAATCCACGATGCTTGATCGGCAGGCATTCCTGGATGCAGTGCTGCGTTCTTCTCCGGTAGGCATGTTCGTCTACGGTCTGGAAGGGGGGCTGCGCTATGCTAATCCTGCTTTGTGTCAACTGACCGGCTACGATTTCAAGGTGTTGCAACAGCAAGGCTATACTGCCTATGTCCACGCGGACGATCAGCATGACGTTAGCGACCACTGGCACTACACCTTGGCAACCGGGCGTGACTTTCAGCGTCAATACCGCTACATCAAAGCATCCGGTGAAACGATTTGGGTTGAGTCGCATGTGTCTCTCGTGAGACTGCGTAGTAAACGGCCGTTAGGCTATGTGGGTACATTCAAGGACATTACCCATACTCGCGAAATGGAAGCGCTGCAGCGATGGGAGGCAGAGCATGATCCGTTGACGGGACTACTCAACCGGCGGGGCTTTGAGCGTCGATTGGAAGAGGCGCTGATTGATCGTCTCAAAAGTGGCACGCCCTCTGCACTGATTCTGTTCGACCTGGACCATTTCAAACCCATCAATGATGAAGGCGGACATGCGTTGGGTGACACAATGCTCAAGCATATTGCCACATTGATTATCGGCAAGGTTCGAAAAAGCGATTTCGTGTCCCGCTACGGCGGAGATGAGTTTGCTCTGTTACTGCCAGGATGCGGCCTTGGGCATGCCATGAAAATGGCAGACATTCTTCGTCAATCCGTCGAGACGATAAGCGTCGAACATGAAAACAAATGTTACAAAGTGACACTAAGCATCGGTGTGACGGTTTTACGGGAAGGGGACAGCCACATCGACATCCCAATGCAGCGGGCCGACCGTGCAAGCTATCAAGCCAAGGAGCAAGGAAGAAACGCTACCGTATCCGCTGAAGAGCCATAGTTTTATTGGTAAAAATTCAAGATTTATCAATTACCTGCAGTATTTATGTCGCTTCTGAAAATTCTATTTCGCTTGGCCGCACCTCACAGTTTCCCCTTTGCTTTTAGATTCCTAGTACCGGGAGTACTAGTTTTAAAAGCATTTGTTACATTTAGTTACTGAGTAAAATAATATTTCAATTCGTTCTGTAATGTTTCATTATTGTCTCGTGTTCCGCAGATGACATGAGTGAACGATATGGCTAAGCGCAGTTTCAAGATTACTCCTACTACAACCGGCAATGGTCACAAGCTCAGAAAACCAGACCATTGGGTGCTTCAGGAAACTACCGGGGGTAAGGTACGGGAAATTCACCGGTTCCAAAATTATTTTGATGCACTTCAAGCCAATCAAGAGATGTGCGGTCAAATGATGGGATGAGTAAAAGTGATGGTTTTTTAAATAATAAAAACTTTATGTTTTGACTGTTAAAAAAATACTTATTTAAATTTTATATTATTTTAAATGTTCGGTAGTTCTGGTTGTAACCTGTGTTTGATCGTTATTGCACGTTAGCTATCCGCTAACGTGCTTTTTTTTAACAAAAAAAGAAATAAAAGGGGCTATGGAACGACAATTTGACAAGTCGTACTTCTAGTTTAGAGCCACAAGATTATATAAGCCTCCTTGAAGGAGGCTGGAAAGGCGGAACTATGATGATGGTTCTGTTATTTTTCAGTTTTGGAGTCGAGCTCATGCAAACGCTGTTGAATCTGCAGAAGTTCAAACTTGAGATCGAGAAGACTGTATTGCACTCGTGAGTTGGCAATTTTCATCTTGAGGGTTGCTTCTCTGAGTTTTCTATTGGCTTCACGCAAACGATAAATGGGATCGTTCTTGGCCTCTTTCAAAGAAAGCATGAAATCGTTGAACGATGCGCTTGAAGAAGATGAAGTGGGTTCCATGCGAGTGTCACTGTGTTGTTAATATGTAACTTTATTTTAATGGCGGCTTGGTTTTAATGCGGCATGGAAAAGCTAAATGACGATAACCAAAATAATTGGCGCTTTTTTCTCTTTTTGAACTAATTTAATGGATAACTGATATCAAGTTTCTGATGTTCTGCAGCCCCGCGCGTTAATTGGCTCAAGAGCACAACAAGACAAGGACAATTCCGATGAAGCTTTACGAGCCTGTTGACGCAATATTGTCAGACCCTATTGATAAGCAAAAAACCCCTCGAATTTGCGGTCTGCCTGCCATTCTGGCAAGCCTTGCCCTGATATCATCCGCCGCGCTGGGCTCGGACTATCGTCATGCCGATGAGCCCATCGGCGACGTGGAAGCAGTCTACAGCGGCCAGCTGACACCGGATCTCGCAGTCAGCACCTTTAGAAATATTCATCGGCTGTTTCCGTCTCGCATTATCGAGGCCGGGCAAACACCCAGACCCCTTTCTGCGTCTTCACGGTCGATCGACGGGTTGTCGGTGGACTCTGGTGGAAAGAGCTACGATATCTATGACTACCTGGCGCTCAATAGCATTGCAGGCCTGATCGTCTTGAAGAACGGCGAGGTGGTGTACGAGACCTATCAGAGAGACAATCATCGGGACACTCGCTGGATGTCCATGTCGGTGGCTAAATCGATTTCGTCCACCCTGGCGGGCATGGCGATTCAGGATGGCTTGATCAAGGGCTTGGATGCTCAGGTCGTGGACTACGTGCCCGAGCTTGAAGGCTCTGCCTACGATGGCGTCACGCTCAGAAACATTCTGATGATGTCTTCCGGTGTGGCCTGGAACGAAACCTATACGGATATCAATTCTGATCGTCGAGATCTTTTGCGAGCACAGATTGCCCAGGAGCCAGGCGGGGCCATGGAAGTCATGGCAGGGCTTTCCCGTGCCGCAGAGCCTGGCACAGTGAACAACTACAGCACCGGCGAAACGCAGATCCTGGCGGCAATACTCGATGGTGCGCTCGATCAGCCTTTGGCGGAGTATTTATCTGAAAAGCTCTGGCAACCCTACGGCATGGAAAGCGATGCAACCTGGTGGCTGGCATCCCCCGATGGAATGGAAATAGGCGGCAGCGGAATAGGGGCAACGCTGCGCGACTATGCCAGGTTTGGTCAATTCATACTGGAAGATGGAATGATCGATGATACTCGCGTGCTGCCCGAGGGCTGGGTTGACGAGGCGACCACACCCAAGACCTTGGCAGATGGTGAGGTGCTGGATTATGGCTATATGTGGTGGACAGGCTGGACCCCCGACTCCAAGCGCGACGGGGCGTTTGCCGCAGTGGGTATCCAAGGGCAATACGTCTACGTGAATCCTGCCGAGAATGTCGTGATTGCGCAGAACGCAGCGGAACCAAAGCCCTTGGGCAAGCACATGGTCGACCCCATGGTGTTTTTCGATGCGGTGGTCAACCATCTGAAATAACGTCGTGTGAATCTTTAAAATTCATTCGTACCAATGTCAACGCCGGTAGGGTTTATGGACCCTGCCGGCGTTGTGTCTAGCGCAGAAGCTACTTGATCAGGACGACATCCGGTCGTAGCCATTATCCAGGAAGGGATAGTCCGTATAGCCTTCTTCCTTACCGCCGTAGAAGGTGTCCGGATTGGGCTCGTTGAGCGCGGCGCCTAGACGGAACCGTTCGACCAGATCCGGGTTGGCGATATAGGGTCGACCGATGGCCACGGCGTCAGCGATGCCGTCACCAATGATGCGTTCGGCGCTTTCTGCGTCGTAGTGGCCGCAAAAGATCAGGCTGCCCTTGAAGCGCTCTCGCAGGGCGCGACGAAAATCATTCGTCAGCTTGATGTCCCCCCCGGCCCAGTCCGGCTCGTTAATATGCAAATAGGCGATGCCACGCTTTGAGAGCTGCTCCGCCATGTAGAAAGCCATCTCTTCCGGCTCATCGTCGGTCAAACCGAAGATCTCGATATACGGCGATAGGCGAATGCCGGTACGTTCCGGGCCGAATACTTCCGCCACCGCGTCGAGTGCTTCCAACGGAAAGCGGGCGCGGTTTTCCACCGAGCCGCCGTATTGATCGGTGCGCTGATTGCTGCCGGTGGCCAGGAACTGGTTGAGCAGGTAGGCGTTGGCCGCATGTAACTCGACCATGTCGAAACCGGCACGCTTGGCGCGGATCGCCGCTTGGCGATAATCTTCAACCACACCAGCGATCTCGTCGGTTTCCAGGGCCCGGGGCGTGCTGGTTTCATGGCGTCCGGCGCTGCCGTCCTCGAACTCTACGTAACATTGGGCGCCTTCACCCTTGAGAGCGCTGGGGGCTACCGGCGCCTGGCCGTCGGGTTGCACCATCTCGTGGGATACCCGGCCTACGTGCCAAAGCTGTAGCGCCATGCGACCACCCTTAGCGTGAACCGCGTTCACCACCTTCTTCCAGCCGGCTTCCTGTTCGTCGGTCCAGATGCCCGGCGTATAGACGTAGCCCCGAGCGGTGGGGGAGATGTTGGTTGCCTCGCTGATGACAAGGCCGGCACCGGCGCGCTGTCCGTAATAGGCTTGCTGTAATTCGCCGGGAACGCTATCTGGTGTGCGGGCCCGGGTCAGGGGAGCCATCAGTATGCGATTGGGAAGCGTAAGACTGCCAAAACGAATCGGCGTCAATAAGGTTTCGTGTGCCATAAAGGTTGTCCTTGATAAATAGGGAAATCAAGGCCTGTCCCGATAGGAACAGGCTCGTTTAAAGCGTTGGGAGAAAGGCGTTACAGCTTGACCAGCATCTTGCCTTGATTGCCGCCTTCGAAGAGTTTTAGGAAGGCATCCGGCGTCTGTTCCAGCCCTTCTTCGACGGTTTCCTGATAGTCGATCTCGCCTTTGGCGACCCGGGGGCCGAATTCCTTCAAGAAGTCACCGTGATGTTCCCAGTGATCGAAGACGATGAAGCCCTGCATGCGCGCCCGACGCACGAGGATCATGGCCAGATTGCTGGGTCCGGCGCTGGCGCCTTGGTCGTTGTAACGAGAGATCATGCCGCATACGGCGATGCGCGCACCGACCTTGAGGTTGTTCAGTGCTGCTTCCAGGCAGTCGCCGCCGACGTTCTCATAATAGACGTCGAAGCCTCCGGGCAGGCGTTTTTGAGGTCTTCGCTCAGCTGCTTGGCGTCCTTGCCTTTATAGCTCACGGCCTTGACGCCTTGGGATTCGAGCCAGTCGAGTTTCTTTTGATCGCCGGCGATACCCACCACGGTACCGCCCTTGGCCTTGGCCAGCTGCACGGCTAAAGAGCCCACCGCACCGCTGGCGGCGCTGACCAGCACGTTATCGCCATCCTTCATCTCGGCGATGAGGTTGAGCCCCACCCAGGCAGTGGTGCCTGGCATGCCGAGCACGCCCAGATAGGCTTGCTCTGGCACGTCAAATTCCGGCAATGCTTCGACCTGATCGCCAGGCAGTTGCGCAACGTCGCGCCAGCCGCCCATATGGCGCACCTTGTCGCCTTCCTTGAAGCGCGAATCCCGCGACTCGATCACTTCGCCCACGGCGGCGCCTTCCAGAGGCTTGCCTAGCTCGAAGGGCTCGATGTAGGTGGTCACCCCATCCATGCGTCCGCGCATGTAGGGGTCCACGGAAAGCCAGGTGTTACGAATACGCACTTCGCCATCCTGTAGCTCGGCAAGATCTTGTTGCTCGAGTTTGAATAGCTCCCGCTTCGGCATGCCTTGAGGATGATCGTGAATAGTGAAATAACGGCTTTGCATGAGTGACTCCTATACGCCAGAAATTGATCGTCTTGAAACAATGGCCCTAGATTAGTCATTTGGGTAATATCACGCCAATGCAAGTTGCTTAAATACGATATGCGTTATGCTGATAACATAGCCATTGAAAAACCGTTAACCATCACCACGGCAATCACTCTATGTATCTTGCGGACCTTGCTCATCACGATCTCAATGCGCTGGTCACCCTGCACGCACTGCTGGACTCTCGCAGCGTGACCCGAGCAGCAGAACGGCTTAACCTCAGCCAGCCTGCGGTATCGCGCACCCTGTCTCGCCTACGCCAGGCGTTGAACGACCCCTTGTTCGTGCGAACCCATCGCGGGCTAAAGCCGACGGCGCGAGCAGAGGCGCTAGGGCCACCCCTGGCAAGGCTATTGGAAGAGTTAGGGGCGCTACTGGCACCACCTGAATTCGATCCAGCGAGCACGACCCGTCGCTTTCAATTGGCGACCTCCGATTACGGCATGCACGCCTTTCTCGTGCCCCAATGGCAAACCCTCAAGCAGCAGGCGCCGCATTTGCGCCTGGATATTCAAGGCTACAGCGGCAGCATCGAGCAAAAACTCGACGAAGGAGGGCCCGAGCTTGCGCTTTGCGTACCCGGTGATCGGGTACCGGCCAGCGTGCATGGTCGCGAGATCGGCAGCGACCACTTCGTTTGCGTGATGCGAAAAGATCATCCGTTGGCCGGCAGGCCCGAAGAAGAGTTCGCGTTGGATGCCTTTCTGGCTGCGGATCATCAGTTGATCAGCATGGGCGGTGACGATCGGGGGGCGGTGGACCTGGCCTTGGCAAAGCATGGATTGAAGCGCCGGGTCAGCCTGCGTCAGCCCCATTTTCTGGCGAGCTTCTCCGCGACTCAGCAAAGCGATCTGCTGTTGTGTGTACCCGGATGTCTGGCCGCCAGCATACTCGATCATTGGCCGCTGGCGCTGCGCCGGCTACCCATTGAGGTGGCGCCATTTTCCTATTGGCTGATCTGGCACGAGCGTTTTCATGGGGATGCCGGGCACAGTTGGCTGCGTCAAACCCTGTTTGAAGGGCTGCAAACCCAGTATCAAGCGCTCAGTCAACGCCTGCAGATGGCTTGAAGAAAGACCAATAGCTGATCAATGTCGTTCCGTCCGTTCGTTGAAACGACATCGCCGGCACTTGGGCCGGCGATTTTTACGTATCAGTGGTTAGCTTGACGTTACTCTTGCTCGACGATGAACTTGCCGTTCATGACACCGGAATGACCTGGGAAAGAGCAGAAGAAAGTCAGGTCTTCACCGGCAAGATCGTCCGTGGAGAACTCTACGGAAGTGGTTTCGCCGCCGCCGATCATTTTCGTATGGGCAATGATGCGATCATCGTCCTGAGGCAGATAGTCGTTTTCCAATCCGGCCTGGGTACCTTCCTGGGCCACTGCCTGATAGTCATCGGTCTTGGTCAGTACCCAGTTATGGCCCATCACCTGCTTGTCCATTTCACCGGTATGCTTGAGCTCCACGGTAACTGTGTCGCAGCTGGCAGGAACGGTCATCTCTTCCTTGTTGAACTGCATCTGATCGTTGCCTTCGATGGTCAAGGTACACTCATCGTCTGCGGCAAAGGTGGGGGAGGCAGCCAAGGCAGCGGTAAAGGCCGTGGCGGCCAATAACATCCATGAAGTACGCATCTCTTTCTCCTTTTGGTTTCTAATAACGGCTGCGAAGCCAAACGGTCACGCAGCGGCTGTGGTCATTTATTGTTGAGTTGACTCAGAATGTCAACTGGCAATGATTTAGATTGAGATTTCCGATAAGTTTCATTGATACCGCTCAGTAGGATAGAGCGTGATCCCGAGCCCATGGGGTAGTGGCGTTCGCGGTCACCCAGGCCCATGCCTATACTGATGGCGCGTCCCGACCGGGAGTAGGGCCATGAATTTCGAGCGCGTGGTATTCGGTTTTTTTGTCATCCTTACCTTGAGTCTCAATTATGCGTTCGTTGCGGGTAGCGTCGAGGCGACCGCACATCACAATGTCTGGATTCTCACGTTCGCCATCATCGTCAACCTGGTCGCGATCGGCCTGAAACTAGGAGATCGCTCCCAGATCGGGGCATTGCTGCTGGCCTCGGGTCTGGTTGCCAGCCTTCTGTTGATCACGGCGCGCGTCGTCTGGATCGTCGCGGGATCCGGCGATGGGAGCGGGCCGGCGCCGGAAGAGATGACCGATATCGTCTCGATCGCGAGGGGCGCGCTGATCGCGAATATCGTTGCGACGGTGATTCTGGTGGGCGATACGCTGCTCTCGCGGCGCTAGCGCAGCGCAGGGATCAGTTCAGCGCGGCTGACGCAATCCGGAATAGGCAAAGGGAGAGCTGAACAGGTGACGTCCACCTCCGATCTCGACCGTGTGGGAATGATCGTGCTGCGCTATATGCGCCGTCCGCTGTTCGCGCTGCTGTTCGTGTATTCGGTGGGCATCACGGGCATGGCCCTGATGCCGGGCCTCGCCATTGATGGCGAGGCGACCTACATGAGTCTCTTCCATGCTTTCTATTTCTTCACCTACACGGCTACCACAACCGGTTTCGGAGAACTGCCGAGCGGCTTCAGCGACGAACAGCGCCTATGGGCGATCTTTTGCCTCTATACCGGCGCCATCGCGTGGTTCTATGCGATCGGATCGCTAATTGGACTGGTTCAGAATCCCCATTTCATCCAGGCCATGGACGGGGTTGGATTCGCCCGCAGGGTCAAACGCAACGACGAACCTTTCATCATCCTCTGTGGTTTCGGCGATGCCGGCAGTCTGCTTGCCCGGGGCCTGAGCGACCACCATATGCGCGCGGTGATACTCGATTCCAACCCGGAACGCATCAAGGCACTGGGCGTACGCGATTATACCGTTGCGATGCCGGGGCTTTGCGCGGACGCCGGGGCGCCGAAACATCTCTTGGCCGCGGGTGTGGAACACCCCGCCTGCCGGGCTCTGGTGACGTTGACGAACGATGACGATACCAATCTCAAGATCGCGGTGATGGCACGGCACCTGAACCCGCGACTCCAGGTTATCTGTCGTTCGACCTCGGCCCGCCATGAGACCCATCTGCAAGCACTGAACAATGTAACGGTCGTCGACCCGTTCGAGATCTTCGCTCAACTCCTCTATTGGGCGATCGCACGCCCCGAACTACACAACCTCAATGCATGGTTCGTGGGCGCGCGTGGCGTCGAACTCGGGGCGCCGGTGCAGGTTCCACGGGGCGACTGGATTCTGTGCGGGTACGGACGCATGGGGCATAGGATCCATTGCTGTCTTCAAGCCCATGGTGTTGGCGTTCGCATTATCGATCCGGACGTTGATACCAACCTTGTCGGAGAATGTACGGTCCTGGTCCAGGCACAAGCCGATCATTCGGCCTTGGATGCGGCGGGGGTCGACGACGCGGCCGGCGTCATCACCGCAATGAATCGGGATTCCGACAATCTCAATGCGCTGTTGTCGGTGACGGCGCTCAACCCGGGTGCGTTTCGCATCGTGCGCCAGAACAGTCATGAGAATCAGGTCGCGTTCGATGCCGCGCGAGCCGATCTGGTCCTTCAGCACAGCCTGACAACGGCTCGCAGGATCCTGAAGCTGCTGATCTCGCCCCTCATCCAGGAGCTTATCGACTGGCTCGCAGAACGTGAACCGGCTCAAACGGAAACGCTGGTGACCCAACTGCAGGCAGCCCTGGGCGCGAAACCCGCGCATCTGTGCTGGTCCGGCTAGTCCCGAGCGAAGCGCCAGCGATGACGGAATATCTGGATGCGGGGGGGACGATGGCGTTGGGTGTGCTGTGCCGCGATGCATGTTCGTTCCCGAAGGGGCTTCCCTGCGAAGCGCTCGCCGTTCGCCGGGCAGGACAGTCAGTCATGTTGCCGGACAAGGATTTTTCACTCGAGATCGGCGACGAAGTCCTCTTTTGCGGTAGCCATCAAGCGGAGCCGATGCTGCAGGCGACACTCCACAACCCTTACACGCTTCGGTATGTCGTGACGGGGGTCGATGAGTCGCGCGGGTACGTCTTTACGTGGATTGAGGACTGGCTAGTGCGGCGTCGCGGGGGGCATGAGTCGAATGGTCGTCGGCCACGGCCATGAAGTCATCGACGGTTCGCAGGTGTAAGACGCTGATTCGAATGGCGCCCCCATCAGGATTCGAACCTGAGGCCTTCCCCTTAGGAGGGGGACGCTCTATCCAGCTGAGCTATGGGGGCGTGCTTGGCAGCGGGCTGCATTATAAGCGCCCAGCAGTATGAGATAAACCCAGACTCTTGATAAGTGATCGAGAGGGCATGGATTCGGTTGGAGTCTGGAAGAGCGGGCGCTAGACTGGCCTACTTTGTGCAGCTACAAAAGGCGCTGTAGTGACTTTACGCGATCGCATCTTCGACGGCCTGGCGGATAAGTTTGCCGCCAGTTTATACGGTGCGACCCGAGGTGAGCTGCGCCTGGCGCTGCTGGATCATCTGTTGCCGCGCACCTTGCCCCTCGAAGGCCAGCCGGTATTGGATATCGGCGGTGGGCTAGGGCAGATGAGCGGCTGGCTGGCGCGCCGAGGTCACGCCGTCACGCTGGCAGAGCCTTCTCGGGAAATGCTCGATCGAGCGCGCGGCTCCTTGGCTGATTTCAACGTGGAGTTCCTGCCGCTGCCGCTTCAAGCCTTGCCGGAACAGGCCCCGGGCCCTTGGCCGTTGATCGTCTGTCATGCGGTGCTGGAATGGCTGGCCGATCCAAAAGAGGCAATCAGTGTCATTGATGAGTTGCTGGCCCCTGATGGCCATCTGTCCCTCATGATCTTCAATCGGGATGCGCTGCGTTTTTCCAACATCGTCAAGGGTAACCTAGGCAAGGCGCTCGATGATCGACTGGCCGGCACCGGCAAGCGTCAGCGATTGACGCCTATTTCACCCCTGACTCATGATCAGATCTCGGGTTGGTTGACCGAACGAGGCCTGGTCATCGAACACGTCGCTGGCATTCGCGTATTCCACGACTATCTACGCGAGCGCGACCCGGACGAGGCAACGCTGACCCGGCTTTTCGAGCTTGAACGCCGCTACTGCGATGTCGATCCTCATTGGCGGCTAGGCCGCTATCTGCTGTATAGCATCCATAAACCTGACACTTCGGGAAGTTCTGAATGAGTGCCGTAACGCCTGCCTGTCAATTGCTTGAACGCCAATCCGAGGACTATCACGGCTGGCTATGGGTGGCGCCACCGGCGGACCCCTGGCTTGCCGATCAGCCTGGGCCACTTTGGAGCACCGATCTCAGCGTTGTCCAGGCCTGGCGCGAGCGAGGAGCGACGGTGTATGACGATCTGGCCCCGACTATAGAAGAAGTGCCGGGGGCGGTGCTGTTCTGGCCCAAGGCCCATGCTCTGGGGGAGTGGTGGCTTTTGGCGCTATGTGCGCAGCTACCCGAAGGCACGCGACTGCAAGTAGTGGGGGAGAACCAGGGCGGCATTCGGCGGGTGCTCAAGGTGCTGGCGGCGCTTGGGCTTGGCTGTCGCAAGCTGGACAACGCCCGGCGCTGTACGCTGTTCGAAACACGGATCGGGCGGGTGAGCTTGGCACCGGATGATGCTTGGACGACCTTCGAGGCTCTTGATCTGAAACTGGTCAGCCATCCTGGTATATTCGGCCACGGCAAGCTCGATAGCGGGACGGCGCTTCTGCTCGACAACCTGCCCAAGTCGTTGAAATTAAAAGACGCAAACGTGCTCGATGTGGGCTGCGGCGACGGCGTGATCAGTGCCTGGTTGGCAAAGCAAGGTGCCAAGGTCACGGCAATGGATAGCAGTGGTTTTGCGGTGGAGGCCACGCGCCGCACGTTAACCGCCAATCAGCTGGATGGACGCGTTTGTCAAAGCGACGTCTATTCCGCATTGCCGGAAGGCGAGCGTTTCAGTGCGATCATCAGCAACCCGCCGTTTCATCAGGAAAGAGCCATCGATCGTGGCCCGGCGTCTCGCTTGATTCGCGAAGCCCCCAAGCATCTCGAGAAGGGCGGCTATCTGATTGTGGTGGCCAATGCGTTTTTACCCTATCCCGATCTTTTCGACGCGGCCTTTGGCGACTTCGAGATTCTGGCGGACGATCGACGCTTTCGCGTGTACCTGGCGCGCAAACGATGATGTCAATGTGAACTGGCAAGAAGGTATCGAAGATGGCAATGGATAGAACCCTGCAAGGGTTGACGCTGGGTGCCCTGGTGGCGGTGGGACTGGTATGGGGCGGCAGCTACATGAAAGAGGCCGCTCAGGTATGGCGGGATGCAAGTCGCAGTGTCACCGTCAAGGGGCTTGCCGAACAGGAAGTGCAGGCCAATGTGGCGCTGTGGCCCCTGCACTATAGCGTCACGGCGGATGCATTGAGTGAGCTACAGACGGAGCTTGCCAAGAGTGAGCAAACGATACGAGATTTCCTGGGTAAGCAAGGTTTCGATGATTCTAATATCAGCGTGACTCCGCCCCAGGTGCAGGATCGCCATGCCAACAATTATGGCGATTCCCTGCCTGAAGAGCGCTATTCCGGCGAGGCCACGGTGCTACTGCGAAGCCCCCGGGTAGCGAAGGTCAAGGCCGCCATGCCGCAGACCTCGACGCTCGTTCGCGAAGGCGTATTGCTGTCGCCCAACTACGAATATCGCACCGAATTTCTGTTTACCGATCTGGAGCGCATCAAGCCAGAGATGATTGCGGCCGCCACCGCGGATGCGCGTCGCGCTGCTCAGCAGTTTGCCGAGGATTCCGGCAGTCGCCTCGGCTCGATCAAGCAGGCCAGCCAAGGCTATTTCTCGATCGAGGATCTTGACAGCTATACCCCGGACGTCAAGAAGGTCCGGGTGGTCACGACCATCGATTACGCCCTGGAAAAGTGATTGCCTCGATTAGCCAGCTTTAAACCTGGCTATTCCTTCCTTTGTGCCGTGGTTTTGACAGGCAAGATACCGCTGCAAGCCACTCATTTAGGGAGCAGTTGATGGAAATCGTAAGCTTTGGTTCTGACAACATCGAGAATTCGCTGGCGACGATGTCGGACAAGCAACTCAACGATGTCGCCTTCGGCGCGATCGAGCTAGACAAGAACGGCACTATCCTCAAGTACAATGCCGCTGAGGGCGATATCACCGGGCGCAATCCTAGCGAGGTGATTGGCAAGAATTTCTTTCGTGACGTGGCTCCTTGCACCAATCGCCCGGAGTTCAAGGGCCGTTTCGACGAAGGCGTCAAGAACGACAACCTGAACACTCTGTTCGAATACACCTTCGACTACAACATGAAGCCTACCAAGGTGAAGGTGCATATGAAAAAAGCACTTTCCGGGGGTTCCTATTGGGTGTTCGTCAAGCGCCTGTAAGATTTTTCAAGATTTACCAAGGTTCTCCAAGGGTCAGGGACGACCCGCCTTTACGTCTTCTTTTCTCATCGCTACAGGTCATACGAGTCCCATGTCCGCTTTGGCATTGTCCGCTTCCAGTCTGATGAACGTCATGAAATCCCTATTGGCTGATGAACTGAAAGCGCTAAGGCATCTTGGCGATCACGAGATCGATGCCACACGCTGGGATGAGACGACGCGTATTACCGGCGTCTCGGAATCCTCTGACGCTCAAGAGCCATCTCATTCCCTCAACGCCGACTCGATGGAAGTGATCGCACTGGCGACTCGAGTGAACACCTACTTTCAGCTGCATGAGAGTGGACTCGAGGATTATCTATTGCGCTACAGAACCCTTGGCGAATGGGTGAGTCTCGTGGCGACTGCGCGAGAAAGAGGTGCGCAGGACATTGCCTTCACGACCTCAGGCAGTACCGGCACGCCGAAGGTGTGCGTTCATCGATGGCACGATCTGGTCGAAGAGGCCGCTTATTTCTCGCAGTACCTGGAGGATGTCCTGGATGATCGCGTCACACGAATAGTGGCGCTTGCGCCTTGCCATCACATTTACGGCTTCATCTTCAGCGTGCTGTTGCCCCAGCTCTTGCAGGTACCGGTGGTACAGGGCTATCAGGCATTGGCGCTGGCTCAGTCACGACGACTCGCCGCCGGCGACGTTATCGTGGGCTTTCCTTTCATCTGGCGGCTATTGAGTCGTCAGGGATTAGCGTTTCCCAACAAGGTGCTGGGACTGACCTCGACGGGGCCGAGCGACCCGCAGATTGTTCGTGAGTTACGCTGCCAGAACCTGACGGCAATAGTCGAGATCTATGGTTCGAGCGAAACTGCCGGGATCGGAGCGCGCATCGATACGGACGAGTGTTTCCGTCTGCTGCCTCGCTGGCGGCGTGACGACTCTCGCGAGGATTCGCTTCGAGACGACCAGCAGGGTCGTCACTACCCGCTGACGGATACGTTGCAGTGGCGGGACCATCGTTATTTTCAGCCTCAGGGGCGCAAGGACGAGGCGGTGCAGGTGGCAGGCATCAACGTCTATCCAGGCAAGATCGCACGGCTGCTGGAGAGCCTGCCCCAGGTTGCCAAGGCCCAGGTGCGGCTGATGAGCGATGAGGAGGGCGGTCGCCTCAAGGCGTTCGTGGTGCCATCAACATCTCTTCAAGGTGCCGGATCGCTGACTGAAAAGCTCACCGAGTGGTGCCGGCAGCACCTGAGCACCCCAGAAACACCGCGAGTTTTTACCTTTGGCGAGCGCTTGCCCAGCGGGATTATGGGTAAGCCGGGTGACTGGGATCTGTAGAAATTTGATGTTGTCGTTGTCCGTAGAGTAGCGCAAACACCGGCGGCACAAAGTAGAACGACACGATGGTTGAAAGCAGCACACCACCGGCCACCGCCATGGCGAAGGGCGGCCAGAAGCTGCCGCCGGCAACGATCAGCGGCAGGAACCCCCCGAAGGTCGTGACGGTAGTCGAGACGATGTGACGGCTCGAACCCATCACGACGGACACCATTGCCTTTCTATCCCCGTCCTGGGCCGCGGCATCATTCTGCAGACCGGTCATCAAGATGATGGCGGCATTGATCGACACGCCGATGGAACCGATCACCCCGATGATCGCGTTGATGCCGAACGGATAGTGAAAGACCGCCAAGGACAGCAGGCTCAGCCCAGCGGAGAGTACACAGACGATCAGCGCCACCGCGGTAAGCCGGAAGGAGTTGAAGGTCAGCACGATGGCCGCGATCGACAGCGTAATGATGATGCCGAGCGAGGCGAACAGATTGCCTAAAGTATCGGCCCGGGCATCGCTGTCACCGCCCAGCTCCAGTCGATACCCCGATGGCAGCGTGAATCCGGCGCTCTCCAGTTCGCTCTGAATGTCCTGCAAGGCCTCTTCCGGCAGCACACTTCGTAAAATGAAGGCTTGAACCGTATTGGCTCGCTCACCATTGCGCCGGGTGATGGCGCTGGCGCCGGGTTCCAGGCGCAGATCGGCCAATGCCGAGAGCGGCAATGCCGGCCAGACACCCGCGGCGGAGAGCTGTGCGGCATCCGGCAGCAGGATCGGAAGATCGGCGATGCGCCGCAGATCGCCCCGGGTCTCGGCCCCATAGCGCACCCGGATCGGCAGCTGTTCGGTGCCTTCCAGAAGCACTCCCCCGGTCACGCCTTCCAGGCCGGCCTGAAGCTGTCCCGCCACGCCGCCAAGATCGAGCCCCAGGCTGCGTGCTTCGGCCTCGTTCACATCGACCATGACCTTGGGTCCACCCACGGTGATGGTGCTGCGTGCCAGGGTGACCATATCGAGACCCGCAATGACTCTTCGCGCCTCGTCACCGATATCCCGCAATCTATCCAGGTCTGGCCCGACGATACGCAGCTCCACCGGCGCGGTGACGGGTGGGCCCTGCACCAGGCCACGCACCAGCACCTGAGCGTTCGCAATCCGGGAGGTCAGCTCGCGTTGGAGTGTCGGCAGAATGGCCTCTGTGGCCTCCGCGGAGGTGGTCGTGACCAGCGCTTGAGCATAGCCAGGGGCATTGTCGCGGCCACTGGTGATGTTGTAGTAAAAGGCCGGAGCGGATCGACCGATGACCCAGGCCACCGAGTCGATGTTGTCATCCTGACGCAACCGCTTGCCGATTCGATCGACTATTTCCCGCGTTGCGGAAATGGGGCGCCCGGGGCGAGATCGACCTCGATGAAGAACTGATCGCGGTCCACCCCCGGAAAGAACTGCGCGGTCAACGAAGGCAGGCTGAGCAGGCCGCTGAGGGGCAGGATCAGGGCAAGCGCAATGGATTTGACTGGATTGGCGATGGCCCATGCAAGCGTCGCGGCGAATCCTTGCGCCAATCGTCTACCCTGGATGCCGCCTCCATGAGCATCGGCGCTCAGGAAACGCCCTGCGATGGCCGGGGTCAAGGTGATCGCCACGATGAAGGACCAGCTCAGCATGATCACCACCGCGATGGCGATGGACCCCACGAAGTCTCCCGCCGGCCCCGGCAGCAGGATGAGCGGAGTGAAGGACAGCGCCGTGGTTACCGTCGATGCCAGCAGCGGTGCAAAGAGGCGTCGCACCGAGGCCTGGACCGCCTTCAGGCGACTGACGCCTTCTCGCAGGCGCTGACCCACTTCATCGGTCATGACGATGCCCGCGTCCACCAGCAGTCCCAGGGCGACGATCAGGCCTGTCACCGACATCTGATGGATCGCCAGGCCAATGACATTCATCGTGGCCAGGGTGGCAAAGGTGACGATGGGCAAGATGATCGCCACGATAAGAGCGGATCGTAGTCCCAGGGTCAGCAGTAGAACACCCACGATCAGCACGGCGCCAATGGCCATATTGAGACCGACCCCGGCCAGGCGATCCGCAGTGTAGCGGCTCTGATCGAACACCAGTTCCAGGGACAAGCCTTGGGGCACCCGGGACTGGTAGGCCGCCAGTTCGTCCCGTAGATGCCCGGACCAGACATCCACCTGCAGACCGCTCTCCAGCTTGGCGGCGATCAGGATCGTCGGCTGGCCATTGTAGTAGGCCATCTCCGCGACAGGCTCCCGGGGAGTGCGAGTGATGCTGGCAATATCCGCCACTCGCGTCACCTCACCGGACGCCCCTTGACGCACTACGACGCTCCGCAGACGGTCCAGGCTTCCACGTCGCCATCCACATTGATCACGAAATCGCCCTGGGTTCCGCGCAGCGTCCGGCCTGCCCCCGGCTATCGGCGGCGCCAATGGCGTTTGATACGTCACTGGCGGTCAGTCCGAGTGCTGCGCTGCGGGCTGGATCGAGTCGGACCAGTACCTCGTCGTCGGCTACGCCGTAAAGCTCTACCAGTTCAGTACCGGGTAGGGCGCGAAGACGCTTGGCCAGATCTTCCGCATAGCGGCCCAGGATGGTGACAGGAATGTCGTCATGTCTGGCGCTAAGCGCCATGATGGCGGCATAGGCACCGGTGTCGTCCGTCGAGAATTCCGGTTCTTGTACCTCCTCGGGAAGGGTCGGCGCCAGATCGGAAAGTTCGTCGCGAATTTCGGCCCAGACCTGTTCGATGCGATCATCCGGAGTCAGCTCGTTCAGTTCGACCGTGACGATGGAAGTGCCGATCGACGAGACCGATTCGATCACATCGACCTCGGCGATCTCTTGAAGCGTATCCTCGATTTCGGCGGTCACCAGGGCTTCCACCTGCTCCGGATCGGCGCCGGGGAATACCGTGGTCACGGTGGCAAATAGGTTGGTGATCGTCGGGTCTTCCTGACGGCCGATGGAGGTCAGCGCCGAGGCGCCCGCGGCGATCGCCAGGATGAGCGCCAATGCCACGAGCCGTGGCTGGCGAAAGGTGAGCGTTTCCATCATGACGTGGCGTCTCGAATGCGCACGACCTGCCCGGGTACCACCCTATGCGGGCCCACCGCGATCACCCGACTGCCTGGGGGTAGCGTGCCGCGCACATAGGCCCAGTCGTCGTCCGCATGAATGATCTCCACCGCTTCCACGGCGACCTGTTGCTGTCCGTCTTGTCCATCGATGACGGTCATCACCGTCCAGAGCCCTCGCACGCCCTCCTGCAGGGCAGCAGTCGGCACGCGCAGCCCCGTCTCTTCGATCCGCTGTTGCAAGGTCACGTAGCCGGTTTCGCCGATGACCGCCTGGGTATCGTCCAGGGTCAGCAGCAGCGTGCGGGTCTTGCTTCTCGCATCCAAGTCGGGGCGCAGCGCCTTGACAGTGGCCTTGCGAGATTGGCCTGCGATCGTGGCCTCCAGGGTGTCCGCAAGCGTGATACTGTCGATCAGCTCAGGATCGATACCGACACGCAGGACCGGTTTTGTCTGTTCCAGCAGGGTAAGAAGCGTCTGTTGCGGCGAGGCGGTCATGCCTTCGTCCAGGCTGCGAGAGGCTACTCGGGCATCGAAGGGTGCCGTCAGCACGGACTGATCGAGCTCGACGGCAATCTGGGCAAGTGAAGCCCTGGTTTCCGCAAGCCTTGCGTTGAGTTCCGCCAGTTCCAGACGCGCCTGATCCAGCGCCTGCTCGGAGGCAAATCCGCGATTGCGCAGGTTGTTCTGCCTATCCGTCGTCAGGCGTGCCAGTTCCACCCGCGCCTCGATAGCCTGTCGGGAAGCGTCGAGGCGCTGCTGGTTGGCTTCTAGAACACGGGTGTCTAGCCGTGCAAGCACATCGCCCTTGTCAACGCGGTCGCCTTCTTCCACGGGAATGTCGATGATGTTGCCGACTCGTTCAAAGGATACCGTTGCCGTGCGCCCCGCCTCGACCTGACCGAAGAATTGCCTCTCCACGGTGTAGCTGTGGGCCTGCTCGACGGTGAGAGTGCGTACCTCTTGGGCTGGCGCAGGGGCCAGGTCGTCGCTTTGCGCCGCCCGCTTGGCAATCACGGACGTCACCGACATCACGGTGGCACCGGCTCCGAGGATAAAGACTGCCGTGAGGGCCAGCGCCCAAAGTCGATGCGCCGCGCTTCGCGGACTGTTCTTGTTCATCGGCTTTGCTGCTCATGTTAAGTAAGAGATACTAACTTTCATGGGATTAAGATAGTCTTGTTGGGCAGCGAATCAAGCACTTTCTGCGTGAAGCGAGAGAAGATGAGCGTCGAGACGAAAACCGGCTATCACCATGGCAACCTGCGCGCTCAGCTGGTGGAAGCCGTGCGCGTTCTGCTGGAACAGAAAGGGCCGGAGGGATTCTCCGTGTCCGAGGCAAGTCGCCTGGCCGGTGTCAGCACGGCGGCGCCCTACAAGCATTTCAAGGACAAGCCGGACATCATGCGGGCCGTCGCCATGGAAGGGATGTGTCGTCTGAGGAGTGCGATGTTGGAAAGTCTGGAAAGACAATCTCATCGCTCCCTTGACCGAATCATTGCGATAGGCAGGGCCTACATCGGCTTCGCTCGAAAAGAGCCGGGGGTGTTTCGCATGATGTTCGGTCAGCAGGATAGGGATGGCGTGGAGGCGGATATGCAGGCGGCGGGAGAGGCGGCCTTTGACGTCTTGATTTCAGAGGTCGCGACCTACATGAACAGGGAACTGGACGATCTCGACGTGCGGCGCAATGCCTATCTGCTATGGACCTTCGTGCACGGCCACGCGTTTCTGGAAATAGACCAGACCATGGCGCCGGACGGCCACAAACCTGACGAAACCTATCTGCTTGAGACGATTACACGGCGTGTTCTTCTTGTCAGTTAGGCGTTCGATAGTCGATCTCGGTAATGATATAGGTGGTTTCGCCACCCGGGGCAGCCACGGTTGCCTCTTCATCGAGGGCCTTGCCGAGCAGGGTCCGGGCCAGCGGCGCATCCACGCTAATCCAGCGTTTGGCGGTATCGGTCTCGTCGTGGCCGACGATGCGGATGGCCAGTTCTTCGCCGTCCTCGTCCTCCAGGGTCACGAAGGCGCCGAAATAGACGCGGTTGGTGTCCGCAGGCAAACGATCGACCACCTGAAGCTCATCCAGACGCTTGCCCAGGTAGCGGATGCGGGCGATGACCCGGTTGAGCTCTTTCTTGTTGTAGGTGTAATCGGCATTTTCACTGCGATCCCCCAGCGCCGCAGCCTCACCGACCTTGGCGGATATCTCAGGGCGGCGCACCCGAGACAAATGATCATGGATGCCCTTGAGCCGAGCAAATCCCTCCGGGGTGATCAAATCGCTCTTCTTTTCCTGACGGGGGTCCTTGGCCGGGTCCCGCCAGCGCGTCATGTTTCGGCCTTTCATGGCAATATCTTCCTGCTGCGTCTTCCTGCTACCGGTGGCGAATCATTCAAACGTTCATTGCATTTCTCGCTGGGCCTGTTGTCTGATCACGAGCCCATATAACAACCATAACGCATTCAATGAGGAATCCCGCGCAGCTTGATTCACGTCTACTCAAGGCCAGTCTGTCGGGGCTGTTCTTGGCTTTAAGCGTACCCAGCGTCCTGGTTCAGGACAGCGAGTTGTTCTCTCTCAAGAACCGCTGGGAGAATATCACGACTCAAATGCCAAAGGAGGCCCGGGCTAAAGCACTCGCAGGTCTTACCGATGAAGCGAGTATGCTTGTGCGGCAATACCCCGGCAATGCTCGAGTATTGATCTGGCAAGGCTTCTGACGTTCTTTCAATAACGTCGATCGCGGTTGGAATTGTCGGGCACGGCCCCGATAATAGAGTATTGTTTGTTGAGGCGCGCTTCATATCATCCCCTCTTCATTTCATCCTCTCTTTACTTCATTTTGCTGGGAGAACGCATGGCCGAAGGGAACTCGCTGGAGACGCCGCGCTTCGGTGCCGCCGATGTTGAACTGACCCGCACCGAGTGTCTTTATCAGGGGTTTTTCAATCTCGAGCGACGTCATCTGCGCCATCGCCTGTTCAAAGGCGGTTGGAGTAATGAGATCACCCGAGAGATGCATGTTCGCTATGATGCGGTAGGCGTTTTGCTTTACGACGTGGAGCGCGACCGTGTCGTGCTGGTGGAGCAGGTGCGGGTCGGGGCTCTGGATGATCCTCTAAGCCCCTGGAAGCTAGAGCCGGTAGCCGGATTGATCGAGCCGGGAGAAATGCCGGCGGATGTGGCTCGCCGGGAAGCCATGGAGGAGGCTGGGTGCGAAATACAGGAGCTGTTCGAACTGCATTCCTACTATCCCAGTCCCGGCGCCTGCAATGAGCGGGTGACCGTATTCTGCGGCCTGGTGGATTCGAGCAACCTGGGAGGCGTGCACGGTCTCGATGAAGAAAACGAGGATATCCTGGTGCATGTGCTATCGTTTGCACGGGCCTGGGAGCTTCTGGAGGCGGGTCGTCTCGACAACGCCATGTGTTTGATTACCTTTTATTGGTTGGCGCGAGAACGTGCGTCATTACGAGCAAGGAGATGATTTAGTGGCCAGGACCGCCTATGTAACCGACCTCAAGACACTGCAGGGAGAGTGCACAGCCAACTATCTGCGCATGACTCGTCTGCTGGGGGATCTTGATGCCGGCGACGTGCGCGAGGTACCGCTGGCGGGAGAGTCGAGCCGTTTCGGTACGTTATGGCTAGAAGTTCTCGAATGTGCTCCCTATACCACGATCGTGCGGGTGGCCCAGACCGGTGTCCTTGACGCCTTCATCGACACGCCGCGCATGCTGGTGCATCTCTATCATGATGTGCGCATGGCGGAAGTCACCGATTTCCAGCGCCAGCGTCATTTCAACGGTCGTTATCGCTATCCCAACCCACGCATGCACCAGCCGGACGAAAAGCTCCAGCTCAATCGCTTTCTGGGTGAGTGGCTGGATCATGGTTTCAATCATGGCCATGCCGTACGGTTGCCCGAACTGCGCTGATGCGTCTTATCCAGATTACCGACTGTCACCTTCACGCCGAGCCCGACGCTCGCTCCCGTACCGGATATCCATTGCGGCAGTTGCAAAGGGTCATCGAGCAGGCACGCACGTTCGACCCGGATATCGTTCTGGTGACCGGGGATGTCAGCCAGGATCAAACCCTGGATTCCTATCGTCATGCCTCAGCGCTCTTTTCCTCCTTCGGCTGCCCCTGGTTCTGGTTTTCGGGCAATCACGACGATCCCGTTCTCATGAATGAGATGCACCCGTTACAGGACGAGATCGATCTTGGTGCCTGGCGCTTGTTGCTTCTCGATTCCCGGGTTGAAGGACGCCCACATGGCGAGCTGGGGAATCAGCAGCTTGAAACCTTGGCAACGCGTCTGAAAGAGGATGAGCGACCTGTCTTGCTAGCCCTGCATCATCCCCCGGTCACGATCGGCTCCGACTGGATGGACGCGATCGGCTTGAAGGATCGCGATGCTTTATGGCAGGTCTTGACGCCTTGTCCTCAAGTGAATGCCATCCTTTGCGGGCACATTCATCAATCCTTTGAGCAGTGGCTGGACAACGTCCTGGTCTACGGCTGTCCTGCCACCAGCGATCAATTTCTGCCTGACTCGGCAGACTTTGCGGTAGACGATGACGCGCTACCCGGGTTTCGTGTCATTGATCTGGAAGTTTCTCGATTAACGACCTGGATCGAGCGGGTAGAACTCTAGTATCACTTCCTCTCATATTTCTTTATGTGCTTAAAGAATGTTTATTAATTCTTTTACGTTATCGTCAGTATCTCGCTAACGTACTCTTCTGATCGTACTGCCACGACGGTTCACCGATCCCGGTGCCTGTCATAAGGGCATGTAGAGAGAGGAAGCACTTCTGATGTCTTCATTCAAGCCCCAGACCCATCTCAAGCAGCTCGAGGCGGAGTCGATTCACATCCTGCGCGAAGTCGCTGCGGAGTTTGCCAACCCGGTGATGCTCTACTCCATCGGCAAGGATTCCTCGGTGATGCTGCATCTGGCACGCAAGGCCTTCTACCCGGCCACCCCACCGTTCCCTCTGCTCCACGTCAACACCACCTGGAAGTTTCGCGAGATGATCGAATTTCGCGATCGCATGGCCGCGGAAGTGGGCATGGAGCTGATCGAGCACATCAACGAAGACGGGCGG
>NZ_JIBT01000068.1 GCF_001039575.1 Halomonas sp. PR-M31
GCCAGTACCGACGACACGATCGCCAGCACCATGCTGTTCCAGAAAGCGGAGATGATCTGATCGTTACCCAGCAGACGCTCGTACCAGCGCAAGGAGAAGCCGGTGAAACGAGCGGCGCTATTGGCCGCATTGAAAGAGAAGAACACCACCACCGCCAAGGGCAGATAAAGAAAGACCAGGGTCAGCCACCAGAAGCCGCTCAGGCCACGCTGCAAGGTACGTTTTTTCATATCACCACCTCTTCACCGCCACCCAGGCGTTTACCGATTCGGCGCATGGCAAACAAGCCAATGAAGGTGGCAATCAGCATCAGAATGGCGCCGGCGGCGCCTAGAGGCCAGTTGGAGCCCCCGGCAAACTGATTGGCGACTAGATTGCCCAGCATCATGCCCTTGCCACCCCCGAGCAGTTCAGGAATCACGTACATGCCGAAGGCCGGAATCGCCACTAGCACCGTACCTGCCAGAAGTCCTGGCAATGTCTGAGGGAAAACCGCATGCCAGAAGGTACGCATTGGTGAGGCATAGAGATCCTGAGCCGCCTGTACCTGGGCCGTGTCGAGCTTCTCGAAGGCCGCATAGAGCGGCAGCACCATGAAGGGCAGGAAGTTGTAGACCAGCCCCAGAGTGACGGCAAAGTTAGAGGGGTAAAGCCCCATGTTGGGAGGAATGAACCCCAACCACTGGGCAAGATCGGAAAGCGGCGTGCCCGGGGCCAGCAGATTCATCCAGCCGAAGGTGCGAATGACCTGATTGGTCCAGGAAGGTACCACCACCAGCAGCAGCATGATGGCGCGCCACTTCACACGGCAGGTGGTGATGTAATAGGCGATGGGATAGGCCACGATCACGACGAGAACCGTCGCAAGCAGGGTTTGCCATAGGGAGCGCAACAGCGTGTAGAGATTGCCCGGACTCCAGCCCAGAAAGCCAAAGCCCGCCAACCGTTCGAAAGAATCCAAGGTCAGCGGCATTTGCGGCAGGCCGTAGGGACCATTGGTCATGAAGGCCACCGCCATGAGGTACAGACTCGGCAGTACCAGGAACACCACGATCCAGATCGCACCCGGCGCCACACTGAAAAGCAGGTGTTGCGACTCACCGATGACAGCTCGGCTTCGAGACGCGGTTCTTGAAGATTCCACCATTATCGTCTCCTCAGGATGCGACCCGCACCAGATCGTCAGGACAAACGCCAACTGTCACTTGATCACCCACATTGAGCAGACGCTGCCCTACGTTGCTCGCCGTGGCCATCATGGTCACCCCTTCCACTTCCAGGCGATACTCCACGTGGCTTCCGCGGTAGAGCCGCTCCATGACCTTGCCTTGCAGCTGGTTGTAATTCTCGGGAACCTCCACGTTGAGCTCCAGGGTCTCGGGGCGAATCAGCAGCCAGCCGTCCTGCTCTTCACGCTGCTCGGCGGGATCGAGTCGCAGGCGACCCAGCTCCGTATCCACCCAGTCGCTCTCGCTTGCGTGAACGGCATAGAGATTGTCGTGGCCCATGAAGCGGGCCACGAATGCATTGCAGGGATGTTCGTAAACCTCGTTGGGTGAGCCAACCTGCTGGATGATGCCGCCATCGAGCACGGCGATGCGATCCGACATTACCATGGCTTCATCCTGATCATGGGTCACGAACACGAAGGTCATGCCCAGGCGCTTCTGAATGCGCTGCAGCTCGACCTGAAGCTGGCCCCGAAGCCCTGCATCTAGTGCGGACAAAGGCTCATCCAGCAGCAGTACATTGGGCTCGCAGATCAACGCGCGCGCCAGGGCAATACGCTGGCGCTGCCCGCCGGAGAGCTGATTGACGGGCTGCTCGACCAGAGAACCTAGCTGAATGAACTCGGCGACCTCATCCACCTTGCGCCGCTGTTCCTTTTTCGAATCCCCTCGCATGCGCAGGCCAAACGCCAGATTCTCGCGTACCGAAAGGTGAGGAAATAGCGCGTAGGATTGAAAGACGGTATTGACGCTACGCTTGTGAGGCGGAATATCGGTGACATCCTGACCGCCAATACAGACATGACCGGCATCGGGCTCTTCCAGGCCGGCAAGCATGCGCAGCAACGTGGTCTTGCCGCAGCCCGAGGGGCCAAGCAGGGTAAAAAACTCACCGGCCTCGATCGTCAGATCGACATCGTCCAGGGCCACGGTGTCCTTGCCAAAACGCTTGTGCAGCCCCTTGAGCTCGATCGAGGAAGGCTCGCGGCGCTCGCGCTCGCCGCTCTGACGGGTGCTATCAGAACGACTCTCCGCTTTGCTCTCTGCTTCGTTCTTCGTTTTATCATGTTCGGCAGCATCAGGAGCCGTGGTGGAATGATCCATGCATTATTCTCCCATTCTTGTCGTCGTGTGTCGGAGAAGTAGGCCGCCCCGAAACTACAATCGATCCCGCAATTTATAGAAATTGGTGGCCAATACCAGTAGCGGCTGGCGTAGCAGGCTTCCCCCCGGAAACCGGCGATGAGGCATGGCGGCGAACACATCGAAGCGTTCGGCCTGGCCGGCAATGGCATCGCTCAATAGTTGACCTGCAAGCCCGGCCAGTGACATACCGTGCCCCGAGTAACCCTGGGCGTAGAGGACGTTACTATCCAAGCGTCCGAAATCCGGCGCGCGATTGACGGTAATGGCGACATCGCCGCCCCAGCGATAGTCGATTCTGGTGCCTTTAACGCGGGAAACAGGCCGGCGATCTTGGCATCCATGCGGGCCTCGAGCTTTCGCGGCTCGCGCCCATCGTAACTGACCTCTCCGCCGTAAATCAGACGCTTGTCCGCGGACAGTCGATAGTAATCCAGAACGAAATTGGTATCCGAGAGGGCATCGTTCTGGGGCAGAACTTGAGCAACCTGCTCATCGCTCAAGGGCTCGGTGGCGACGATGTAATTGGCGGCGCGCATGATGCGCCCGCTCAATTCAGGCAGCAACCCTCCCAAATAGGCATTGGCAGCCACTACTATGAAGTCCGCGCTCACCCGCCCTTGAGCGGTAGTCACCCGAGCAGGTTGACCGCGCTCGACAGTGATCGCGGCGCTGTGCTCGTGAATGACAACCCCCGCCTTCTGAGCGGCCCGAGCCAAGCCGAGGGTATAGTTGAGGGGATGCAGATGACCACCTTCTGCATCGTGAAGGCCTGCCAGATAGGCATCGCTCACGACCCGCTCACGCAGGGCATCGCCTTCCAGAAAAGTCATTGAATGATAGTCGTAGCGCTGGGCCATGCTTTCCTGAAACCCATGCAAGTCACGTACATGGCGGGGTTTGATCGCGGCGTTGACATAGCCCCAGGTGAGATCGCAAGGGATGTCATGGCGCTTTATGAGCTGCTCGGTGAGGCGTACCGATTCACGGCTCATTTCCCATATTTCCCGAGCCCGCTCGAGACCCAGCGCCTTCTCGACCACCTCAAGCTCGGTGCCTAGTCCCGGCAGGATCTGTCCGCCGCTTCGGCCCGATGCGCCATAGCCAATTTCACCGGCTTCAAGCAAGACCACCGAATAACCGCGCTCAGCCAGGTGCAACGCCGTGGAGCATCCGGTCACCCCGCCTCCGACAACGCAGACATCGACCTTGATATCGCCTTCCAAGGGCGGGGCCGGCGCCAGATTGACTGCGATACTGGCATTGTAATAAGAGGCGGGACGATAAGGTCCGGGGGCAGCAATCATAGTATTTTCCTGGTCCAGTGCGACTCGCTGTTGTTGTTGAATTCTGCGACCGTTTTCGAATGCTTGTTGACAGTCTTGCATCAAACCCCGCAGGAGTGTCAAGTATAAAATACCAGGCATTCACCGCAACGAGACGAACGTAGAACGATTCAGACCTGGTCTTTTATCCGAATGAGCTTTTTATTAACGAACTCATCAATGCCGAAGCGGCCCAGTTCCCGTCCGAAACCACTGCGCTTGACGCCGCCAAATGGTAGCTCTGCCGCTTCACCGCCGACTTCATTGATGAAAACCATGCCCACTTCGAGCCGATCGGCAACCCGAAGCGCTTTGTCCTGATCTTTCGATACCACGATGGAGCCAAGACCAAAAGGCGACGAGTTGGCAAGCTCGATGGCCTCCTCTTCACTGGCAATCTTGTAGACCACCGCCACTGGCCCAAATAGCTCCTCATGGTAGGCATCCATATCCGGGGTGACCTGGGTCAGCACCGTGGGTACAAAGAAATTGCCCTCCGGGTCCTCACCGCCCACCTTGGCCACGGCCCCCTGTTCGATTGCCCTCTTCACCTGCCCTTTGAGAGTTGCAGTAGCATTTTCAGAAGAGAGCGGACCTAGCGCGGCGCCTTCAGCAGTAGGATCGGCAGGCTCTATCCCCGCCATGGCGGCAGCGAATCTTTCGACGAATTCATCATGGATGTCCTCCATCACCAAAATACGCTTGGAGCCATTGCAGGCCTGGCCACTGTTCTCCAGACGCCCCGCCACGGCCATCTCGACGACACCATCGATATCGTCCGTATCGAGCACCAGGAAGACATCGGAGCCGCCGAGTTCCAGTACGACCTTCTTGAGATGGCGCCCTGCGATCTCGGCAACGGCTGCCCCCGCCCGTTCGGAGCCGGTCAGCGAAACCCCCTGAACCCGAGAGTCGGCAATGATGTCGGCGACCTGTTCATTGGTCGCAAAGACGTTGACATAGGCGCCTTCCGGAAAGCCTGCATCGTTGAAAATACTTTCCAGTGCCAACGCGGATTCCGGGCACTGGGGCGCATGCTTGAGCACAATCGTATTGCCCAGCACCAGGTTCGGCCCGGCAAAACGCGCCACCTGATAAAAAGGAAAATTCCACGGCATGATGCCGATGAGCACACCTAGCGCCTGACGCCGAATGAACGCTTTGCCACCGGCCGGGGACGCAATGGGCTCATCCGCCAAGAAGGCCTCGGCGTTGTCCGCGTAGTAGTTGTAAATATCGACACAGAAGTCGATTTCACCCTGGGCCTGATCGATAGGCTTGCCCATCTCCTTGACGATGATGGCCGCGAGTTCTTCACGCCGCTCCGCGTGCAGCTGCCCTACCCGTTTGAGAAGCGCCGCCCGCTTGGCCACATCGGTAGTGCGTGATAATTCGCGATAAGCGCTTTCGGCGCTGGTGATTGCCTGCTGAACCTGCTCGTCCGTGGCGGTGGGGTAAGTGGCGAGTTTTTCGCCGGTGGCGGGATTAACGACCTGATAGTGGCTCATGATGCCTCCTTCGAGTGCTTGTCGCAGCCCGTTCATGGGCAACGAAAATAGTAGGATCAAGTGGCATTCTCAGACACAAGATAGCCTCCCGACAAATCCTTGAAGACTGTCTTCTACTATTCACGCGCTTGCGCAATGGGCGGCACGGGCCGCCCATGGTCGACTCAAGGGCTCGATCAGCTGCCGCCGGAGGGGAAGTTGAACTCCGCATGGGCCTTCTCGAAAGGCGCCGCCCAGCGCTGGGAGACCGCCTTGCGCCGGGTGTAGAAGCGCACCGCATCCGGACCGTAGGCGTGCAGGTCGCCAAACAGAGAGCGCTTCCAGCCGCCGAAGCTGTGGTAGGCCACCGGCACCGGTAGCGGCACGTTGATACCCACCATGCCTACTTCGATCCGGTCGGCAAAACGCCGCGCTGCCTCACCGTCACGAGTGAACAGGCAGGTGCCGTTGCCGTATTCGTGGGCGTTGATCAGCTCGATGGCAGCGTCCAGGCTATCGACGCGAACCACGCAAAGCACCGGCCCGAAGATTTCTTCCTGATAGATACGCATTTCCGGGGACACCTTGTCGAACAGGCAGCCGCCGAGGAAAAAACCGTCCTCATGGCCGGGCACGCTAAGGTCGCGCCCGTCGGTGACGAGATCGGCACCGGAGCGCACACCGTCCTCGATATACCCCAACACCTTGTCCCGGTGTTCATTGGTGACCAACGGCCCCATATCGAGCCCCTTATCGGTGCCCGGCCCGACCTTCAGCTCGGCGATCTTGGGTTGCAAGGTCTCGATCAGACGATCGGCGGTGTCGTCGCCTACGCAAACCGCCACGGATATTGCCATGCAGCGCTCGCCGCAGCTGCCGTAAGCCGCGCCCATCAGGGTTGTGGCGGCGTTATCGATGTCCGCGTCTGGCAGCACCACGGCATGGTTCTTGGCCCCGCCCAGGCTTGGACCCGCTTGCCGGAGGCCGCACCGCGGGCGTAGAGACTCTCGGCGATGGGAGTAGAACCGACAAAGGAGATCGCCTTGACGTCCGGGGCGTCGAGCAGCGCTTCCACGGCTTCGCGTTCGCCATGTACCACGTTGATCACGCCCTTGGGGGCGCCGGCCTCTTGCAGCAGTTCCGCCACGGCCAGGGACGAGGTCGGGTCTTTTTCCGAGGGCTTGAGGATGAAGGTATTACCGCAGGCGATGGCCATCGGATACATCCACAGCGGCACCATGGCGGGGAAGTTGAAGGGCGTGATGCCGGCGACCACCCCCAGCGGCTGGAAATTGGACCAGGCATCGATCCCCGGCCCCACGTTGTGGGAATACTCGCCCTTGAGCAGTTCCGGCACGCCGCAGGCGTATTCGACGTTCTCGATGCCGCGCTTGAGTTCGCCCATGGCGTCTTCCAGGGTCTTGCCGTGCTCTTCGCTGACCAGCTGCACCAGCCGCTCCGCGTGCTGCTCGAGCAGCTGCTTGAAGCGGAACATGACCTGGGCACGTTTGGCCGGCGGCGTATCGCGCCAAGCGGGAAATGCTGTTTTGGCTGCCGCCACGGCCTGCTCCACGGTAGCGGTGTCGGCGCAGGCCAGCTGGCGAATCACCTGGCCCGTCGAAGGATTGGATACGTCAAGCGTCCTGGCACCGTCGACACGTTCACCGCCGATCAGATGTGAAATCTGCTCCATTGTTGTCTCCTATGTTGTATTTGGATTTAATCCAGCCGATCAAGGGTGGTGGCCACGGCATCGAATAGGCGTTCTAGCTCTTCCGGCGTGGAGGCGAAGGGCGGGCCGAACTGCAGGGTATCGCCGCCGTAGCGCACGTAGAAACCCGCCTCCCAGAGCGCCATATGCGCATTGCGTGGGCGCAGCGTCGGGTCGCTGCTGTGCGGTGCCAGCTGAATGGCCCCGGCAAGACCGTAGTTGCGAATGTCCAGCACGTGGTTACGACCCTTCAGCGCATGCAGCTTGTCTTCGAACACCGGAGCGATGGCACGCACCTGGGCAGGAAAGTCCTCCCGCTCGAACAGCTCGAGTGCGGCCAGACCCGCAGCGCAGGCCACGGGATGACCACTGTAGGTATAGCCGTGGGGAAATTCGATGGCATGCTCGGGCCCACCGGCCTGCATAAAGGTGTCGTAAATCTCATTTGACGCGATCACCGCGCCCATGGGCACCGCGCCGTTGGTCAGCTGCTTGGCGATGTTCATGATGTCCGGCGTGACGCCGAAGGCCTCGGCTCCGGTACGGGCGCCGCTGCGGCCGAAGGCGGTGATCACCTCGTCAAAAATGAGCAGGATATCGTGCTGAGTGCAGATCTCGCGCAGGCGATCGAGATAGCCCTTGGGCGGTACGATGACCCCGGCGGAGCCGGCCATGGGCTCGACGATCACCGCGGCGATGTTCGAGGCATCGTGCAGGGCGATCTGATCGAGCAAGGCATCGGCAAGCTCCACGCCGGTCTCCGCCTGGCCCCGAGTGAAGGCCAGATGCGACTGCAGGGTGTGAGGCAGATGGGTGACGTCCATCAGCTGGCCATAGTGCTTGCGGTTGCCGCCGATGCCGCCGAGGCTGGTGCCGCCGATGTTGACGCCGTGATAGCCCTTGGCGCGGCCGATCAGTCGGGTCTTCTCCGGCTTGCCCTTGAGTCGCCAGTAGGCCTTGGCCATCTTGATGGACGTATCCGCGGCTTCGGAACCGGAGTCGGTGAAGAACACATGATCGAGCCCTTGCGGCGTCAGGCTGGCAATCTTTTCCGCCAGCTTGAACGCCAAGGGGTGCGCCACCTGAAAGCCCGGGGCAAAGTCCAGGCTGCCCAGCTGCTTGGCCACCGCCTGCTGAATCTCGGCGCGATTGTGGCCGGCGCCGCAGGTCCAGAGCCCGGACAGGGAGTCGAACAGCCTGCGCCCTTGGTCGTCGATGAAATAGCGCCCTTCCGCCCCGGCGATGACCCGCGGATTGGCATGAAAATCCCGATTGCTGCTGAAGGGCATCCAGTAGTGCTGATTGAGTGCGGTGGCCGGCGGCTTTTGCGCCATCGGCGTAGAACTCGAACTTACGGCGTGATCGGTGGTGTCCAGCATGGCCCTGTTCTCCTCGTATCGGGAATATTCCTTAAGCATGGCCCAGCTTTCGGCCTGGAAAAATTCACGATCGCTTACGTTACGTCAGGAAACGTTGACGTAAGCGTATTTCAGCTCAAGGCGTCAGGAGTTCGTACCAAGAGTCATAGCACCACGGTGCGCAGCCCGTTCTGAAACACGCGGTGGTGCACGTGGTAGTTCACCGCTCGGGACAGGGTCTGAGCCTCGATGTCACGGCCAACCTGGGTCAGATGGCGAGCGTCGTGAATGTGGCTCACCCGCTCGACCATCTGTTCGATGATCGGGCCCTCGTCGAGATCGGCGGTCACATAATGTGCCGTGGCGCCGATCAGTTTCACGCCTCTGGCGTAGGCCTGATGATAGGGCCTGGCCCCCTTGAAGCCGGGCAGAAAGGAATGGTGGATATTGATGCAGCGCCCGGCCAGTCGTTGACAGAGCCCATCGGTAAGCACCTGCATGTAGCGCGCCAGCACCACCAGCTCGGTTCCAGTCTCCTCGATGATCTCCAACAGCCGCGCCTCCTGCCCGGCCTTGTTGTCCTGGGTCACCGGCAGATGAATGTAGTTGATGCCTGCATGGGAGGCCATGGCGCGCAGGTCCTCGTGATTGGAGACGATGGCGGTGAACTCGACGTTCAGCTCACCTCTCTCCTGACGATAAAGCAGATCCCGCAGACAGTGATCGTATTTCGATACCATCACCAGCACCCTGGTCGGCTGGGAGGCATCGTGGATTTCCCAGGTCATGTCGAAGCGCAATGCGGTGGCTTCGAAGTCCGCTTTGAGCCGTTCGGCGCTGAGGGAATGCTCTCCATCGAACACGAACTCGATGGTGGAGAAGAAGCGTCCGGAGTCCAGATCGTCGAATTCATGGAACTGGGTGATGAAACAGCCCCGATCGGCGAGAAAGCCGCTGATGGCGGCGACGATACCGACACGCCCTGGGCAGGTGGCCTTGAGAATATAAGAGGGCTTGTTCTTCATGTTATGGCTCCAAGACTTCAACAGGATGAATGACTCATGGCGAGGCGTCGCCGCTGTCTTGGTTGTCCTGGCTTTCCAGGCTTTCAAGAAATGCCTCGAGTACGCGATGAAAGCGCCGATCGCGTCGGGTGATGACCACGAAGGGCGTCAGGTAGTGGCAGTCGTCTGGGGCCAGTGCCTTGAGGCGACCTGCCGCAACCCAGGGCGCGGCGAGATGAGCCGGCAGATAGCCGATATAGCGCCCGGTCAGAATCAGGAAAACGGCGCCCTCCCGGTCCGAGGCGCTGGCGGTGCCATTGAGAGCGGCATGGGCGGCCCGCGCAACCGGTGGCAATGGATAGCTGGGAATCACTGCATCCTGCCGATTCAGACAGGAAGATGTGAGTTCATGATCAGGCATTGTGAAGAGCGGATGGGTATCGGCGCAGTAAAGAAGCGAGCGCTCATCATAAAGCGCGTGGGTGTCGAGACTGGCAAGCAGATTGACTTCCGGCACGACCCCTACATGCAGGCGGGCGTCCAATACTCCTTGGGCAATGGTGTCCGAGGATTCCATGTGAATGTTGATCCGCACCTCCGGGCCGCGCTCCTTGAGCGCCGCCAAAGCATGAGTGATGCGCATCTCGGGCTTGCTGACCAGGTTGTCGGTGATGCCGATATTGAGCTCGCCCCGCAGGGTCTGGTGCAAGCCATTGACCTCGGTGCGAAAGGTCTCGAGAGATGCAAGCAAGGTGAGCACGGCGCCATGCACCTGACGCCCTTCCTCCGTCAGCGAGAAACCGCCGCGCCCACGCTGGCATAGCCGCAGCCCCAGGCGCTTTTCCAGGTCGCTCATGTGCAGGCTGATGGCGGAACGGCTGATACCCAGGGTCGGCTCCGCTGCGGTAAAGCCGCCACATTCCACCACGGTCTTGAACACCCGCAGCAAGCGAATATCGAAGTCGCTGACCTGGCTCAAGGCAATCTGGTTTGAAGAAAGGGATGAGCGCTCCATGGGGGTTACTTGCTCACCCTTTCACGCTGCATACGCTGCACTGCGGGTCTCGAGACACGGAAAAACGCCGCCACTCGCCGCTCAAGCCATCGAAGGTGGAAAGTCCTTGATGGGGCGTTCCGGCGCCGCTCAGAATCTTCATTGCCTCCAGCGCCTGAAAGGTACCGATCATGCCCACCAGCGGCGCGATGACGCCGTTCTCGGCACAGCGCATTTCCTGGTCGCTTCGTTCGCCCGCTTCGCCTGCTGGATAAAGGCAAGCGTAGCAGGGGCTTTCCTTGTTTCGCAGATCGAACACTGCCAGCTGCCCGGAAAACTGTATGGCGGCGCCGGACACCACCGGCTTGCGGGCCCCGAGACAGGCGCGGTTGATGGCGTATCGGCTGGAGAAGCGATCGGTGCAGTCCAGCACGACATCTGCATTTTCCACCGCCTCCCTTAGAGCCATTTCATCCAAATGCCGGGCAATGACGTCGATCCGGCAGTCGGAATTGAGCGCCTGGGCCGCGGCGGCGGCGGAGTCGACCTTGGCCCGGCCAAGATCCGCCTCGCCGTGAGCGATCTGACGCTGCAGATTGGAGAGTTCCACCACGTCATCGTCGATCAGGGTCAGACGTCCCACCCCTGCCGCCGCAAGATAAAGCGCTACCGGCGATCCCAGCCCACCGGCCCCGACGATCACCGCATGCCCGGCAAGCAGACGCTCCTGACCGGCGATATCGACCTGGGGCAGCATTATTTGCCGGCTGTAACGCAATAGCGCTTGATCATTCATGGTTCACCTTGGCTTCTCTCAAAAAACGGATCTGTCATGCCGAGTCATTGCTCCACTGCTCGAACTCGGGGATCGGCAACGTGAACGCCTCCTTGACCTCCTCCATGACCACATAGCTTTTGGACTCCTTGACCCCGGGCAGGGTCAGCACCACGTCACCAAGCAGCTGACGATAGGCGGACATTTCGGGAATGCGGCACTTGAGAATATAGTCGAACTGTCCGGACACCAGATGGCACTCCTGGATCTGGGGCAGTTTGGCAATGGCCCGGCGAAATTCGTCGAATACCGTCGGCGACTGGGTTTCGAGGCTGATCTCGACGAACACCAGCAGGTTGGCCTTCAGCGCCGTCGGATCGAGCAGGGCCTTGTAGCCGCGAATGATGCCGACGCGTTCAAGGCGCTTGACCCGCTCAAGACAAGGGGTCGTCGAAAGCCCTACCTCGGAGGCAAGATCCACGTAGGAGATGCGGGCGTTTTCCTGCAAGACGTTGAGAATCTTGAGATCGATACGATCCAGCGGGCGCGTTTTGGTTTTCATTGTCATGGTCTTTTTCAATCGGGCATCGATCGCCTACCACTATCACACTCGCTTGCCAGGGCTCTAGTTTGCCATTCCACGCTGGTCTCAAGGTGCTCTTCAAGATACCCACTGCCCCAAGGATACCCGGGGCTGACCTGCCAGATCGACAAGCGTCGTGACTTCCTGGTAGCCCGCGTCACGCAGTGCTTCACCAACGGCTTCGCCTTGGGTCCAGCCATGCTCGAGCAGCAGCCATCCCTGGGGCTCGAGGTGCGCCCCTGCGGTGATGACCAGATGACGCAAATCCGCCAGGCCGTTCTCCGCGGCGACCAGAGCCGAGCGCGGTTCAAAACGCACATCGCCCTGCTCAAGATGAGGGTCGTCCGGGGCCAGATAAGGGGGGTTGGCCAGAATCAGCTCGAAACGCTGATCAAAAAGCGCCGCAAACCAGTCGCTTTCGATGAATTCGACGTTGAGGATACCCAATCGCGCTGCGTTTGCCTGGGCCAGCTCCAGTGCTTGGCTCACGCGATCGACCCCGATTACCTGCCATCCCGGGCGCTCGCTGGCAAAGGCCAGGGCGATGGCGCCGCTGCCGGTGCCCAGGTCCAGCGCTCGCCCGCGCTTGTTCCGAGCTTTGGCCAAGGCTGCTTCCACCAGGCATTCCGTGTCCGGACGTGGAATCAAACTGGCGGCATGGGTTTGCAGACGCAGACCCCAGAACTCCCGCTCACCGATCAGATAGGCAATGGGTTCGCCGGAGGCCCGAGCCTTTAAAAGCGTCTCGAATCGAGCAAGCTCGGCATTCTCTACCTCACGGTCGCTCCAGGTATAGAGCCAGGTGCGATCTCGCTTCAACACATGCCCCAACAACACCTCTGCGTCTAGCCGAGATGTTGATGACCCTGCGCTATTCAGACGTTTAGCCGCCTGAATCAGCAGCTGCTCGATGGTCATCCGCCGTCCTGAAGTGCAGCCAGGCGTTCGGCCTGATACTCGTTGATCAGCGGCTCGATAACCTCGTCCAGCTCACCGGCCATCACCTCACCGAGCTTGTACAGGGTCAGGTTGATGCGATGATCCGTCAGCCGCCCCTGGGGGAAGTTGTAGGTGCGAATGCGCTCGCTGCGATCCCCGGAACCCACCAATGAGCGGCGGGTATCCGCCTGCTGCTGGCGCTGACTGGCCACGGCGCTCTGTTTCAGGCGCGCCGCCAGCAATGACATCGCCTTGGCGCGGTTCTTGTGCTGGCTGCGTTCTTCCTGGCACTCCACCACCACGCCGCTGGGCAAATGGGTGATGCGAATGGCCGAGTCCGTGGTGTTGACGTGCTGCCCCCCGGCGCCGCTGGAGCGAAAGGTATCCACCCGTAGATCGTTCGGGTCGATGTCGATATCCCCGACCTCGTCCGCTTCCGCCATGATCGCCACGGTACAGGCGGAGGTATGGATACGCCCCTGGGACTCCGTGGCCGGTACGCGCTGTACTCGATGCGCCCCGGATTCGAACTTGAGCCGGGCATAGACACCCTCGCCCCGCACCCGAGCGATGATTTCCTTGTAACCGCCCTGTTCACCGTGGCTTGCGCTGACAACCTCGATCTTCCAGCCCAACTTTTCCGCATAGCGGGAGTACATGCGAAACAGATCGCCGGCGAACAGCGAGGCCTCGTCTCCTCCTGTACCGGCGCGCACCTCGAGAAAGACGTTACGATGATCGTCCGGGTCCTTGGGCACCAGCAGTTTCTTGAGGCGCTCTTCCAGCACGTCGAGGCGCTCACGCCCTTCCCGGGCTTCCTCCTGAGCCAGTTCCCGCAGGTCCGCGTCTCCATCGGCGCTCAGTTGAACCGCGTCTTCCACGTCCTGCTCCACCTGATGATATTCACGCCAGGCGGCGGTGAGTTCGTCGAGTTCCGCATACTCTCTCGAATAGTCGCGAAACCGCGTCTGTTCAGCGATCACGTCAGGGTCGGCAAGCAGCGCCGCCAGCTCCTCGAAGCGTTCCTGAAGACTTTCCAGCCGATTGCGCAGTGACGCTTTCATGAAGGGTCCTGTTGTGAATCCTGGGAAGAGGCTGCCGGATCGAGCAGCAGCTGCTCCGCCGCTTGAATGAGGTCATGGCGCTGTGCACCGGAGGCTTCTCGTATGCGCAGTGTCGGGCCATGCAATAACTTGTTGGTGAGCTGCTGGGTCAGGCGGCGAATGACCTTTTCCGGGTCCTGCCCCTTGGCCAGCTGCGCCAGGGCATTGTCCTCGGACGCTTGGCGCAAGGCGTCGCCATGTTCCCGATAGCGGCGGATGATATCGCCGGCGCCGCGCACCCGGCGTTCGTGCAGCCAGCTCTCCACCCCCAGGGTGATCAACTCCTCCGCCTGATCCGCCGCGACCTGGCGATGACGGCGATTCTCCTCGATCACCTCTTGCAGATCATCGACGGTGTACAGGAAGACGTCCTCGAGCTCACCGACCTGAGGCTCGATATCCCGGGGCACGGCGATGTCCACCATGAAGACGGGCCGATAGCGCCGCAGTTTCAGCGCGCGCTCCACCATGCCCTTTCCCAGGATCGGCAGGGGAGCGGCGGTGGACGTGATCACGATGTCGGCTTTGGGCAGCTCGTCGGGAATTTCACTTAGAGAAATGGCCTTGCCATCGATTTCCTGAGCCAAAGTCGCAGCGCGCTCGCGGGTGCGGTTGGCGACGACCATTTCCTGAATGCCCGCCTCCTTGAGATGCCGGGCCACCAGCTGAATGGTTTCGCCCGCACCGATCAACAGTACCCGGGAGCTGGACAAATCATCGAAGATACGATTCGCCAGACTGACCGCGGCGTAGGCGACGGAGACCGGGTTTTCACCGATACCGGTTTCGGTGCGCACCTGCTTGGCCACGGCGAAAACATGCTGAAACAAGCGCTCCAGCTCACCGCCGAGGCTTGATAGTCGTGAGCCTGCTGATAGGCCGACTTGATCTGCCCCAGTATCTGCGGCTCGCCGAGCACCATCGAATCGAGCCCCGAGGCCACACGCATGAGATGCCGGGCCGCCTCATCGTCGAGATGATGATAGGCGCACTGGGTCAGCTGAGTCACCGTCAGACCATGAAAGCCGCTCAGCCAATCGAGAATCGCCTGCTCACCGTGTTCACCGGTGACACAGTAAAGCTCGGTTCGATTGCAGGTCGACAATACGGCTGCCTCACGCACATGAGGCAGACGCTTGAGCTCTCCAAGCGCTTTTTCCAGCTGACTCGGATCGAAGGCAACCTGCTCGCGCACCTCAATGGAGGCGGTATTATGGTTGATTCCCAGCGCAAGAAGCGTCATTGCAGCGTCACTAGCATCGAGACCATGAATAGATAGCAAGAAATCGGATGGAAAGGATATTTGGCGCAATAGTTTATCACACCCGCTTCATTACGGCAGGTTACTCGGCGCATCGCTTTGCCCGGGCCGATCAAGCCGGTATGCTGAGCGGCAATCCTATCGTCACGGCCCTGATGGTCGGTGATGCTCCCTGAAGAGGAAGGAATGCGTCCACACCTGGTTACGACCACTTTGCTCATTGTTTTATTGGCGGGTTGCCAAAGCACGTCCTCCGGCCCTTCTTCAATGGCCTCCGGCGACCCTCTGGCCTCAGCGCCGCCGATTCGCAAAGGGCTCGATGCCCAGAGCCTGGCGACCCTGCTGACCGCCGAGATTGCCGGCCAGCGCAACGATTTCGATCGCGCCGCAAGAGGCTATCTGGAGACCGCGGGCCGCTATGACTCATCGGCCCTGGCTGAGCGGGCCGTTCTTGCCGCTCGCTATGGCAATGACAAGGCGCTGCTTCTACAAACTGCCGAGCGCTGGAGTGAACTTGCCCCCAATAATGAAGCACCGGCTCGTCTATTGGCAGGGCTTGCCATGGAGCGCGGCGACTGGCAGGCCAGTCTGAAGCAACGCCTGACCCTGGCGGCACAAGGCAGTCAGGGCGATCTGATTGTCTTCGCGGAAACCGCCATTGAGGAAAATGCCAACCTTTCTCCCCTGCGCGACACGTTGGCCCGCTTTCTCGACGATCATCCGCAGCAAGGGGATGCCATCGTGGCCACGGCTCTACTCGAAGCCGCTCTTGGCGATACTCGGCAAGCCCAGCAGCGTCTGGTCGAACTGTCACGAACCCAGCCAGAACTGCCTGCGGTGTGGCTGGCCCGGGGACGAATCGCCTTGGAGCAAGGCAGTGTCAGCGCTGCCCGAGACGCCGCTCAGAAAGGCCTGCAGATCGCGCCCAACGACAACCGTTTTATCCTGATGCTTGCCCAGGCCCAGCTGCGCCTGGGCAACGTCGAGGCTGCGGAAGCTGGACTCGACACCCTTCTCGAGCGCCACCCGGATGCGCCCCAGCTGCGTCTGGCGCTGGCTCAGCTCTATATGGAAGAAGACTACAACGCCCCGGCACGGCGTCTGTTACTCCCGCTGCTCGACGCCGATCCTACCCCGCCGGCAGCCTATATCCTGTTGGGCGCCATCGCCGATGACCAAGATGAAGTTGACAACGCCCTGCTCTACTATCGTCAGGTACCCCCGGGGGACGGGTTTCTCGAGGCACGCCTTCGTGCAGCCCAGATGCTGATCGAAGCGGGCCGCCTGCTCGATGCGCGGGATTTTCTGGACATCGAACGTTTGCGTTACCCGGACATGGTCAGCGAACTCACCACCATCGAAGTCGACCTGCTGGAAGAGCAAAACCTGACGGGTGCCGCTGCACAACTGCTCGAGCGACAGATCCGGCGTAACCCCGATGCGGTTCAGCTGCGTTTTCTGCGCTCCATGCGCCGCTATGAGCAAGGCAACCTATCTGGCATGGAGAGTGATTTGCGCGCCATCCTCGAGCGCGAACCGAACAATGCCATGGCCTTGAACGCCTTGGGTTATACCCTGGTGGATGTCACCGAACGCCATGAAGAAGGTCTTGAACTCATCCAGCGCGCTCATGAACTGGAACCCGAAAGCCCTGCAATACTCGACAGCCTAGGCTGGGCTCATCACAAGCTGGGTGACAATCAAAAGGCGCTGCCTTATCTGCAGGCTGCCTACGCGGCACAGCAGGATCAGGAGATCGCCGCGCACCTGGCGGAAGTATTGTGGCGACTCGATCGTCGCCAGGAGGCCCGCACGATCGTCATCGAAGCCCTCGAACGCTTCGATGAGCGACCCAAGCTAGAGGAGCTGATCGAGCGGATACCTGGCCTTGCTCCTTGAAGGCATACCCTTTTTATCATCGAGACAAGCTTGTATGACACGACCGCTAATTCTATTGCTGAGCCTTGTGCTGCTGGCAGGCTGCGCCGCCCAGACGCCCACACCGGAGGCACCTCGCCAGTCCGGCGACTGGTCCGCGCAACTCGAACGTCTCACGTCCTTCGATCGCTGGCGTCTGGCGGGCAAGGTTGGATTACGTACCGCGGACGATGCCACCAGCGCCAACCTGGACTGGCAGCAAGCGCCTTTTTTCTATCGCATGATGATCAGCGGTCCCTTTGGTGCCGGTCGCAGCACCCTCGATGGTTCACCCGAAGGCGTGACATTGACCACCCCGGACGGACGCTTCTCCGCTCGAACACCGGAGCAGCTGATGCAGCAACAGCTCGGCTGGTCGCTGCCCATCTCCGCCCTCGATTATTGGATGCGTGGATTGCCCGCCCCAAACGCGCCCCATGAGATGCAAACCGACGATCGCGACTTTCCTCGGGAGTTACGACAGTCGGGCTGGACCATCGACTATCGCGACTGGACCTGGGCACCCGCACTGAACGGCGGTTTATGGCTGCCCCAGCGTCTGGTGATGACCTTCGACGATCTGCGCGCCACCCTGGTGGTCAATCAGTGGCGGCCACTCGATACGGGTACGCTTCAGTGAGAGAGCTGACAATGCCGGCGCCGGCCAAGCTCAATCGCATGCTGCATATCACCGGGCGTCGTGAGGACGGCTATCATGAGCTGCAAACGCTTTTTCAGTTTCTTGATCACGGCGACACCCTGCATTTCAAACGTCGTGACGACGACAACGTCCATCTTGCTTCGACGCTTGCGGGGGTCGCGGACGACGATAACCTGGTCCTGCGTGCCGCCCGGATGTTGCAAGCCGATACCGGCTGTGGTTTGGGGGCGGATATCCATCTCGACAAGCGCTTGCCGCTAGGCGGCGGGCTGGGAGGCGGAAGCTCCGATGCCGCTACTACCCTGGTCGCCCTGAATCGCCTCTGGAATCTCGAGCTTGACCTTGATCATCTTGCCACCCTTGGGCTGCGTTTGGGGGCGGACGTGCCGGTATTCGTGCAAGGCCATGCCGCATGGGCCGAAGGCATCGGTGAGCGGCTGACGCCGGTGGCGCTGGATACCCCCTGGTTCCTGGTGCTTCACCCCGGCATAGAGGTATCGACACCCCAGGTGTTCGGCGCCCCGCAATTGACACGAAACACCCCCCCTATTAGTATGGCGCGCGCACTGCAGGAGGGGCCCGGTACCTGGCGTAACGACTGTGAAGCCACGGTAAGACGTCTTTATCCGGCGGTTGACGAGGCGTTTGAATGGCTTTGCGCTTTTGCACCACCGCTATTGACCGGCACCGGCGCTTGTCTATTCTGCAGTTTGAAGGATGAGGCTGACGCCCGAAAGATACTGGCACAAGTGCAGGAAGGCTGGCAGGCCTTCGTGGCTCGCGGCCGTAATGTCTCGCCTCTTCATCAGGCGCTTAGACGTTTATAGAACTAAGCCTGTTGCAATAAATAGAGCAAGGTAGCCCGGAGAGCCAGCGGTCTGGCGACAATGTAGGAGTCGCAGCGTCCCTAACGGTATTACTGGGGTATAGCCAAGTGGTAAGGCACCGGTTTTTGGTATCGGCATTCCCAGGTTCGAGTCCTGGTACCCCAGCCAACTCTCTGTTGAAACTGCCAACATTCCTATCGAGATTCCTCCAGACGCCCGTCTCCCAGGACGAGCGTTCAGACTCCAAAGGTGGCTGCGCGTGTCTAAATTGATGGTTTTTGCCGGGAACGCCAATCCCGAACTCGCCCGCAAGGTGGCCGAATGCCTCGACAATCGGCTCGGTCATGCCACGGTCGGCCAGTTCAGCGATGGCGAGATCGCGGTCGAGATCAACGAGAACGTCCGCGGCAAGGACGTATTCATCCTGCAGTCCACCTGCGCGCCGACCAACGACAATCTGCTCGAGCTGATCCTGATGGTGGATGCGCTGCGTCGTGCCTCCGCCACTCGTATTACCGCCGTCGTTCCCTACTTCGGCTATGCCCGCCAGGATCGCCGGGTGCGTTCGGCCCGAGTGCCCATCTCCGCCAAGGTCGTCGCCGACATGATGGTCAAGGCCGGGGTCGACCGGGTCATGACCATGGACCTGCACGCGGATCAGATTCAGGGCTTTTTCGACGTGCCCGTGGACAACGTCTACGGCTCGCCGATCCTGCTCGATGATATCGAGCGCCAGAATTACGACAACCTGGTGGTGGTATCACCGGATGTCGGTGGTGTGGTCCGGGCCCGGGCCATCGCCAAACAGCTCAATGCGGACCTGGCTATCATCGACAAGCGTCGCCCTCAGTCCAATCAGGCTCAGGTAATGCATATCATCGGTGAGATCCAGGATCGTACCTGCGTGGTAGTCGATGACATGGTGGATACCGCCGGCACGCTATGCAAGGCCGCCGAAGCCTTGAAAGAACACGGTGCGCAGCGTGTTGTTGCCTATGCCACCCACCCAATTCTATCGGGTCCTGCCGTCGATAATATCCTGGGTTCGGTACTCGACGAACTGGTGGTCGGGGACACCATTCCGCTTGCGGAAAATGCCCGTCGCAGCGGTAAGATACGCCAGCTCAGCGTGGCGGGACTGATTGCCGAGGCAATCCGTCGCGTCAGCAACGAAGAATCCGTGAGTGCCATGTTTCATTGAAGGTTTCAGTCACGCACATTGCTGACGTACCTTTCATTGCAAACAGGATCGCGGTTACAAGCGTCGAAAGACGCACCGGAAACATCAGGATTTGGTCGCGAACCCTGATGCTTTCCTCACTCCAACCAACGAGGTTACTTAAATGGCCGATTTCAAACTCAACGTAAAGGTCCGTGACGACCTGGGGAAAGGTGCGAGCCGCCGCCTGCGTCGCGAAGACCTGTACATTCCCGCCATCGTCTATGGCGGTGATAGGGCACCGCGTCCGATCGCCGTGGAAAAATCCGCTTTCTACAAGGCCATCGAGGACGAAACCTTCTTCTCCTCCCTGATCGACCTGGTAGTGGATGGCAAGAACTATCAGGTGGTGGTACGAGATCTGCAGCGCCATCCCTTCAAGCCGCTGGTCACCCATGCGGACTTCCTGCGGGTCAGCGCCAAGGAAGTCTTCACCATGAACGTGCCGCTGCATGTGACCGGTCAGGAAGAATGCGCAGCCATCAATGACGAGGACGGCGAACTCCACCAGCTGATGACGGAAGTCGAGATCAGCTGTCTGCCGAAGGATCTGCCGGACTATCTGGAAGTGGATATCACCAACCTGGAGGTCGGTACCACTCTGCACCTGTCCGATATTACCCTGCCAGAAGGCGTGACCTCCGTGGCCCTGAGCCATGGCGAGGATTACGACTACGCCATTCTCAACATCGCCAAGGAACGTGTCCGTACCGAAGAGGAAATCGAGGGCGAGGGCGATGCAGCAGCTGAAGGCGGCGAAGAGAGTGCCGAGAAGGATCAGGACAGCGGTGAGGGCGAAGGCGAAGACAAGAGCTGATAATTTTATCTTGTCGGATCTTTCAGCCTGTTGAAATGCTCCTTCTGTCCATGAATCAAGCGCCGTTAATCCGGCGCTTGATTTTTTTAGGGGTTGGTCTATTTCCTTGGAGAGGAAAGCCTCATGAGTCAGCCAAAAGCGATCATCGGTCTCGGCAATCCTGGCGCCGACTATGCGGACACTAGGCACAATGCCGGCGCCTGGCTAGTGGAAACCATCGCCCGGGACAGCCTCGCGTCACTGCGTGTGGAGAAGAAATTTCTGGGACTCTACGCCAAGGTCAATTTCGCCGGTCAGGAGCTGCATCTGCTCAATCCGACCACCTTCATGAATCGCAGCGGTGCGGCGATCGCGGCGCTCTGTCAGTTCTTCAAACTCTCTCCGGATGAACTACTCGTCGCCCACGACGAGCTGGATATCGATCCGGGCACGGCTCGTTACAAGCAAGGCGGTGGCCACGGGGGTCACAACGGCCTGCGCGATACCATCAGCGCCCTGGGCAACAACAACGCCTTTCATCGTCTGCGTATCGGCATCGGTCATCCAGGAGAGGCTCGCCAGGTAGTCAACTACGTGCTGAGCCGGCCGGGGAAAGCCGAGCGCGCCGCCATCGATGCAGCCATCGATGAATGTCTGGCGACCCTTCCCCTAGCCCTAAACGGCGAATGGGCCAAGGCGATGAATCGGCTGCACTCTTTTAAAGGCTAGGGCTAATTCAAGGACTAACGAAAATGGCTGCTCCCTGCCATTTTCCGTAAGATATCCCCACTTTTTCACTCGATTTCCAGGAACACATCATGGGTTTCAACTGCGGCATCGTCGGCCTGCCCAACGTCGGCAAGTCCACCCTGTTCAATGCGCTGACCAAGTCAGGCATCGATGCGGAAAACTTTCCCTTCTGTACCATCGAGCCCAATACCGGCATCGTGCCGATGCCGGACCCGAGGCTCGACAGACTGGCCGAGATCGTCAAGCCACAGAAGACCATTCCTACCACCATGGAGTTCGTGGACATCGCCGGTCTCGTCGCCGGCGCCTCCAAAGGGGAAGGACTGGGCAATCAGTTTCTCGCCAACATCCGCGAGACCGACGCCATCGCTCATGTGGTGCGCTGCTTCGACAATGACAACGTCATTCACGTAGCCAATCAGGTCGACCCCCAGGCGGATATCGAGATCATCAACATGGAGCTGGCCCTGGCGGATCTGGACACCGTCGAGCGGGCCAGCCAGCGCCTGACCCGAGTGGTCAAGGGCGGCGACAAGGACGCCATCGCCACCAAGGCGATCCTCGATCGCATTCAGCCTCACCTTGCCGAGGGCCTGCCCCTGCGTAGTCTCAATCTCTCCGATGACGAGAAGCGCCAGGTCAGAAGCTTCGGCTTTTTGACCCTGAAGCCAACCATGTACATCGCCAACGTCAATGAGGACGGCTTCGAGAACAACCCCTATCTTGACGTGGTGCGCGAGATTGCCAAGGACGAAGATGCCGTGGTGGTGCCGGTGTGCAACCAGCTAGAGGCCGAGATAGCCGAACTCGACGATGAAGAACGCAGCATGTTCCTGGGTGAGATGGGCATGGAAGAGCCAGGACTTGACCGGGTCATTCGCGCCGGCTACTCGCTGCTCGGCCTGCAGACCTACTTCACCGCCGGGGTGAAGGAAGTGCGCGCCTGGACGGTCAAGGTAGGCGCCACGGCGCCCCAGGCCGCCGGCGTCATTCATACGGACTTCGAGAAGGGCTTCATCCGCGCGAGGTCATCGGCTATGACGACTTCGTCACCCTCGGCGGCGAACAGGGCGCCAAGGACGCGGGTAAATGGCGGCTGGAAGGCAAGGAATACATCGTTAAAGACGGGGATGTGATTCATTTCCGCTTCAACGTTTAAAAAGTCTGGTAAAAAGCAGAACGCCTAGCGGCGTTCATCGCTCGCTGAAGCGATCTCCTACAGGAGACATGATCGCTGGTTTTGGTAGGAGCACGATTTATCGGGCGAGGGCTTGGTCGGCTATCACTCGCTGGCGTTCATCGCTCGCTGAAGCGATCTCCTACAGGGGGCAGGATCGCTGGTTTTGGTAGGAGCACGATTTATCGGGCGAGGTCTTGGTCGACTATCACTCGCTGGAGCAAGCTCCACAATTGACAGATCATGCGTTTATCAGTAGGATTCGCCCCCGTTGGACGGCTACGTAGCTCAGCTGGTTAGAGCACATCACTCATAATGATGGGGTCCCCTGTTCGAATCAGGCGTAGCCACCACGACGAACATGAAAAGCCCGACAGATGAAACATCGTCTGTCGGGCTTTTTTCGTTTGCCGCCACGAACGCCTGTCTAGCGTGCCGCCCGCCCCATCAAACGCGGCTCCTGCTCAAGGGCGACATCGAAACGGGCCTGCACCTCCTCAATGACATGCCGGGCCAGGGCAAGCAGCTCTGCGGCACTACCGCCGCCATGATGCACCAGTACCAGCGCCTGACGCTCGTGAGTACCCACATGGCCCTCCCGCAATCCCTTCAGACCGCACTGATCGATCAGCCAACCGGCAGCGAGCTTGACCCCGCCATTGGCAAGCGGGAAGTGCGGCATAGTCGGATGACGTTCCAGCAGCGCCTGAGCATGCCCACTAGAAACCACCGGGTTCTTGAAAAAACTTCCTGCGTTACCCAGCACCTTCGGATCGGGAAGCTTCTCCCGGCGTACCGCGCTGACAGCGGCGACCACATCGCTTGCGCAGGGCCTGGCCGGGAGTCGCGCCGCCAGATCGCCGTAGTCGAGCCGCGGCCGGGCTTGAGGTGACACCCGCAGCACCAGCCGGGTGATGACCACGCGATTCTCAAGGGCGTGCTTGAAGACGCTATCACGATAGCCGAAGGCGCACTCCTCTCGATCGAGTACGGTTTCTTGGCCATCTTCAAGATGCAGCAGATGCACCTGTTCGAGCACATCCGCGAGTTCGACCCCATAGGCGCCGATGTTCTGGATCGGTGCCGCCCCCACATGGCCCGGAATCAGCGCCAGATTCTCGATACCCCAAAGATCCCGCGCAGCCAATGCTTCAACCAGGGCATGCCAGTTCAGACCAGCGCCGGCATGCACCAGCACATCGCCCTCTCCAACCTCTTCGAAACGCAGATCGGCGAAGGTTGGCTTGAGCGCCAGCCCCGGCAGCCAAGGCTGCAGCACCAGATTGCTGCCACCCCCGAGCACCGTCAGCGGCCAGTCCCGCTCCACCGCCTGGCGCAATGCATCCCGTGTCGTCGCAATATCATCGGTTGCCAAAAAGCGTTCTGCCCGACAGGGCAAGCCCAGGGTATTGGCCCTCGACAGATCGACGTTCCGTCGAATCATGCCGTGCCCAGACGCCCACGCAGCTCTTCGATCAGGCCATCGCTAGCCGCTTCGATCATGTCAAACACCTTCTCGAAATGCCCCTCGTCCCCGGTGTAGGGGTCCGGAATTTCCTCGTTGGCGCGACCCGCAAACGCCATGAACAGACTAATGTGAGCCTGACTGTCGGAAGGGCGCAGCGCTTCGAGATTTTTCAGATTCATGTGATCCATGGCCAAGATATAGTCGAAGCGGCGGAAATCCTCTTCCTCTAGCTGGCGCCCACGCAACTGACTCAGATCGACGCCGCGACCCTTGGCAGCGGCAATGGCCCTTGAATCCGGTGGATCGCCGATATGCCAGTCGCTGGTACCGCAGGAATCTACCTCGACCTGCTGCGCCAGCCCCGCTTTATCGAGTCGGGAGCGAAAGACACCTTCCGCGGTGGGAGAACGGCAGATATTGCCCAGACAAACGAACAGAACTCGCATTCAAAACCTCGTGGCGTATTCGAAAACTAATGGCTTGTTTGAAATTTCATGAAATGGGGTGATTGGCCAACAGCTGACGCACTCGCTCAAGATCCGCCAGGGTGTCCACCCCAGCCGGATGAGGCTCATGGCTCAAGGCGACCTGAATGCCGTGACCGTGATGCAGCGCCCGCAGCTGCTCGAGCTGCTCGAGCTGCTCCAGGGGGCTTGGCAGCCAATCCACGTACTCCGCAAGAAAGCCGGCTCGATAGGCATAGAGCCCCACATGGCGAAGCCAGACGTCGGATTCGAGCAGCTCCGGCCGGGTGGCGAAGTGCTCCCGATCCCAGGGAATGGGCGCTCTGGAAAAGTACAGGGCGCGACCTTGCAGATCCCGTACCACCTTGACCACGTTCGGATTGAACAGGGTATCGATATCGCTGATCGACTCCGCCAGGGTGGCAATCGAGGCGCCGGGATCCTCTTCCAGGCGCGCCGCGACCTGATCGATGAGGGACGCGGGCAGCAAGGGCTCATCTCCCTGGACATTGACCAGAATGGCATCCTCCGGCAAGTCGAGATGCCTGGCCACCTCCGCCAGACGATCCGTGCCGGAAGGATGGTCCTCTCGGGTCAGCAGCGCTTCGCCACCCGCCTTCTCCACCGCCGTCTGGATACGCGGATCATCCGTTGCCACCACTACCCGGGTTGCCTGGCTCTGGCAGGCCCGCTGCCAGACCCGCACCACCATCGGCAGCCCGCCGATGTCCAATAGCGGTTTTCCCGGCAGGCGCGTGGAGTGATAGCGCGCCGGAATCACGACAACAAACTCATTCATGAATCACGGCACTCATGCAGATGGCTTGTGGATTCCGGCTTCCTGCCCTTTAGAAAGCCCACTGTCTTGAAGGGTCGGCTTATTGAGTTTCTCATCGACGCTCATGACTCGGGCTTCCTCTTCCAGCATCACCGGAATATCGTCACGAATCGGATAGGCTAGACCATCGAAGTGGCAGCGCAGCTCTGCCTGGTCCCGATCGTATTTGAGCTTGCCCTGACACAGTGGGCAGACTAGTAGCGCGAGTAATTCCTTATCCATTGCTTACCTCCCGGGTAGCCGATTGAAGCGTCTTGAGTCGCGTTTGCAGCCAGTCGGTGAAGGCCGATTCCGGACAAGCCTCTACGTCCAGCGCCCAACAACCGGCATGAACAAAAGGACGGCATTTGACCGCATCCTTGGCAGTCATCACCACCGGCAAGTCGTCATCGAAGCGCAAATCCTCGGCGCTGAAACGATGATGATCCGCCAGCGGGTGCTCATGCACCTCTACGCCGAGAGCTTCCAGAGTGGCGAAGAAGCGCGAAGGATGTCCGATGCCCGCCAAGGCATGCACAGCGCCAGAAAATGGCTGCCTGTCCACAGGATAACAGACCCCATCGACGAGATGGCGCCACCGGGCCGGCCGCAGCTGCATTCGGTAATCCTTGGCGCCGCTTGCGCAGTGAAACCTTTCCTGGGATTCGCCGTTGACCATGATGGCATCGACCTCATCGAGCCGTGAAATAGGCTCTCGCAGCGGCCCTGCCGGCAGGCACCGTTCATTACCGAAACCTCGCTTGCCATCCACCACCACCAGCTCGATATCCCGCCCCAGGGCCAAATGCTGCAGTCCGTCATCGGCGATGACGATATTGCAGCCCGCCTCGATCAGCGCCTGGGCCCCGCGGGGGCGATCCGGATCAACCACCACCGGCAGACCGGTCTGTTGGGCCAACATCAACGGCTCGTCCCCGGACTGGTCCACCGAGGCGTCGATTCCGACGCGAAATGGATAGTTCGATGCCTTACCGCCATAGCCCCGGGAAACGATGCCCGGACGCCAGCCTTGCGCGCTCAAGTAACGCCCCAGCCAGGCGACCAGCGGAGACTTGCCGGTACCGCCCAGGGTGATGTTGCCCACCACGATCACCGGGACCGACAGGCGCTGCACGGGTTTTTGTCCCCTGGCATAAGCACGATGACGACGAGCCACGGCGCGCCGATAAAGCCATTCCAACGGTCTTAGCAGCTTGAGCCAGGCAGCATCCCGGTACCAGGCCTCGACCATTCGACTCACGCCTCGGCCTCGTGAAACTGCAGATGATAAAGCGCCGCATAGGCCCCGCCGCGCTCGAGCAGTTGATCATGGGTGCCGCTCTCGACGACCTCCCCTTGCTCCATCACCAGGATGCGATCCGCGCGCTCGATGGTGGATAGCCGGTGGGCGATGACGAAGGTGGTACGATCCCGGCAAACCTCCTCGAGGGCACGCTGAATATAGCGCTCGGACTCGGTGTCCAGCGCCGAGGTTGCTTCATCCAGAATCAGGATCGGCGCGTCCTTGAAGATTGCCCGGGCAATGGCCAGGCGCTGGCGCTGGCCGCCGGAGAGCATCACGCCGTTGTCTCCTACCACGGTATCGAAGCCCTTGGGCAGGCGCTTGATGAACTCGCTGGCATAAGCGGAGTCCGCTGCTGCCATTATCTGCTCGCGGCTGGCATCCGGAACGCCGTAAGCAATGTTGTCAGCAATCGAGGCGTTGAACAGGGTGACCTGCTGGGAAACCAGGGCGATTTGCTGGCGCAGCGGCGAGAGCTGATACTCATTGATCGCGATCCCGTCGATGGTGACACGCCCCGCGGTCGGATAGTAAAAGCGCGGCAGCAGCCCCATCAGGGTCGTCTTGCCACTGCCGGAGCGACCGACGATGGCAATCAGCTCACCCGGAGCGACGTCGAGATCGATACCCTTTAGCACCTCGGGCTGATCGTCGCCGTAGGCAAAACGAACCCCTTCGAAGCGTACATGCCCCTCGAGTCGCGTTGGTAAAATAGTGCCGTTGTCCGCTTCCGGCGGCACCTCAAGCAGACCGAACAGCTCCTGGGAGGCCGCCAGTCCTTTCTGGATTTCGCTATTGATCTCGGTGAGCTGCTTGACCGGCTTGGCCATCAAGGAGGCAGCGGTGATGAAGGCCACGAACTCCCCGGCGGTCATGCTCGCCATCAGCTCCGGCGCCATCGCCAGCCACACAAGGCCGGCAAGCGCGACCGCGACCAATAGCTGGATGACTGGCGTACTGATTCCCTTGGTCAGCGCTTCTTTCAGGCTCTGTTCGCGATTGTAGTTGCTGGCCTTGGCAAAGCGCTGTTTTTCATACTCCTCGGCGCCGTGGGTACGCACCACCTTGTAGCCGGAGAGCGCCTCGGAGGCCACGTGGGTGACATCCCCCATGGAGCTCTGGATGCGCCGGGAAATGCGCCGAAAGCGCTTGCTGGCAACGCGCACCACCAGACCGATCAGCGGTGTCACGGTCAGAAAGACCAGGGTCAGCATCCAGTTGGTCCAGAGCAGATAGCCAAGCAGACCGATGACGAACAGGCCTTCGCGCAGCAGAATGGTCACTGCCTTGGTGGCGGCGCCGGTTACCTGCTCCACATGGTAGGTCACGCGAGAAATCAGATGACCGCTCGAATGAGAATCGAAGAAACGCCCGGACAGATGCAGCATGTGATTGAACACGTCGCAGCGCAGCGAATGCACCACGTTACGGGCCACATTGCTCATGAAATAGGTGCCTAGAAAGGTACCGACGCCTCGGGCCGAGAACATGCCGATGACGAACAAAGGCAAGAACAGACGAAAAGACGCATCCGGGTTCTGAATGCCGTCGATCAAACGCTTCATCATCTCCGCCAGGGCGGTGCTGGAGGCGGCATAGATCGCATAGCCCAACACCGCCAGGGAAAAGTAGTGCCAGTAGGGTTTGACGTAGCCGAGCAAACGGCGGTAGAGGGTCCAGCTGCTGGATTGGGTCACGGCGTCTCCAGGGGTTCGGAGTCAAGGGCCGCGGGTTGTCGGGTGGCGATACTCACACGCTGTATGCCCAGTGCCGCCGCCTGATCCAGGGCTGCAACCACCGCCGCATGGGTCGTGCGCGCATCCGCCTCGATCACTAGCCCCTGTTCCTTGGCGCTAGCTGCCTCGATCTTTAGCGCCTCGCCTAGTGCCGAGGCAGAACCCAGGGTCCGTTCGCCCAGCCGATACTCTCCGGTCTGGGTGATTGACAGTGTCACCGGCGATGCTTCTTGAGCAGTGGAGCTGTCGCTGCTTGGCAGGACCAGTTCCAGCGCTTGTCGGGTGTCGAAGGTGGTCGAGACCATGAAAA
>NZ_JIBT01000069.1 GCF_001039575.1 Halomonas sp. PR-M31
CCAGGCACCACGCAAAAGAACAGCGGTAAAGAATAGGGAAACGCTGATTATTCTGTGCGGAAAAGGCGAAAAACGATCACGCAAAAAGCGCGACGAATCGGGCGTTAATCCACGATTGTCGCGCGTAAAGAGAAGCACATGAGGATGAAGTGCAGACGCTGTAGAAGGCGGTATCTAATGATGCGCTTGGAACAAAGACTAATCAGTCCGGCCGGTTAGAAACCCAGAGAGTCCAATAGATCGTCCACCTGATCCTGATTGTTGACCACATCCGGCGCATCCGGATTGACCTGCGGCCCATTGACCAGCGAGTTTTCACGCTCGTTGTCCATAGCCTTGCGCAGCTCTTTGCGATCGTGATCGCTGGGCACGCTGTCGAGCAGTACCTGTACCAGCTGATTTTCGATCTGCTTGATCACGTCCATCATTTTCTTGATGACCTGACCGGTCAGATCCTGGAAATCCTGGGCCATCATGATTTCCAGCAGCTCCGCGTTGGTGGCCTGAGTCTGGGTCGGTATCGAGGCAAGGTACTCTCGGGTATCGACCACCAGCGCTTGGCCTCATCCAGCTCCTTGGGCTCGGCGAACCATTCGGCCCAGCGTCCGTCGAGTTCATTGGCACGGGCTTCCATGCCTTCCTGAATCGGCTGTGCCCGGTCGATGGCATTGAGCGCGCGCTCCGCCGCCTGCTCGGTCATCGTCGCCACATAGCTCAAGCGATCCCGGGCGTCCGGAATGGCTTCCGCGGCCTTCTCGATCTCCTTGTCGAGACCCAACTCCCGCATGTTGTCTCTGAGCATGCGGGTCAACTGTCCGATTCTCAGAATAAGATCATCGGCCTGAAACTGCCCGGCCTGCTGTGCATCACCGCTCATGATTCATTCTCCTCATGACTTGTCTTTCTAAAAGTCAGCTTAAGATCAGCTCAAGCATCCCCTGGACTACTTGCCCAGCTTCTCGAAGATCTTGTTGAGTTTTTCTTCAAGGGTCGCTGCCGTGAAAGGCTTGACCACGTAGCCATTAGCGCCCGCCTGGGCCGCCGCGATGATGTTCTCTTTCTTGGCTTCCGCGGTGACCATCAATACCGGCAAGGATTTGAGCGCATCGTCGGCACGAATCTGCTTGAGCATCTCCAGACCATCGAGATTGGGCATGTTCCAGTCCGAGACGACGAACTCGAAACTGCCCGAGCGCAGCTTGCTCAACCCTTCCTGGCCGTCTTCGGCTTCGTCCACGTTGGTGTAGCCCAGCTCTTTGAGCAGGCTGCGTACGATACGGCGCATGGTGGGAAAGTCGTCTACCACCAGGATGCTCATGTTCTTGTCGACCATCTTCAAACCTCGTTATCTATTCGATTGTTTATTAAAGAAATGTTGAATGACTCATTACACTCGTTGAGCACGCCCCGAGGCAGCCACGCGATGCATGATCTGACTCGCCATCTGATCGAGATCGACGATCTCCATTGCCCCACCAAGGGCCACCGCCTCCCGAGGCATACCGTAAACCACGCAGCTGGCTTCGCTTTGCGCAAGCGTCTGCGCACCCGCCTGATGCATTTCGAGCAGACCCGCCGCGCCGTCCTTACCCATGCCGGTCAAAATCACCCCGATGGCATTACGACCCGCGAACTGGGCCGCGGAGTGAAACAGCACGTCCACGGAGGGGCGGTGTCGATTCACCGGGGGCCCATCGTCGAGACGCGCCACATAGTTGGCGCCACTTCGGGCCAGTTTCAGGTGCGTATCCCCGGGGGCGATGTAGGCATGCCCCGGCAAAATGCGCTCGCCCTCTTCCGCCTCTTTGACGGTGATCCGACACAGCCGATTGAGACGTTCGGCAAAGGACTTGGTAAAGCCACCGGGCATGTGCTGAGTGATGAGAATCGCCGGGCTGTTGGCCGGCAGCGGTTCGAGTACGGTACGGATGGCTTCGGTACCGCCGGTGGAAGCGCCGATGATGATCAGCTTTTCACTGGAGATGAAAGGCGCCTTGATCGCCGTGGGCGGCGGTGCATCCTTACGCCGTGCGGTGCGCGGTCGCGACCTGGCGGCAGCACGCAGCTTGTCCGCGATCATGTCGGCGTAATCCAGCATGCCGCTGCGAATGCCCATCTGAGGCTTGGCGATAAAGTCCACCGCGCCAAGTTCCAGAGCACGCAGGGTGATCTCGGAACCGGCTTGAGTCAGTGACGACACCATCAGTACCGGCATGGGGCGAAGACGCATCAGACGATCGAGAAAGTCCAGTCCGTCCATTCGTGGCATTTCCACATCCAGCGTCAGCACGTCAGGATTGGTGCGTTTGATGAGATCCCGCGCAACCAGTGGGTCCGGGGCCGTAGCCACCACTTCCATATCCGGCTGCGAATTGATGATCTCGGTCATCAAATCACGAATCAGCGCTGAATCGTCGACGCAAAGCACCTTGATCTTGGGTGAGCTCAAGAGCCCTCTCCTTTCCATCATCCTGTCTGCAAGAGGCAGGCATAGTTTCTGTTATTAATATCTTTATCGGCCGGAAGACGACTGACTTAAGGCTGGATTGGCCAGTTCGTACACCGTCTGACCACGCAGGCGAAACGCCTGACTGATGAACGAAAAATTCTCGGAATGACCGGCAAACAAAAGCCCGTTGGGCTTGAGATAAGGCACGAAGTTTTCGAGTATCTTGGCCTGGGTGGTCTTGTCGAAATAGATCATCACATTGCGACAGAAAATCGCATCGAAACGACCTTCTATCGGCCATTTCGGCGCCAATAGATTGAGCGGCTTGAATTCGACCATGGCGGATATTTCCGGTCTGATCATGGCCTGCCCGGAACGGGCGCCGCTACCACGCAAAAAGAATCGCTTGCGCCTTGCTTCATCAAGCTTGGCCACCTGATCGATCGGATAGACCGCTTGTCGGGCCTTGGCCAGGGCTTCGGTGTCGATATCCGTGGCGATGACCTTGGCATCCCGCGCTCTTGGGCCCAGGGTCTCGCTGAGCTGCATGGCGATGGAGTAAGGCTCTTCACCGGTAGAGGCCGCCGAGCACCAGATGCGTATGGGCCCGCTCTGTTTCGCGACATGGTTTGCCAGCAGTGGAAAGTGATGCGCTTCGCGAAAAAAGGCGGTGAGGTTGGTGGTCAACGCATTGGTGAAGGCTTCCCACTCCCGAGAATCCGATTGCCGTTCCAGGCGCTCCAGGTAATCCTTGAAGCGCGTCAGCTTGTGCTGGCGCAAACGCCGCGCCAGCCGGCTATAGACCATTTCGCGCTTGTGTTCCGCCAGCACGATGCCGGCACGCTGATAGATCAACGTGCGCACCCGCTCGAAATCCGCATCGGTCATTTCCAGATCGCGCTCGAGGCTTCCTGTCCAGGCGCCCTGACGAGTAGCGACTGTCGCGGCGACGGCACTCCCGGTGATGGACCGATGGATTGTCATGTTTAAAAGGTCTCCCATTCGTTATTCGAAGACACAGAATCGTTATCCTGTGTCCTTGCCGGAGCCTGAGCAGACGCTTGAGTGAAGCCCCCAACGCTGTCTGACTTGTCATCGCGTCTGGCAGCCGCTGCGGCGATGCGAGCGTCTCGAGTGACGGCCTCTCGACCACTGCCCTTGAGACGAAGCATCGCTATGGCGTTGGCCAACCGCGTCACCTGCTCGTCCAGACTATTGGCGGCGCGAGCCGACGATTCCACCCGCTCCGCATTCTGCTGGGTGACGGATCCCATGATGGCGATGGCCTGATTGACTTCCTCGATACCCTGAGTCTGCTCATCGGAGGCCATGGAAATATCCTTGAGGATGTCATTGACCTTGAGTACCGCCGTCACGACCTGCTCGATGGATGTCTCGGCTTGTTTAACTAATTCGGCCCCACCGTTGATTTCTTTAGCGGAATCATCAATCAAGGTGCGAATTTCACTCGCGGCACTGGCGGATCGTCCGGCCAGGTTGCGTACTTCCCCGGCAACCACCGCGAATCCCCGACCCTGCTCCCCGGCCCGAGCAGCCTCGACGGAGGCGTTGAGCGCCAGAATGTTGGTTTGAAAGGCAATGGAATCGATGACGCCGATGATTTCCGTCATCTTTTTCGAGCCGGCGGTGATGTTGTCCATGGTGCCGACCATCTGCTGCATGACGGTTCCGCTTTCACTTACCGCATTACTGGCTTTATCCGCCAATTCGCTGGCATGGCCGGCGTTGGTAGCGTTCTGGCGCACCGTAGCGGTCATTTCATCCATGCTCGAAGCGGTTTCTTCCAGAGAGGCGGCTTGCTGTTCGGTACGTGTCGATAGATCCTCATTGCCTTTGGCAATGTCTCGGGAGGCAGGACGCACGACGCCAACGCTGTCGTTGACGTTCTTGACGACGCTGCTCAGATTTTTGCGCATGGTATCCAATGCTTGCATTAAATAGCCCAGCTCATCGTCCCGCTGGCTAGGCAGGCTGGCCCCAAGATTGCCCGCGGCGACCTGCTGAGTGAAATGCATCGATTCCTGGATCGAGCGGCGAAAGGCACGCAAAGTGAACGATCCCATCACGACCAGGCAAAACAGACCCGATAACAGAAGGCCTGCCTGAAAAAGCATCATGTTGCGCTGCTGAGTCTCAGCCTGTTGCGCCATGATTTGCGCGGAAGCCTGTTTGTCTTCGACCAGAGTGGCAATCGTTGTGGAAAGCTCGGTTCCGCTGGCCTGAAGCCTGGCAATGATCTCCTTGCTCGCGCTAAAAGCCTTGAACTGATCCTCACCCCCTAGAACCGTTGACGCGTTCAGCAAGCCCTCTTGTCTGTAGTTTTCAAGAGCCTTGCCGAACTCGTCCGCCGCTGGGGTCTGATTGACAGGGCGAGCGGTATAGTCGGCCCATAGAGTCGCCAGGCGACCGGAGAGGTTTTCAAGGGTCTCGGCATGTTGTTGGCGTGCATTGAGAAGCTCCAGCGGTGACGGCTGAGATAGGCTCTGATGCCCTTGCGTGACCAACTGATCGAGTCGCTGGAGGCGAGCCACATCTTGCAGGCCATCCTGATTGAGAGCTACCAGGCGCTGGCCGGCACCCTCCAGTGCCACCATGCCCAAACCGCCGCTAGCCAATAGCAGCACTAGCGCCAGGGTTATCATGCTGACGACGCGACCCTGCAACGAGCGAAGCTTCAATCGCTTGAACCAGCCGGTCATGCCCAGGCGCTCGATTTGACCACGGTTCAGGCGTATATCTTTTGTCTGACCCGTTCGCAGCTGGGCGTAGATACGCTCTGCATGAGCACACTCCTCTGGCGCGGCTTTGGTGCGCACCGACGCATAGCCTTGCACTTCGCCATTTTCGAGAAGCGGCGTTGCACTGGCATTGACCCAGTAGAAATCCCCATTCTTGCGACGATTCTTGACCAGCCCGTTCCAGGTCTCTCCTGCTTCAAGGGTCGCCCAGAAATCGATGAACGCGGCTTCCGGCATGTCTGGATGACGCATGATGTTATGTGGCGCGCCGATCAATTCTTCTTTATCAAAACCGCTGACTTCAATGAATGCATCGCTGGCAAAGCTGATACGCCCCTTGAGATCGGTTCTGGAAATCAGAAATTTGTCTTCATCAATCACATACTCATTTTGTGTCACTGGCTGATTGTTACGCATGGCACTCCCCCCGCTACCCTGTAAAGAGCCTCGTAAGGCCGTTGTTATCGTTTTTTTGATTTCAAATGGTTAAAACGCTTCCCACTCTTCTTCCCGCCGCTGTGCTGGGCGCGATGCTCGCCCAGCGGGCCTGCCGCTTACGGGTCGAGAAGAGGTTGATGGTTCGATCTGTCTTGCGGATGGGGTTGGCCGCACTGGCTGCTTGGCGTGCTGGTTTTCGGCAAGCCTGAAGGACGCCACGGCTTCGCTGAGCGCTTCGGCCTCCTGCGCCAACGCCTGGGCGGAGGCGGCGGCCTGCTGCACCAGTCCGGTATTCTGCTGGGTAACCTGATCCATTTGAGTGATGGCTTCATTGACCTGGCCGATGCCATTGCTCTGCTCCTGAGAGGCAGAGGCGATCTCGTCCATGATGTCGTTGACCCGCTTTATCGCGGTGACGATGTCCCCCATGGTGCTGCCCGCCTGATCGACCAGCTTCGTCCCTGTATCCACCCGGGCAGCGGAGGCTTCGATCAGACTGCGAATTTCCTTTGACGCATCTGAAGAGCGCCCTGCCAGATTGCGCACCTCTTCGGCCACCACGGCGAAACCACGCCCCTGCTCGCCGGCACGAGCGGCTTCCACGGAGGCATTGAGGGCCAGAATATTGGTCTGGAAGGCGATGGAGTCGATCACATCGATGATGTCCACGACCTTGTGGGAGCTGGTGCTGATGTCCCGCATGGTATCCACCACCTGTCCGACCACTTCACCGCCCTGGGTTGCGGTGCGAGACGCTTCCTCGGCGAGCTGGCTTGCTTGGCGTGCGTTGTCCGCGTTATGAGAAACCGTAGCGGTCAGCTGTTCCATGCTCGAGGCGGTCTCTTCGAGAGACGCCGCCTGCTGCTCGGTACGGGAAGAAAGATCGAGATTGCCTTGGGCAATGTCCCGAGTACCCGAGTGAATGCGCTGACTGCCAAACCGGACTTTGCCTACGGTGTGCGACAGCCCTTCCTGCATCTGAGCCAGCGCCGTGAACAATTTGCCGATCTCATTGCTGCCGCGCTGCTCGATTCGCCCCGAAAGATCGCCTTGGGCGATGCGCTCGAAATGCCCGACAATCGCTTGCAGCGGGCGAATCACGTTGACGGTAATACCACGCAGCATGAGCAGGATCGTGATCAAGGACACGGAAAGCGCTACACCGATGGCAATCTTCAGCGCCATCGCAATGGTTTGAAAATCGAGATAAAGCATTCGCCCTTCTGCACTGGCCGCAACAAGAAACGCAACGGCACTGCTCTGAAAAGCATCGTGAAGCGGCTGAACGGAAGCGGCATATTCAGCATGCTTCGTCAGCTCCATCGTCTGTAAGGCGGCAATTTGCGGCGCCAATGCTGCGTCTACCAGGCGGTGGAAATCAGCTTCAATCTGTGTGATCACTGCGGCGTCTTCTGGCAGCGCCGGAATCGCCTTGAACTCGTTGAAAGTCTGATATACGTCATCGAGCATTGTCGATAAGTCACCCGGCGAGGACTGCAATGCACCCCAGGAAGCACCATCAAGACGAGCGAACTCGCCCTCGATCGCCAGACGTAGCGTCAGCAACTCTCTGTTCGTTTGGTTGAGTTTTGATTGCTGCTCGATGTTGACCTGATTGATTTTCTCCAGCGCCTGCTCGCTGTATTGCACCGCGTAACCACCCAGCGCACTCAATCCCACGACCAATGCTGCAAACACCAGTAGCGCAAGTAGCCAACTTGTTCTTACCGTCATATTGCTTAATTGCTTCATGATTTCTCCCATGCAGAATCGACAATGCTATGTTTTGAAATTGTTGTCGTTTGTCCACACATGAATACAACGACGTCGATGCATGCCTATGCGCATATTCCAAGGCAATGTGCTGTAACGATCTGTGGGAAACGTCTATAAACGATATCGGCGGGGTAAGGGTCATTCTTGATGATTTAAAATCAGAATTGCTATCTTTAGTCGATCACCATGAACCATAAAAAAGGCGAGGATTTTATCCTCGCCTCTAATTAAAAAGCTACCCGGATTTATTCGACTTTTATATCGTCAATGAGTCGTTTTATCGACCAGCGCCATTTCCTCACTGGTAAGCAGTTTGTCGATGTCGACCAGTACCAGCATGCGATCCTCCAGACTGCCCAGGCCGCTGAGATAATCCGAGGACATGGTGACCCCGAACTCCGGTGCCGGCTTGATCTGATCCGGGCTCAGGGTCATGACGTCGGAAACGCCATCGACGACGATACCCACCACCCGGTCACCTACATTGACCACGATGACCACGGTCTGGCCGCCGTATTCGACGTTGGCCAGATGGAACTTGATGCGCAGATCCACGATCGGCACGATGACGCCGCGCAGGTTGGTCACGCCCTTGATGAAATCCGGGGCGTTGGCGATGCGGGTGACATTTTCGTAGCCACGAATTTCCTGCACCTTGAGAATGTCGACGGCATACTCTTCTTCACCCAGAGAGAACACCAGGAACTCGCTGCTGTGAGCATCGAGGTTGGCAGCATTGGCTTGTTGCAGCTGAGCATTGGCTTGAGATACGGCGGTCATGACGTAAGCACCTCCTGAGTGGGCTTGATTGATTTATGAGTGGGTTGCACGGTTTTACGCCGGCTTAAGCGATGCAGATCGGCAATGTCCAGAATGAGCGCGACGCTGCCATCGCCAAGGATGGTGGCCGCGGAAATACCCGGCACCTTGCGATAGTTGGTTTCCAGATTCTTGACCACCACCTGCTGCTGGCCGATAAGATCGTCGACCATCAATGCATAGCGGCGCCCTTCTCCTTGCACGATGACCACGATGCATTCGGTAAGCTCGGTGCGGGCATTGTCGATATCGAGCACCTGATGCAGTGCGATCACCGGCAGATATTCATCCCGCACCTTGAGCAGCTGATCGCTGCCCGCCATGGTGTAGAGATCGTCCCGGCTTGGCTGCAATGACTCAAGCACCGTTCCCAACGGCAAAATGAAGACTTCCTTGCCGACCTTGATCGACATGCCGTCGAGAATTGCAAGGGTCAACGGCAATACGATGCGGGTCGTGGTGCCTTGACCTTCCCGGGAAAGAATCTCGACATGCCCGCCCATGGCCTGGATGTTTCGCTTGACCACGTCCATGCCGACGCCACGACCGGATACGTCACTGACCTGCTCCGCGGTGGAGAATCCGGGCGCAAAAATCAGCTGCCATACCTCGTCGTCGCTCATGCTGTCCGAGACCGCAAGACCGTTGGATTCCGCCTTGGCGAGCAGCTTGGCGCGGTTGAGACCGGCGCCGTCATCGATCACTTCAATGAGGATGTTGCCGCCCTGGTGCTGGGCAGAAAGCGTGAGTTTGCCGCCTCGTGGCTTGCCCTTGGCTTCGCGCTCATCCGGAGATTCGATGCCGTGATCGAGACTGTTGCGCACCAGATGGGTCAATGGATCGATGATGCGCTCGATCAGACTCTTGTCGAGCTCCGTGGACTTGCCTTCCGTGATAAGTTCCACGTCCTTGTTCAGCTTGTCCGCGAGATCCCGCACCAGACGCGGGAAGCGGCTGAACACGTAGTCCATGGGCATCATGCGGATCGACATGACTGCTTCCTGCAGGTCCCGGGCGTTGCGCTGCAGCAGATTGAGACCGTTGTGCAGGGCACTATGGGTCATGCCATCGATCTCGCTGGCAGTCTGATCCAGCATCGACTGGGTGATGATCAGCTCGCCCACCAGATTGATGATCTGATCCACCTTGTCCACCGGCACCCGCAGTGAAGACTCGCCGCTACCTTTGGGCTTTCCGCCCTGGGGCTTTTTATCTTTAGAAGAAGCCGGCGGCTTGGCTGGCGCGGAAGCATCGGGCTTGGGCGGCGCTTCGCTTTTGGTTTCGGCGGGTGCTGCAGGCGCGGGCTCGGCGGGCGCCTGGTCAACGGGCTGCGCCGCCGGTGCAACAGTGCTTACAGGTTCGGCAGCACTGATTTCGAGCTGCTCGGCGTCGATGACGAAGCACATTACCGCCTCGATATCTTCGCCGCTCACCGCGGTTTTCAGCGTTACTTCATAGCGTTTGTCGTCGCCCTGCTGTTCGATCACGCTGCCCAGCTGCGCCAGCTCCTCGACCAGCAAACCACGGTCCTTCTCCGCAACATTCAGCAGCGCCACGCGCAGGGTCGTTTCCTGCTCTTCATCGCTTTCACTGTCATTAACGCCATCAGCGGATGCCGTGGTCTCGGCTTCCTTGACCGGCTCGGGAGCAGGCTTGGCTTTGGGCGCCTTTGTGCCCTCTGCGCCGCCCAGCTCATCCAACGCCATCTGCTTCAAGGTCTTGCAGATGCGTTCAAAAGCCTCCTGGTCGGGCTCTTCGCCGTTGCGATAGGCATTCAACTGATCGTGCAGCATGTCCTTGGCTTCCAGAAAGGTGTCGACGATATCCCGACGCAGCGTAAGCTCACCGCGGCGGGTGTGGTCGAGCAGGTTCTCGAGAATATGGGTGGTTTCCTGAAGCACCAGAAAGCCGAAGGTTCCGGCGCCCCCCTTGATGGAGTGAGCAGCTCGGAATATCGCGTTGAGCTCCTCCGCGTCGGGTTCATCGACATCCAACTCCAGAAGAAGGCGCTCCATGTCGCCCAGAAGTTCCTCGGCTTCTTCGAAGAAAGTGTCATAGAAATCTGTGATATCCATGGGCTAGTCCAGTTGGGTCTTAAAGGGCATCGCTGACGACGGACGTCGGCGATACCGAATTCGGTAAAACACTCATTGTTTCCACTTGTGTTGCAGGTATTTCCACCCCGTTCTCGATCGTGGTATTGGGTTGCGGCCAGCTACGCGTACTCTGGCGCTCGATTGACTCCGCGGCACGTTTGTCTAACACGACGATACTGATACGCCGATTGGCGGCATCGTTGGCCTCGGTCTCGTTGAGCGGTACCCGCGACCCCATGCCGGCGACTCGCAATAACCGTTCGGAATCCAGGCCACCGGCCACCAGCTCGCGACGGGACGCGTTGGCACGATCCGCCGACAGCTCCCAGTTGCTGTAGCCTCTTTCGCCATTGACGTAAGGCACGTTATCGCTATGTCCGCTCAAGCTGATCCGGTTGGGCAGCTCGTTGAGCACCGGCGCAATGGCCCGCAGAATGTCGCTCATGTAGGGGGCGACGCGATCGCTGCCGCGCTCGAACATCGGTCGGCGATCGGAGTCGACGAGCTGAATCCTGAGGCCTTCGGAGGTCAACGACATGCGCATCTGAGGCCGCATGTCCCGCAGGTTCGGCTTGCTCTGAATGACCGCTTCGATGCGCCGTTCGAGATCGATCAAGCGCTGCTGTTCGTCGCTGGTGCGCGTTTCCTGACGTCGATCGACCCGCTCTTCCTCGCCGTTGATGTGGGCCGGGTCCGGCCCGCCACCGGGAATCGCGCTGGTGCTGGCGGTGTTCTTGTCGCCACCGGCCATGGCCACGGGCAAGGGTGTGCGGAAATACTCGGCAATGGTCTTGAGCTCCGACTCATCCGCCTGGGCCAGAATCCAGAGCACCAGAAACAGAGCCATCAGTGCCGTCATGAAGTCCGCGTAGGCGATCTTCCAGGCGCCGCCATGGTGGCCGCCTTTCGCCACCTTCTTGCGCTTGACGATAATGGGTCGATGGGCACCGCTCATGAACCACCCGCCGCACTATTCTTGGTGGCTCGCACATGATCTTCGAGTTCGTTGAAACTGGGACGCTCGGCGGTATACAGCGCCTTGCGGCCAAACTCCACCGCCAGCTGCGGCGCATAGCCATTGAGACTCGCCATCAGGGTGACGCGAATGCACTGCAGCATCTTTACCGCTTCCGCCACTTGATGAAGAATGCGCGCCGCGACGGGATTGACAAAGCCATAGGCTAGAAGAATCCCTAGGAAGGTCCCGACCAGGGCGTGGGCAATCAAGATGCCCATTTCCGCTGCCCCCTGATCCGCGGACCCCAGGGCATGTACCACCCCCATGACCGCTGCCACGATACCGAAGGCCGGCAGACCATCACCGACGGATTGCAGGGAATGCGCCGGCACTTCGGCTTCATGCTGAAAGGTCTCGATCTCGTGCTCCATGAGCGCATCGATTTCGAAGGGATCCATGTTGCCGCTGACCATCAATCGCAGATAATCCGTGAGGAACCCCATTATCATGGGATCGCTCAACAGCATCGGATATTCGGCAAATAGCGCGCTGTTCTGGGGATCGTCTATATCGCTTTCGATAGCGAGCATTCCGTCGCGACGAGCCTTGGCCAGCAGCTTGTACTGTAATGCCATGAGTTCCATATACATGGCCTTATTGTATTTATTGGTACGCTTCAATTTAGAAAACGTACGCATGGTCGCCTTGATGGCTTTTCCGTTGTTGGAAGCAATGAATGCACCCACCGCTGCCCCGGCAATCATGACTATTTCGGCAGGCTGATAAAGCGCACCAAGATGACCACCTATCAGCATATAGCCCCCAAATACGGAGCCGATAACGACCAGATAACCGATTAGAATTAGCACGTGAAAACATCCTTGCCGTGAACCGTTGGACTTGTAATGGGTTATCGGCAGGGGGGGAAACAGCTTGAGGCAATAGGTTGAAAACTTACGAATAACAAGATCGTCAGAACACAAAAAAGCCGCAGTGTCATGACACTGCGGCTGGCGGATTCACATCGAATCGTTGACCCTTGGAAGAAGGGCTTAGGCGTGGCGTTTGACCAGAAGTTGGCTAGTCCGCTTGTCGATCGTTGTGGTAGGTGTCGCCTGCTTCTCCTCTTCACGCTTTTTACGGGTCTTGCCTGCCCTGGAGGGAGGCTGGCAGATACCGCACACGAAATCCTGTGATGGCGTATGCGCATGCATGACGTAATGGCCGGAGCAGGCGGTGCATTTGCATAGCTCGAGCAGGTTGCTCTCGAAGAAGCGCACTAGCGTCCAGGCTCGGGTCAGACCAAGAACCGGTTCCGCTTCTTCCAGTGCCAACTGCTCCAGGTAGAGCTTGTAGGCCCGCACGAAGGCGTCCATGCGCTCACAGCCGTGATCCTCCACCAGCCGCTGATAAATATTATAGAACAGCGACGAATGTATGTTGGGTAGCCAGGTGATGAACCAGTCCGTCGAGAATGGCAGCATGCCCTTGGGGGGTGACATGCCGCGCACCTCTTTGTACAGCTTGATCAGACGCGCCCGGCTCAGGTCGGTTTCGGTCTCCAGCACCTGCAGACGGGCACCGAGCTCGATCAGCTCGATGGCCATCCGCACCTGGTGCATCTCGGTGACCAGGCTTTTCTGGGTCATGGTTTAGCCCCTTGCCTGAGCGAGTGACGCTGTGGGTACGGAGGCCATCAGCA
>NZ_JIBT01000007.1 GCF_001039575.1 Halomonas sp. PR-M31
CGCAAGATGCAGGCCGGCGGAATGTCACTGAACTGGGGATTTGCCGAAACCCTGGCCTATGCGACGCTGCTCGATCAAGGGCATCCGGTACGTCTGACCGGCCAGGATTCCGGACGTGGCACCTTCTCTCACCGTCACGCGGTAATTCACAACCAGAAAGACGGAACGACCTACGTACCTCTTGAGCATATCCGTGAAGGGCAACCACGATTTACCATTCGTGATTCTTTCCTTTCGGAAGAAGCCGTGCTGGCATTTGAATACGGCTATGCCACCACCATGCCTAACGCCTTGATCATCTGGGAAGCTCAATTTGGTGATTTCGCCAATGGCGCCCAGGTGGTGATCGATCAGTTCATCTCTTCCGGCGAGTCGAAGTGGGCGCGGCTGTGTGGTCTGACCCTGTTGTTGCCTCATGGTTATGAAGGTCAAGGGCCAGAACACTCTTCGGCGCGTCTCGAACGGTTCTTGCAGCTGTGCGCCGAGCACAACATGCAGGTATGTGTGCCGACCACGCCGGCGCAGATATTTCACTTGCTTAGACGCCAGGTGATTCGTCCCCTGCGCAAGCCGCTAGTAGTGATGTCACCCAAGAGCCTGCTACGCCACAAGGAAGCGGTTTCGAGCCTTGAGGAGCTGGCTAACGGTCGTTTTGAGATGGTGCTGGAAGATCAGGGCAAGCTCGACGCCGAGAAAGTCACTCGGGCCGTGCTGTGTGCAGGCAAGGTATATTACGATCTTGCGGCCTATCGCAGCGATAAAGAGCGTGAAGACACGGTTATCGTTCGTGTCGAACAGCTCTATCCTTTCCCCAAGGACGAGCTTTACGACGTCCTCAAGGAATATCCCAATCTGGAGCAGGTGGTGTGGTGTCAGGAAGAGCCGCTTAACCAGGGGGCTTGGTATCAGAGTCAGCATCACCTACGGGTAGTGGCGGACATGCTGTCCAATGGTCTGGGGAGAGATTTGAAGTTCGCGGGCCGACCTGCCTCTGCAGCACCCGCCGCTGGCTACATGTCAGTGCATATCGAGCAGCAGCGCCAATTGGTCGAAGACGCCTTCAATGCCTGAGGCACTTTACCGGGACAAAAGAACATATTAAGGAAAGCAAATGGCTACTGAGATCAAAGCGCCCAGTTTCCCTGAGTCCGTCAACGAAGGGACAGTGGCTACCTGGCATAAGAAGCCTGGTGACAGCGTTGAGCGAGACGAGCTGATCGTCGAGATCGAAACCGATAAGGTGGTTCTCGAGGTAGTGGCTCCGGAAGCGGGAACGCTATCCGAGATCAAGGTCGAAGAGGGAGATACCTGCGACTCAGAACAGGTACTGGGCATGCTTGGCGACGCTCAGGAAAAAGAAGAGAGCGCAGACGAGCAGGTGTCTGACAAGGGTGATGAGGAGTCGTCCCAGCAGGAAAAGGAGTCCGCTGGCACCAAGTCTGAAGATGATTCCGACGCCGCAGACGAACAGGACACGCCCAAAAAGAGTGAGAAAACCGCTTCCTCAGGCAAGAAGCATGACGTCAAGGCGCCTTCATTCCCCGAGTCCATTCAGGAAGGCACCGTGTCGACCTGGCACAAGAAGGTCGGCGAATCCGTCAAGCGCGATGAAGTCCTGGCGGATATCGAAACCGATAAGGTAGTGCTGGAAGTCGTCGCGCCCGCGGATGGTGAGCTTGCGGAAATCAAGGTCGAGGAAGGCGAGCAGGTCGAGTCCGAGGCTGTGCTGGCGACATTCGCCGAGGGCGGCGGCAGCGAAGCCGACTCCTCCGATGGCGAAAGCAAGCAACAAGATGAGTCCGGCGCCCAGGAAAAGCAGAGCGATGGCCAGGACGAAGACGATGCTACCCTTGGTGACAAGATAGTTGCACCTGCTGCACGCAAAATGATCGCCGAGCATGGCCTGGATGCCAACAAGATCGAAGGGACCGGCAAGGGGGGGCGCATTCTCAAGGAGGACGTGCAGAAGGCGGTTTCCGAGGGGGCTGCCAAGAAATCTTCCTCCAATGCCAAATCGGCTTCAGCCTCATCGGAATCAACCACGAAGGCAGCCGCTCAGGCAGCCCCTCAAGTGGAAGGTGAGCGCCCCGAGAAGCGCGTGCCCATGAGCCGTTTGCGTCAGACCATTGCCAAACGGCTGGTCCAGGCTCAGCAGACGGCTGCCATGCTGACCACTTACAACGAAGTGGACATGACGGCAGTCATGCAGCTTCGGGCTCAGTACAAGGAAACGTTTCAGAAGACCCACGACACCAAGCTCGGTTTCATGGGCTTCTTCGTCAAGGCCGCCTGCGAGGCGCTCAAGCGTTTCCCGGATGTCAACGCCTCCATCGACGGCACCGACATCGTCTATCATGGTTACCAGGATATCGGGGTGGCGGTTTCCACTCCTCGCGGGCTGGTCGTTCCCGTGCTGCGCGATACGGACAGCATGAAGATTGCCGACGTCGAGAAAGCCATCGTCGACTTCGGCAAGCGTGCCCGGGACGGCAAGCTGGGTATCGATGAAATGCAAGGAGGGACTTTCACCATCACCAACGGCGGTATCTTCGGTTCACTGATGTCGACCCCGATCATCAACCCGCCGCAAACCGCAATACTGGGCATGCACAAGATTCAGGAGCGCCCGATGGCGGTGAACGGTCAGGTCGAGATACGCCCGATGATGTATCTGGCTGTGTCTTACGATCACCGCCAGATCGATGGCAAGGACGCGGTGCAGTTTCTGGTCGCGATCAAGGAATTGCTCGAAGATCCGGCACGTCTGATTCTAGACGTATGATGCGCCGCCAAGCCTAATTTGACCAAACAGGAAGAGTTCATGGCCGATAAATACGATGTGATCGTCATTGGAGCGGGCCCCGGAGGCTACGTTGCCGCAATTCGCGCAGCTCAGATGGGGCTCAAGACCGCATGTGTGGAGAAGTGGGTCAATAAGAAGGGCAAGGTCGTACATGGCGGTACTTGCCTGAACGTGGGCTGCATCCCGTCGAAATCCTTGCTCGAGGCTTCCCATAAGTATACCGAGGCCAAGCATGACTTCGGAGATATCGGTATCGATATCGGTGACGTCTCGATGGACGTCAAGAAGATGATGGCGCGCAAGGACAAGGTGGTCGCCAACCTGACTGGTGGTATCTCCAGCCTGTTCCAGGCCAATGGCGTTACCGCGCTGGAAGGTACCGGCAAGGTACTGAGCAAAGGCAAGGTCGAAGTGACCCATCAGGATGGTGAAAAGGCGACGTATGAAGCCGACAACATCATCATCGCGTCCGGGTCTGTGCCGGTTGAGATCCCGCCGGCACCGTTGACCGACGATCTGATCGTCAGCTCAACCGGCGCGCTGGAATTTCAGGAAACCCCCAAGCGTCTTGGCGTCATCGGTGCCGGCGTCATCGGTCTTGAGCTTGGCAGCGTATGGAATCGTCTAGGCAGTGAAGTCACCATGCTTGAAGCCATGGATACCTTCTTGCCGATGGTCGATAAAGACATTGCCAAGGAAACTCAGAAGCTATTGACCAAGCAGGGACTTGATATCAAGCTCGGCGCCCGGGTGACCGGTACCGAGATCAAGGATAACGAAGTTGTCGTCCAGTACACCGATGGCAAGGGTGAGCAGGAACAGACGTTTGATAGAGTGATCGTCTGTGTCGGTCGTCGCCCTTATACCCAAGGTGTTCTCGATGAAGACGCTGGCGTCAAGCTCGATGAGCGTGGCTTCATCTTCGTGGACGATCACTGCCGTACCAGTGTGCCAAACGTCTACGCCATCGGCGATGCGGTGCGTGGCCAGATGCTGGCTCACAAGGCCTCGGAAGAGGGCATCATGGTGGCGGATATCGTCGCCGGCCATAAGGCCGAGATGAACTACGATGCCATTCCCTGCGTCATTTACACGGCACCGGAAGTTGCCTGGGTGGGCATGAACGAGCAGGAAGCCAAGACGGCGGGCATCGAAGTCAAGACCGGCTCCTTCTCCTTTGCGGCCAGCGGCCGTGCCATGGCCAACAATGCAACGGAAGGGGTGGCCAAGGTCATTGCCGATGCAGAGACCGATCGTATCCTTGGGGTGCATATCGTAGGTCAGCACGCCGGCGAATTGATTGCCCAAGGCGTTATCGCCATGGAGTTCGGTTCCAGTGCCGAAGATCTCGCGCTAACCTGTTACGCTCACCCCACCGTGTCCGAGGTCGTGCACGAAGCCGCCCTGGCAGTGGAAGGCCATGCCATTCACATGGCCAATCGCAAGAAGCGCAAGAAACAAAAAGCCTAAAGAATAAAAGGATCATGCTCGAAAGGGGTGATCCTTCATTATGTATCGTCCGCGTTTGCGGGCGAAGGGGATGGTCAGGGCAGGCTCCAAGAGTGTTTGTCCCGGCTGTCATTCGAGCACATGCAACCAATGGCATGACACGATGAACCTTCACGAATATCAGAGCAAACAGCTGTTTGCCGATTACGGCTTGCCAGTATCCAAGGGCTTTGCCGTAGACACTCCCAGCGAAGCGGCGGATGCTTGCAAAAAGATTGGCGGCAGCACATGGGTCGTCAAGGCCCAGGTCCACGCTGGTGGCCGCGGTAAGGCAGGCGGCGTCAAACTGGTCAAGAGCGCCGATGAGGCCAAGGCTTTCGCCGAACAGTGGTTGGGCAAGAATCTTGTTACCTTCCAGACCGACGAAAAAGGCCAGCCGGTCTCCAAGATCCTGGTCGAGACCTGCACCGATATTGCCAATGAGCTGTATCTGGGTGCCATCGTCGATCGTGGCACCCGGCGTGTGGTGTTCATGGCGTCCACGGAAGGTGGTGTCGAGATCGAGAAGGTTGCTGAAGAAACCCCGGAAAAGATTCTAAAGGCGGAGATCGATCCGCTGGTGGGCGCACAGCCCTATCAGGCACGTGAACTGGCCTTTGCGCTTGGATTGAAGGGCGATCAGATCAAGCAGTTCACCAAGATATTCCTGGGGCTGTCCAAGATGTTCCAGGACAAGGATCTTGCGCTGCTCGAGATCAACCCGCTGGTGATCAACGAGCAAGGCAATCTGCACTGTCTGGATGCCAAGATCGGCCTCGACGGCAATGCGCTCTATCGGCATCCGGATCTGCAGGCCATGCGCGATCCTTCCCAGGAAGACGAACGGGAAGCCGATGCCCAAAAGTGGGAGCTCAACTACGTTGCGTTGGATGGCAACATCGGTTGCATGGTCAATGGTGCAGGCTTGGCCATGGGCACCATGGACATTATCAAGCTCAGCGGCGGTCAGCCGGCGAACTTTCTTGATGTCGGCGGTGGCGCTACCAAGGAGCGCGTTGCAGAAGCCTTCAAGATCATTCTCTCCGATACGTCCGTGAAAGCGGTGCTGGTCAACATCTTCGGCGGCATCGTGCGTTGCGACATGATCGCTGAAGGCATCATCGGAGCGGTCGAGCAGGTTGGCGTCAACGTGCCGGTCGTCGTTCGCTTGGAAGGCAATAACGCTGAGCTGGGTGCCGAGAAGCTGGCATCCAGTGGTTTGAATATCATCGCGGCTACCAGCCTGTCTGACGCTGCGCAGCAGGTGGTTAAAGCGGCGGAGGGCAAGTAATGAGTATCCTGATCGATAAAAACACCAAGGTCATCTGCCAAGGGTTTACCGGTGGCCAAGGGACCTTCCATTCTGAGCAAGCGATCGACTACGGCACTCAGATGGTGGGCGGTGTGACTCCAGGCAAAGGCGGCCAGGAGCATCTGGGTTTGCCGGTGTTCAATACTGTCAGAGAAGCAGTCGAAAAGACCGGTGCGGAGGCGTCGGTTATCTATGTGCCTGCGCCCTTCTGCAAGGACTCGATTCTTGAAGCTGCCAATGGTGGTATCAAGCTGATCGTCTGCATTACCGAAGGCATCCCGACCCTTGACATGCTCGAAGCCAAGGTCAAGTGCGATGAGTTAGGGGTGCGGTTGATCGGTCCCAACTGTCCTGGGGTCATTACGCCGGGCGAAACCAAGATCGGCATCATGCCGGGGCATATCCATAAGCCCGGCCGTGTAGGCATCGTATCTCGCTCAGGCACGCTGACTTACGAAGCGGTCAAGCAGACCACGGATCATGGTTTTGGCCAGTCTACCTGCGTCGGTATCGGAGGCGACCCGATCCCGGGTTCCACCTTCATCGATATTCTCGAACTGTTCGAGAAGGATCCAAACACCGAAGCAATCGTCATGATCGGTGAGATCGGCGGTACTGCCGAGGAAGAAGCGGCTGCCTACATCAAGGAGCATGTTTCCAAGCCGGTGGTGGCTTATATTGCAGGCGTTACCGCGCCTCCGGGCAAGCGCATGGGCCATGCGGGCGCATCATTGCCGGCGGCAAGGGGACGGCGGATGAGAAGTTTGCCGCTCTTGAAGAAGCAGGCGTCAAGACCGTACGTTCGCTAGCCGAAATCGGTGATGCGCTCAAGCAGGCGACAGGCTGGTAAGCAACAGCGTCAGCAATATGCTACAGCGCTGCAAAAGGCACCTTCGGGTGTCTTTTGCATGTTGAGAAGACAGCGTTTTCTTTAAAAGTAAAAAACAATAAATAATATAAGTTAACCTCGCAGAATCGCGTCAAATGAAGCCAGGTCATTGGCGTGCCCAATTATTGCTGGCAATAAAAAAAGGGCATCCTAAGATGCCCTTTTCCAAGCCAATGTCCAGAAAATCGTCAGGCAGCTTCGATAATGGCTGCCGTATGAGCCCCAGCAAGCTCGATATTCAGTGTGTTGCCGCCGGCATCTTGCACCACAGCGTTCTCGAGCGGACTATTTTCATCACCGTAAACCTTGTAAGCGAATCGCCATACATCTCCAGAAGATAGCGCGATATCGTTGTCATCGGAGACACGATAACCTGATGCATTCTCTTCGAATGATCCGTTCCATACCGTATGCAATTCGCTGTCCAGCTCGAACTGAAGCTCAGGATTGACGATCTCGCTGTCAGAAATGTTCTTGACGAAAACTTCTGCAACGTAGCCGTTTGACCACTCGCTTACAATGTTGGCGCTGATCTCGACGTCATTATTGGCGGTAACCTGGCTTGGCTTGCTAGCGGATACTTCTTCCTCGTTGCTGCTATTCAAACGCAGCACCTTGCCGTCACCGTCGCGAAAGATCGCCTTTTCCACGTTCTTGAGTACGTCGCGGCCGTTGTCGCCTTCGATAATGACGCGACCGTCATCCCTGAAGTCGATATGGTAGTCGTCGTAGCCATCGATATAAATTGCGACGTCATTGCCATCACCGCCGTACAGAACATCGTCTCCCAAACCGCCTTTCAGCTCATCGTCCCCGGCGCCGCCATAGAGGGTATCATCGCCCCGTTTACCGACAAGATAGCTGTCGCCGTCACACCCTTGAATGGTGTCATCGCGACGCGAACCTACCACATGGCTAAAGGATACTTCGTTGGCGTTGGCATCAGTGATAGCGCCAAAGCGCTCGCCGCCGGAGTTGATCCATAGTGTGGTGGACATCTTGTCCGCGTCAGGATCACGTATCGAACGTTCAACGTGCACGGTATTGTCATGATCGCGTCCACCGTGGAAGTTGATGTCTCGATCCGTGGAATCGACTTGAATATTGTTGTCCACGGAAGAACGCCAGGAAGCAAAGATGACGCTATGACGCATGCCGCTGTCGGACAGATTGGTGAAGTCCCCGTCGTAGCTTTCGTGCAGTTCATAGGCGTAGCCGTTGCCACCCCCGCCCTTGTTGAAGGCGCCATGAGCTTCGATGTTGTCGACATCGAGATCCAGCGCTTTTGAGAAGCGAAACGCGGTAGAAGGGCCATCATGGACATTGATATCTTTTACTTCGGCATCCACCGTTCCTTCGAGAAATACTGCTCGGAAATCATCGTAGGCAGAGCGTGTGTTGGAGAACTTGGCGTCATTCGGCGAGCCTAGTTCGAATTCGACGTTGAATCCCTCAAGGGTGACATTATCGACGGTATCGAGACGCTGAATTTGGGTATCGTTATCGTCGAAATCGAATTTGACGCCGCGATCCAGCTTAAGGGTGTCGCCATCCACTCCAACGACCTTCGCCATGCTGGTGCGAAGCTCTGCGTAACCGGTCTTGCGCCAGGAGTGGTCGCCGATCTCCTTGAAAAAGTCGGAATCGTTTTCCTGCAAAATGCGAATGGTGTCGCCTTTTTTGAAATCGTGATCCCGGTCGATCTTCAAGAAGCGATCGCCCTCATCGATATCGCCTTCCAGACGACCCATATCTTCTTTGTTGTATCCATCGAGATGAATGGCGTAATCGTTATTGTTGTGGAGCGCTTTGTTGGTAAAGGTGAGGGTGGTCTTGTTCGAGCCAGCGCCAACCAGGGAAACATCGGAGCGAGTGATATTGATGGCGTCGTCGAAATTATAATTACCCGAAGAGAGCTTGATGGTGGCGCCTTTTGGCGCATCGTTGATGAGGTCTTCGAGTGCTTCTGCGCTGATTTTGGTACCAGCTTTGATGATCTTGCTACCGCTCATGCGGAATCTCCAACAGACAAGTGAAGGCACAAAGAAACGGTGGGTTGTGCCAGGTTCATTGCCGTACCAATGCGCCTCCAAATAGCGCTTGATACGAGACACGATGTAAATTTCGTGTCGAACCTGTCTTCTAACCTGTTCCTTAGGCCCAGTCCGTGGAGCGAAGACGAGTCGCTGCGCATGCTACCTAGCAGTTCGAGTCGAGCGCAATAGACTGATTTTGCTCAGTAAGAGAATCAAAGGTATTAGATTAATAGCTATTAAGATAATTAGATTATTAATACTTTTTAGCTATATGAAAGTATTGTATTAAACTTTTTTTTAACGAAAATAATAATACTTGAGTTTTTACAAATCTTTTTCTTATTGATACAAAAAAATCACAAAAAAGCCTGTTTCGTTTTTGAAAAGGGTCTCCACCATGAATGTGACTGGAACTGGACTGGCCAATTTGATGGCAAAAAAAAATGGCTACCGAATTACCGGTAGCCACCATTTAAAGAATGAAAAAGTGTTTAGATCGCGGGACGTGCTACCAGTGAACGGGTCTCTTCCCGGGCTTCGGTGAGTATCACCTGAATACTGTCACCCAGCTTGAAACGCTCTTCACCTTCAATCTGTATGCGGCCTTCCTTGTCATCGATGGCCACCTTGTCGCGATCGCTGTGCATCAACGGCGCGGGTACGAAGGCTGTGGCGCCATTGGCGTCAAGCCGCACACGCATACCGCCCCGATTGATATTAATAATCTCAGCTTCGAACGCCTGCTGATCCTTTGCTGCAGGGGTAAGATAGCGCACATAGAGCCAATCCTTGACGTCCCGCTCCGCCATGCGATTGAGCTTGCGTCGCTCGGTGAGCTGTTCGGTCAGTAACTCGCTAGCCTCTGCCGGCGCCCGTTCGTTCTTGAGCACACGCTTGATGAGGCGGTGATTGACCATGTCACCGTATTTGCGGATCGGTGAAGTCCAGGTGGCATAAGAGGAAAGGCCCAGGCCAAAGTGTGGCCCGGGACGGGCTGCCATGCTGGTAAATCCCTGAAAGCGCCGCAGACGCGCATCCAGCCAGGCATCATTACGTTCTTCCAAAGCACGCTTCAATTCACGATATCGCGGCAGTTCGAGCAACGCTTCCCGGGGAACCTCGATCTGCTGAGCGGTGAGAAATTCTAGTGCTGCATCCGCTTTTTCCGGTTCGAAGGCGCGATGTACGTTGAAGATACCATGTCCTACTTTGTCAGCCAGCAAATCGGCGCAGCAGGCATTGGCAGCGATCATCGACTCTTCGATCATGCGATTGGCGATGCGTCGTTCTTCGATGCGTACATCGAGCACATTGCCGGCAGCATCGAGGTCGAAGGCATAATCCGGTCGATCCTTGAATACCAGCGCATGTTGGGTCCGCCAACCGGTACGAGCCTCGGTCATGGCTGCCAAAGCATGAAGCTGATTGCCAATCGTTTTTTCCGGTGCCCAGTCGCCCTGATTTTCTAGCCAATCCGAGACCTTGTCGTAGATCAGGCGTGCATGAGAGCGCACGGTGGCGGCGAAGAAGCGGTAGTCGCCCAAACTGCCATCTGCAGCAATGTTCAACTCGCAGACCAGCACGGGGCGCTCTTGTCCCTCCTTGAGTGAACAAAGATCGTCCGCCAGCGCCTCCGGCAGCATGGTCACGTTCTGGCCGGGCAAATAGACCGTGAATGCGCGAGTCTGGGCCTCCAGGTCCACGGCGTGCCCCTCGGCGACATAGCCGGTAGGATCGGCAATCGCAACGCTCAATCGCCAGCCACCGCTGGCGCGCGACTCGATGTACAGCGCATCGTCCATGTCCCGGGTATTCTCACCATCGATGGTGAAGAAGGGAGTGTCGGTCAGGTTCTTGCGCTCAAGACCTTCATCCGCCAACACCCAATCTTCATTGGATTGCGGAGAGGCCTGCTCCAGCGCGTGACGAGCTAACGTCACACGCCAGGGCACCGCCGGATCGTCGCGTTTGGCGATCAGCTCATCGATCTGACTGAAGAAGGCGCGGTCATCGGGTTTGAGCGGGTGACGCACCAGACGGGCCACGACCCAGTCACCGTCTTCGATGCTGTCTTCTTCCAGGCTACGCTTGATACGCGCCTTGAGCACATTGTTGATCGACGGATGATCCGGGACGACGGCCAGGCGGCCGTCCCGCTTTTGCACCCGGGCGATAAAACGATCCAGACCCGCTTCGATCAGTTTTTCAGGTTCGACGGACTTCTTGTCGCCTTCCTCCTTGAGAACCGCTTCGACGCGATCACCATGTAGGACCTGCTTCATGGCAGGTGGCGGCACGAAATAGGATTCACCCTTATCGGTTTCTAAAAAGCCGAAACCACGATCGGTGCCTTTGATGACACCTTCCACGCGAGGAGTGGTTTCACGAATCTGTTGCTTGAGCTGCGCCAGCAGCGCGTTGTTCTGCAGCATGAGGACGTCGTTACGGTTGGCGAGGGTAGGCCGCTACTATACGGATTCGGCTTGCTGTCGCCAATCCTGACTGTAACTCGGTAGCCTATATCCCATGGTCCCACAGTCATGACTGGAGACAGCCCAGCGACGAGTACGAAGCCCACGTGGCAAGTCGGCTTTACACAACGGAGTACAGCATTGGATACACGCATATCTATATGTGCTTTGACACCATGAACCTACTCTATGCACTATCGATTCATCCTAAGACGATATATGCCATATCATCTCATCGTCATGAATCTCGACAATACGTGTCAATTTGACGATATTCATGAATTTCGTCGACGACTGGAAGTCGATGCTTGCATTCTTGGTGCCACAGTTGTTGGCGCTGTATGCACATACCGGATTCGGTTAACAGGTAACCAATTTGTGCGAGCATGATGGCGAAGGCATGGGCAAGATGCTGTTCATCGGCGATCCTGATAAGCTCGCGACGCCGGAGGCAAGGATCCATGGTGCGGCAGGGTCGTCCCTGCATATGACGTACTCAAGGGGAAATTCTCTCGAGATCATGGCGCAAGATGTTTCGATAAGATCGATCGGTTCTTGACCGGTTAAACATACAATGTCGTTGGACAAGGAATGTCATTATGTCGGAATCAGGAAAACACTCCTTGAGTGACTACGCACGCCGGGTTTGGGTAACGGTAGGCATCGTGGTAATCACACTGATCCTGTTACTTTTGCTTTGGTTTAGCGCCAACGTGCTGTTGATGGTGTTTGCGGCTCTGCTTGTAACGCTATTTTTCTCTATCCCCACCAACTATTTACACAGGCATAGCCCTCTATCCAGAAGCCTTGCACTGCTCGTGGTCATGCTGGTGTTCCTGGCACTGCTTGTCGGCTTTCTCTTGAACTTTGCCTATGGAATGGGCCAGGAGTTCGAGCGGCTGTTGAATATTCTGCCGGACTCCTGGTCCAGCCTGGAAGAGCTCATACAGCAGTACCCCCTAGGTGAGAAAGCCATTGATCGTTTCGAGCAGTTCGCCAATCAGTTTTCGCTACCCAGTGGTGCCATAAACAGCTGGTCGTCTCAATTAACGACGATATTTTCCTCGACCCTCGGCGCCATGCTCAATGTTCTTGCAGTGGTATTGATTGGTCTGTTCGTGCTTCTTGAACCCGACAGCTACAAAAAGGGCGTGTTGGTACTTTTCGCGCCCAGCAAGCGCGATGAAGCGCATGATTTTCTGGATTTGGTTTATCACAAGCTGACCTGGTGGCTGCTTGGGCGTTTGATATCCATGAGCGTGATCGGACTGCTTTTTGGCCTGGGTCTGTGGGTCTTGGGCGTACCCATGGCGGTTTCCCTTGGTATTCTGGCGGGGCTCTTGTCTTTCATTCCCTATTTGGGGCCGGTGCTTGCGGCAATACCCTCGCTGCTGGTGGCGTTTACCCAAGGCTCGACCACCATGCTCTACGTAGGCATCCTTTATCTGGCCATCCAGTTTCTCGAGAGCAACGTGGTAACACCCCTCGTGCAGCGTAAGGCGGTCAGTATTCCCCCTGCCTTGCTGTTAATCGTGCAGCTGCTGCTCGGGTTTTATACGGGTATTTTGGGTCTCTTGCTATCAGAGCCGCTAATCGTTTTGAGCATGCTGATCGTGCAGCGTTTTTATGTAAAAGAGTGGCTCGAAGACAAGGATCCGGACGAAGCAAGCGAGGAAATCATCGAAGAACAAGGATGATTCCTTGCTCTTCGATAAAATATCAAAAGCTACCAGACAGTCGTGCTCAGCGCACGGTGATGACATTGCATTTCGCCGTGTGCGCAACACGGTGAGAAACACTGCCGATAATGAGACCGGTGATGTTACTCAGGCCGCGGCTGCCCATCACGATCGTATCGGCGCTGGTCTTCTTGGCCTCTTCGATGATGATCCGGGCAGGATCACCCTGACGCAGCGAGCCTTGGACATCCGTCATGCCGCGTTCCTTGGCCGCTTTTTTGGCCGCTTCGAGGGATGAGCGTCCGGCGCGTTCGAGTTCTTCGCCGGTAGCCTCCATGGATACCGCACTCATGCCCCAGACCAGCATGGCTTCCCGGGAGAGACGCTCCGGGATGTGCAGAATGTGCAGGGAGGCATTGTCGGCCTTCGCAAGCTTGCAGGCCACATCCAGTGCTTTCTTGGCACCTTCGGACCCGTCAACGGGAACCAGAATCTTCTTGAACATGCATACCTCCATTGTCGTCAGAACGCTTGACTCTCGAACTCAGTTTAATGTCTCAGAGTGCCTACCAACATGACTCCAATCAAGAGCAGGTCAGGTGCGTGATGGGTTTTTGCCAGTAGAGGGCGGAGTTTCCAAACGTCTGAGCCGGTGCCAGAGTTCGCTGCGCAAATCTGTCATACGCGGTGCCTCATTTTCGGCGAAGGGCAAAGGTCGCGTTACTCTCAAGGCGCGCAGACCAAGCCTTGCCGACAAAAGCCCGACACCAAGCCCCTGTCCGGCTCGCGTCGACAGCTTGCCGGCGACATTCATCGAAAGCAGATCCATGCTGGCATCCGCGGCCATTTCGCTGGCACCGGCGAAGGCCATGTTGGACAGCACGTTGCGAAAAAGCCGCAGGCGACTGGCGTAGCCAAGCTCGAGTCCGTAAAGGGCGGCAATACGATCGAGCATCGCCAGGTTGCGCCAGGACACTAGCAGCATGTCGATCAACGTCAGTGGACTGATGGCCACCAACACTGCGGTTTCACTGGCCATGCGGGAGATGAGACGGCGTGCTTCCCGATCCCGAGGGGCAAGAAGATGATGCGCCAGCAGCTGACGCGTCTCGCTGGCATCGTGATGGGATTCATGAGCCTTCAAGAAGGCCTGCCAGTGCGGATCGTCCTTGTCGATGTGCATCTGTTCGCGCAGATGATTCGCCAGTTTGCGGCCGTCGCGCCCCGGGTTTCCTTCCAGGGTTTCCAGATCCCGTCTGAGCGCCGCATGGCGACGCAGCCGACGAAGTCGCCATAACTCCCGCAAGAGCGCCATACCCCCCAGCCCCACGGCCAGAATGCCGAGCAGACTCCAGGCACCGCTCAAGATATCGCCACTCATGGACGAGGTATAAAGGGTCTCGCCCAGTTCCACGACGCCAAGGGTCAAGGTACCAGTCAGCAACGCCAGCAACCCCCAGCGCCGCTTGCGCGGGCGTGCAAGACTACGGGCCAGCGCCGTATCGGTATCCTCGGGAACGTATTCGTCTTCCAGAGGCGTTGAGCTCAGCTCGACGGCATAGTGCTCCGCAGGGCGAGGGTCCTGCAGGGTCGTTGAGTCGGGCTCATCCAGGGTAAAGCGCTGTTGGGGACGAGGATCGTTCATGACAGTTTGTCTCCAATGAGCCAGTCGAGGGCGGCATCCATGCGAATGTGGGGCAAGCCTTCACCGCGGGCGTCTCGGGACAGCGGACGGAAGCCGTGGAAAGCAAATCCCTGACGAGCCCAGAAATCCGGCTGGGGCAGGTGAGCAGGTACCTCGCCTGGGAATATCAGCGTTTCTTCTCCTTCCATGGTCATGCCGCGCAGCGCTTGAATCCGCTTGCCTTGCTGTTCCACTTCGTGGGCCTTGGTCGCCCGGATCGAGGCCAGGGACAGCGCCTTGACCGGCACGTCGGCGAAGCGCAGATCCTTGATCGGCTCCGCGAGCAATGCCTCGAGCAGGGCCACCAGATTGGCGTGCTGATCCGGGGTGACATGATCCGCCTTGGTTGCTGCAATCGCCAGGCGATCGATGCGCGGTGAAAATAGGCGGGTGAACAGGCTGCGCTGGCCGTAATCGAAGCTCTGCATCAGGGTGGCCAGCGCCCGAGACAGATCCTCGAAGCGTTCCGGCCCGGCATTCAGAGCGCCCAGCACATCCACCAGCACGATCTGGCGATCGAAGCGGCGAAAATGCTCCCGATAAAAGGGTTTGACCACATGCTGCTGGTAATAGGCAAAGCGCCGCGCCAGGGTGCGATAGACGCTTTGTTGGGGTAGCGCCTCGAGACGTCTTCTGTCGTCCCGGGTCAGATCCAGCAAGGGGAAGAATTGCAGTACCGGGGCGCCCTCGAGATCCCCCGGCAGTAGAAAACGTCCTGGCTGCAAATCCGCAAAGCCTGCTTCCCGAGCGGTGCGCAAAGACTGCGCGTAGTGTTCGGCAATAGTGGCAAGTTCCGCTTCGTCGGCTTCCGCGGCCGGATCAAGGGTTTCCATTGCGCTCAGCCACTCCTTGGCCATGGCGCGGCGTTCGGAAGTCAAGGTCACCTGTTGACGCTGGCTCCAGCTTATATAGTCGTGCTCGAGTAGCGGCAGGTCGAGCAGCCATTCGCCGGGATAGTCGAACAGATCAAGCGTCAAGGTGGCGTTGCTGCTCCCCAAGGCGCCAAGTACACCTCCGCGCTGAGGGCGATAGCGGATATGCAGGCGCAGTTCACTGATGCCTCGGGTCGGCTCGGGCCATTGGGGCGGCGTACCGTCGAGGCTGGCCATGGCCTGATCGTAAGGAAAGCGGGGCACGCCCAGATCCTTCTGGGCAATGCGCTGAGCACCCATCAAGCGGCCCTCCCGTGCTGCTGGCAGCAGGTCCAGGCGAGCTTCCAGTCCGGCATGACGCAGCTGATAGACCAGGGAGGTAAGAAACGCCGTTTTGCCGGCCCGGGATAGGCCGGTGACCGCCAGACGCAGCTGACGGTCCCAGCCACGTTCTATTAGATTGCCGAATTCGCGGGCCAGGGTATGGCGCATGGCGCTAATGTTCCGAATCGAAATTTAGTGTCTAATCTGGGGGCTATTGACGCCATTGGCAAGTCGCTGCCAGAGCAGGGCAATGATGGGCACCAGCGCCAAGGGCAATAACACCGCATTGAGACCGGCCCAGCCAAGGCTGGCTTCTAGGGGGCCGGCCAGCAGGGCGGTCATACCTACCGTCGAGAAAACGAGAAACTCGTTGGCCGCCTGGGCACGCGCCTTTTCCGAGGCGCGATAGGTCTCGGTCAAAAGCCCCGTGGCAGGAAGAAAGGTGAAGTTCCAGCCAAGCCCGAGCAGTATCAAGGCCGCGTAGTAGCCATGCAGGGTGGCGCTCAGCTGTGCCAGCGCACCGCAGCCCGCCAACAGCAGGCAACCCAATACGATCATCGAGCGCGCACCGACTCGTGCTGTCAAATAGCCGGTAAAAAATGAGGGAACGAACATGGCCAGCACGTGCCATTGAATGGTGGTGGCCACATGATCGAAGTCAAAGCCGGCCCGGTGCATGGCCAGAGGCGTTGCGGTCATGGCCAGGTTCATCACGCCATAGCCGATCAGGCCGGTCAATGCAGCGACGACGAATACCGGCTGGCGCAGTATCTCGAGTAACGGCCGTGCGGGGCCGTCGTTATGGGTCGTTTGCGGTGGCGGTAGATGGGTGAGGGCCAGTACGATCAATGCTATGACATAAAGCAGCCCCAGGCCTATAAAGCTACCGAGAAAGGGTGTCTCGAACAGACCTTGACTGGAACGGGCAAGCCAGGGGCCAAGCACCGCTGCCAGTACGCCCCGCCCATGACCAGTCCAATGGCGCGATCCTTCCGCTCCGGAGTCGCGGCTTCCACCGCGGCAAAGCGATATAGCATGCCGAATCCGATGCCGATACCGATTAGCCAGGTACCCAGCATGAAGAGGATGAACTGCTCGCCCACCAGCGCCAGGCCGGCAATCAGCACCCCGCCCAGGCCGATCAGATTGCCCAGCATGAAGCCGCGTTTGCGTCCTACTCGACCCATGATCAGCGACGCGGGAATGGTGGCGCACATCAGGCCCAGCCATTGGGTCGCCACCGGCGCGGTTGCCCAGTTGGGCCCGGGAGCAAGCTCAGCGCCAATCAGAGGTGACACGGCGATCAACAAAATATTGCCGCTGACCAGCAGTGCCTGGCACAGGGACAAAAGGACAACGGTCAACGGCATGATGCAGCTCCGTCATTCAACCCGCGAAAGCGGCGTAAATGGCAATGACCAGAACCACCAGCACGATACCCGCCGGAATCGCGCCCTTCCAAGGGGTAAGATCGACTTGACCACTGTCTTCATGGACCCAGGCGGTCTGGCGTGGGCGCAGCTTGCCGAACAGCAGCATCATGATGACCAGCCCCAGGAAAACCAGCGCCACGAAATGGAAGTCGTTGATGATATCCAGGAATCGGGTGAAGGGCGGTACGAAATAGACCAGACCGATGATCGCACATCCTGCAACCAGGGCGATCTTGGCGGCGATCGCGGGTACCCGCTTGGTCAAGAGACCGACCAGCACCACGGCGAGGATGGGGATGAAGTACATGGCGTTCATCTTCTGCAGATAGCCGAACAGGCTTTCTTGCCCTGCCAGCAGCGGCGCGATGGTCATCGACGCCACGGCCAGTGTCCAGCCGAAGATCTTGCCGGCACGCACCACCTGTTCTTCACTGGCCGTCTTGTTGAATACCTCCTTGTACAAGCCCAGGCTGAACAGCGTGGTGGTGCTGTTGAGCGCCGAGTTGAAGGAGGAAAGAATGGCGCCGACCATCACCGCGGCGAAAAAGCCGGTCAGGTAAGGGGGTAGCACGTTGAACACCAGATGACCGTAGGCTTCGTCGGCGCGGATGCCCTCGTCCGCATAGAGCTGATAGGCGATGATCCCTGGTACTACCAGATAAAGAGGGCCCAGCAGCTTGAACAGGCCGGTCAGCAATACGCCTTTTTGACCCTCGGCCAGATTCTTGGCGGCAAAAGTGCGCTGAATGATCTGCTGATTGGTGGTCCAGTAGAACAGGTTGATCAAGAAAACCCCGGTGAAAAGCGTCGCGAAGGGCACCTGCTGATCGTCACCGCCAATGGAGTTGAGTTTTTCGGGATTGCTCTGCTTGAGCGTTTCCCAGCCTGCCAGAACACCGCTGCCGTCGCTGATCGCCTGCAGACCGAAATAAACGATCACGAAGCCGCCGATCAGCAGACCCACGCCATTCAGGGTATCCGAGACGGCAACGGTACGCAGGCCGCCGAACAGGGCGTAGATCGAGCCAATGATGCCGACGATCCACACCGTCGACCAGAGCAGAACGGTGCTCGATTCGATGCCGGTCAGACCTTGCAGATCGAGCATGCCTTCTAGACCCACGGCGCCGGAATAGAGAATGATCGGCAGCAGGATCACCGCATAGGCGATTAGAAAGATGATGTTGCAGATCAACTGGGTCGTGCCGTCGAAACGAATTCTCAGCAGCTGAGGTACCGTGGCGATGCCGCTGCGCAAGAAACGCGGCAGAAAGAATAGCGCAAGTGCCACCAAGGCGATGACCGCCACGACCTCCCAGGCCATGACGCTCAAACCGTCGGTAAAGGCGGCGCCATTGAGCCCGACCATCTGCTCCGTGGAAAGATTGGTCATCAACAGCGAGCCGGCGATCAGCGGGAACGTCAGACTGCGCCCGGCAAGAAAGTAGCCGCTTGTGCTGCGGTGGTCGTCTCGATGAGTAATGAACCAGGTGATCAAAGCGACCAGTCCGGTAAAGAACAGAAACGACAAAAGGGTAAGGGTATGCATTTTTTACGTCCTTGTGTGTTTTTGTTGATGCATGGCATCAAGCCTACAGCATATCGAGGTTGCGGCAGGGGCGTGAATGCGGTTTTTTAACTCACTGGTGGTAGGGCGGAGACTGACGTGGGGGGCGGTATCAGACCAAGCAACTGGGCGAACAACGGGCTTGCAGCGATGATAAACCCCAGCCCGGCAATACAATAACCCAGGGTGCGGCGGGAAGGCCGTCGAGCAAGCGTCAGACCTACAAGACAGACGACGATACCGATGACGTTCAACAAATAACCGGCCATTTCCATGAATTGGGCGAAAGACATCGTGACTCCAGAACGAGATGATTGTGACGAAACGAAAGTTGGGCCCAGGGCGTGCTTCGACTAGGCTGATGCTGATGCCCATAGCAAACTGATGGAGATCCGATCCCATGCCCGACACCCCTGCACAAGCGATACTGCACTTCTGGTTCGACGAGACAACCCCTCGTCAGTGGTTTGGCAAGGATGACGCCTTTGATCGTCAAATTTCTGAACGCTTTTCCTCGACCCTCGAGGCTGCCATCGCAGGCGAGCTATGGATGTGGCGCTGTTCTCCCCAAGGGCGTTTGGCAGAGATTCTGGTGCTCGATCAATTCTCGCGCAACATTCATCGCAATCAAGCAGCCGCATTTGCTCAGGACCCTCAGGCACTGACCTTGGCCCAGGAGGCAGTTGCCGCTCGGGCTGATCGCCATCTCAAGATGGTACAGCGTGCGTTTCTCTATATGCCCTACATGCACAGTGAATCCCTGCGCATCCATGACGAGGCGCTACGGCTTTTTGACCAGGCGGGGCTGGAGGACAATTTAAAGTATGAGCGACGCCATCGAGAAATTATCGAGCGTTTCGGGCGCTACCCGCATCGCAACGAGATACTTGGGCGTGAATCCAGCATTGAAGAACAGGCGTTTTTGCAGCAACCCGGTTCGTCTTTCTAACTGATGTATGGTTGAACCCATTTGTGGCAGGCTAGGCGGGTAGTTTTCATGGAAGACATCAAGGAGAGGTGTGATGGGTTTGATTCTATGGTTGATCATCGGGGGGCTGGCGGGCTGGATTGCCGGCAATATCATGCGCGGGGGCGGTTTCGGCATCCTGGGTAATATCGGTGTCGGTATCGTCGGCGCGGTATTGGGCGGTTTGGTATTTCGTTTGTTGGGTATCGCTTCTTACAGCATTATCGGTTCGCTGGTAACGGCCATCGTAGGTGCGGTATTGCTGCTTTGGATCGTATCCATGGTGCGCAAGTCTTAGCTCGATGCTATGGCCTGGCGGTGCAATGCCCCAGGTCATTTGCGTGATCTGATAACTAGGCTTAAATTGAACATTGGTAGTTTTCGCAGTTACTCGCCCACGCAAAACCGTACTCGTTGATTCCTTGAGTACATCAAGGAAGAAAGCTAACCTGCCCGCGAAAGGATAATCGCATTGCGGTTTTCCTTCGTTCATGGAATGAGGAGAATCTAGCATGGCAACCAGCAATAGCCCCTATACCGAACCCAATAGTGACGGCGCCCACGATAAGGATTTCAAGACCGACGAACACAGCAAGGATCAGAGTCTGGAGCACTACCGCAGCGATGCGAAAGATCATGATTTGCGCACCAATCAAGGGGTGCGGATTGCGGACAACCATAACTCTCTTAGAGCGGGTGAGCGCGGACCCACCATCATGGAGGACTTCATCCTCCGAGAGAAGATCAACCACTTCGATCACGAGCGCATTCCGGAACGTATCGTTCATGCCCGAGGCGCTGCAGCTCATGGCTATTTCGAGGCCTACGACAACGCCGCGCAATACTCGAAGGCGGCATTGTTCAGCGAGGGCGGTAAGAAAACCCCGGTATTCACTCGCTTCTCGACGGTGCAGGGGGCCCGAGGCTCCAACGACACCGTCCGGGACGTGCGTGGCTTTGCCGTCAAGTTCTATACCGAGGAAGGCAACTGGGATCTGGTCGGCAACGACATGCCGGTGTTCTTCATGCAGGATGCCACCAAGTTCCCGGATTTCGTCCATGCGGTGAAACCCGAGCCCCACAACGAGATCCCCCAGGGCCAGTCCGCTCATGACACCTTCTGGGATTTCGTCTCGCTGTTTCCAGAATCTGCCCATATGGTGCTGTGGGTCATGTCCGATCGCGCCTTCCCGCGGCATTTTCGCAACATGGAGGGCTTTGGCGTCCATAGCTTCCGTCTGATCGACAAGCAAGGCACTTCCCGCTTCGTCAAGTTCCACTGGAAGCCCCTGGCGGGCACCTGCTCATTGATCTGGGACGAAGCTCAAAAACTCTGGGGCCGCGATCCAGACTTCAATCGACGCGGCATGTGGGAGGATATCGAGAACGGCAATTTCCTCGAATACGAGCTGGGTATCCAGGTGATCGAGGAGGCAGACGAGCACAGCTTCGATTTCGACATTCTCGACGCCACCAAACTGATCCCGGAGGAGCAGGTGCCGGTGATTCCGATCGGCAAGATGGTGCTCAATCGTAACCCGGACAATTACTTCGCCGAGACGGAGCAGGTGGCCTACAGCGTCGGCCATGTGGTGCCGGGCATCGACTTCAGCAACGACCCGCTGCTACAAGGGCGTCTGTTCTCCTATCTGGATACCCAGATGCTGCGCCTGAGCGGGCCGAACTTCCACGAGATTCCCATCAACCGCCCGGTGTGCCCGTTCCACAATAATCAACGGGATGCGCCGCATCGTCAGACCATCAACAAGGGGCAGGCGTCCTACGAACCCAATTCCATTGACGATGGCTGGCCCAAACAGACCCCCGCAGATGAAGAACATGGCGGCTACGAAAGCTATTACGAGCGGGTCGAAGGGCACAAGATTCGCGCCCGCAGCGACTCCTTCAGCGATCATTACTCCCAGGCGCGGCTGTTCTGGAACAGCCAGACCGACGTGGAAAAGGAGCACATCATCGCCGCCTACACCTTCGAACTTTCCAAGGTGAAGCGCCCTTACATCCGCGAGCGTCAGATCAAGGAGATTCTGCCCAATATCGATGTGGAATTGGCGCGGCGAGTCGGTGAAAACCACGGAGTAGAAGCGCCCAGAGAGCCCACCGCACCGGAAGGTGAGCTGGGCAAGAGCTCCCAGGAGGCCTCCGAGGCGCTGAGTCTGATGGCGCGACTACCAGGCAACATCAAGTATCGCAAGATCGCCATTCTGGTGGCGGACGGTGTCGATGGCGAACAGGTGGAAACACTCAAGTCAAAGCTTTCCGAGCAGGGCGCCCAGGGCATGGTGATTGCACCGAGCATGGCCCCAGTCAGATCTATGAGCGGGGGATCCGTCGTACCGGACGGCATGCTCAACGGTTTGCCCTCCGTAACCATGGACGCGGTGATCGTGGCGGGTGGCGAAGGCAGCGCCCAGGCGTTGGCCAAGTCCGGCTTGGGGCTATACTACGTTCAGGAAGCCTACAAGCATCTCAAGGCGATCGCTGCCATAGGGCAAGGCGAGACGCTACTCGACGCTGCCGGGGTGCCTGCCGGTGAGGATGGAATATTTCTCGGGGATGCGATCGAGGCTGTGTTCGAACCTTTTGCTAAAGCCTTGGGAGAGCACCGCGTCTGGAGTCGAGACTCGAAGGCCAACGAGATGCCGGCCTGAACCGATCGTCATGATCTAACCGAGAACGCCCACCTTCGTATCCGAGGGTGGGCGTTTTTCGTTCACTATGTTGACTGGCCTTTATGCGAGCGCAGGATAGCCTTTCGTTCAGGCGCTGGCAGTCTGCTTACTGCCGACCAGCTCCGTCAGGGCTTGCTCGATGATATCGAGCCCTTCTTCGAGCACCTTGTCTTCGATGGTGACGGGCATCAAAAACCGGACGGTATTGCCGTACATCCCGCAGGAAAGCAGGATCAATCCATTCTCTCGGGCCTTCTTGCACAGAGCGGCAGTCAGCTCTGCATTCGGCGTATGGTTGGCTTTATCGGACACGATATCCAATGCTGCCATGGCGCCCAGGTTGCGCACGTTGTCGATGCAGTCGAAGTCCTGCTGCCACTGACCGAAGCGCTTGGCCAGTTTGTCCCCCAGCGCCTGACTCTTCTCAAGGATGTTCTCTTGTTCGAACACGTCAAATACCGCCAGCACTGCCGCACAGGAGACTGGGCTGCCAGTGTAGGTGCCGCCGAGCGAGTTGGCGCCGGAGGCATCCATGTGCTTGTCGGTGCCCACAACGGCCGAGATCGGCATGCCGTCGCCCATGCTCTTGGCCATGGTCATGATGTCCGGCTCCACGCCGCTGTGCTCGATGGCGAACATCTTGCCGGTACGTCCGAAGCCGCTTTGCACCTCGTCGACGATCATCAGCATGCCGTGCTCGTCGCAGATCTCGCGGATCGCTTTCAGAAAGCTCGTCGGGGCCGGGTAGAAGCCACCTTCGCCGAGCACCGGCTCCAGAATGATTGCGGCAGTGTCTTTCGGGTTGGCGTCGGTTCTCAAGGCCATCTTGAGTCCGCGTAGCGCTTCGTCTTCACTGACGCCGTGATAGGGAACCGGATAGGGCGCGCGGAAGACTGTGCCCGGCATGGGGCCAAAGTCCGTCTGGTAGGGATTGACCTTGCCGTTCATGGCCATGGTCATGAAGGTACGGCCGTGATAGCCGCCGTCGAAGCAAATCACGTTGGTCTTGCCGGTGGCGGCCCGGGCTATCTTGACGGCATTTTCCAGCGCTTCGGCGCCGGAGTTGGCCAGCATGACCTTGGCGTGGCCGCGTACGGGTGTGATCTTGCTGAGTTTTTCCGCAACCTTGACGTAGCCTTCATAGGGCATGACGGTCTGGCAGGTATGCATGACCTTGTCGAGCTGTGCCTTGACCGCTTCCACCACTTTGGGATGGCGATGGCCGATATTGAGCACGCCGATACCGCCGGCGAAATCGACGAAACGCTTGCCGTCCGCATCCCAGATTTCGGCATTTTCGGCACGCTCAGCGAAGTGGGCGGCTGGGCTTGCGGCGCCGCTGGCGACATAGCGCTGTTTGAGTTCGTTGAGTTCAGCATTGTTCATGGTAAAACCTCCCGGATTAAATCAACGAGCGCATTGGTGATAGATGAACGGTCATCATCTAAAACGCAGTGTGTATTATTTTGAACACAACGCCAAGAGATTCATGATGACGTTCGCTACACTTCTCTACTGTCGATGTACAACGCAACGAGTGCAAGGGCATCGGCGCCCGGGCTGCTTTCCGTTACACTATATTTCTTCTTTCTTTGTTAGCGGCATAAGCATCTGAGGTGTGATTTGGTAGATCCACTGAATGCATGGTGGTCGCAGCAGCTGGTGCTGTGTGGCTGGGCGTTCGAGCCCGATCCGGTTGCCGTTGAGCCGTCTCAGGCGCTGGCGCGACTGATCGAATTTGGTATCACCGAACGTGGTGAACTCGGATGGCGGCTGCTTGAGGCTTTTCCCGCGGGTAAGCCAGATCCTCAGCGCCAGCTGGCGGTCATCGAGCTACTGGCGCTGGCGGTGGCGGCCGACTGGCTGAACGCCGAGCGTGCCAGAGCCTGGATACTACGCCTGGCAAAGGATCTCCAGGCGCGCTATGCAACCCTGGATGAATGGCTTAAGGCCCTGCGTGGCGCCCGCCTGGACCGCGGCTGGGCGCAAGGTGATGAAGCGTTCGTCAGGTACAGTGAAGTGCTGTTGGCCCTGGAACATGAAGGGCAGGGCGTGACCTGGCAACTATTGGGTGATCATCTGGCCGCCTGTCATGACGAACCCTTGTGGCCAGACACTCAGGCTGCCCGGATATGGCTGCCCCGAGCGCTGTTCACGCCGCTTTTGATGGAGTCTTCGGATCAGCAGCGGGACTGGCCGGACGCCGCCGCTTGGCTCGAGCAGGTGTGGCAGGTGGGTGGCCGGGAGGATCTGATTCGTACCATGCTGTGGCTTGCCGCCCAAGGCCATCGCTATGGCTGGGATCTCGATGTGGCCAGACTTTTGGAGCAAGATGGTGCTGCGCGCAGGGCCTGGCTTGCCGGACTCGTGGATCAGCGCCGTTACGGTGAAACATTGCTGGCGTTCATCGACCAGGGTGAACCGTTGGAATGGGCGGCCTGGGACTGGCTACGGTTGGTCGATCTGGCCTATGCGGGCTGGGTCCTGGGCTGGCTGGACGGCGTCGAAGCCGAGCATTTTGCCTTGCACGGCGCGGATCTGCTTACCGGTCGCTATAGCGATTGGACAGCGCTCATACGGGCTTATCAACGGGGACGAGCCCTGTTCGAGGGTCAACCGAGCGTTCGTAAGCTATATGATGAAGAGTCGGCCCTGTTACTCCATTCACCGGTGTCACCCTGGCGTCTGCCGCTTACGCAGCTGATCAGCGATGCGCAGCGTGAAGCCTCCCGCAATGCCATGCGCGATTGGCGGCGGAATGCCTGGCATTGGATATTGGCATTGGCATCAATACGCGAGCCCGAGCTGCTTTACCGCCAGGGAATACTGAGTCCGACATCCGGTGAGAAAGCCAAGGCGCGTCGTCAGGATGCCCAGCGTTATCTCACCGAGACCCTGGGCCTGTTCGCGGATGAAGGTGTACAAGGATTGGCGCGTTATTGGCTACCAGCCCAGTCTCATCATCTCAATCAGCTGGCCGCGGACGCGGCGCACAATATGTTGCCGCCTAGTAAAACCGTATTTGGGCAGCCCTCCCTGGAAGCTCAGTATGCCCGTAATTCACTGGCATCCTGCGCCAGGCATGCCGCCACCATTCACATGGCGGAGAAATATGCGTTTTACTTGCTAATGGCGGATGACAGCGGCGATTTCGAGCATCCTGACACCCAGGCGCTCGCTCAGGCCTTGCGCAGTGTATTGTGCCATCTGTATGGGAATCCCAAGAAGCTTCTCGAGGCCTGGATCGCCTGGGAAACGGTATTGCCGGAAATGCCCGACGATACGCTGGTGCATGAAATACGCTGGCATCAGGACGATCCGGGAAGCTGCTTTCACTGGCTCGATTGGCAGTGTACGTCCTGGCAGGAGCCTGGCCCGCGACCGACGCTGCTTCAGTTTACCGCCCTGGCGTTAACCGGGCCGCTCAATCCGGGAATATGGAACAAGCCTCAGCGTGAAAGCGCGCTGGAAAACGAGGCGGCGCGTCAATGGTTGGATAGCCATTATGGCTTGCACAACGCCGGGGAGCTGCAGGAGTTCCTGACGTTCCTGCTCGATGCCGGGGATCGCCAGGAATACCAGATCAACTATGCGCCTTACACCTTGAATCGAGCCCGCTTGAAAGAGGAAATAGCCATTCTCGAATCCGGCGAGTGCTCGCAAGAAGAGCGTCATCATCTTTTGCGGCTGCAGCGAGTGCGCGATAACGATACCCGCTGCAATGACACCGACATGACCGCCTGGGATCTGGCCCAGGCCGTCGATCTGGCGGTGACCGGCCGTATTGTCGGCTGGCTGAGCGCAGGGGCCCTGGAGCAGGTGCTCGACAAGGCCATCGCCATGGCCGAGAAGCACTACGCAAGTTGGCAGACCTATGCGCAAGGACTCTATGCAGGGTTTGCCTTCTTCATGGGGGACACCACGGAGCGTGAAACCTTCCTGCGGGATTTTCGTGAGGGGCTGGTTGCCTGGTTGTGCGGCGCGC
>NZ_JIBT01000070.1 GCF_001039575.1 Halomonas sp. PR-M31
AAAAGCAGCGTAATCCACCCAGCCATGGCCAGAAACGGGCCGAAGGGAAGGGCCTGACCGCGCAGCCGTGGAATCGCGACTTGCACGATGATGCCGATCACCGCGCCGACTCCGGCAGACAGAATCAGCAGCAGCGGCAACATTTCCCAGCCCGTCCAGGCACCCAGCGCCGCCAGCAGCTTGAAATCCCCATAGCCCATGCCTTCCTTGCCGGTAACCAGTTTGAACAACCAGTAGAAAGACCACAGCACCAGATAGCCCGCTATTGCTCCAAGCACCGCGCTCTCCAGCAGCCAAGGCTGAAACATCAGCTGATAGAGCAAACCCAGCCAGAGCAGGGGCAGCGTCAAAATATCCGGCAGTAGCTGAGTGCGCAGATCGATCAATGCCAGGGTCAGCAGTATCAGGCAGGCAATACTGATCAGCACGCCTGCGCCATTAAAGCCGTTGAGTACCACCACCGCTAGCACCAAAGCGCCGCTGGCAAGTTCCACCAGCGGATACTGAATACTGATCGACTCACCGCAGTGAGCGCAGCGCCCCCGACGCTTGAGATAGCCCAGCAATGGCACATTATCGTGCCAGGCAATCGGCGTGGCGCAGTGCGGGCACTGGGAGCGGGGCTTAGTCAGAGTAACCCTGGGTAGATCCGAATCGGTTTCCTCCGGCAACGCCAGCGCCGAGCGGGCCTCCGCACGCCACTGCATCATCAACATACCCGGCAGCCGCGCCACCACCACATTGATGAAAGAGCCCAGAATCAGACCGAGCATGGCCGCTAAGGGCCACGCAATGATAGAAGGAAGGTCGTTGTACAAGATAGCCTCTGTAAACGGACAAGACGTAAAATTCGACTTGCTAGATGAAGTCGGCGAGTTTAGACAAGCTCTCGTTAGGAAGCCCAGAGAAGTCAGCGAGCGCAGCTCAGACCAGGCAAAAATCGGCGAATGAGCGGAATTTACTGGGTGTAAATGAGCATCATGAGCCGATTTTTAACGCCGTATGAGCAAAGCGCAGCCACTTTCGCACTAGATAGCGTTGCCCATTTCGAAGATGGGCAGATACATGGATACTACCAATCCCCCCACCATCGTCCCCAGCACAACAATGATAAACGGCTCAAGCAGCGAGGTCAGGGCATCCACCTTGTTGTCCACGACCTCCTCGTAGAAATCCGCCACCTTGTTGAGCATCGCATCCAGGGAGCCTGCTTCTTCGCCGATGCTGACCATCTGGGTCGCCAGTACAGGAAATAGATCGGTACTGCGCATGGCAAAGTTGAGGCGCTGGCCGTTGGATACATCCTCGCGAATCCGAAGAATCGCCCGCTCGTAGACTTTGCTGTCCACGGCGCCAGACGCGGTCTCCAGGGCCTCGACCAAGGGCACGCCGGCATTGAAGGTGGTGGCAAGCGTTCGCGCAAAACGCGCCACGGATGACTTGTCGATGATGTCGCCCAGCACCGGCAAGCGCAGCATCAGCTGATGCATCTTGTAGGCAAACGCCTCGGAGCGCTGCATGGCCTGACGCATGCCTAGCACGAACAGGATCATGCCGCCCAGGGCATAATACCAATAGTTCTGTGCCGCTTCGGACATGGCGATGGTCATGCGAGTCATTGCAGGAAGCTCGGCGCCGAAACCGGCAAATAGCGTCTCGAACTGCGGTACCACCTTGATCAGCAGCAGCGCTGTCACGCCGATTCCCACCCCGATGACCGCTACCGGGTAGTACATGGCCTTGCGCACCCGGGCCTTGAGGGATTCGATCTTCTCCTTGTAGGAAGCCACACGCTCCAGCATTCGATCCAAGGCGCCTGCCTGCTCGCCGGCTCGAACCATGTTGGTGAATAAACGATCGAAATGGCGCGGATGCTTGCCCAGCGCCTCGGAGAAGCTGGCGCCGGCGGCCACATCCTCGGCAAGACGTTGAACCAGATCCCGCATCGCGGGATTCTGCAGGTTTTCCGCCACCACATTGAACGCCTGCAGAACCGGAACACCGGCGCGAATCATGGTCGCCATCTGACGGGCGAACAGCATCACGTCCCGAGGCTTGACCTTCCCCCGACCGCCAAACAGGCTGCTCTTCTTGCGCACGTTCTTGATCAGAATGCCCTGCTTGGCGAGTTCCTGTTCCACCTCGCCTTTCAGGGCCGCGACCTGTTCACCCTTGATCGACTTGCCTTGATTGTTCTTGCCGGTCCATTGCCAGCGATGCAGCTTGGCCTGCTCGTGCGGCTTGTAGCGCCGAGCGGCCCGTGCGGTAGTAGCCATGATGTTTATCCCTGTGTATGCGTTTTTTAGTGTCGTTCTGGGTCGGTCTTGGCAACTCGCCCGAACGTACATTTTTCTGGAGTCACTGTATAAACGCCTGCACGAGCGAATCGCTGCGTTGCGCCTTGCGCTTCATCCCGTTCGTCTATTTATTCAGCAACTCCTTTACTGCGTTATCTTGTTCTAATCTTTCGTGACGCGATTGATCTCCTCCAAACTGGTCGCGCCCTCTAATACTTTGAGCAAACCGCTGCGTCGCAGATCCGGCAGGCCTTCCTCCCGGGCCTGAGCATCGAGTTGCAAGGAGTTGCCTTGCTGCATGATCAGCTGGCTCATGGCCTCGCTGACCGGTACCACCTCGTAAATACCGACGCGGCCTTTATAACCTAGCGTACATTTATCACAGCCAACGGCCTGGTAGATGCTCCCCTGGTCGATTTCCTCTTGAGTGCAGCCTTCCTTTATCAGCACCTCGGCGGGGATGGCGGCGGGCTTCTTGCACTCAGGGCAGAGCTTGCGGGCCAGCCGCTGGGCAATGATCAGTGATACGGAGCTGGCGATGTTGAAAGGCGCCACTCCCATGTTCTGCAAACGGGTGAGGGTTTCCGCCGCGGAGTTGGTGTGCAGTGTCGATAGCACCAGGTGGCCGGTTTGGGAGGCCTTGACCGCGATTTCTGCGGTCTCCAGATCGCGAATCTCACCCACCATCACCACGTCCGGGTCCTGGCGCAGGAAGGCGCGCAAGGCGCTGGCAAAATCCAGGCCGATCTTGGGCAGCACGTTGACCTGATTGACCCCCGCCACCTTGATCTCTACCGGGTCTTCCGCAGTGGAAATATTGCGCTCTTCGGTATTGAGGATGTTCAGGCCGGTATAAAGGCTCACGGTCTTGCCGCTACCGGTTGGCCCGGTGACCAGAATCATGCCCTGAGGCTGAGCCAGAGCACGCTCGTACATCGTCTTCTGGGTCGGGGTGAAGCCCAGCGCATCGATACCCAGCCGAGCGGAGGCGGGGTCAAGAATACGCAGCACGATCTTCTCGCCGTAGACCGTCGGCAGCGTATTGACACGAAAATCGATGGAGCGATTCTTGCCCAGGTTGAGCTTGATCGCCCCGTCCTGGGGCAAGCGCCGTTCGGAGATATCCAGCCGCGCCATGACCTTGAGTCGCGCCGCGATGCGGGTCCGCATGCTGAAAGGCGGGCGCACCACCTCATGCAGCACGCCATCGATACGAAAGCGCACGCGAAAACTGCTTTCATAAGTCTCGACGTGAATGTCCGAGGCCCCGCGTTTGATGGCATCCAATAGAATGCGATTGACGAACTTGACTACCGGCGCATCGTCTTCCGAGGCGGTGATGCCTGCATTGTCTTCGTCGCCAGTATCCTCGTCGTAATCCAGATCCTCGATGGCCTCATCCCCGGCCAAGGCATCCAGCACGTTGTTCGCATCTTCCTGGGCAAGATAGTGCTCCAGGGTCGGCACCAGCTGATCGACGCAGGCCAGCACTGCTTCCACGTTCATGCCGATGGCGAACTGCAACTCGTCAAGTAGCGCCAGGGTGGAAGGGAAGGGCACCGCCACGGTCAAACGATGCTTGGTGCGCCTCAAAGGCATGATGCGATGACGGCGCAGAATCTTCTCCGGCATCTCATTGGCGGGTGGCAACGAATCCTGGCTTAGCGCCGTGAGATCCACGATCGGCAGGCCATACTCCCAGGCAGCAACCATCGTCGCGGAGCGAGAATTTATCTCCTTGTGCTCGATCAGATACTCGAGCAAGCAAATATCTTGCTCTGCGGCTTGATGCTCCGCCTCTTTCGCACCGGCCTCATCCAACAACCCCTCTTCCACGAACCGCCGAGACAGTCCCTGCAACGCCGAATGCTGCGCCATGGCTGCGCCGTCGCCGGGCGTTTGAGCCTTGCGGCGATCGCTGGGAAATGCAGGGTTCGAGGGTGGAGACGAGGACATGGCACAAAGCCCTTTATCAATACAAGTTGTGAATGCAGTTTTAGGCGCAGGTGATAGATACAAGCGTTGACGACCTATCGCCGGTACTACCTTCTATCGGCCATTTGAGGTTAGAGCATTAGTATTCCAAACGGATGTTTTGTTAGTAAATGTAACGCATGGGAATGAGAATAGAGTAGGTAGCAGGAAGAAGTGGCCAAGAGGCAAAGAAAGGAGGCAAAAAAGAGAAGTAAAAATTAGGAAACAGGGAGTTGGTAGAGATGAAAAACGAAAGAGAAAGAGAAAGAGAAAGGAAGACCTTGGGCCTTGATACAATCGCAGTAAAAATTCTAAAGCTGCCGTGACCCTCGCCGATAAACAGAGTGTGAACCCGCTGGGTTCGATCAATCGCAATCGAAGAACGCTGGTTTACCAGCAATAAAAAACCAGGAAGCGCAAGCAATGATTCAGTGCTTTCCTAAGCGTCGACACGGGGAATGAATGATGAGCAAGACAATGAACAAGCAGGGCGGTTTCACGCTGATCGAACTGATGATCGTGATCGCGATCATCGGGGTGCTAGCAGCGGTGGCAATTCCGCAGTATCAAAATTACGTAGGTCGTTCTCAAGCATCAGAAGGGCTGACTTCCTCTGGCGGAATGCGTGCGGATATATCAGAGCGCACAGCAATCAATGGAGCACTGCCTGCTAATGCGGATGTCGTTGATGTCGGGACCGTAGCTTCTGCAGCAGGAAAATATGTTCAAGTGCTTAGTTGGAATGGTTCAAGAATTGGGATAAGTTTTCATCAGGGAGTTCATAGTGGAGATAATATGTGGTTGAGGCCAAATGTAGATGCCAACAATAATATTACCAGCTGGACGTGTGGTGGACTTGATAGCAAGTTTCTCCCTTCAAGCTGTCAATAATTATTGATTTTATAACATGGCCGGTATTTGCTCGGCCATGTTTCGTTTAAAATAGAATAGCAACTCAATCCCAGTTCTATTCAACTTACTCCTATGTTTATTTATCAACTACGTTAAACATGATGCTTAACTTAAGCTATTTACAAAGAAAACGAATCACATATCGCATTCCGAGGTACGCCCATGGCCATTTTTTCCGTCAACTACGATCTTCGCCTTCCCCAGGAGTACAACGAGTTCTATGACGCTCTAGAAGCTTACCCCCATATTCACGCGATGGATTCCTGCTGGTTGATTGAGGCAGATGTGGAAGCAGCGGCAATACGCGATGCGCTAGTGCCTTATATCGCTCCGGGTGATGCGATTTTCGTCAATCGGGTCAGTGATGATTGGGCAGGAGCGGGAACGCAGTGCGGTCAGTGGTTGGATCAGCGCGCCCAGAAATACGCCTGATATATGAATACTCTCTTGTAGGAGTTTGGTTTACCGAGCGATTTCGTTATCGGCCATCGCCCGGTAAACCGGGCTCCCACAAAAACCATCGAGTCATCTGTGGGAGCTCGCTTCAGCGAGCGATTCGTTACTTCACGATCCTTCGGTGCGGATAAGTTGGCATAATCCTCTATAGGGTATAAATTCATTATAATCCGCTGTAGAGGGTAGAAATGAAAATAACATCGACGGATATGCTGGCGCTGTCGCTGAAAGAGGCCCGCAAGCACTACAAGCTGACCCAACAGACCGTCGCCGAACAGGCGGGCATCAAGCAGGCGACGGTTTCTGGGTTCGAGAACTACCCGGAGAAAAGTCGCATCGAGACGCTCTTCAAGCTATTGGCTGCTCTTGACATGGAACTGCATGTGACCGAGCGGGACCAAGTCCGTCGCGACCAAGGCTGGGATCAAGAGTGGTAGCCGATGGCTAACCTTACAGTGGCGCTCAACGGTATCGAGGTTGGAAGGCTTAGCCTTGAGTCTTCCGGCGCCATGCTGTTCCGCTACCTCCCCGAGTGGGTGAATCGTCCCGGCGCGCGGGCAATCTCGCTATCGTTGCCGCTTGCCGCAACTCGTTATCGAGGGGAGGTCGTCTACAACTTCTTTGATAATCTTTTGCCGGATTCGGAGGCGATTCGCGCTAGGTTGCAGGCGAGGTTTCAGGTGGCAACTCGCCACCCCTTTGACCTGTTGGCCGCCATTGGTCGCGATTGTGTGGGCGCAATACAGCTATATCCAGTAGGAGCGACGATACCTGATGTCAATCGAGTAACGGCGGAGCCGATGGGTGACAATGCTATCGAGAGGCTGCTAAACGGCTATCAGGATTCGCCGCTCGGCATGAGCCGAGACAGTGATTTCAGAATTTCGTTGGCGGGTGCCCAGGAAAAGATAGCCTTGCTTTGGTACCAGAAAAACTGGCATCGACCCCTATCAGCCACGCCGACCAGTCATATTTTCAAGCTGCCGATCGGGTTTTTAAGCCACAGCAAAATTGATCTTCGTGAAAGCGGCGAAAATGAATGGCTGTGCCTGAAGGTTCTTGAGGCATTTGGCCTTCCGGTCGCGCAAGCCGAGTTAGCTCAGTTTGGAAAACAGACGGTGCTGGTGGTTGAAAGATTCGACCGGCGCTGGTCTCGAGATGGCAGCTGGCTGATGCGCCTACCTCAGGAAGATTTCTGCCAAGCGCTGGGAATTGCGCCGGCGCTGAAGTACGAAAGCGATGGTGGACCAGGCATCAAGGCGAGCATGAACCTGCTGATCGGCTCTCAGCAGGCGATGCAGGACCGCGATGCCTTCTTCAAGGCTCAGGTCATGTTCTGGTTACTGGCGGCAATTGATGGGCATGCCAAGAATTTCAGCTTGTTCCTTGAGCCTGAGTCGGCTTATAGGATGACGCCACTCTATGACATTATCTCGGCCTACCCCCTTATGGCCAAAGGTAGCCTGCCCTCAACAAGAGCCAAGATGGCGATGTCCCTCAAGGGGAAGAATCGCCACTATCGTTGGTCCCGCATTCAACCGCGTCACTTTATCAGCACAGCTCAGGATGTTGGTTTTTCTCGGCAGCGAGCGATTGCCGTCATGCAAGAGATACTTGCTCAAGCAGACACGGCAATGCGCCATGTGGAATCTTGTCTTCCCGCCGGCTTTCCTGAAGCTGTCAGCGGTCCGATTATCGGCGAGTTGAATCAACAGCTGAAGAGATTGCGAGAGTGGATGGAGGGTGTTGCCAATAGTGTATGAGCTGATCCTATCAGCGCTATCAGGGCGTTGAGCATCGCCCGGTAAACCGGGCTCCCACAAAAAACCATCGAGTCATCTGTGGGAACTCGCTTCAGCGAGCGATGGACTATCAATAATCGCCGAGTAAACCGGACTCCCACCAATATCGGTTTCTTCAATACAGCGCTTGTTCTTCCACGACCACTTCCTTCAACACGTCCAGATACAGCTTATCCGCTTCGGAGTGTTCGCTCGGGTCTTCCGGGATATGGGTGCTGGTGGTATCGGATATCTCGTTGGCGATTCTTGCCAGCAACTCCTGCTCGCTGACGTAATCCCCGCCGGCATTCTCGCTGCGTTCCCGATAGGCCCGCCGCGCTATTTCGAGGGATTGTTCAAGAATCTGCGGGTCCTGCAGTAGCTTCTTGATGAAGTGCCGCAGCTCGTTGATCACACGCACTTTCTGCATTTCGGAACTGGCCATGACGAGGGCTCCCGGGGCTGGACGATTATAGTGCGACGATAGCATGCCCAAGTCCTGATCGTCAGTTGCGGATACACTGCGGCGAACTGACGCAGCTGTTCACCATGCATCCGCGACGAGCCACGCACTCCTGCGCTCGAATCAAACCCTCCATCTCCGGTTCACTTCAGTGACATCGATAGTGCGAAAAAGGGTTCTTGTTTTGCCTCTCATCTCACGTAGAATCGAATAATACTTTTGTGTGCAAATAAATAGTGAGTCTTCTAGTCAATATGAAGATTCTCAATACCCTGGTTTCCCTGATCCGACAATTCAAGTGACGCCCAGACGCCACAGGCGCCGGCTTGTCCGGTGCAAACGAGGAACTCATTGATGCGGTTGTTTTTATCCACGCTTTCACTTCTTCCCCTTGCTTTTCTGACCCCTTCCACCGCCCAGGCAGCTCCCGGTGTGGAGTCACTGCGCGAGGCAGTGCAGCAGGCGGTCACGGAAAACCCGGAGGTGCGGGCCAGCTGGAACGATTTTCAGGCTGCCATGGACGAGGTGGATGTGGCCCGGGGCGGGTATTTTCCCAGCGTGGACGTCAATGCCGGGGTGGGGCAGGAGTATCGCGGCAAGGATGACCGAGGTAGCTATGACTCGAACTTTGCCGAGATCACCCTGACCCAGATGCTGTGGGACGGCTTGGATACCGCCAGCGAGGTCAAGCGCCTCGATCGTGCCAAGCTTGCCAGCTACTACGAGCTGATGCGCACCAGCAACGACGTGGCACTGGACGTGGCCCGGGCTTACCAGGATGTGCGGCGCTATCGGGAGCTGGTGCGACTGGCCAAGGAGAACTACGCCAAGCACCTGCAGGTTTTCGATCAGACCGAGCAGCGGGCCCGGTCCGGTGCCGGGCGTCGGGTGGATCTGGAGCAAATTGATGGGCGTCTGGCCTTGGCGGAATCGAACCTGTTAACGGAAGCCTCCAATCTGCATGACGTAAGCGCGCGATTTCAGCGTCTGGTAGGCACGCTCCCTTCAGACAACCTGGCGCCGCTGCCGGATTTCGACGAGCGCCTGCCGGCATCAATCAATGAGGCGGTTCAAGCAGCCTTCGAGGGCAATCCCGGCTTTCATGCCGCGATCGAGAACATCGAGGCTGCCCGCGCGGAAGAGCGGGGCACGCGCTCCGGCTTTCACCCTCAGTTCGACTTTCGTGCCCGCACCGGCACCAATAACGGCGACGGCGTCACCGGTCGCTACGATGAAGGCAGCGTCGAGATTGTCGCCAGCATGAACCTGTATCGGGGCGGCTCGGATCTGGCCTCCTATCGTCGCGCCAGCGATCTGGTGAATCGGGCCAAGGATCTGCGGGACAAGGAGTGCGTGGACCTGCGCCAGACCACCACCATTGCCTACAACGATGCGCGGCGCATCAGCGAACAGCTCAACTATCTCAATCAGCACCGCCTGTCGATCGGCCGGGTGCGGGGCGCCTATCAGCAGCAGTTCGATATCGGCCAGCGCACCCTGCTGGACGTGCTGGACTCCGAGAACGAATATTTCCAGGCCAGCCGCGCCTACGCCAATGCGGAATTCGATCTGGCCCTGGCCCGAGCTCGTACGCTGGCGGCCATGGGTCAGCTATTGCCGGCCCTTGAGGTTTCGCGACGCGGCGTTCCTTCCTTGGCGGAGCTGGGCAGCGACGGCGCCAATATCGATGCAGACTCGATCTGCCCATCGCCTGCGCCCTCAAGCTACAGCCTGGAAACGCTGACCGCGGACCTGAGACGCGACCAGCGCGCTGGTCGCTAGGGGCTTCTCGTGACCAGCCAGTTTGTACCGGACCCAAGCCCGGTCAAGGGCGGCGATCTGCTCGAATGCCTGCGCATCCTGGCCCGCGCTCATGATCGAAGTCTAACCCCGGAAGCGGCGCTAGCGGGGTTGCCCCTTGAAAACGGCGAGCTGACGCCGAGTGTTTTTCCTCGTGCGGCGGCCCGGGCCGGACTGACGGCGCGCCAGATTCGCTGCTCGCTTACCCGGCTCAACCCTCAGCTGTTTCCCGTCATCCTGCTGTTGGAGCCTGGCCGGGCCTGCGTGCTGCTGAGCCTAGATACAGAACAAGGCCAAGCTCGAATTGCCTACCCGGAGCTTGGCGAGGCGGCAGTAGAGCTGCCCTTGGAGGAATTGCAGGCCCGCTACAGCGGCCGCGCCCTCTATGCCCGCCCGCAGTTTCGCTATGATGCCCGCAGCCCAGAAGTGCGTCAGCAGAAGCAGCGGCACTGGTTCTGGGGCGTCATCCTTGAGAATCGCAGCCTCTACCGGGATGTGCTGATCGCGTCCATCGTGATCAATCTGTTTGCCATCGCCATGCCGCTATTCGTGATGAACGTCTACGACCGGGTGGTGCCGAATCAGGCCACGGAAACTCTCTGGGCCCTGGCTGTCGGCATCTTTCTGGTACTGTGTTTCGATCTGATTCTGCGTCTGACGCGCAATGCCTTCGTCGATCTGGCCGCCAGTCGGGCGGATGTCAAACTCTCCTCTAAATTGATGCAGCGGGTGTTGGGCATGCGCATGGAAGCGCGACCAGCCTCCACCGGCTCCTTTGCCTCCACGCTGCAGTCCTTCGAGTCCGTGCGCGGGTTCATTGGCTCAGCGACGGTGGTGAGCCTGGTGGATCTGCCTTTTGTGCTGCTGTTCGCCGGCATCATCGCCATCATCTCGCCCTATCTAATCATTCCCATTGTGATCGGCGTCGTTTTCGTGCTGCTTTACGCTCTGGCGGCCCAGAGCAAGATGCATGAGCTTTCCGAGACCACCTGGCGGGTCGGGGCCCAGCGCAACGCCACCCTGGTAGAGAGCCTGGCCAATCTGGAGACCGTGAAAACCCTGCGTGGCGAAGGGCGCATTCAGGGGATATGGGAAAAGACCACCGCGTTCTTGTCCCGCACTTCGGCGCAAATGCGCCTGCTGGGTTCGTCCGTGGGCAGCGTGGCCCAGTGGACCCAGCAGAGCGTGGCAGTGGCGATCATCATCATCGGCGTCTATCTGATCGTTGCCGGTGACTTGAGCCAAGGCGGCTTGATCGCGGCCTATCTGTTGTCGTCCCGGGCCATGGCGCCGGTGAGTCAGGCAGCGGCCTTGATGGCCCAATATCACAATGCCTCAACGGCGCTGACATCCCTTAACGAGGTGATGGAGAAACCTGAGGAGCGCCCGGAAGGGCGGCAGTACGTCAGTCGTGCCCAGGTGAACGGTCATCTCGAGCTGCGCGGGGTGACCCTGCGCTATCCGAATGAAGAACGAGACGCGCTGCGGGATGTGTCGTTGAAAATTCGTGCCGGCGAGAAGGTGGCGGTGCTGGGTCGCATGGGCTCGGGTAAATCCACCCTCAACAAGCTACTGCAGGGACTTTATCAGCCGACCGCCGGGGCGGTGATGGTGGACGACGTGGATATTCGCCAGCTCGATCCTATCGAACTACGGCGACATATAGGCTATGTGCCTCAGGATATCAGCCTGTTTTACGGCTCCCTGCGGGACAACATTGTAGCCGCCGGCGGCAGCGATGGCATTGATGACGAGGCGCTGCTGCGCTCGCTCAAGATCGGCGGGCTCGAGTCCATGGTCTCCGCCCACCCACAAGGGGTGGAGATGCCCGTGGGGGAACGTGGGGGGCTGCTTTCCGGCGGTCAGCGTCAGAGCGTGGCGATTGCCCGCGCCCTGGTGAACGACCCGCAGATTCTATTGCTGGATGAGCCCACCAGCGCCATGGATCACGCCGGGGAAGAAGCCTTCAAGCGCAAACTGGCGGTCTATGCCAAATCCAGAACGCTGATTGTCATGACCCATCGCAGCTCCTTGCTGGCCTTGATGGATCGCATTGTGGTGATGGACGGCGGACGCGTCGTGGCGGACGGACCCAAGGACGAGGTGATCGAGGCGCTGCGCAGCGGCAAGATCGGGAGGGCCAGTCAGTGAGCGACGCTCTCTCCTCTAGCCCAAGAAAAAGCGCGGAACAGCGCGGCTTCGAATCCCTGGGGCGTGTGTCTGAGGGCGGCGGCAAGGCGTTTCGGCCTTTGATAGACCGGTGTCTGCTGCACATCTGGAGCGGGACTGGGCTAGCGACGCGGACTGGGCGCGCATGCAGCAGGACCCAATGCGGGCGCGAGTGCTGCTCTATCTAGTGGTGATCGCGCTGATCGGGCTGATCGCCTGGGCCGCCGTTGCCGAGATCGACGAGGTAACCAAGGGGGCGGGCCGGGTCATTCCTTCTTCCAAGCTCAAGGTCATCCAGTCTTTCGACGGCGGCGTGGTAAAGGAGCTGGACGTGAAGGAAGGGCAGATTGTCGAAAAAGGCCAGCTCTTGATGCGCATCGACCCGACTCGCTTCGTCTCTTCCTTTCGTGAAGGGGTAGCCAAATCCCTGGCGCTGCAGGCCAAGACAGCACGCCTGCGGGCGCTCTCCAACGATCAGCCTTTCGTGCCCACGCCAGAATTGCTGGAACAGGCTCCTGCCCTGGCCGCTCATGAACGCAGGCTTTACGAGACCAGCCAGCAGGCGCTTGAAGAAGCCCAATCCATTGCCCGAGAGCAGCTGACCCAGCGCCGGGAAGAACTCAAGGAAGCCGAGGCCCGCTTCAATCAGGCCTCTCGTGCGCTGAATCTAGCCTCTCGGGAGCTCAATCTGACCCGGCCGCTGCTGGACTCCGGGGCGGTCTCCGAGGTGGAGATATTGCGCCTGGACCGGGAGGTTTCCAACGCCCGGGGCGAGCGCAATCAGGCCAGTGCCCAGATGGCCAGGCTCAAGGCGGCCATCGAGGAAGCCCAGGGCAAGGTGCGAGAAGTGACCCTGGACATGCAGAACGAGTGGCGGGTAGCGCTCTCCGAGACCTTGGGGCAGTTGGCAGCGCTCAAGGAGAGCAATGTCGGCTTGCAGGACAAGGTGAGCATGGCGGAGATCCATTCCCCGGTGGCGGGCACCATCCAGCGGTTGAACGTCACGACCCTGGGCGGCGTCGTTCAACCCGGGCAGGACGTGGTGGAGATCGTGCCCAGCGACGACCAGCTATTGGTAGAAGCCCGCATCGCCCCCCAGGATATTGCCTTCTTGCGTCCGGGGCAGTCGGCGTTTGTAAAGTTCACCGCCTATGACTTCGCCATTTACGGCGGTATGCAGGCCACCCTCGAGCATATCAGCGCCGACACCATCACCGATGACGAAGGCAACACCTTCTATCTGGTGCGAGTGCGCACCGAAGACACGGCGCTGGGGGAAGATCTGACGATCATTCCCGGCATGACCGCTCAAGTGGATATTCGCACCGGCAAGCGCACGGTGCTCGAGTATCTGCTCAAGCCGATTCTACGCATCAAGGGCAACGCGCTGACGGAACGCTGACGCAGCCAACGCCACTATAAAAAACGCCGGTGCCCGCTTCAGCGGGATTGGCACAAGAAATTTATCCGCTCGCAGGGAGCTGATTCATGGCAACACCAATTGCAACCGTACTTTCCGTTATTGGCCAAGCCTGGGCGCGAGACGCCGACGGTAATCTACGCGCATTGAAACCCGGCGACGTACTGCTCGAGAACGAGGAGGTGCTAACCTCCGGTAGCGGCAGCGTCCGGCTCGAATTTGCCGATGCAAACGTCACGACGATCGGCCCGGACGATCGTGTTTTCCTGCTGGCGGACATGGATGCAGAGCAGGCGCAAGACGCCGTCGAGCTGAACGACAACATCGAAGCGCTGTTGACGGCGATTGAACAGGGCGATGACGACCTGCTTAACATATTGCCGTCGCCCACTGCCGGCCCTGGCGCTGGCGGCGGCGGGGGTGGCAGCCACTCCTTCGTGCGTCTTGAACGCATCAACGAGAATGTCGAGCCGTTGAGCTTTGATGTCGCGAACGCACAAGACAATGCCCGGGAACTGCCCCGTGGAGGCGCTGGCAACGCGTTTGGCGATCAAACGATTACGGACGACAACGAAATACTGCCCGACGATACCCAGCCCGACAGCGGTAATGCCGGTGATTCCGACGATGGCGGAGATGCTGGCGCCGGTGACAATGTCACAGACGGCGGCAACGACGGTTCGAACACTGGTGGTGATGACGGATCAAGCGGCGACGTTGGTGGCTCGGGTGACGGCAACGGTTCGGGTGGCAACGTTGATGGCTCGGGTGGCGGCAACGTAGATGGCCCGGACTCGGGTAATGGCTCGACTGACGGCAACGGCAGTTCGGGCAACGTTGGCACGGATGGCGATAATGATGGTTCGACTGACGGCGATGATTCTTCAGGTGGCGGCCCTGTCAGCAACCGCGCACCAAACGCGGTAAGTGATACCGCATCGGGGCCGGAAGACACGCAGGTAACCGGCAATGTACTGGATAATGACAGCGATCCGGACGGTAATTCACTAAGCTTCATTGGCTTCAGTATCGACGGTGTCGACTATGCCGCGGGTGATATCGCCGAGCTTGAAGGCATCGGCTCGCTGACTATCCAAAGTGACGGCAGCTACATTTTTACGCCGCTCGAGAACTGGAATGGCCAGGTGCCGGCGGTCGGTTATACGATCACTGATGGTAGGCGCACGGCAGCTGCCGAGCTAAATCTGACGGTTACGGCGGTGAATGACGCACCAGTTGCGGAAAGCGATACCGTCACCGGTGACGAAGACGCGCCGCTGACCGGTAACGTATTGACCAATGATCGCGACGTTGATGAAGATTCGCTGAGTGTCAGCGGATTTAGTATCGATAGCGTTGAATACACCGCTGGCGACACAGCCGAGCTGGAAGGCATCGGCTCGCTCGTCATTCAAACCGACGGCAGCTACACCTTCACCCCCATTGAAAACTGGAACGGCCAAGTTCCGGCGGTTAGCTACACCATCACCGATGGAAATTTGACCGATACCGCTGAACTCCAGCTAACTGTAACGCCGGTCAACGATGCACCGATTGCTCAGGACGATACTGCTACCGGCGATGAAGACACTGTTGTTAGCGGTAACGTTCTCGCAAACGATGGCGACATTGATGGTGACTCGCTCACCGTCGCCGAATTTACGATTGGTGATGATATTTACCAGGCGGGCGAAACCGCTGAACTGGAAGGCATTGGATCGCTGGTGATCGCGAGCGACGGCAGTTACACCTTCACGCCGGTCGAAAACTGGAACGGCCAGGTGCCGGCAGTCAGCTACACCGTCACCGATGGAGAGCTGACCGATACCGCCGAACTGAATTTGACCGTATCGGCGGTCAATGATGCACCGATAGCTGAGAACGACATTGCCACCGGTGATGAAGACGCGGTGATCACTGGTAACGTTCTCACTAACGATAGCGATGTCGATGGCGACTCTCTGACGGTCAGCGAATTCACCGTTAACGGAAATACCTATCAAGTCGGCGAAACCGCCGAGCTTGAGAGTATTGGCTCGCTAACCATCCAAACCGATGGCAACTACACCTTCACTCCGGTCGAGAACTGGAACGGTCAGGTTCCGACGATCAGCTACACCATCACCGACGGCGAATTGACAGATATCGCTGAACTCCAGCTGACTATAACGGCGGTCAACGATGCACCGGTCGCTCAGAACGATACCGCCATCGGTGATGAAGACGCGCCGCTGGCCGGCAACGTGTTGGCTAACGACAGCGATGTCGATGGCGATTCGCTCACCGTCAGCGGTTTTACTGTCGGCGGCATTGACTATGCAGTTGGCGAAACCGCTGAGCTAGAAAATATCGGTTCACTGGTTATCCAAACTGACGGCCGCTATACCTTCACCCCGGTTGAAAACTGGAATGGTCAGGTACCGGCGATTAGCTATACCATCACCGATGGGGAGCTAACCGATACCGCCGAGCTGCAGCTGACTGTGACAGCAGTCAATGATGCACCTGTTGCTGAATCGGATAGCGCTACCGGTGACGAAGATGCCGTTCTGACGGGTAACGTTCTTGATAACGACAGCGACGTTGATGGTGATCGGCTCACCGTTAGTAACTTCAGCATTGATGGTGTTGAATACGCCGCCGGCGACACAGCCGAACTAGAAGATATCGGCTCGCTAACTATCCAAACCGACGGCAGCTATACCTTCACCCCGGTCGAGAACTGGAACGGCCAGGTGCCGACAGTCAGCTACACCGTTACCGACGGAGAACTCACTGATTCCGCCGAGTTGAATTTAGAAGTGACCGCGGTCAACGATGCGCCGGTGGCTCAGAACGACATTGCTACTGGTAGTGAAGACACTGTTGTTAGCGGCAACGTTCTCGCGAACGACGGCGACATTGATGGCGACTCGCTTACCGTCACCGAATTCACGATCGGTGGTGACATTTACCAGGCCGGTGAAACCTCTGAGCTTGAGGGTATTGGCTCGCTGGTCATTCAAACCGACGGCAACTATACCTTTACGCCGGTCGAAAACTGGAACGGCCAAGTACCCTCAGTCAGCTACACCGTCACCGATGGAAATTTGACCGATACCGCTGAGCTAAATCTGATTGTGACTGCGGTGAATGACGCACCGGTTGCTCAGAACGACAATGCTACTGGTGACGAGGACGCCGCGATCACTGGCAACGTCCTCAATAACGATAGCGACGTTGATGACGATTCGCTCACCGTTAGTGATTTCACAATTGTTGATACGACCTATCAGGCCGGCGAGGCTGCTGAGCTAGAAGGCATCGGCACGCTGGTGGTCGCGAGCGACGGCAGCTACATCTTTACCCCGGTAGAGAATTGGAACGGCCAAGTTCCGACAGTCAGCTACACCATTACTGATGGAAGGCTGACCGATACCGCTGAGCTAAATTTGACCGTAACGGCGATCAATGACTCGCCAGTTGCGCAAGACGATAGCGCCGTTGGTGATGAAGACGCGCCGCTGACCGGCAACGTGTTGACTAACGACAGCGACTTCGATGGTGATTCGCTCACCGTCACCGAATTTACGATTGGTGATGACACTTATCAGGCGGGCCAAACCGCTGAGCTAGAAGGCATTGGCTCGCTGGTCATTGAAAGCGACGGCAGCTACACCTTCACCCCGATCGAAAATTGGAATGGGCAAGTTCCGACAGTCAGCTACATAGTCACAGATGGTGAACTGACCGATACCGCTGAGCTAAATCTGGAAGTGACACCGGTCAATGACGCACCGGTTGCCCAAGACGACACTGCAACCGGCGATGAAGATGCTCCGCTAAACGGCAATGTGTTGGCTAATGACAGCGACGTTGATGGCGACTCGCTTACTGTCAAGGATTTCACAGTTGATAATACGACTTATCAGGCCGGCGAGACTGCAGAGCTAGAAGGCATCGGCTCGTTGATCATTGCCAGCGACGGCCGCTACACCTTTACGCCGGTTGAGAACTGGAATGGCCAAGTTCCGACGATCAGCTACACCATCACTGATAATGAACTGACCGATACCGCCGAGCTGCAGCTGACTGTGACGGTGGTGAACGATGCGCCAGTTGCTCAGAACGACACTGCTACCGGTGACGAAGACGCCATTATCACTGGCAACGTTCTCGCCAACGACAGCGATATTGATGGTGACGCGCTTACCGTCACCGAATTCACGATCGGTAATGATATTTACCAGGCGGGCGAAACCGCTGAACTGGAAGGCATTGGATCGCTGGTGATCGCGAGCGACGGCAGTTACACCTTCACGCCGGTCGAAAACTGGAACGGCCAAGTTCCGACGATCAACTACACCGTCACCGATGGGGAGCTGACCGATACCGCTGAGCTAAATCTGGAAGTAACGGCGGTCAACGACGCGCCGGTCGCTCAGGACGATAGCTTCACCAGTGACGAGGACACCGTTCTCAGCGGCAATGTGTTAGCCGATGATAGCGATGTTGATGGCGACTCGCTTACTGTCAAGGATTTCACAATTGATGATACGACTTATCAGGCCGGCGAGACTGCAGAGCTAGAAGGTATTGGCTCGCTCGTAATTGCCGGCGACGGTAACTACACCTTTACCCCGGTCGAGAACTGGAACGGTCAGGTTCCGACGATCAGCTATACCGTTACCGATGGGGAACTGACAGACACGGCTGAGCTACAGCTGACCGTGACAGCAGTCAACGACGCACCAGTTGCGGAAAACGATAGCGTCACCGGCGACGAAGACGACATTATCACTGGCAATGTGTTAGCTAACGACAGCGATGTCGATGGCGACTCGCTCACCGTTAGCGATTTCACAATTGGTGACACCACCTATCAGCCCGGCGTCACAGCTGAGCTAGAAGATATCGGCTCGCTAACTATCCAAACCGACGGCAGCTATACCTTTACGCCAGTCGAGAACTGGAACGGTCAGGCTCCAACGGTCAGCTACACCATCACCGATGGCGAACTGACAGACACTGCCGAGCTGAGTCTGACTGTGACAGAGGTCAACGATGCGCCGATCGCCCAACCCGACAGCGCCAGTGGCGATGAAGACACTGTTGTTAGCGGCAACGTTCTCGCGAACGACAACGATGTTGATGGCGATTCGCTCACCGTCAGCGGTTTTACCGTCGGCGGCATTGACTATGCAGTTGGCGAGACTGCTGAGCTAAAAA
>NZ_JIBT01000071.1 GCF_001039575.1 Halomonas sp. PR-M31
GCGTCGCGTGCTTGATCGTAGTGTCGCGAAAGGCCTCCAACGACATGCTCCATACCTGAGAATCCATGAATGCTTACTCCTTTTGGCTCAACTCGCCTTCCCGGGAGAGTTGATAGTGGGCAAAGTCATCCGCCAGAAACAACCGCCCCTGATAATATTGCCAGGCCTCGTTTTCGATATCCGCGATAGACGGTGAGGTACGGCGGTCGTATTGATAACGCGGACTGAAATGGGTCAGCACCAGGTTTGTCACATCGATACGTTGCGCAAAGCTCGCCACATCGCCTGCGGTGCTATGCCGGTTGTTGGTGCCCAAGCGCTCGACGACGTCTTGAGTATAGGTGGCCTCATGCACCAGCACGTCGGCACCTTCACATAAACGCTCAAGCAGCCCCGGTGAGTCGTTGTCACCGGCGATCACGACTTTCCTGGATCGCCGTCCCGGCAGTAACACCTCATCCCTTGTCACCCGAGTGCCATTTTGTAGCACGACATCCTCGCCACGATGAAGCCGCCCCCAGTCCGGACCTCTCTTTACTCCCAACGCCTCAAGGCGCTCAGGATCGAGCTTGCGCTCAATATCTTTCTCAATAAAAGCATAGGCGTAGGACGCAACTCCATGGGATAGCGCCGCAGCCTCGATCATGAAACCAGGAAGGGTGAAAGGGTCAGTCAGCAATTCGACATCGCTGAATTCGATGGGGTAGGTCAGATGCAGGCCGGTGGTTGCCTGCACCGCGTCAAGAAACGACTTGATCGGCTGTGGTCCAATGATCGTCAGAGGCAACTTTCGGCCCATCATGGAAGCGCTGGAAAGAAGCCCCGGCAGGCCATAGCAGTGATCCCCATGCACATGGGTAATCAAAATAGCGTCAAGCCGAATGAGGGACAAGGACGTCCGCAACACCTGCTGCTGGGTGCCCTCACCGCAGTCGATCAACACCCAGGACTTGCCTTTGACCTTCTTGATCGCGGCGGCGGTGACATTGCGCGCCTTGGTCGGCACGCCCGCGGACGTGCCGAGAAAGAGGATTTCCACGAGTACCGTTCGCGCCTAGGGCGTCGTGGTGACGCTTTGCTTGTCGACTACGCCAGGAATTGGGTCCGTCGGCCCGGGAAACTGCCCTTTCAGCGCATCCACGCCGCGCTGCGGATTGGCCAAGGGAATCAAATCCTGACGTGCGCGGCGACGCTCCTGGGTATCAATCCCCATGCTCTGATCGCGCTGCTCGATAAGCTCTTCTTGCGCTTGGCCGAAGCGGTTAAAAGACCAAGCCAGACGTGGCTTACCTAAGGGTAGCTGAATCTGTCCGCTTTGATCCGGATTGGTATCCCAGGTATGCCAGGTCTTGCCATAGCTGTTCATCTTGGTCTGCATCAATTCATGATCCGCCTTGTCCGGCAGGCCGAGTGCGACGAGCTGACCCGAGAGAATTTCACCATTGTGCGGGTGCCAGTACTGCTTTTCCTGTTCGGGAAGCTGCTCAAACAGGCGCTCGGAAATGATGTATTCGATGCCGTTGAGATTAGCCTGGGCGGTATTGCCGTCGAACAGCGCGCACTGAGCGAAATCCTCGTTCTTCTGGGTGCAGAAATGATGCGCTTCCATTTGATGGGCAGGGTCGTTCTTCATGGGATGAAAGCCGACCAGATAGACGTTCATTGGCCCAAGCGGGGCGGTGGTCTGTAACGCCGCCGCCCCGGCTTCGAGGACGTTCGTCTTGGTGGTTTCCTGCCCGCCCGGCGGCGAAACCCGAGGCGCCCGGTCACCCATGCCGGTACAGCCGGCCAGAACGATTGCCGTAGATATCGCCAACAGCGGATAACAACGCGATTTGATGTGGATCATTCCGTGATCTCCTGTGGATTTCCAAGAACCGAATTATAGAAAACCGAACTATAAATAGCGTCCTGCGGAGCCAATCACCGTGACCAGCAACCCTAGCGCCAGATTGATAGCGATCATCATGCGAATCTTGTTGAGCTGGGTGCCACCCTCGGACCAAGTCTGCTCGCTCACTGCCTTCTTTAAACGCTTGAACGGGGCGAAGTAGAGATGAGCGAAAATCAGCATCATCACGATGCCCAGGGCCAGCATCGAATGTACATGACCACCCACGTTGGCCATGCCGCCATAGCCGACGAAGATCAGCCAGAAACCGGTCGCCAGCAGTACCACAATCGATACCCAGACCCAGGGAAAGAAACGGCGAAAGACCTGGCTCCAGAGCGTCAACCTCATGGGCCGTTCAAGCAGGCTGCCCGCCACCGGGCGCAGCGCCACATAGGCGAAGAACATGCCCCCTACCCAGATCACCGCGGACAGCAGGTGTAATGCAATTGCAATTGCCATAGCTTCCTCTCGACATCAGTCTGTTTATTCAATCAATTGACTTGCTCGCTCAATTCATTTGCTCACAAAGCGTCTTGCGCCGCTCGAAGTCATCGACGAACTCATTCATGACCGTGGCATCGTAGGCGCGAAGACCGCTGACCACCAGCTTCTTCGAGCCTTGACCAACTTTCTCGCCCCGACTGACCATCCTGAATTCCAGATGGGCATCGCCCCGCTTGCCGTTGACCTCAAAAGAGGAGCCGGCAAATTCCACCTCGAGCGAGGCGATATCCAATGAATTCAAAGTGAACCCCATGCTGTCGTAGATCACCAGCGGACGCTGAGGATTGAACATGACCCCTTGCTGTTCCATCAGCGGCTGGAGATAGTGGGGGAAGTTGTGTCCGGAAAAAGCGATATAGCGACAGGTGAAGGCTTCGATCACCGCCGGATCAACGCTCGTCTCACCGCTGCGCTCCACGATCAACACCTCCTTACCAGAGGTATCGCTCATGCCAAGGGTACCATCGGTACGCTCATTGATTTCCAAGGGCATGTCCGCGCCGACCATACCGCGGAAATAGAAGTTCATTTGCTGAGACACGCCGTGCCGCGCCAGCACCAAGGCAAACAGGAGATCCCCGGGCACGCAAAAACGCCGCGCATCCGGGTCGTGAATCGGATTGTAGTCATCCGCCATTTGCTTAGCGAAACGACTGGCCTGTTCGGCGGAAATGCAAAGACGTCCATCCCGAACCGTGTAGTAATCATCAAGAAACATGCAATCTGTCCATGCATTGGGAATCAAGACCAACGAACTCTTGTCTGTCGTATCATGAAACTGGAGGGGGCTGCCACAACATGCCTGAGAAATTTGCCGCAGCGGACGTAGTCGGACTGCGTGCATCAGGCATGGCATTACATGGCATTCTGATTGTAGAAGCCTTAGCCCGCAATCACGCTTTTTGAGGAAACATCACCATGAATGAACCGTGCAATGCCAAGCGCTCGACGCTGCTTGTCGTGGATTTGCAGGAACGCCTCATGCCGGTGATTCACGAAGCCAAAAACGTTGTCGCCCGCGCCCGAGTGCTCATCGATGCAGCAAGGCTACTCGACATCCCCGTCATCGGCACCGAACAAAACCCACTAAGCCTTGGCCCCAGCGTTTCGCCGCTGCGGGAGCTGTGCGATGACATGGTAACCAAGATCCATTTCGATGCCTGTATCGACACCCCCCTGCTCGAAACGATCGAGCCAGGGCGGGACGAGGTGATCGTGGTGGGCTGCGAGGCGCATGTCTGCGTGCTGCAAACCGTGCTAGGCCTGCTGCGACACAACTACCAGGTGCGGCTGGTCAGTGATGCTATCGGCTCACGCAATCCACTCGACAAAGCCGCCGCCATCGAACGCGCCCGGGACGCCGACGCCTGGCCCGTCACTAGTGAGATGGTGGTGTTCGAATGGCTGCACCACTGCAAGCACCCCCGATTTCGCGAGGTGCTTGCGCTGGTGAAGTGAAAATCCAGGCGTCACTGCTCGAAATACTTCTCCTGCAGCTTGTCGAAGGTGCCGTCCTCCTTGACCTTTTCCATCGCCGCGTTGAAGGACTCGACAAGCGCCTTGTCGCGCTTGCGGAAGGCCGCGCCCACACCGGGTCCGTAGATCGACTCGGGGCCGGTCACCAATTCACCGACGCGGGTGAACTGATCGTTGCCGAAGAGCGTCTCCTGGGCCAGCGGAAAGGCGGTGAACACCAGGTCCAGGCGCTGGGCCTGCATGTCGTTGACCACGGCGCCGGAATCCCCATAGCGGCGGACCTCGGCCTTGGGGTAGAACTGAGTGACGTACTCATCCTGAATGGTGCCCTGCTGTACGCCGATGGTCGCCCCTTCGAGATCGCCCTCCTCCGGGTCGAAGTCGCCATCCGCCTGGGCGACCCATACCGAAGGCACCTGGAAGTAGGGCTCGGAGAACAGCACCTGCCGGGACCGGTCCTCGGTGATGTTCATCGACGAGGCGATGAAGTCGTACTTGCGCGCCTGCAGGCCGGGAATGATGCCATCCCAGGCCTGCTCGACCCACCGGCATTCGCGCTGCATCTGCTCGCAGGCGGCTTCGATGAGTTCCACCTCGAAGCCGGTGATGGTGCCGTCGGGCAGCTTGTATTGATACGGTTCGTAAGGAATGTCCACGCCGATTCGAAGCGTGTCCTGCTGCGCCTGGGCGTTTGCACCAAGCAGCATGGTCGCGGCCACTACGCCGGCTATTATCGTCTTGTTCATCATCATTACCTCACTTGTTGTTGTGACACTCAAAGCCCCGGGCGAGAGCCATTGCGAATACGCCCAAGGTCATTCTTTCGTCGCCAGTTCCCCGAGGGTGATCGAGTGAACCGGCGGGCGAACGTGATAGTAGCCCACGGCGTCCGGCGTCCAGTCCAGACGCTGGGCCAACAGCCGGGTGACGCTCTCGCCGCACTGGCGCCCCTGGCAGGGGCCCATGCCGCAGCGGGTGAATGCCTTGAGCTGATTCGGCCCCGCGCCGCCCTGGGCGATGGCCAGTTCGAGTTCGCCGCGGCTGACGCTCTCGCAGCGGCACACCAGCGTCTCCTCGGGCTGGTCATCGAGCCACGCTTCGGGCAGACGGAACATACTTTCGAGCAGGCGCCGCGCCTCGAGATCACGGCGGCGTGCCTTGAGTAGCGCGTGCTGTTCTCGCTGCCATTCCGGATCGCCTTGCCCGATCTTGTCCAACACAGCCAGCGCAGCTAGTTGGCCTTCTCGCTCGGCGTTGATGGCGCCGCCGATGCCACCCCCGTCGCCGGCAATCCAGACATTGGCGCCGGCCGCCAGATTGTCGTCGCGGCGGGGCACGAAGGTTTGCTGACTCGCGTGCCAGTCATGGGTCAGCCCAAGACTGCGCGCCAGTTGCGGCTCCGGAGTTACGCCAAAGTGCGTCAGCAGTAACTCGGTCGAATGGGTTTTCCATTGCCTCCGATGGCGATACCCAATGCTCTCGACGGTCTCGTCACCGCGGGCCTCCAGCGCCGTAATGCCTTGATGAATGGGTACGCCCGCGCGCTTGAGGGCACCGATCATGCGTGCGCCCTTGAGCAGATAGCTTCGCGCGAACCAGGCTCGACGAGATTGTCTTGCCACTTCGCCATAGCGTGTGGCCGGCGCGGTATCCAGAATCAGGCTAGGTGGGATGCCGGCACGCAGGTATTGCCAGGCCAGCAGGTAGAGCAGCGGCCCGGTACCCGCCAAAACGGGTGGTGTAGCAGGTACCAACGCCCCTTGCTTGAGCAGGATTTGCGCGGCGCCGGCATTCATGACGCCGGGCAATTGCCAGCCGCGAAACGGCCAGCCGCGCTCCATGGCGCCACCGGCAAGAATCAGCTGTCTGGCCTGCCAATGCTGGGTCTGCCCCTTTTCCAGCACGCCCAGGCTGGTGCCCGAGGCGTCGTTGTCGGCCCACCACACGCGACTGCCAGGGCGATAATCGGTGTCGGCGTGGGTAAATGCCTCGATTAGCTCACGGCCGCGCGCATAATCCTTGCCCATCACGGCCTCGCTCACCTGGGGCTCGCTGAGCTGGCGATAGATCTGTCCGCCCGGGGTGGCGTTCATGTCGAAGACCACCGGGCGATGCCCTACTTTTGCAAGACGCACCGCCGCCGCCATGCCCGCCGGACCGGCGCCGATGATGGCGATATCGGTGTTGCGCGATTCAGGCATCATGAGCACCGCCTCCCTGGCGTTCGATGCGCATGCCTTCGGCCACCGGTTCCAGGCAACCCTGGCGATTGGCGCGTCCATCGATGGTGATCAGGCACTCCTGACACACACCCATCATGCACAGCGGCGCCCGGGGGCTGCCGTCCACGTGGCGGCGATAGCCTTGCCAGCCGCGCAGCTGCAGGACAGCGGCGGCCACTGTCAGCGTTTCGGGCACCTGATGCGACGTGCCATCCAGCCATATCCGCACGTGACGCACCGGCGTGCTTGAAGCGTCAAGTCGCTGGAACATGAAAGCGCGCCCCTGAGAATTGCGGAAAGGATTGGCCGAGCCGGTCATCGCGGATCGCATCGCTTAAGCCACCGGCGTGAAACGCCGCCAGGGTAATACCGCTGTGGCAGTTGATATTGTAGGCACCGGGATGAGAGCTAGAGGCCTCGTAGAGCGGATTGCCGTCCGGGGTCATCACCCGTAGCGCCCCCCAGCTGCGCACCAGACGCGTCTCGGCAAGATCCGGATAGATACGCACCGCCTTGTCGGCCAGGGTCTGCATCATGGCCAGGGTCACGCCCTTGTCTAGCCCTGCATCCTCATGAGTGTCACCAATCAGGTAGCCGCCACTGGCGGTCTGGCGAATCTGCGGCGTGGGCAGTCGCGCCCCGGGTGGGCGCCGTTCGGTGACCAGCACCTGACCGCGCACCGGATGCACCGCATCGGACAGGCCCAGCATGGGCGCGAGCGTCTGCGCACCGAGGCCCGCCGCGAGGATCACCCGCTCGGCCTCGAAATGGCCTCGAGGCGTCCTGGCACGAAAGCCGCTGGCGGTTGCCTCGAGTCGTTCGACGGGACTAGCAGGATGCGTTTCGACACCCAGGAAATGGCTGGCCGTGTACAGAGCGCGCAGCAGATAGAGCGGATTGCACTGGCCATCGTGGGGCGACCAGGTACCGCCCTGAACAGTCTCGCCCAATCCAGGTAAATAAGACGTTAGCGCCTTCCGGTCGAGGTATTCCCAGCGAAATTCCTGGGTTAGAAAGGAGGAAGCGCTCTGAAGTGTGGTGTATTCCTGCTGGCGAGAGTGGGCTTCTTCGACGTCCAAGCATAGATCGACGCCGCCGCGCTGTTCGTACTCGAGATCGATGCCGGTGCGCTCGGTCAGTTCCCTGGCGAAGTCGGCCCAGGCCTTGGCTGCCTCGAGGCTCAACTCGGCGTAGCGCGGCATGCCGACGCCCTTCCCTTGCACCCAGACCAGGCCGGCATTGCCCCGGGAGGCGCGCAGCGCATCGTCGCTTTCATCGAGTACAGTCACGCTCAGGCCGGCCCGCGCCAGCCCATAGGCCACCGCCATGCCCACCACGCCACCGCCGACGATCAGAAAGTCACGCTGCGTCATTCGAGGCTCCCATCAAAGACCATGACTCGACGATATGACAGCCAGACTATACGATCCAATATCAATAATTGGCCAGCCTATAGCGTATTGTTATGCCCAAACTTTATCTCAGCGACCGGCAGGTCGTCGCGTTCAAGCACGTCATGGAGTGCGGCACGGTCTCCGGCGCGGCCCAGCGCATGCTGACCGCCCAGCCCGGCGTCACGCGACTGCTCAAGCAACTCGAACATGACATCGGCTTTACCCTCTTCGAGCGCCAGCGCGGACGGCTGGCGCCGACCCCGGAAGCGCGGCTCTTTTATCGTGAGGTGGTTCGCGTCTGGACCGGCAACGAACATCTGCGGAACACCGCGCGGCGCATTCGTGACAGAGAGGTAGGAGGACTGCGCATCAGCGCCATGCCCCTGCTGGGCCTGGTCTTCATCCCCGACGTGCTGGCGGATTTCGTGCCAACTCACCCGGACGCCCACATCGAACTCGCGACTTATCGCTCCGAGCAGGTGATGGAAGAGGTGATCACTCAGCGCTGCGACCTGGGCTTCGCCATCTTGGCCGAGAATGACGATCGCGTGGATCGGGAGGCCTTTCGACTGGAAAGCCTCTGTGCCCTACCCTCGGGCCATACTCTCGAAGCGAAGGAAACCGTTACCCTCGGCGATCTCGCCGGGGAGTGTCTGATCTGCTTCGAAACCCATGACCCCTTGCGCATGGCATTGGACCACTTGCTCGAGCAGGAAAGCATACGGCCACGGCAGCGCTTCGAGGTCTCGCTGGCCTTGCAGGCGATCCGGCTGGTGCGCCATGGCCTGGGGATGGCGATTCTCGATCCCATCAGCGCCCGGGCCTTTGGTAGTGACGGTGTGACGCTACGTCCCTTTTCACCCTCTTTAGGCGAAGATTTCGCGTTGTTGACGCCACGGGACCAGCCCGCATCGCGATTGGCCCAGGAGTTTATCGGCCTGTTTCGGCGGCATCATGGCAGATTGACCGCTACCGATGATAACCGGTAACGCCATTTTGGCCACACCCATTTCAAAGCAATCCTTGAGGAGGGCGTGATGGTTCCAGGCAGTGTAGTCAGCATTTTATTTGGTCAAGCGGCTCATTAGCCGTACAATATTCATATAATAGCCGTACCAGAGGCACAGCATGCAAACAGAGACCGTCAAGCTGACCATCCGCCTGCCGCGCCAGGACGTGGAGTTCGCCAAGGCCTATGCCAAGGCCCATGATTTGAGCGTGACCGAGGTAATCGATCGCTATCTCAGACGCATGCGCGCCCTGGAAAGTAGCGTGCCATCACCCGAACTGGACTTCATCACCGGCTTGGTGCCATCCGATGTGGATGTCGAGGCCGAATACCGCCAGCATCGACAAGAGAAGCATGGATGATCCTGCTGGATACCAACGTGGTGCTGGACGTCATCCAACGTCGAGAACCCCATTACAGGGCATCGGCTGCGGTAATAGAAAGAATAATTCGACGCGAGACCGTCGGTGCGCTGTCTGCTCATGCCATCACGACCATTCATTTCATCATCGCTCGTCACCAGAACCGAAACGTCGCGGCTCAGGCTATCCAATGGCTGTTGAAGCACTTCATTGTAGCCTCCGTGGGAAAACCGGAGCTACTACGCGCTCAGGCGCTTGGCTGGTCGGATTTCGAGGATGCGGTCGTGGCTGCTGCGGCGGAGTCTTCGGATTGCAGCACCATCCTGTCGCGTAATGTGCGTGATTTTGACGGCTCGCCGATCCCGGTCGTGACACCGGAAGAATATTTGCTTGGCCTCGAAGAGAAGTGATGCCGTGGCGTTGTAACAACGCTGATTCGCCATTCAAGTGGCGAGGCAACGCATCATGATCGTCACGCTCATACCGCGATATTCCAGCGTCTCTTTGTCTTTCCAATCTAATCGGCGATAGAGCGCCTGTTGATCCGGCGTGAACAGATAGAGCCTTGTCACCCCTGTTTCCTGAGCTTCATGCTCGACTCTTCTGACCAGACGTGAAGCGATACCCTGCTCGCGCCACTCAGGCAGTACGTATACCGACGCCAGCCAAGGGCCGAGTTCCCGGCGCACTTCCATGTCCGCCTTCACCAGGCTTGCGGTGCCGACCGGCCGCCCTTCTGCCAGAGCGAGAAATACCGCAGGAACCCCACGAGTACCGCATTCCCGATGCAATTCTTGCTGCCAGGCTTCTTGGGACGTTTCGGGATACAGGTCGCCCCACTGCTCGTATTGCCATTTACCGACCATCAACAGATGAGGCGAACCCGGCAGGAGCCGCCGTATTTCCAGAGTTTCGATCATGGTTTTACCTTCTGTCATGCCCTGCAACGAACGCGGCAATGCTAAGATATTCAACAATAATAACGTCACATGGAGCATGCAGTCGTGCCTACTCTTCTTAAAATATTACCGGTGTTCATGAGCATCATGATCGCAAGCATGGCCACTCAGGCTCAGGAAATGTCCCGAACGACACCGGCGGGCAAACACCCTTATGATATTGCGGTGGAGTACTGCGCCGAGCGCGGTGGAATTGCGCAATACAGCGTCAAAACAGACAGCGTGCGCTTTAGTTGTAGCGACGAACCGACAGTGGTTATTAACATCTCTTCTTGATAAGACTCATGATATAGGACACTGAAATCGAATATTAAAGAGAAAGTATGCAATACATCTACACCACCAATGGTCTTAAACTAGCTTGTCGAGATTTAGGAGAAGGGCCACTGATTGTTTGTTTGCATGGTTTTCCGGATACATTTGAAACATGGCAGCAAACACAGGAATGTCTTGCAGCCAATGGATTCCGAACGATCGCGCCAGCTTTGAGAGGGTATGATCCTTCCGAAGTCCCTTCTAATCGCGACTACTCTCTCAGGTCGCTCTGCGACGACGTAGTTACGCTCTTGGATCACCTCGGTGCTACTCAGGCTGCGATTATAGGCCACGACTGGGGAGCGCAGATCGGCTATGCCTTTGCCGCCCTTCACCCTGATCGCTTGACCTCTCTTGTAACGCTTGCCAATCCGCCCTTGACGATTTCTCCCTCTGGTTTTCGAGAACGCTGGGCTCGGCCCCACAATCTCTATCTCAATAGAGGTGCCATTTCTAATTGGTGGTTTAGACGCAATAACTTCGCTGAAGTCGATCGTCTGTTTGACAAATGGAGTCCCAACTGGCAGTCCAACCAGCCCACGATTGATCGCGTCAAGCAGGCATTTTCCGACCCGGCCTATAGCCGCGCGGCCGTCGACTACTACGCAGAACGAATGACCAAAACCGATGCGCAGGCCATTCTGCACCCGATTCAGACACCGATCATGATGATTTACGGAGAAGATGAACCGCTGGTACGACAAGAAGCTTATCAGAGAGCAATAAGCGTTACTGGTCCTGGGTCCGAAGTGCACTGTCTGAATGAAGTCGGGCACTGGCCCCATCTGGAAGACCCACAGGCATTTCAGGCATTGGCTACGCCATTTCTAAAACCCCACAGTCAAGAGTAGCATTGCATGATGCTAAAGACGCGGCCTACTTGGAGCTACAGCTTTGCATCCTTATAAGAAAGACCGCCAAACTAACCACCGGCTCTTTGACGCAATATTTCGTCATGCATAGCGACTCCCGGTACGATAGAATTGAAAATGATTCAGGCAAGCAGGAATCCATATGTCAAAGGTGTCCTTGAAAGATAAGCAGGCTTATTTCGCCAAGATGCAACGCGCCAATTATGAGGCAAGCATGCGACTCGAGGGGATTGACACAACGTTGGCCTCTCCGCTAAAGAATGACAAGGCGGCCGTTCTAGAAAAGTACCGTCAGCGCCAGCCCTGATGGACAAGTATGGTACCGGGCAAGATCCGTATTGCTATGAAGGTTCTTCCACTCTCAAGAATTTGCTGAATATTCGCGATGATCTCACTCTCGAGTCAGCTGAACGCGATCTCACGACTATCACAGCGCAGGATATCCAATTCGCGCCGCCTCCCTACGATCTCAATTACCTCAAAGGCTTGCACCATCAGCTATTTTCAGACCTTTATTCTTGGGCTGGTGAAATTCGCACTATCGATGTCGCCAAGGGCGAGACACGCTTCTGCCATGTGCTGCGTATCGAACCAGAAGCACACAAGCTTTTCGAACAGTTTGCCCATGAGGGTTATTACGTCGACTTGGCGCGCGACCAACTTATCGTAGCCGTAGCAGAGTTTTACGGTGACTTGAATGTCATCCATCCTTTCAGAGAAGGCAATGGCAGGACACAGCGGTTACTTTTCGAGCATATCGTCATCAATAGCGGCTACGAAATTTCCTGGGAGAGTATCCAGCGTGAGGAATGGTTACATGCCAGCATAGCGGCCTACCATTGCGACTACGATGCAATGGCTATCCTTTTCGATCGATGCATTGGACAGCCGTTGAGTGAGCTATCGCTCTGACCAGTAAAACCTTCAGATAATCACCCATGCCCTTACATCGTGTCATCGCTGCGCTCGCGGCCATAGAAGTCTTTGGACGAATCCTTGTGTTTCATCTTGAGACGAATGAATGACATCCCTGCTGCTTTATTTTGCCGCGGCCCTGGCCGAGATTGCCGGCTGCTTCTCGTTCTGGGCCTGGTGGCGGCTCGATAAATCGATGGCGTGGTTGCTACCGGGATTGGCCAGCCTGGCACTGTTCGCCTGGTTGCTCAGCCTGATCGACACGGATTATGCCGGCCGCGCTTATGCGGCTTACGGCGGCATCTACATCGTCACGTCGCTGCTCTGGCTGTGGCTGGTCGAACACCGCGCCCCGGATCGTTGGGATATGCTCGGCGCCGGCATCTGCCTGATCGGCGCCGGGGTGATCCTGTTTGGCCCGCGGGGTAGCTGAAGGCGCGACCTCACCCCAGCTGAAACGGATAAACGTTGCCAATCTCGAAAAGCCGGTCAGCTTGTCCATCGCGTGAGGCTTACCCCACCGCAAAGAGCCATATAAAACAAGGAATAACATACGCTATACTGATAAGGTAAAAGTTTTTACCTTACGTGTGGAGTGCTGGTCATGACAAAAGCCGCCCCTTGGTCCTTCTATGGGCGCCATGCCGAATTGCAACAACTTCAGGATATCCTAGCTCGGCGCCGGTGGTTCTTTCTGCAGATTTCAGGCAGGCGACGGATCGGCAAGACAACGCTGATCCAGCAAGCGCTGCAAGGGGCGGGAATCACTAGAACGCTATATATCCAGATTCCTGACTCCGATCCGGCTGGGGTAGTGGCCAGTTGTAACGGCTACCTGGAAACCTTCGGGCTTGACGAGCGCATTTCCAGTCTAGGCGAGCTGGCCAGACTGATAGGCACTCTAGTGGAAGCAGGTTATGTCGTTGCGCTTGATGAGTTTCAGTATTTTCATCGGCGGCAGCTGTTCGATTTCTGCTCGCTGTTGCAGGCGGAGGTGGATCGATTGGCGGCACGCTACGCCGACGTGCCCGGAGGCCTGATCGTTCTGGGCTCCCTGCATGCAGAAATGACGGCGCTTCTGGATAATCGCGATGCGCCATTGTTCAACCGCACCACCGATACTCTGGAGCTCGGACACCTCGATATACGCTCTCTTGGAAATCCTGTGTGTTCATGCCGATGACTCTCCTGAGCGGCTGCTTTTCCTGTGGAATCTCTTCGAGGGTGTGCCGAAGTTCTATCGCGACGCCTACGAACAGGGTGTACTGGATGCCGATCGGAAAACGGTGCTGCGCAAGCTGTTCTTCTCCAGTTCATCGCCATTGCGTAACGAGGCCGACAACTGGTTCCTGCGGGAACTTCGTGGGCGCTACGACATGGTGCTGCAATACCTGGCAAGCCATCCCGGAGGCAACAACGCCGAGATCGAGACGGCGGCTCGCCGAAGTGGAAGGGCATTCCCTAGAAGCCCTTGTCGGTCAACTCTATGAAGAGCGCAGCCGTCTAAGCGTGGGCGACTTTCCACTCAGCGAACGCATTCTCGGTTACTGGGACCGTGCCAATGTCGAAATCGATCTGGTCGCCATCAATGAAGATGAGCAGAGGATCCGTTTCGGCAGTTGCAAGCGCAATCCCGAGAAGCTCCCTGGCTCGGTGACAGCGCTACGGGAAGGCGCCGAGCGATTCCTGTCCCTGCACACCAGATTCGTCACGTGGCAGCAGGAACATGTGGCCATCGCTCCTTCCATACCGAAACACGTCAGAGAAGCACTGCGGGATAAAGGTGTCATTGCGCAAAGCCTGACGGATCTGGTCGAAGGGCTATGAGCCTGTGAACCTTCGCATCGCTGATACCTCTACCACCAGCCGCGGCCAAGCTCATTCTTTTCGCTATCCCAACTGAAACGGATAGACGTTGCCAATCGCGAGAATCTGGGTCAGTTCATCCAGCGCCGTCAGGGTTTCCTCGGCGAGCTGCGGATCGGCGAGATCCTCCGGGGTCAGGCGATCGCGATAGTGCTTTTCCACCCAGGCGATAAGATCGCCGTAGAGCCCGTCATCGAGCAGTACACGGCCAGAGAGTCCGGAACGTTCGTCCTCGCTGAGTACCACCCGCAGACGCAGGCAGGCCGGGCCGCCGCCGTTGCGCATGCTCTGCTTGACGTCCTTGACCACCACCTCACCGATCGGGTTGTTGCCGCCCAACAGCAGATCCTGGATGGTGCGCCACACCGCCTCGTTTTCCTGGCATTCACCGGGTACGACGAGGGTCATGGCGCCGGAGCCATCCGAGTCGGACAGCAGCTGGGAGTTGAACAGATACGAACTCACCGCATCCTCCAGGCTCATGGCCTCGAGCGGCACGCGCACCGGAATAAGCGGTGCGGCCATCTTGCTGCGCAGTTCCTCCAAAGTCCGTTCTTCCTCGAGGAAAGCCATCTCGTGATAGAGCAGCACCGGGCCATTACCCACGGCGATCACATCGTTGTGGAACACCCCTGCGTCGATGGCCTCCGGGTGCTGTTGAGCGAACACCGCCTGAGCATCATTCAAGCCATGCTGGCGAGCGATGGCCTGGCTGGCTTCCAGGGTCTGGCGCGCTGGATAGCGCACGGGCTCTTTTCGATCGTTATCGCCGCCAAAGGCCTGACGTCCATAAACGAAGAGATGAACACCGGCCTCGCCATGGGTCGCGGCAAGCCGGGTATGATTGGCCGCACCCTCGTCGGAGAACGCCGGCGTCGCCGGCAATGCCGGATGATGGGCGAAGCGCGTCTCGTCGCGGAAGATCGCCGCCAGCACCCGCGCGGTGGTCCGAGGTTCGAGAAAGCGATGGAAGCTCGATTGCAGGTTGGCCGGAGTGAAGTGCACCCGAGAATCCGCGGCATCCAGGCTCGGCGTCACGGTGGCGGCGTTGGCGGTCCACATGCTTGATGCCGAACACACCGCTCGTAGCAGTTGAGGCGCGTCAAGGGCGGCCCGCTCGAGCACCTGGGCGTTGCTGCCAGAGAAGCCGAGATCGCGTAGCGCGCCAATATCCGGGCGCTGCTGGGGCGGCAGCACGCCTTGGGCAAAGCCTGAGTCCTTCAGGGCCTTCATCTTGGCCAGGCCTTGAAGCGCGGCTTCTTTCGGATTGGATTCCAGACCGCCGTGGCGCATCGAGGCCACATTGCCATGGGCCAGCCCCGCGTAGTTATGGGTCGGGCCGACCAGTCCATCAAAATTGACCTCGCGCACGTCGCTCCCGTTCTCCTTCACAACGTCACCCCCGCCGGCAGGGTATCGGGCAGTGCCAAGGAGTCGGCCTCCATCGAGGCGATGGGGTAGGCGCAGTAATCCGCCGCGTAATAGGCACTCGGGCGATGGTTGCCGCTGTCGCCGATGCCACCGAAGGGCGCGTCGCCGGAGGCGCCGGTGGTCTGGCGATTCCAGTTGACGATGCCGGCGCGAATACGCAACAGGAAATCCTCCCAGTCAGCACGCTCGCCGCCGATCAACCCGGCGGAAAGGCCGTAGCGGGTATCGTTGGCAAGCGCAATCGCCTCGTTCCAGTCGCGGTAGCGATACACCTTGAGCAACGGACCAAAGTGCTCTTCGTCGGGCACCTCGAGGCCGGTGACATCGATCAGCGCCGGGCTCAGCAAACTAGTGCCCTCTTCCAGGCGCTGCATGCGCGCAAGTACCGTGCCACCCTTGGCTTCGAGAGCGTCCTGGGCCTTAAGCAGACCATCCGCCGCCTCGACGCTCACTAGGCCACCATAGAACGGTGCCGGCTCGCTGAAGGGCGCGGCAACGTGCAGTTTGCCGATGGCCTCAACCAGCGCCTCGAGCAAGCGATCGCCGACCTCGCCCTCGGGCACGATCAGGCGGCGTGCACAGGTGCAACGCTGACCGGCAGAGAGATAGGCCGATTGCAGGATCGCCAGCACCGCGGCGGCCTGATCGGGTACGTCCTTGACCACCAGCGGATTGTTGCCGCCAAGCTCAAGGGCCAGGATCTTGTCGACCTGACCGGCGAACTGTTCGTGCAGCAACTTGCCGATCTTGGCACTGCCGGTGAACAGCAGGCCGTCGATATCGCTGGCGCTGGCCAGCGCCTGGCCAGCGGGGGCCGCCCCCTGCACCAGATTGATCACGCCTTCCGGCAAGCCGGCGTCCTGCCAGCACTGCAGGGTCAGGTCCGCGGTCATCGGGGTCTGCTCGCTGGGCTTGAACACCACCGTATTGCCGGCCAGCAGCGCCGGCACCATGTGGCCGTTGGGCAGATGGCCGGGGAAATTGTAGGGGCCGAATACCGCCAGCACGCCGTGCGGGCGATGACGCAGCACCGCTTGCGCCCCCGCCACGTCACGACTGCGCTCGCCGGTGCGTTCCTCGTAAGCGGTCATCGAGATGGCGACCTTGCCGATCATCGCGCCGACTTCGGTACGCGCCTCCCACAGCGGCTTACCGGTCTCATGGGCAATGCACTCGGCCAGCGGCTCGCGGTTCTTCTCGAGCTCGTCGCGAAAGCGCTCGATTACCGCCTGACGTTCACTGGCGCTACGCCGCGCCCAGCCAGGAAACGCCTCGCGAGCGGCGGCCACGGCCTGTTCGACCTGGGCCGGGCTGGCGGCGCTGGCCTGCCAGAGCGTCTCGTGAGTCACCGGGTCGCGCTTGGCGAAGGTGTCCGCCTCACCGTCAATCCAAGTACCACCGATCAGTAGTTGCTGCTTGGCGTGCATCCTTACCTCCTATGTTTCCAATACGCGCAGGAAATCGCCGGCGTTGACATCGAGCCGCCGCGCTTCTTCCTTGGTTAACGCCAGGGTGCCATCTTCACCGGGGCCGCGACCGACCCAAGCGGCGCGAAAATCGACCATAGCGGTGGTCGAGACCAGCCACTCTGGGCGTTCGCCACTTTCAAGATTCGACGCAATCTCAACCGGGCACAGTGTGGACAGGCGTATCGCGCGCACGTCGTCGATATAGGCCTCCACCGTGGGGCCACCATCGAAAATGTCGATATAGCCTTCCCAGCGCAGCCCTTCCTTCTTGAGCATTCCCAGGGCCGGGCGGGTGTGTTCGTGCACCTGGCCGATACAGGCCCGCGCCTGCTCGGACAAAAAAGGCGTGTAGATCGGGAACTTAGGCATCAGTTCGCCAATGAAGCTTTTCTGCCCCATGCCGGTGAGGCGGTCCGCTTCGGCGAAATCCATGGGAAAGAAATGACTGCCCAAGCATTCCCAGAAGGGGCTTTTGCCATTGGCATCGAATACGCCTCGCATCTCCGCCAGCACCTTGTCCGGGAACTGGTCGCGAAACTGGGCCATGAACAGCCAGCGCGCCTTGGACAAAAGCGCCCCATTGCGTTTGCCGCGCTGATCGCCGCCGCGATAGGCGGGGCGTAAATAAAGCGATGCCACCTCCGCGTTACCGGTGTGATCTGAGCTCAGAAACAGCGTGTCGATGGTGCGATGCAGATCGAGCTGCACCGAGGAGTGAGCCAGGGTACCGACCCGGTAATGATAGAACGGCACTTCCCGGCCCACCTGACCGTCGATGGCGCAGCAGCCGGCCAACTCGCCACTCTCCTCGTCTTCCAGCACGAAAAAATAGAGGCGATCGTCGATCGGGGTGCGCTGTTCGAAAGCGCGAGCCGAGCCTTCAATCTTGCCGGCCAGGAACTCGCGATTATCCGGCAGCGATGTGAAACCCACACCGGTCTCACGTGCCAGTTGCTGCAATCCGTCCAGATCGTCTCGGGCGATGGGTCGAATGCGCATCAGAGCTCCCCCTCGTCGAGAATGTCTTCATGGGCGGGAAGCGTCAGTGGTGCAGCCAGAACGGCTCGCCCTTCTTCCACTCCCAATAGCTCGGCGTGTTCCGGGGACAGCATCAGCTGGCCCGTGGGAGACAGCGCATAACGCGCCACCACACAGCGAAAGCCGTCCAGTTTCTGATTGGCGACCATTGCCGGCTCCGCGTCCGGCAAGGACTCCCCTGGGCGAATGCGCACCGGATGCCAGATACTGCGCCGGAAGGTCTCCAGCCGATCCCGCTCGGCCTTGATCACCGGGCCCGCATCGAAGATATCCACGTGTCGCGAGCGTACGAAACCCTCTGCCAGCATTTCGCTCATGGCCCCTTCGTGATCCGGATGCTCACGACCGATGGCGGCCTGGGCCTGAGGAGTGAGCAACGGTAGATAAAGCGGAAACTGGGGCATCACCTCGGCGATAAAACTCTTTGAGCGTATTCCAGCGAAGCGATTGATCTCTTGATACCCCTGCACGAAAAAGTGGCGCCCTACGCTGTTCCAGAAAGGCGATTCATCGTCACCATCAAGATAGCCCGGGAAGGCCAGGGCAAGAATCTCGGCAAAGCGCTCCGGATACTGAGCGATGAACATCAGTCGCGCCCGACGCAGCAGACTCTCGGCACTGGTGCCCTTGTAGCGGGTATCAAGAGAAAACGCACACAGCAGACTGGCCTCGGAGACCTCATGAGAAAGCGCCAGGGTCTGCACCTCCCGGCGCACGTTGAGCTGTTGAGAGGCATGAATCAACGTCTCTTGGCGATAGGTGTAATAAGCCTCCTGCGCTCCGGCCTGAGCGCGAATGGAGGCGGTCCCCACCACCTCACCGCGCTCGCGATCCTCAAGCACGAAGGTATAGCTTTCATCGCCGGGAAAGTCGACGTCCTTGGCCAGCGCCTGTTGGGAGCACGTAACACGCTCCTCCAGACGATCGCGATGGGCGGGTAGATTGGTCAGGCGCGGCGTGGCGGACCCGGCCAGACGTTCCAAGCCCGGCAGATCCGTGGGTTTGACGGGGCGAATGACCAGCATGGCGTTTCCCTTGTGGGAGATATGATCGAACATCCGGATCATGCGTTCTCGACGAAACGCGCGATGGCCCGCTCGAGACGCGCCATGCCTTCGGCAATGTCCTGCTCGGGAATCACCAGGGACGGCGCCATGCGCAGTACGTCAGGACCGGCAATCAACGCCATCACGCCCTCTTCGATGGCCAGCGGCAAAATCTCCTTGGCACGACCTTCATACTGCGGTGCCATCTGAGCCCCCATCAACAGACCCATGCCACGCACTTCCTTGAACACAGCGTATTTGCTGTTGATGACACCGAGATGCTCCCGGAACAGGTCATGGCGGCGCTGCACGCCTTCCAGCACTTCCGGGGTATCAATATGCTCTAGAGCGGCCAGGGCCACGGCGGACGCCAGGGCGTTACCGCCATAGGTGGAGCCGTGAGTGCCAATACCAAAGACCTTGGCGATCGCCTCAGTAGTCAGCATCCCGCCCACCGGGAAGCCACCCCCCAGGGACTTGGCGCTGGTCAGGATGTCCGGGGTCACGCCATAGCGCATGTAGGCGAACAGCGTGCCCGGGCGGCCCATGCCGGACTGTACTTCGTCGAACAGCAGTAGCGCATCGTGCTGATCGCACAGCTCCCGCAGCCCTTCGAGAAACTCTTGAGTCGCAGGTACGATGCCGCCCTCGCCCTGCATCGGCTCGACCATGATGGCGCAGGTATCATCGCCTATGAGTTCGCGCACGCTGTCGAGTTTGTTGAACTCCCCATGTAGGATGCCGCCGGGCACCGGGCCGAAGCCCTGGGAATACTTGGGCTGGCCGCCGACGCTGACGGTGAAGAAGGTGCGCCCGTGGAAGGACTGGCGGAAGGAGATGATCTTGTCCTTGTGTTCGCCATGATGGTCGTGCGCCCAGCGCCGGGCCAGCTTGAGCGCCGCCTCGTTGGCCTCGCCACCTGAGGAGCAGAGGTAGACCTTCTCGGCAAAGGTGCGCTCGGTCAATGATTTGGCGAGCTGCAAGGCCGGCTCGTTGGTATAGACGTTGGACAGATGCCAGAGCTTCTCGCTCTGCTCCTTTAGCGCATTCACCAGCACCGGGTGACAGTGGCCCAGGGAATTGACCGCGATGCCCCCGGCGAAATCGATATATTCGCGCCCTTCTTGATCCCATAGACGGCTCCCTTCGCCGCGTACCGGAATCACTTTTTGCGGTGCGTAGTTGGGCACCATGTAACGATCGAAATCTTCACGGGTCGGGGTATGAGCCATGTCACTCTCCATCCAATCAGGTTGGTTAATGCATCGATTATAGAGAAACGGATGCGCTCAAGCTTTCAGGGATGGGACGGCGAATTATAGAAAGCGGCTATCGGCTTTTATAGACGTCGAAAAACAGCTTGATGATAAACAAGCCGCCATAATCTTGTTTGCTACCGGCTATGAACAGCTACTGCGCATCCTGCGGCTTGTCCGGGTCCGCATCGACAAGACAATTGACGGTTTCACCGCCCGGATCGTTGATCTGCTCGCCTTCGGGCCTGCGCAGCCCGGCACTCAGCGCTAGCGAGGCATGAAGCCAGTCGACGAGGGTCTCGCCGAGATCCATCGCCTTCTCGGCGCGACTGTTGGCATAGAAGGTCAGCAGTGCTTGAGCGTCATTACGCTGGCCCTGATCGATAAGTGTCTCAGCAGAATTCTCGAGCCAAGCCATGTCGTCGAAACTCGCCTGCTCGAATCCTTTCAGCATGTCAGTCACCACAGGGCGGTAAACGGCAGGTTTTTCGCACATTAGATACATCAGTTGCTTGAAGCGTCGGCCGGCGAAGTCGCTTGCTTCTTGGATCTGAAAATCCGGATTGAGAAAGCTAGCGGCCGCGCCCTTGGTCAGGTAACGATGCTGACCATATTCCAATGGCACCTGCTGCACCCCCAGCCACCAAGGCAGAAACGGTGCCGCAACCGACCCGGTCGGCGCCACCCATATGCGTACCAGATCCGCGTCCACGCCTTGCTTGAGACTGACCACCTGGCCGTAGCCTGCCTCATCGTCGGCGATGCGATGATCCCGCACCCGCGCCATCATTTCCTGTTCCGTGACCGGCGCCATCTCCTTGGCGGCCTCCTCTAGGGCGGCCTGGGTCATATACTTGTAGCCGCCTGTGCGTGCCCGGGTGTCCTGACGACCGTAAATCTCGAAGACATTGAAGGGCGCGTTGGCTCCGGCATCGAACCAGCCCTGCTCTTTTGCAAAGCTAACCAGGTTGTCCGATCCCATGAAGTCCGGATTCTGCTGGTAATCGAGAGGAAAATCCTCGATGTAACCGGGATAAAGCACCCGAACCTCATCCGCCCCCAACCTTTCTGCGGCCCAGAGCTTTTGTCCACCGGCGAACTCCCAGACTATCCAGCCCTCCTCGGGATCGGCGATCAGATGCGTGTTTCCACCGTAGGTGGAGTAGCCATGCTCGGCAATCAGTTCACCAATCAGCTCGACACCCTCCCGTGCCGTCTTGGCGCGCTCGAGCACCAGCCGGGCAAGGTCGCTGTACTGCGGTCCCTGCTGAGGCGATGGCGTCATGTCGATCAATTCTTCTCGATTGGTTGCCCACACATCCCGCACCGCCACCTGATGCTCGTTGATGCCGCCATTGGTCAACGGCGCCGGAAAACCCTCGTAATCGGAGTAGGACATGGAGAGATAGCGAAAGGTATGGGCGACCTGGGGTATGTCGATCAACTGGCCGGGCAAATACGCGGCCTCGGTAACACCGACCTTGATTGTGGCGTCAGGCTTGTGGTCCGCAGCTGGAACGATCTCGAGCCAGTGACTCGAGACTTCTTCGCCGGTTCCGCCTACCAGCACCCCTTTGTCTTCGGTCAGGTTTTTCCCCACGTAGAAAGCGTAGCTGGCCCAGCTTGATTGACTCGAGGCAAGCAAGACAGCGGCTGTCAATGTAACTGAAAGAGAGGACATGTTCATTTCGGGAGTCTCGATATGATCGATGGCGTGACTGTATGGCAGTTGTTGTTCGCCATATCTTTTCAAGGGAGTCTTGTAAAAAGAGTAGACCAGTAACGCCGTATTGCGATCACCCCATGTCCGTCATTCAAGAACCTGAACGATCGTTGAATATGATAAGTATTCAAAATCATGCAGAAAGCGTGGCCATATCGCTCGTTTTTATATTAGTGCTCCATGTTCTCCCGCTTTTTTTCGTTTCTTTTCATGCTGTTGGCTAAATGGACAGCTTGTAAAAGATTGACTTTTTGCGAGGTCTTCAAATCACTTTTCGAAAGCGCTCCCTGTTTTATCGCTTGCTGCATCTCGGGCAAGCCTTCTGCTTCAAAAAACGCCTTATCGACCGCTTCTTGCCATTCCGAACTTTTCATCACGTTTGCCCAATCTCCCCAAGGACCCTGGTGTCCCTTTTCCTGCAGCCCCAAACGTCTTTCCAGCTGGCGATAAAGCCAGGTAGCGAACTGTATTGGTGAATTCACATACCAGGGGTAATAAGGAAGACGCCCATCCGCATGATGCAACCAACGTGTCTTGGCCAGGAAAGGACGGAAGGCTTTGTTGAACAAGCGTCGATTCAGTTTCCAATCGGTCGGAATGCCTGCGCCGACCTTGACTGCTTCTTTCGACATGAAAGGCTCGAAGCTGGCAAACAAGCGTCGGCTACTATAAAAATTGGGCATCGCCAATCTCATTGTCATCGGCCAGAGCACGAACCACTCGTGAGCATTCGTTGATCTAAATGATTGAACCCGATCCAAATGTTCGCGTCGACGCTGCGTCAGTTCGTTCATCAGTCTTCCGAAAACAGCGGACTCGTAACCTTTCTACTGCGGGACTCACCTTCAAGACCTACCTGGGGAAGGAAACCAAAACGACGCATGACTTTTGGCTTGCGGGCGTATTGAGCCTTGATAAGTGAATCTGCGAGATATCCACCGAAGACAGCATTGTAGTCGTCCAAATGGCATGATCGATCGAACCCCAAGGCATGCGCATGTACGTATTGATGACCACTTCCTACGAGCGATGAGGCTTCCGGCAAAATGGATATGTAATGTACCTTGCTGCGAAATGCCGGCTTGAAGTTGGCACCATATGCCGCTGCTACTTTTTCTGCAATTTTGCCTTCTCGGTTCATGTGATCCAGAAAAATGAAAGCATCCCGCTTCAATCGTTGCGGAATAATTCCAGACAATGCTCGAGAGTCTTCGCCAGCACTAGTGAACTGTGCAACATGATTCATCGATTCGGTGACGCGTTCTACATAACCTACGACCCCGTCTCTTAATATGTTTGCCGCCTCATTCAAATCCTGATACGACCCATTTTCTTCGGGCAACCAGTACGATTCTGGTGCCTGACCTTGCAATGCTTGTAGATTTTGGTCGATACAGTACCAGTGTTTTGCCGCGGGATGACCCTGACGAATGGTTTTGTAAGCCGTGTAGGGATAGGTCACGACTTCATGCAGAATGAAGTCCGCCAGGGAGACCTCGTCGAACTGATCTTGCTGACCACAAGCCTTGGCAAGCCCATCTATATGGGTGCCGATAGCGACACCCTGTGTATTCTGATATTGATAGACCGGGATGAACATCATCAGATCGGTAACGAAGAAAACATTGCGAGACGTCTTGTTTATGATTAGAACTACAAAAGGACCACTAAGATCTTCGCTCCAGTTCATATTGCCACTCAACCAGCGATCAAAGATCGCCCGGGTACCGGCATCGCTATTGTCTACTGAAAAAAATCGGTTATCTCGAAAATAGAGTACTGGTCCACCAATAACGACACAGATGTAACGCTCGTTACTCAGCGGATCGTAGCCATTGTAGTGTGACTTGCTGACCGCAAGAGAACCCCAGGCGCCGTGAAATTCGATATTTTCAACACCGCCCTTCTGATGGATTTCATTCAAATAGCGGGAAAGCTTTCCTTGTTTTGTTTGCTTGGAAACAAATAAAAATCACTCATGACCCCTCCGGGAATCATCATGTTTTTTTGCTGCTATTAATGTCGAAACTATTAATAAAGCATTCAAACCCGCACTGACAATGCTGAACATCGCTATCGCGACCAGCGCACTTTCAAATATGAAAAATCCGAGAAAAAGTGATAAAGCTCTCAAGGCGACACTCGCCATCTCATAAATAAGGAAAAACCCTTGTAATGAGAGTACCGGTATTGCTCCAACACTTGGCCTGTTCATAAAACCGAAGTATGACCATAGCGCTAACCATCGAGCATACACCCCTGCCAGCTCCCACTCAGTACCAAAGACGAAAGAGAATAGCCATGGGCCGAAAGCTATCACTATTCCGTAGGGCACTATGCCCACAGCTGCCAATGCTGCCGTTGCTTTCAACATTAGCTGACGCGTATTTTCTCCAGCATGGGCAGCTTCATTATTCGTGGATAAAAAACGGAAGCGACGGATTGTCCAATCAACGTGGAAGGAACACCCAGCACCATCTTCCCCAGCGAATAAAAACCAGCCACCGCTGGACCAAAAAAGCCGGCCAGCATGAGCACTGGCATGCTTTGAGAAACCGCATTGAGAAAAACCTGAGGCGTACGGTAGTAGGCAAAGTCGCGGTGGCGCAATGCCAAAGCCTTGTACGACGCATGGGTTCCCAACGTATCCTGCCCGGCATCAACCGTTGTGTCCGCTTTTTTCTTTTTTATGCCTCTGTAAAGCATGGACGCTTGAAACGCACTACCCAGGGTGGCAAATATCACCAGCACCGACGCCAGCGGTAGCAATAGACCGATACCTGCCTTCGCGCCATTCATCAGCAATGCCTGTAGTACGGCCACCTTGGCTTGGAGCTTGAACAGCTTCTTGCGAATCACCCATTGGGTGGCAATCGCCAGACATGCCGAGAACAGCATGGCCAGAGGAAGCAGCAGTATGAAGGATTCAACCGCCTGGAGATTGAAAGCGTTGACAATGGAACCTTTGAAGCCCAGAAGAAACAAGGTGACGAGAAAAGAGGTCGTCAGTGCAATTCCAATAGATAGCTTGACCAGGCCTAGAGCATCAACGTCTTTTTTGGGCAGTACGATGGCAATCGGATAGCTGAGCGCTGCCAAAGGTGTTATCACCGCAAGCATGGCCGCGAAGGTGCCCAGGACACCAAATGCGTCCGGACCGTACAGGCGGGTAATGACAGGGGAAAAAGCGACGCCGATTGCTTGGGCGCCGGCGGTGCCGCTGGCCACCACCGCGACGTTACGCACGAACTTGCTTTGAATAAGTTGTTTGACGTAGTTATGCAAAGTTTTTCCTGATCAAATAAATCACTCAGTCGCCTCATAGGCCCGGATACGTCGAAATCACATAGACAGATAAAAGGTTCACTGCCATGGCATGCGTTACTTTATCGTTGGTCTAGGATGCGGTTGCCAACGACTGGGGGAGGCAGTATAGCCACAAGGCTCGAGGCTTACCGTGAGATGCTTAAACTCGTCGCATAACGGATACACGAGCACTTATATCCAATACAACGAGGAGTGATGCCATGCTCAACACCACCGCCTGGAATCGACTGCGCTACAGCGTTTATGCGCCGGTCTATGATTTGATCGCCGATCGCGCCTTTCGCCACGCGCGAGGCAGTGCCTTCGAAGCGGTGGCATGGGCGCCGGGACAGCGAGTGTTGATCGTCGGCTCCGGCACCGACCTCTCACCAGCCATGATTACCCGCTTTCGAGCTCGGGCAGACGAACTTGGTTTCGATTTCACTGCCCGAATCATGGACGCGGAACAACTCGACTATCCTGATAATCATTTCGACGTGGTGATCATGCATCTGATTCTGGCCGTCATGCCGGATCCAACTAAAGGGCTTTATGAAGCTCATCGCGTGCTTGGCGCAGATGGCCAGCTATGCGTGATGGACAAGTTTCAGCCCGATAGCCATCGGGCAGGCTGGGGACGTCGCACACTCAATCTTGCAACCAGTGCCATTGCAACGGATATCACCCGGCAGGCGCGACCGTTGTTGGAAGGGGCGGGATTTCGCATCGAGCGTGACGAACCGGTAATGATGGGCTCACTTTTCCGGGCGCTGCTCGCGTGCAAGGAAAACACCCAATAAATGACAGCGCGTTTCGATCACTGGGTTTGACGGAGGGAATTTTAACATGTCGATACTCTCCAACCGCTTACCGACCATCCGACAGTTGCAGTGCTTCATCGCCGTGGCGGAAGAGCTCAATTTTCGCCGAGCGGCCGAACGCCTGCACATGTCGCAACCGCCGCTATCAAGACAGGTGCGCAGCCTGGAGACATTGCTAGGCGTCAGATTAATCGAGCGGGATACCCATCGAGTCGCGCTAACGCCAACCGGCAAGCATTTCGTCGACAGAGCGCATCGCTTGCTTGTAGGGCTGGATAACGCGGTCGCATCGTTGCGCGATAGCGCAGGAACGCCTCAAGAAAACATCCGGCTCGGTTTGACCAGCGTTATGGATTTCAGTCAGCTCACCGCCCTGAACGCCCTACTAGCTAATTCATCTTTCAATCAGGGCATTCATCAGGAGCGGGCCTACTCCAAGCGGCTCGTCGAGCGCGTGTTAGCCTCACAGATCGATTTGGCGATCGTTGGCGTTTTCGCCAATGTCTCTCCCGCACTCAAGAGTCAGAAGATTGGCGAAGATAGGATGATGGTCGCGCTGCCGGCGTTCCACGCTGCTGCCGGCAAGGAACGAATCGATCTGAAAGACGTCGCGGAAACACCGTTATTCTGGTTCCCGAGGGCCGATAACCTCGTCTTTTTTGATCGCTGCGAAACCTTGTTCGATCAAATGGGTTTTTCTGCCCCTCGCAAACCAGAACCCCAGGAGCACGTTGATTTACTCGCCCGCATCGCCGCGGGTGAAGGCATGGGATTCCTACCCAGTTCTATGAAAGCCGCCAGCCGCACCGGCGTGGTGTATCGTGCGTTCACCGACAGTATCGAGGCGCGCCTGAGCATGGATATTCATCTGATATGGCGCGCAAATGAGCAAAACGAGGCGGTACTCGATGTCGTAAACAGGCTCCTCGCAACTGCTGAAGCTCAAGCATTGACCCCTTTCATACCCTCCTCCCCATAGCGTTCGCCCCGCACGCTGTCTGATGTGAATACCTTTTCCAGTTCATCTTTATCTTCTGCGGATAGTTCAAGCTCGGCGGCCGCAAGATTTTCCTGAAGATAGCGCGAGCGTCGCGTGCCGGGAATGGGCACGATGTGATCCCCTTGTGCCAACAACCAGGCAAGCGCGATCTGACCGGGGGTTGCCCCATGACGCTCGGCTATCGCCTTGACGGACTCGAGCAGTTGTAGATTATGCGCAAGACTATCCTGCTGAAAACGGGGGTTGTTGCGTCGAAAATCACCGTTTGCCAGCTCTTGAGCCGAACTGATCCGACCGGTGAGAAAGCCACGACCTAGAGGTAAGTAGGCGACCAAGCCGATTCCTAACGCCTTGGCCTTGGGCAGAATGCTCAGCTCGACGTCCCGGGTCCACAGCGAGTACTCCGTTTGCAGCGCCGTGATCGGATACACTGCATGAGCCTTTTCCAGAGTAGCTGCAGAGACCTCGCATAATCCCACGTGGGCGATCTTGCCCTCCTCGACCAGGCTTTTCAGCGTACCCATGGTCTCGGTGATATCTGCCTGCGGGTCCACCCGATGGAGGTAGTACAGATCGATTCGCTCGACGCCCAGACGCTTCAGCGAGGCGTCGCAGCAAGCGCGAATGTACTCGGGACTATTGTTAATACCCCGCGCGTACTCCGCCTCCTTGGGCCGATCGATACCGCATTTGGTCGCAACCTTGATCGAGTCTGCAGCGGAACGTTGAGCAGCGAGAAAGCGACCAATCAGTATCTCGTTGTGTCCGCGACCGTACATATCTGCCGTATCGATGAGCGTAACGCCGGCATCTGCCACTTCATCAAGCATCGCAAGGGACTGGGTATCGTCCGATGGGCCATAGAATTCGCTGAGCCCCATGGCACCATAGCCAATCGCCGAGGCATAAAAGCCCTGCCCTAGAGTGCGGGTGGGTAATGCTTTCGTTTTCTGATTCATGTTCACTTCCTGTGGTAAGCCTTGAGTTGCATCGCTCGACGCATCGAATGCACGAACACGGAGAGCATGAATCGGCGTGGCCACCAACGGAAGAACTCGATTGGTAATACCCGAATTGAATCACAACGTCGAAATATTGGTGCAAGGCTCGAGCCTTTGATCGCGACACTCGAGAAAAGCAGGATCGTTAGCGCTATGGGTCAGCTATCAATTGCTGATCAAGATGGTCTACGCAACGTGCTGCAGCACATTTTAGGCAGCTAGAAAGTCTCGATCACCCCTTCCAACATAATAGAGAAAAGGCTTGCCCCGTGCCTGGAACAAGCCTTTCTCAAGGAATTTCGCCAAAGAAGTCTCAGCGCCTGTGCCGCGGCTCCTTCGGTTTGCGCATGGCGCGCACCGGACGGCGCTTGTTCTTATCCCGGCTCCAGCGGTTCTGCTCTTCCGGGGTCAAGTCCGGCACCTTACGTACCTCCAGACCCGCCAGGGTGGAAAGATCGTCGATCTCTTCCTGAGTGAGTTCCACCCATTCACCGGCCTTGGCTCGCTTGTCGATGAAGATGTTGCCGTAGCGCACCCGCTTCAGACGGCTAACGGTGAGCCCTTGGGATTCCCACAGCCTGCGCACCTCCCGGTTGCGTCCTTCCATGATCACCACGTGGAACCAGGTGTTGATGCCTTCGCCGCCAAACTCCTGCACGTCGGTGAAGCGCGCCGGGCCGTCCTCGAGCATCACCCCCTCGACCATGGCCACGATCTGCTCGCGCTTGACGTTGCCCATGATGCGCACGGCGTATTCACGCTCGACCTGGGTCGAGGGGTGCATCAATCGATTGGCCAATTCGCCATCGGTGGTGAACAGCAAAAGGCCGCTGGTATTGATGTCCAGGCGACCAATGGCGATCCAGCGCTCGCCTTTCAAGCGCGGCAGCCGCTCGAACACCGTGCGTCGGCCCTCCGGGTCCTTGCGGGTGCATAGCTCGCCTTCCGGCTTGTTGTACATGATGACCCGGCGCGGCACTTCTTCGGCGCCGCGCAGATTGAGCGGACGATCATCAAAAGTGACCTTGTCCCGCGCTTCGATACGATCGCCCAGGGTGGCGACCTGGCCGTTGACCTTGACCCGTCCGGCGCTGATGGCGGTTTCCATCTCGCGGCGCGATCCTAGCCCAGCTCGGGCGAGAACTTTCTGCAGCTTTTCGGTGGTGGTGTTCGTGGTGTTCATGAGTCGGACGTATTCTCGTCTGATGAGTGTTCCGCGTCCGCCAGGCCGTCATCGTTGCTTTCGCTGTCGACGGTCTGCTTGCGGGCGCGTTCGGCCAGGCGCGCTTCGAGATCCGCGAAGCTAAGCTTTGGCCGGTCGGACGC
>NZ_JIBT01000072.1 GCF_001039575.1 Halomonas sp. PR-M31
GCTGGTTCAACGCGGTGAGTCTAATGGATGGCCTGTCGCCAATGCGTATCGGTAATGAAAACAACAACCGGGTGTTCGATTACAACCAGGACGGCACGGTGGACAGCGGTGACGACGTCGGCGGCGAGATCGTGCTGAGTGTAAAGGCTGGCGGCATGCTCACGGCACCGAAGTTCAATCAGAATACCCAGTATGCCGGTGTGGGAGCCCAGCAGGACAACGCCGGCAGCGTGCAGAAGATACTGATGAATTTTGGTATTCGACCGTGGACCGGACGCAGCGCCTGGTACCAGCTGCGCTGACGGTCATTTCATCAAGTTGATATCAATTTCACTGAAGAGAAGCGCATGGCGAACAAGAACAGCGGCTTTACCCTGATCGAGATGATGATCGCGGTGGCGATCGTCGGGATTTTGGCGTCGATTGCCTATCCTAGCTATCAGTCCTACGTTGAGCGTTCGCGTCGTGGCGACGCCATTATCAGCTTGCTGGAGCTTGCCCAGGCCCAAGAGCGCTTTATGGCGCGCTGTGGCCATTACGCATCAAAGCTCGATGGTACGCCAGCTTGCGGCGACGCCAATGAAGGGCTGGGCGGCGATGCTCAGAGCCGGGAAGGATTCTATCAGCTGAGCCTTGCTGCTAGCGGTGCTGCGTCCTATACACTGAAGGCCACGCCCAAAGGAGCCCAGACAAGCGATATCAAATGCGCCGAATTAACACTAGACCATCTTGGCCAACGGGGTGCTAAAGGGGACGGCGGCGCGAATAATGAATCGATCTGTTGGTAAATCGTTCATGGATTCGCTCCGTGTGATTTGCCAATGAGGTTTCGAGCTAGCTTGTAAGATCTTTCTGTTCCAGATACTTGTCCCGGTGCTCGGGGCTGCAAAACCAATGATCCCCCTGTCGTACCGCATCGTTCTCAGGCAGGTGCACCCGACAATAATCGCAGCGTACCATTTGGCCGTCATCGATGCGTTTGGGCTGGTCGGGATCACGTTCCAGCTGCCATTCCCGGTACATGCGATACAGCTTGAGACCCGCCCAGAACAGCACGGCAAAAATGATCAGGCGTATGATCAAAAGGTTCATCCTCTGACTCCCTCGGTGGCCGGTAGGCGCTTTGCCTCAGCGCAGACCTTGCGGGACAATGTGTACAAGGGTGTTAGTGTAAAGCCCCTATCCGTTTCAGCCAATTCAAGGAAGTGAATCGCCATGCAAGACCTGACGCTGGTCATGGCCCAACTGGATCCTCTGGTGGGTGATATCCCTGGCAACGCTGAGCTTGCCATCGAGACGGTGCGCGAGGCTTGTATCGAACACAAGGCCGATGTGGTGGTGCTCCCAGAGCTGTTTCTTACCGGTTATCCACCTGAAGATCTGCTGCTGCGCGACTCCATGGAAAATCGACTGGATGCGGCACGTCGCCGCATGGCCAAAAAGATGGCGCGAGATGTCATGGTGATCGTCGGCTATCCCGGGCGTCGCAAGAGTGGCTACTACAACCTGGCCGGTGTGCTCTATAACGGCGAATGGATTGGCGAGTACGCCAAGCAAGCGCTACCCAATTATCTGGTCTTCGATGAACATCGTTATTTCAAGTCAGGCCGCCAGCCGCTGGTGATCGAGCATCGAGGGGCGCGACTGGGCATTTTGATTTGCGAGGATCTCTGGGAAGGCAAGCCGGTGCGCAAGGCCTGTGAAGCCGGCGCGGATATTCTGGTGACGCTGAACGCCTCGCCCTTCCATCAGAACAAGCCGGCGGAGCGCCTTGAGCTGTTTGCCAACTGGGCCAAGACCGTCCAGCGTCCTTTGGTTTACGTCAATCAGATCGGGGGGCAGGATGACCTGGTATTCGATGGTGGTTCCCTGGTTGTGGATGCAAAGGGCGAGCTGCAGGTGCGCGCCCCACACTGGCAGGTAGCTTGATGCCAGTGCGTTTCGTCAAGCATGACGAACGCTGGGAGCCCGAAACCGGCGAGTGCGAACCCTTGGGTGACGATGAAGACAATCTCTACTGCGCTCTGGTCACGGGGCTGCGTGACTACGTCAATAAAAGCGGTTTTCAAGGCGTGGTGCTCGGACTTTCTGGAGGGATCGACTCCGCGCTGTCACTGGCTATCGCCGTGGATGCCCTTGGGCCGGAGCGGGTGCAGGCGGTGATGATGCCCTATCACTACACCGCGGATATTTCTCGGGATGACGCGGCGGAACAGGCACGATTGCTTGGCGTGCAATATGACGTGATGCCAATTGCCCCCATGGTCGAGGCCTTTACCGAGACCCTGGCGGAGAGTTTTAAAGGAAGTGAACGGGATACCACCGAGGAAAATCTACAGTCGCGCTGTCGCGGTGTGCTGCTCATGGCCATTTCCAACAAGAAGGGCCTGATGGTGCTGACCACCGGCAACAAGAGCGAGATGGCGGTAGGGTATGCCACGCTCTATGGCGACATGGTGGGCGGCTACAACGCCTTGAAGGATGTCTACAAGACCTGGGTCTACCGTCTGGCCAAATGGCGCAATACCCAAGGGCTGGTTATCCCCGAGCGTGTCATTACCCGTCCGCCCTCCGCAGAGCTGGCGCCGGATCAGCAGGATAGCGATTCCCTGCCAGGTTACGACGTGCTCGATGCAATTCTAGAGCATTACATTGAGGGCGACATGAGTGCCGAGACAATCATCGAGGCAGGATTTGTCGAGGAGGATGTCTATCGGGTGGTGAAGCTGGTCGATCGCAGCGAGTACAAGCGTCGTCAGGCGCCTCTCGGCGTGCGGGTGACATCCCGAGGCTTCGGCCGGGATCGGCGCTATCCGGTTGTCAGTGGCTGGCAGCCGGGTGAGTGAATAACGCTAGAATTGCGCCCCAATCAATAAACCCTGCCAACCGGCAGGGTTTATTGCGCCAAGGCCCTGACAAAAACACTAATTAGATATCAGCCGGCGAGACTGAGCGGCTCGGCGTCTACATGGACTGGCTTGAAAGTCCGGCCGTCGAGCCGTTTGTTCTCTGGGTCGTTCTCGATCAAGGTCGCCAATACTTCCCGGGCACGGTCGCGCATTTCCATGCCCAGATAGCCTTCCACCATCATCGCCAGAGCATCCCGAGTAGCGGTGGATTGCGGGTAGTGTTCGATGACCCAGCGACCGCGTTCGACAGCAGCAACATAGGCGCCCTTACGCAGGTAGAAGTCGGCCACCTGCAGCTCATTGCGTGCGATCACGTTACGCAGATAAATGACGCGCTGACGTGCATCCGGCGCGTAGGCGCTGTTCGGATAACGCCGCACCAGTTCGCCAAAATCGACGTAGGCATCCCGTGACGCCCCGAGATCGCGCTTGGAGATGTCGATCATGTTCAGGCTTTCGAGACTGAAACGTCCTGCCTGGTAGGCCGCTAAGCCGCGCAGATAATAGGCATAGTCGACCTGGGGGTGATCCGGGTGCAGACGAATGAAGCGGCTGGCGGCGGCGCGAGCGGCTTCCCAGTTATCTACCTTGTAGTAGGCGTAGATCAGCTCGAGCTGGGCTTGTTCTGCGTAGCTGCCGAAGGGAAAGCGCGTATCGAGGGCTTCGAGCTGAGTTACGGCACTGTTGTAGCGTCCTGCATCCAATGATGTCTGAGCTTTCTGGTAGAGATCCTGCTCCTGCAGGTCCGGGGCAGCCTCGTTGCTGGCACAGCCAGTCAGCAGGGCGGCAGCCAGTACTAGGGCGGCCAGGGGAGTCGCGCGCATCGTCATCCTCATTTCGGGCAATCTATGTTGGCCATGATAGGCTATGGCCTGTAAAGGCCGAGTCCGGCTCACTATAAAGCAAAGCCCTACACGGGCGAAACGTCATAGGCCACAACAACGCTATGCCAGAGACCATCCAACGCGATGAACGCATTCCCGAGACCATGGTCGGCATGCGGCTCGACCAGGCTGCAGCAGAGCTTTTCCCCGATTTTTCCCGGGAGCGCCTCAAGAGCTGGATCAAGCAGGGGGATCTGGTCCTTGACGGTGCGCAAGCCAAGCCCAAGGACAAGGTCTACGGAGGCGAGCGATTGTCGTTGCAGGCAGTGCTCGAGGAAGAAACGCGCTGGGTGGCTCAGGCCATTGCGCTGGATATCGTGTTCGAGGATGACGACGTGCTGGTCGTCAATAAGCCGCCGGGATTGGTGGTGCACCCCGCAGCGGGCAATCCGGACGGCACCCTGCTCAATGCGGTGCTGCATCATTGCCCCGCCTTGGCGGCGATTCCTCGAGCGGGCATCGTGCATCGCCTGGATAAGGACACCAGTGGCCTGATGGTCGTCGCCAAGACCTTGCCGGCACAGACCTCCTTGGTCGAGCAGCTTCAAGCCCGCAGCGTTTCAAGAGAATACGATGCAGTGGTCATCGGAGTGATGACCGCTGGGGGTACGGTGGATGCGCCGATTGGCCGCCATCCCAAAGATCGTAAACGCCAGGCGGTCACCGCTTCGGGCAAGCCAGCGGTCACTCATTACCGGGTGGCGGAGCGTTTTCGCGGTCACACTCATGTGCGCTGCAAACTGGAAACCGGTCGTACCCACCAGATTCGAGTGCATATGGCCTACAAGCGCTTTCCCCTGATTGGAGACGCGCTTTACAGTGGCCGTTTCAAGCTGCCCGCAGGCGCCTCGGATACTCTCAAGGAGATTTTAAGAGAGTTTCCCCGTCAGGCGTTGCACGCTCGCAAATTGGCCTTCATCCATCCACGCAACGGCAAGTCGATGGCGTTTCGTGCCCAGCTGCCGGATGACCTGTTGATGCTGCTGGATTATCTGCGAACCGACAGCGAGGAGATGAGATGAGCGAGCAGCCGACCCTACTGCTGCCGGACTGGCCGGCGCCAAGCACCGTCGGGGCCTTTATCACCACTCGCGAAACCGGTCCGAGCCAAGGCGCTTATTCAGCCTTCAATCCAGCGCTGCATGTGGGAGACGATCCAGCCACGGTGGCTCATTGTCGAAACTTGCTGGCGGAGCAGATCGATGATGAGCGGCCACTTTTGTGGCTCGATCAGATGCATGGCATCGATGTTCTGCAGGACTATCGACAGGAATACGGCGCTAAACCGCCCCGAGGCGATGCCGCGGTGGCTTTCAACAGAGATTATGCCTGCGTGATCCTTACCGCGGATTGCCTGCCGGTATTTTTCTGCGATCGCCAGGGTAGCCGGGTTGGACTCGCCCATGCAGGCTGGCGCAGTCTTGCCAATGGCGTGCTGGAAGCCAGCGTGGCGGCATTGGGACGTGCCCCGGAGGATCTACTGGTCTGGCTTGGGCCCGCCATCTCCAACGCCCAGTTCGAAGTGGGCAAGGAGGTCTTCGACGCTTTCGTTGCGATTCAGCCTGAGGCCGCCAGCGCCTTTGAGCCAAGCCCCTATCGGCTCGGTCATTACATGGGCGATCTCTATCGGCTGGCGCGGCTGCGACTGGAGCGCCTGGGCGTTTCACATATCAGTGGCGGTCATTTTTGTACTGCCTGTGAGTCGCGTTTCTATTCCCACCGTCGCGATGATGGGCTCACCGGACGCATGGCCAGCATGATCTGGCTGAAGTAGAAGCTGCCACCATGCTTGATCTCTCTTCCAATTGATCCGGATCAATTGAGCGATGGCTTTTGCCGCCTGCCGACTTGAAACCCTCCCAACATACCTCCATCTACAAGTCAACGTGAATAAAGGTTGCAGGGTGCGTCCAATCGCGCTCTACCCCTAATGGAGGAATTCGATGCGAATCGACCGAATGACCAGCAAGTTGCAGAACGCCCTGGCCGAAGCCCAGTCTCTGGCCGTGGGCCAGGGGCACAATCAACTCGATCCGGGCCATCTGATGGCCGCGCTGCTTGATGCCCAGGATAGCGGCATCAAAGGCCTGATACAGAAAAGCGGCGGCGATGTAGCCAAGCTGCGCAGTGGCCTGAGCGAATACTTGGATAACCTGCCCGTGGTGGGGCAGTTCGACGGCAACGTCAACATGAGCCAGGATCTGGCCCGGCTATTCAATCTGGCGGATCGCGAAGCGCAAAAGCGTGGTGACCAATACATCGCTAGCGAACTGGTAGTACTGGCGGCGCTGGAGATGAATCACGCCATCACCCGGGTGTTGACCCAGGCGGGGCTGACCAAGAAGGCGGTGGTGAGCGCCATCGACAGTTTGCGTGGCGGTGCCAAGGTCGACGATGCCAACGCCGAAGAAAATCGCGAGGCGTTGGAAAAGTACACCCTGGATCTCACTGCCCGGGCGGCGGAAGGCAAGCTCGATCCAGTGATCGGACGGGATGATGAAATCCGCCGAACGATTCAGGTGCTGCAGCGGCGCACCAAGAACAATCCGGTATTGATTGGTGAGCCCGGCGTGGGCAAGACCGCCATTGCCGAAGGCTTGGCCCAGCGCATTATCAATGGCGAGGTGCCGGAAGGGCTCAAGGACAAACTGGTGCTGTCTCTGGACATGGGCGCGCTGCTGGCCGGTGCGAAGTTCCGCGGTGAATTCGAGGAGCGCTTGAAGGCGGTGCTCAAGGAGCTGGCTCAGGAAGAGGGTCGGGTGATCCTGTTCATCGATGAAATACACACCATGGTGGGTGCCGGCAAGGCGGAAGGCTCCATGGATGCGGGCAACATGTTGAAGCCCGCCCTGGCTCGGGGTGAGCTCCACTGCGTGGGCGCCACCACCCTGGATGAATACCGTAAGTACATAGAGAAGGACGCGGCCCTCGAGCGGCGCTTTCAGCGGGTGCTGGTGGATGAGCCCAGCGAAGAGGATACCGTCGCCATCCTGCGCGGACTCAAGGAGCGCTACGAGGTGCATCACGGCGTCGATATCACGGATTCCGCGATCATCGCTGCGGCCAAGCTCTCGACCCGCTATATCACGGATCGTCAGCTACCGGACAAGGCCATCGACCTGATCGACGAGGCCGCCTCGCGCATTCGCATGGAGCTTGATTCCAAGCCCGAAGAGATGGACCGTCTCGACCGCCGGCTCATTCAGCTCAAGATGGAGCGGGAGGCGCTGAAGAAGGAGACTGACGAGGCCTCACGTCGTCGCCTGGAGGATCTCGAGACGCATATCGGTGAACTCGAGCGGGAGTACGCAGATCTCGAGGAGGTCTGGAAGTCCGAGAAGGCCAGCATTCAGGGCGCGGCCCAGTTCAAGGCGGATCTCGAGCAGGCGCGTATCGATCTCGAGGCGGCTCGGCGTCAAGGTGACCTGGGGCGCATGTCGGAGCTTCAGTACGGCACCATTCCGGCACTCGAAAAGAAGATTGCCGAATCCGGCGAAGGCGAAATGGCAGATGTGACCAAGCACAAGCTGCTGCGTTCCAACGTCACCGAAGAAGAGATTGCGAGGTGGTTTCCCGCTGGACCGGCATTCCGGTATCCAAGATGCTCGAAGGCGAGCGGGACAAGCTCTTGCGCATGGAAGAGGCCTTGCACGAACGGGTCATCGGTCAGGACGAAGCGGTCAGCGCCGTGGCCAACGCGGTGCGCCGCTCTCGGGCGGGGCTTGCGGATCCTAACCGCCCCAACGGTTCATTCCTGTTCCTCGGCCCGACCGGGGTGGGCAAGACCGAGCTGTGTAAGTCGCTAGCCAACTTCCTTTTCGATACCGAAGAGGCGATGGTGCGCATCGACATGTCCGAGTTCATGGAAAAGCACTCCGTGGCGCGGCTGATCGGTGCGCCTCCCGGCTATGTGGGTTACGAAGAGGGCGGCTATTTGACCGAAGCAGTGCGGCGCAAGCCCTATTCCGTGCTGCTACTGGATGAGGTGGAGAAGGCGCATCCTGATGTCTTCAATATACTGCTGCAGGTGCTGGAGGATGGCCGGCTCACGGACGGTCAAGGACGCACCGTGGATTTCCGCAATACGGTGATCGTGATGACCTCCAACATGGGCTCGGACATCATTCAGCGCATGGGCGGCGACGATGCGGATTACGCCTTGATGAAAGAGTCGGTAATGGAAATAGTGGGCAATCACTTCCGGCCCGAGCTGATCAACCGCATTGATGAGGTGGTGGTGTTCCATGCCCTGGGTCAGGAGCAGATCCAGGCCATTGCCAGCATCCAGCTCGATCGGCTGCGCAGCCGACTGGCGGAGCACGAACTCATGCTCGAGGTCAGCGATGATGCCATGGCGCAACTGGCGGTGGTGGGCTTCGATCCGGTGTTCGGTGCCCGTCCTCTCAAGCGGGCCATCCAGAGCCGTATTGAGAACCCGCTGGCCCAGGATCTACTGGCTGGACGCTTCGTGCCTGGTGATACCATTCGCGTGAGCACTGAGGATGGACATCTAAAATTCGATAAATGATGGTATTCAGAACGCTTTCTCACGTCTTAGCCCGCCTTTTTGGCGGGCTTTTTGTTGAAAAAAGTTGCAATAATGCGATCAAGTACATTTTTTTGCATCGCAACATGGCTAGCCGGTTGACAGCTTTGAGCCGCTAATGGAATCTTGACGGTTCCTGATTGTAGGCGTAGCAATTTCGAGCGATCCTCGAGCGCTACGTGAAGGGTAGGTGCGAGACCTCTACCCGCCTTGCAAGGATTTCCAGGCATGGATTAACCGTCCAGCCTGGCCCAACCCCGCCGCGGCGATCCGTCGCGTTATGAAGTGCAGGCCCTACCCGGGCCGTAAACCGCCAGGGTTTGGCATCAGGTGCCGGCATGGCCGGCAGCGGCGCATTGCCGCACTCGATTTTCGTCATTCATTCCGAGGGCGAAATGACATTCGAGACCTCCAGGGGAGAAACAACTGTGGAATTGCTTTCCGGCGCCGATATGATTGCCCGCTTCCTCAAAGATGAGGGCGTCGAATACATTTATGGTTATCCCGGAGGAGCCGCGCTTCATATTTATGATGCGCTGTTCCGTCAGGATGACGTCAAACACATTCTCGTTCGTCACGAACAAGCTGCGACCCATGCAGCGGACGGCTATGCACGAGCCTCCGGCAAGCCCGGCACGGTACTGGTCACCTCCGGGCCCGGTGCCACCAATGCCGTAACGGGTATTGCTACCGCCTACATGGACTCGATTCCGATGGTGGTGCTATGCGGTCAGGTTGCGAGTCACCTGATCGGGGAAGACGCCTTTCAAGAGACCGACATCATCGGGGTGACTCGGCCGATCGTGAAGCACAGCTTCTCGATTCGTCATCCTGCCGAGATTCCGATGGTGCTCAAGAAGGCTTACTATCTGGCGGCGTCGGGCCGACCGGGTCCGGTGGTAGTGGACATTCCCAAGGACATGACGGCGCCCACCGAGCGCTACGAGTACGTCTATCCGAAGAAGGTCAAGCTGCGCTCCTACAACCCGGTTAACCGTGGTCACTCGGGCCAGATCAAGAAGGCCTTGGAGCTGATGCTCAAGGCGCGGCGTCCGGTATTTTATACCGGGGGCGGCATCGTGATGGGCCAGGCCTGCGAGCCGCTGACGGATCTGGTACGTCGTCTGGGCTATCCGATCACGACCACCCTGATGGGCATTGGAGCGTACCCGCAAAGCGATCGCCAGTCCTTGGGCTGGTTGGGGATGCACGGTTCCTACGAAGCCAATATGGCCATGCACCATGCGGATCTGATCATCGCCATCGGCGCGCGTTTCGATGACCGGGTGACTAACAGCACCTCGAAGTTCTGCCCGACGGCCAAGATCGTCCATGTGGATATCGATCCCAGTTCGATCTCCAAGACCGTGCGCGCCGACGTGCCGATCGTGGGCCCCTCCGCCAGCGTGATCAATGAGATGATCAGCCTCGTGCAGGACCGCGAGCCGAGCAATCCCGAGGCGCTCATCGAATGGTGGCAGAAGATCGACGGCTGGCGCGAAGAGCGCAAAGGCAAACTCTACGAGCCGGCAGAGGCCGGTGAGCCGCTCAAGCCTCAGCAGGTGATCGAGGAGATTTGCCGCCTGACCCGGGGTGAGGCGTATGTCACGACGGATGTCGGTCAGCACCAGATGTTTGCCGGACAATATTACAAGTTCGACAAGCCCAATCGTTTCATCACCTCCGGCGGGCTTGGCACCATGGGGTTCGGCTTTCCTGCCGCCATGGGGATCAAGCAAAGCTATCCCAAGGATGATGTGGTCTGCGTCACCGGTGAAGGTAGTTTTCAGATGATGATGCAGGAGCTATCGACCTGTAAGCAGTACGGCATCGGTGTCAAGATCGTCAATCTCAACAACGGCTCATTGGGCATGGTGCGCCAGTGGCAGGATTTGAATTACAAGTCCCGCCACGCCCACTCCTACATGGAGTCACTGCCGGATTTCCAGAAGCTGATCGAGGCCTACGGTTTCACCGCCCTCCGGGTGGAAAGTCCGGAAGAACTCGAGCCGGCGCTGGAGCGGGCCTTTGCGGACAAGAACGAGCTTGTTTTCCTGGACATCTATGTCGACCCGCGGGAACACGTCTATCCGATGCATGTGCCTCTTGGTTCCATGCGTGACATGCTGCTTTCGAAGACGGAGCGGACCTGATGCGTCATATCATTTCGATCCTGCTGGAAAACGAGCCCGGCGCGCTTTCTCGAGTCGTGGGGCTTTTCTCCCAGCGCAACTTCAACATCGAGTCGCTCAACGTGGCACCAACGGAAGATGAAACTCTGTCTCGCCTGACCGTGACCACGGTAGGGGACGACCGGATCGTCGAGCAGATCACCAAGCAGCTCAACAAGCTCATCGATGTGGTCAAGCTGGTGGATCTGACCGAAGGCAACCATATCGAGCGGGAGCTGATGCTGGTCAAGGTTAAGGCCTTGGGTGCTCAGCGCGATGAGGTCAAGCGCACGGCGGATATCTTCCGGGCGCAAGTGGTTGACGTTGCGCCGGGTGTCTATACTGTCCAGATCGCCGGCGACGCCGGCAAACTGGACGCTTTCGTCCAGGCCATGGCGCCGATCGGCATTCTTGAAGTAGCCCGTACCGGTGTGTCGGGCATTGCCCGCGGCGACAAGATGCTCAGCCTGTGAGCGTCTACTGGCAATGACCAAGCCGCCCCTCGGGGCGGCTTTTTCTTGTCTGGTTTTTGCTAATTCTGTCATTTGACTAGCGCACCTGATCCCATAGCGCATGGATCAGGGGATTCTTGAGTTTCTTTTCTGTAACGCATAAGCCGACATCGTAAGGTGTCAGGGCAGGCTGTATATCGAGCAGGCGTACCCGATTGGCCAATGGACTGTTGTCGAACACGATCTTGGGCACCACGCCGATGCCGAATCCCAGCCCCACCATGCTGACGATGGCTTCGTTTCCACCGACTTGGGCGTAGATGTGGGGTTTTATGCCGAGCGCTGAGAACCAGGCATCAGTGCGATCCCGAGCCAGTCCTGTTTCCGAAAGGATCATCGGTACCCGCGCCCATTCGTTTGTTTGCGGCGAAGAGAGATCCGCCGGCATCCAGTCTGCTGGATCTTCGGGAGCAATGAATACCAGCGGCGACGTCGCAATGGGCTTGAAGGCAAGCTGGCGAGGTAGGGTCTCAGGGCGCGCGGTAATTGCCATATCCTCGTCCCCTCCGAGCACTCGATGAATCGCTTCCGCCGGATCGCCGGTATGCAGTTTGAGTTCGATGCGTGGATAACGCGGACGGAATTCGCTGAGCAATTCGTAAAGAAAGCTATAGCTGGCAGTCACTGAGCAATAGATGCTGATTTCCCCGGATAGCTCACCGGACTCGCTCATCATGGTGTGCCGAATCAGATCCCATTGCTCCAAGGCATCCCGCGCGTATTGCTGAAAAAGAAAACCTTCCCGGGTCAAATGAACGCTGCGATTGTCCCGGGCAAACAGCATGACGCCCAAGCTGCTTTCCAGCTGTTGAATCGAACGGCTCAACGTCGAAGGGCTGACGTGGCAGCTATCGCTTGCACGGCCGAAGTGACATGTCTCCGCCAGTACCAAGAAATGTTTTAGAAGTCGAAGATCCACGATTAGTGTTTCGCTTTATGAATTGTAATATTGCAAATATAGCGTTTTACGCAACGTTCTGCCTGACGTATCTTGGCTGTCATAGTGGCCAATCGACAGCAGGGTTCGAGGCCAACTGGCCCAGAGGCCGACACGACCCCATCCATTCTTATTTCGGAGCTTTTCATGCACGTTTATTACGACAAAGACTGTGACCTTTCTCTCATCCAGGCCAAAAAAGTCGCCATTGTCGGCTACGGTTCTCAAGGCCATGCTCACGCCAATAATCTTAAGGAGTCCGGCGTTGACGTGACCGTAGCGCTGCGTTCTGGTTCTTCCTCCGCTGCCAAGGCCGAGGCGGCGGGCCTGAAGGTGGCGTCTGTTGCGGAGGCTAGCAGAGAAGCGGATGTGGTCATGATGCTGGCACCGGACGAGAACCAGAAAGCCATCTACGAACGTGATATCGAGCCCAATCTCAAGCAGGGCGCGACCCTGGCATTCGCCCATGGCTTCAATATTCACTACAACCAGATCGTGCCCCGGGAAGATCTCGATGTGATCATGATCGCGCCGAAAGCTCCGGGCCATACCGTGCGCTCAGAGTTCACACGCGGTGGGGGTATTCCCGATCTGATCGCCATCGAGCAGGACGCGTCCGGCCAGGCCAAGGAAACCGCGCTTTCTTATGCGGCCGCCATCGGTGGTGGACGTACCGGTATCATCGAAACCACCTTCAAGGACGAGACCGAGACGGATCTCTTTGGCGAACAGGCGGTGCTCTGTGGTGGCACGGTGGAGCTGGTCAAGGCGGGCTTTGAAACGCTAACCGAAGCAGGCTATGCGCCGGAAATGGCCTATTTCGAGTGCCTGCACGAGCTCAAGCTGATCGTCGATTTGATGTATGAGGGTGGCATCGCCAACATGAACTATTCGATCTCCAACAACGCCGAATATGGCGAGTACGTTACTGGCCCGGAGATCATCAACGACGAGTCCCGAGCCGCCATGCGTAATGCCCTCAAGCGTATCCAGTCTGGTGAATATGCCAAGATGTTCATTCAGGAAGGCGGTACCAATTACCCCTCGATGCATGCACGGCGCCGCCTGAATGCTGAGCACCCGGTCGAGCAGGTCGGTGCCAAGCTACGCTCCATGATGCCTTGGATCGCAGCCAATCAGCTGGTCGACAAGAGCAAGAACTGATTGGGTCGTTAGCCAGAACGAGTACGGCCAGAAAATTGGAAAGGCACGGTTAACCGTGCCTTTCGTCGGTAATGACCGAACAATTGGTCCCATTGTGAGCCTACCGTTTTGGATGCCACGATGTAGAATGATGACTCATGCCCCAAGGCAACGGAACGAGATATATGACTCAGCATTCGAATCAGGAAGAATCCTTTTCGCCAACAGCAACTGACTCGGAACGCGCCGACCTCAATGAAGAAGCGAATGCTTCCGAGGAAACTGTCGACGTTAACAAGAAGGCGCGCCGACGCAGTATCTACCTGTTGCCCAACTTATTTACTACGTCAGCCCTGTTTTCGGGATTCTTTGCCGTCGTCGCCTCGATCAATGGAGATTTTGCCGCGGCAGCCATCGCTGTATTTGTCTCGATGGTGCTCGATGGCTTGGATGGACGTGTAGCCCGCCTGACCAATACGCAAAGCGAATTCGGTGCGCAATACGATAGCCTGGCGGACATGCTATCGTTTGGCGTGGCGCCGGCCGTCGTGGCTTTTGCCTGGATACTTCAAGACATCGGCAAGATTGGCTGGATTGCCGCCTTCGTTTATGTCGCCTGCGCGGCCCTGCGCCTGGCGCGTTTCAATGTGCAGATCGGTTCCGTTGATAAGCGGTGGTTCATTGGCTTACCGAGTCCTTCCGCTGCAGCCCTCGTCGCAGGTTGTGTCTGGGTGTTTCACAACTTCGATGCCAATGCGTTCGGCTTCAAAGTGTTCATGACCCTGGTGGTTGCAGTGGCCGGCGTATTGATGGTGACTAACATCCGCTATTACAGCTTCAAGGATGTTGATGTCAAAGGCCCAGTGCCCTTCGTAGCCCTATTGGCTATCGTGTTCGGCTTTGTCGTCATTTCCATTGAGCCCTCCGTCATGCTGCTGGCGCTGTTTGGCTGTTATGTCGCATCTGGGCCCATAATGGCGATCATGCGTAAGGCTCGCCACAGTAAGAAGAAAGCAGCATAGGTTTTT
>NZ_JIBT01000073.1 GCF_001039575.1 Halomonas sp. PR-M31
TTTTTTCATCAGGGCCCTTGAAAGGCTTCTTGCCGGCCCCATCAAGGGGACAGTATTGAAATCTGGCCTTCAGCAGCATGCTGATTGGCCAACGATAATGGAAAGCCAGGCTTTCCCGCTCGCAAGCCTTGCTTTCGAGTTTTGTACTTTGAGTCATGTAACCATTAGGAGAACGTGAGCAATGAATATCCGTCCCTTGCACGATCGCGTCGTTGTGCGTCGCGTCGAAGAAGAGCAAAAAACCGCTGGCGGCATCGTGCTTCCGGGCAACGCCCAGGAAAAACCGACTCGTGGCGAAATTCTCGCTGTCGGTAATGGCCGGATCCTCGATAACGGCGAAGTGCGCCCTTTGGATGTAAAGGTCGGCGATACCGTCATCTTCAAGGAAGGTTTTGGCGTCGAAAAGCAAAAAATCGACGGTGAAGAAGTGCTGATCATGAGCGAAACCGACATCCTCGCGGTTGTGGAAGGTTAATCAGCGGTAAACACCGCATCACCTATTACTCCGAACTTCTTTACAAGTACTGATTCAGGAAGCAACGACAATGGCAGCAAAACAGATCAAGTTTTCAGATGATGCGCGCAAGCGCATGGCACGTGGCGTCAACGTTCTAGCAGATGCCGTCAAGGCAACCTTGGGGCCCAAGGGCCGCAACGTGGTTCTCGAAAAATCCTTCGGCGCACCGACCGTGACCAAGGACGGCGTTTCCGTGGCCAAGGAGATCGAACTCAAGGACAGGTTCGAGAATATGGGCGCGCAGATGGTCAAGGAAGTCGCCTCCAAGACTTCTGATGTCGCGGGTGACGGCACCACGACTGCAACCGTACTGGCCCAGTCCATCGTCAATGAAGGCCTCAAGGGCGTTACCGCCGGCATGAATCCAATGGATCTCAAGCGCGGCATCGATCAGGCGATCATCGCCGCGGTCAAGGAAATCGAGAAGCTGGCCGTGCCCTGCACCGATTCCAAGGCCATTGCTCAGGTAGGCACCATCTCCGCTAATGGCGACGCGCGTATCGGCCAGATCATCGCCGAAGCGATGGAAAAGGTCGGTAAAGAAGGCGTCATTACCGTCGATGAAGGCCGTGGCTTTGAAGATGAGCTGGAAGTCGTCGAAGGCATGCAGTTCGATCGCGGCTACCTCTCGCCCTACTTTGTCACCAATCAGGAAACCATGGCAGTCGAGCTAGAAGATCCGCTCCTGCTGCTGGTCGACAAGAAAGTCTCCAACATTCGCGAACTGTTGCCGGTACTCGAGAGCGTCGCCAAGGCAGGTAAGCCGCTGGTGATCATCTCCGAAGATATCGAAGGCGAAGCGCTGGCGACGCTGGTCGTCAACAACATGCGTGGCATCGTCAAGGTAGCAGCCGCCAAGGCGCCCGGTTTCGGTGATCGCCGTAAGGCCATGCTACAGGATATCGCCGTACTGACCGGCGGCACCGTAATTTCAGAAGAAGTCGGTCTGACCCTTGAACAGGCGAATCTGGATCATTTGGGCAACGCCAAGCGCATCACCATGTCCAAGGAAAACACCACCATCATCGATGGTGCCGGTGTCGAGGGTGACATCGAAGCCCGAGTCAGCCAGATTCGCGCTCAGATCGAGGACACCTCTTCCGATTACGATCGTGAGAAGCTTCAGGAGCGTGTTGCCAAGCTCGCCGGCGGTGTTGCCGTCATCCGTGTTGGCGCTGCTACCGAAGTGGAAATGAAAGAGAAGAAGGCTCGCGTCGAAGATGCCCTTCACTCCACTCGTGCAGCCGTCGAAGAAGGTGTTGTACCTGGTGGCGGTACTGCCCTGATCCGTATCCTGACCAGCATCAAGGATCTCAAGGGCGATAACGAAGATCAGACCCACGGCATTGCCATCGCGCTGCGCGCCATGGAGTCCCCGCTGCGTCAGATCGTGACCAATGCCGGTGAAGAAGCCTCCGTCATTGTCAACCGCATCAAGGACAGCGAAGGCAATCATGGCTACAACGCTCAGACCGGCGAATATGGCGATCTGTTCGAGATGGGTGTTCTCGACCCGGCCAAGGTAACCCGTTCTGCGCTGCAGTCCGCGGGTTCCGTGGCAGGTCTGATGATCACCACCGAAGCGATGATCGCCGACGATCCGGAAGAGAAAGAAGCCGGTGGCGCCCCGGATATGGGCGGCATGGGTGGTATGGGCGGCATGATGTAAGCCTAGCCAATACCCTTTCAGACTATTAAGTCCAGTCTGATTAACGAACCCCGCTGACATGGATCAGCGGGGTTTTTCTTTTTTAATCACGCCAACCCTTGAAGCCGATGCTTTCCAATATTCGAATCGTTCTCGTCCAGACCTTCCATCCGGGCAATATTGGTGCCAGCGCCCGGGCCATGAAAACCATGGGCTTGTCCCATCTCACCCTCGTTAATCCGCGCTGCTTTCCTGACGATGAAGCCACGCGACTAGCCGCCGGTGCCGAGGACATCGTCAAAAACGCCGCCGTCACGAACACGTTGGCCGAGGCGGTTGCCGACTGCGTGCAGGTGATAGGCGCCAGTGCGCGACTGCGCAATTTGCCGCTACCCCACTTCGACGAGCCGGACATCATGGCATTGGACGCTCTTGCCTGCGCTCAGCAGGGGCCGGTAGCACTGGTGTTCGGCCGTGAACGCTTTGGACTTACCAACGATGAAATTCGTCATTGCACTCACCAGGTCAGCATTCCGGCCAACCCGGACTACGGTATCTTGAACATTGCCCAGGCGGTACAGGTTTTATGCTATGAGCTATTTCGCGCCCTTCAGCGCAGTCGAACAGATATGCAGCCCACAGTGCATCAGCAAACCCTTTTGCCCAGCCAGCAGCAATTGAGCCACTTTCATGAGCATCTGCAGCAGATCATGACGAAGATCGGTTTTCTTACCCAGCCTCATGCGCGTACCGAAGAACATTTGCACGCCTTGTTTGCCCGGGCGCAGCTGAGCCGAAAGGAGTTATCCATCTTACGGGGGCTGTTGAGCGCTATCGAAAAGCGTATCGAGTAGGCATAAAAAAACGCGGCCTCCAAAGAGACCGCGTTAGTTTTCAGTATTTCTACATCTTTCTAATTTTTCGTACTAGTTCGTAGAATCACTGGGACAAAAAATCAGTCCTGGCCCATCTGCTGCTTGATCAGATCGCCGATGGTAGTCGGACCACCGCTTTCGGCTTCCTGCTCTCGCGGCTTGCCCGCTGAACGACGAGTATCGGCAGCCTGGTCTTTCGCCTTGATCGAGAGCGTAATACCGCGATTCTTGCGATCCACACCGACGATACGAGCTTCGACGCTGTCACCCTCGCTCAGTACGTTGCGCGCATCTTCGACGCGATCAGCGCTGATCTCGGAGGCTTTGAGCACTGCCACTACATCCGTTGCAAGCTCGACGTGGGCTTCCTTGGCATCGATCTCGACGACACGACCTGTAACGATGGCGCCCTTGTCGTTGACTGCCAGGAACTCGGAGACCGGATCGCTCTCAAGCTGCTTGATGCCCAGAGAGATACGTTCGCGCTCGGGATCGATAGACAGAATGACGGCTTCTGCCTCATCGCCCTTCTTGAACTGACGTACCGCTTCTTCGCCGGTTTCAGACCAGGAGATATCGGACAGGTGAACCAGACCATCGATACCGCCTTCCAAGCCAATGAAGATACCGAAATCGGTAATCGACTTGATGGTGCCTGAAACACGGTCGCCCTTGTTGTAACGGGCGCTGAAGTCTTCCCAGGGATTGGTGGTGCACTGCTTGATACCCAGCGAGATGCGGCGACGCTCCTCGTCGATATCCAGCACCATGACCTCGACTTCGTCTCCCACCTGAACGACCTTGGAGGGATGGATGTTCTTGTTGGTCCAGTCCATCTCGGAGACGTGCACCAGACCTTCAACACCCTCTTCCAGCTCGGCGAAGCAGCCGTAGTCGGTAAGATTGGTGACCCGGGCGTTGACTTTGGTGCCTTCCGGGTAGCGATCCTTGATGTTGACCCAAGGATCTTCGCCCAGCTGCTTCAGGCCCAAGGACACACGATTACGCTCACGGTCGAACTTGAGCACCTTAACGTTGATCTCATCGCCCACCGCCACGATTTCGCTCGGATGCTTGATGCGCTTCCAGGCCATATCGGTGATGTGCAACAGGCCATCGACGCCGCCCAGATCGACGAAAGCGCCGTAATCGGTAAGATTCTTGACGATACCGTTGATCTGCTGACCTTCCTGAAGCGTTGCCAGCAGCGCTTCACGCTCGGCGCTATTCTCGGCTTCAAGCACGGCGCGACGCGAGACCACTACGTTATTGCGCTTGGGATCGAGCTTGATGACCTTGAAATCCAGTTCCTTGTTTTCCAGATGCGCGGTGTCGCGTACCGGGCGCACATCTACCAGAGAGCCTGGCAGGAAAGCGCGGATGGAAGCGACATCGACGGTAAAGCCACCCTTTACCTTGCCGTTGATCACGCCCTTGACGACTTCGTCTTTCTCGAAAGCCGCTTCGAGCTCCTTCCAGGCTTCAGCGCGCTTGGCCTTTTCACGAGACAGACGGGTTTCACCGAAACCATCTTCGACGGCCTCCAGTGCTACCTTGACTTCGTCGCCAATACCAATGGTCAGCTCACCGTTGTCGTCCTTGAACTGAGCGGCAGGAATTTGCCCCTCGGATTTCAGACCGGCATTGACGGTGATCCAGTCGTTCTCGATATCCACCACGGTGGCCATGACGATGGCACCGGGCTCCATATTGATATCCTGGAGAGATTGTTCAAACAGTTCAGCAAAGCTTTCGCTCATGAGCACCCTACGTAATCAACGTTGATGGCGGTTGTCGCCTTCTCCGCGTCACCAGCAAACGCGGGCCTAATCTACATATTCCCCGAAGATGTTGGCGCTGGTTCGATCCAGATCGGCTTGCCACACGAAATACCGATCTACATCATGACATCCTAGCGGGGACCGGAAGTGTCGTTTGCTCGATTGAGCATTCAAACTGACGGCTTGAAGCCTAATTCGGCCAGTAGCCTCTGAATACGATCCACCACGTCCGGTATCGGCAACTCGGTGGTATCCAACTCGACGGCATCGTCTGCCGCTTTGAGAGGGGCTACCGCACGCTGTATGTCTCGTGCATCCCGAGCCTGTATCTCGTTTAAAAGACTCGATAGACTAGCATTCGAACCACTCTCCTGCAACTGCAAGTACCGGCGTCGAGCCCGTTCCTGAGCCGATGCGGTAAGGAAAATCTTCAGTGCTGCATGAGGAAAAACAACCGTGCCCATATCACGTCCATCGGCGACCAGGCCCGGCGCTTTCTGAAAATCTCGCTGGCGAGCCAACAGGGCATTACGTACTGCCTGCAGGACCGCGACTTGAGAAGCACGCTCGCCGACTTCCTCGGTACGAATCACTCGGCTAACGTCTTCACCTTCGAGAATGACGCGAGCCTTGCCATTTTCAGCAAGAAAGGCAACGTCCAGGGTTTCAGCGAGCCTTGCGAGCGCCTGTTCATCGTCGAGGGCCACACCATGTTTGCCAGCGGCATGCGCGGTCAGACGATAAAGCGCTCCGGAATCGAGCAAATGCCAACCGAGTCGCTCGGCAATCAAACGACTGACCGTTCCCTTTCCAGCGCCGCCGGGGCCATCGATGGCCAGCACCGGCTCCATTGACGTCGTCATGCCTGCTCCTCCAGGTTGAGCCCGACCTGGCGCGCCAATTCGACGAAGCCGGGAAACGAGGTCGCCACATTGGCGCAGTCATCAATGATGATGTCGTCACTGGCACGCAGACTGGCAATGGCAAAAGACATGGCAATGCGATGATCTCCCAGGCTATCGATATGGCCACCGCCATAGCTGGGCCCTTCGGCTCCCTGACTTTCATCGCGGCCCGGAATATCGATGCCATCCGCATGGAGCGTGGTCTTGACCCCTAGGGCACTCAGTCCATCCGCCATGGCCTGAAGCCGGTCGGATTCCTTGACCCGCAGCTCCTCGGCGCCGCGCAACCGGGTGATACCCTGAGCGTTGGCGGCAGCGATGAAAAGCGCAGGAAACTCATCGATGGCCAGAGGTACTTGATCTTCGGGAATGTCGATCCCCTTGAGAGGCCGATAGCGAATATGAATATCGGCTACCGGTTCGCCCCCTGCTTCACGTTCATCGATCAATTCGAGATTCGCCCCCATGGCCTTGAGAATGTTGATCACGCCAATACGCGTTGGGTTGATACCGACGTGCTCAAGAGTGAGATCAGCACCTGGCGTAATTGCTGCGGCTACCAAGAAGAAAGTCGCTGAAGAGATATCCGAAGGCACATCGATAGGGCCAGCGGTCAGACGGCCGCCACCTTCGAGCCAGGCAACGTCGCTTTCGCGATGCACTGGATAGCCAAAACCATTGAGCATGCGCTCGGTATGATCCCGGGTCGGCGCCGGCTCGCGTACTCGTGTCTCGCCCTCGGCGTACAGACCTGCTAGCAAGAGACAGGACTTGACCTGAGCACTGGCCATGGGCATGTCATAAACAATGCCTTTAAGTTGCTGACCCCCTCGAATGACAAGCGGTGGCCGCTGATCGGAGGCGGTTTCGATGACCGCGCCCATTTCTCGCAGCGGATCCGCGACTCGGGCCATGGGACGTTTGGTCAGCGAGGCGTCGCCGGTCAACTCCGTATCGAAGGCCTGCCCGGCCAAAAGACCCGCAAACAGACGCATGGCGGTGCCGGCATTGCCGACATAGAGCGGCCCTGCAGGCTTCTTCAAACCCTGCATACCAACTCCATGAATGGTCACGCGGCCTTGGTGCGGCCCTTCAATGGCAACTCCCATCTCGCGGAAGGCCTGCAGTGTCGCCAGACTATCTTCCCCTTCGAGAAAGCCCCGTACCTGGGTAACACCTTCTGCCAGAGCGCCGAGCATGATCGCCCGATGGGAAATCGACTTGTCGCCAGGCACTCGGATCGAGCCACTGACGCCGCCGCCGGGGCGGACGCAGTAGCGAACATTGCGTGATTCCATCGTCTGATATCTCGTCTTGTTCAATAGCGTATCGAAATAGTGTCGAGCGTGGCTGGCCCGATCAAGGGTCGCCAATAGGGTATCGTCGTCACCGCTGACGATGGCCTTCTTCATGCGGGCGATACCGCTCTCGAAGTCGTCCAGCGCCGTCAACAGAGCGTCGCGATTGGCACTGAAGATATCGCGCCACATGACCGGATCGCTGCCGGCGATACGGGTGAAATCGCGAAACCCACCGGCGGCGTAGCGAAAGATCTCCAGTCTGTCGTCCTGACGTGCCAGGGTGTCGACCAGGGAAAAAGCCAATAAATGTGGCAGATGGCTCGTGCGCGCCAGCACCTCGTCGTGACGCTCAACCGTCATTTCCAGCACCTCGGCGCCGCTGGCAGACCACAGTGCCCTTACCCGCACCAGCGCGTCAGGGTGCGTATTCGCCTGAGGGGTGAGAATGACCTTGTGCTGCCGATACAGGGACGCGTCGGAAGCCACTACCCCACTGCGCTCGGAGCCGGCAATCGGATGCCCCAGCACCATATTGTCGGGCACGCTTCCAAATACGCGCTGCGCCGCGGCACGAATCGCCAGCTTGGTGCTACCCACGTCGGTCAGCACCTGGTGATCTTCGATCAGCGGCGCCAAGGCTTGCAATATGGATTCCATGGCCAGCACCGGCACCGCCAGCAGGATCATCGAACTGTCGGGAACCAGAGGACCAAGCTGGGTACCGCCGGCATCGATCACCCCCAACTCGAGACCCAATGCAATGGCGTCGGCGTCCCGGTCCCAGGCGACAATCTCGCCCTTGAATCCCGCCGTCTTGAGCGCTCGCGCCAGGGAACCCCCAATCAGCCCAAGCCCGACGATCAAAAGCCGGGATTCGACGATACCACTTGCATCCTGCGAATCCTGTTGCGATACCGCCATGCTAGAGCACACCCTGAGGATAGGACCCCAGCACCTTCACTTCCGCGGCCCGCAAGCGTATTTCTTCCAGTACCGCCGCCACTTCCGGCTGATCGCAATGGCCCTTTAAATCGATGAAAAACACATAGTTCCACACCCCGGAACGGGATGGTCGGGTTTCCAGGCGGGTCAGGTCGATCTGGTGACGATGAAAGGGCTCTAGCAGATCATGCAGGGCGCCAGGCTGGTTGCGCATCGCCACCACCAAGGAAGTCTTGTCATCTCCGGATAGGGCAACATCCTGATTGCCGATGATCAAAAACCGTGTGGAATTATCCGGGCGATCCTCGATCTTCTCGGCGATCCTCTCGAGCCCATAGAGTTTGCCCGCCATGTCTCCGGCAATGGCGGCACTGTGCCACTCGGTCTTGACCAGTCGTGCGGCTTCCGCATTGGACGAGACCGGCACTCGCTCCGCATGAGGGTAGTGCGCATCCAGCCACTTGCGGCATTGGGCGAAGGACTGCGGGTGCGAGTAGATGCGCGAAATCTTGTCCTGGCGCGTGGTACCGGCCACCAGCAAATGATGATGAATGCGCAGCACTACTTCGCCACAAATTCGCATCGAGGAATCCATGAAGGAATCCAGGGTATGGTTGATCACCCCTTCCGTGGAGTTCTCCACCGGCACCACACCATAGTGGGCAGCGCCAGCCTCGACCTCGCGAAAGACCTCATCGATGGCCGCCATGGGCAGACTCTTGGCGCTGTCCCCGAAATGCTTGAGGGTGGCCTGCTGGGTGAAGGTGCCTTCCGGCCCCAGATAGGCCACCTTGATCGGCTGTTCCAGCGCGAGACAGGCGGACATGATTTCACGAAACAGCCGCGCCATCTCTTCGGAATCCAGCGGCCCCTTATTGAGCGCCATGATACGTCTGAGCACCGTGGCTTCCCGTTCGGGACGATAAAAGGCCGCGCCAGGATCGGAAGCCGTCTTGACCTGGGCAACCTGCTGGGCACAGCTGGCTCGCTCACTGATCAGGCGTAGGATCTCGCCATCGATCTGATCGATGCGATCACGTAATTCATCCAGATCGACCGGGGACTCGCTCATACCCCTACTCCTTTTTCTTAACCGTTGCGCTTCTCGAAATCGCTCATAAAATCCACTAGCGCCCTCACCGCCTCTTCACTCACCGCATTGTAGAGACTGGCTCGCATGCCGCCGACGCTACGATGCCCCTTGAGATTGAGAAGCCCCGCCGCTTCGGCGTCCTCGAGAAAGCGCTCGTTGAGAGATTCATCCGCCAGCACGAACGGCACGTTCATGCGCGAACGATTGATCGGCGCGATGGGGTTGCTGTAGAAGTCGCTGGCATCGATGGCGCCGTAAAGCCTTGAAGCCTTGCGCTCGTTGATGACTGCCATGGCGTCGAGACCGCCAATATCGTTTTTCAACCAGTCGAACACCAACCCTGCCAGATACCAGGCATAGGTAGGCGGCGTGTTGTACATCGAGCCATTCTCAGCCATGACCCGGTAATTGAACATGGTCGGCGTCTCGTGCCGGGCGCGGTCGAGCAGATCGTCCCGCAGGATCACCAGGGTCAGCCCCGCCGGTCCGATATTCTTCTGAGCGCCGGCGTAGATCACCCCAAAGCGGGAGACATCAAGCGGCGCTGAAAGAATTGATGAGGACATGTCGCAGCAAAGCGGTACATCTTCTGTAAAGCGGCCGTTTCCGCTTCCGGGAATGTAATCGAAGGCGAGACCGCCGATGGTCTCGTTGTCGGTGTAGTGCAGGTAGGCCGCGTCGTTGGAAAGCTCGATATCCTCAGGCCGAGGTACTGCAGTCAAGCCATTGGCCTCGCTAGAGGCTGCCACATGGGCGCCCCCTAAATGCTTGGCTTCGGCAATGGCCTTCTTGCCCCAGATACCGGTATACAGATAGTTAGGCGTGCCACCGTTACCCAACAGATTGTAAGGCAGCATGGCAAATTGCGTGGAAGCCCCACCCTGTAGAAACAGCACCTTGTAGTTGTCCGGCACTTGCAGCAGCGTACGGAAGTCAGCCTCGGCGGTTTCGGCGATGGCCACGAACTCCGGACTGCGATGACTCATTTCCATTACCGAGAGCCCGCGGCCCTGGTAATCAAGCAGCGCCTCTCGCGCACGCTCCAGTACCGGCAAAGGTAAAGCGGCAGGCCCAGCGCAGAAATTATACTTGCGTGTCATTGTCGGTACGTCTCGAACATGGGACGAAAAAAAGCGACCGCCAATCTAGCGGCGGTCGCAATGGTTCATTCCTGGGAATCTGGCGTTTCTGGCTTATCGTTCACTTCATTCTCTGGTGAAGCACTGTCGCCAGACTGTGCGACGCCTTCATCTGGCGCGACATCCAGGACAGCCTCGCCATCAACGACTTCATCACCGTCCAGCACAGCGTCCTCGCCAGGCTCGTCAACCCGCACCGTCTTGACCAGCGCTTCATGCTCACCCAAGCGGATCAGCATGACACCCTGAGTGTTGCGCGAGGTAGTAGAGACTTCCGCGACTCGGGTGCGCACGAGCGTCCCGCGATCGGTGATCAGCATCATCTCATCGCTGGTCGCCACCTGCATGGCGGCGACAAGGGCACCGTTACGGCTGCTGGTCTGCATGGCAATGACACCCTGGCCCCCGCGGTTACGCAGCGGGAACTCCTCGAGCCGGGTGCGCTTGCCATAGCCGTTCTCAGAGGCGGTCAGAATGTAGATCTGCTCGTCGTCACCATTGGTGCCAATCGCTTCATTTGGTTGCTCTTCGTCGAGTTCGGTATCCGCTTCGCTGTCTATATGGGTCGATTGCGGAATGATCAGGCTGATGACTTCTGCGTCTTTCGCCAGGCGCATGCCACGCACGCCTCGGGCGGTACGGCCCATGGCACGAACGTTGGTTTCCTCGAAGCGAATTGCCTTGCCGTTGGATGACAGCAGCATGGCGTGATCGCTGCCTGAAGTGATGGCGGCCCCCACCAGACGATCATCTTCTTCCAGATCGATGGCGATCAGGCCCACACTGCGGGGCCGGGAGAACTGATCCAAAGTGGTGCGCTTGACGGTGCCCTTGGCGGTGGCAAAGAAGATGAAACTATCCTCGCGATACTCCCGCACCGGCAGCATGGCATTGATTGCTTCGTCATCGTCCAGGGGCAGCAGATTGACCAGCGGCTTGCCGCGAGAACCGCGACTGGCCGCGGGAATTTCGTAGACCTTGAGCCAGTAGACCTTGCCCTTGTTGGAGAACAGCAGCACGGTGTCGTGGGTCGAGGCCACCAGCAAATGCTCGATGACGTCCTCGTCTTTCATGCTGGTCGCGGACTTGCCGCGACCGCCGCGACGCTGGGCCTGGTAATCGGTGATCGGTTGAGTCTTGGCATAACCGCTGCGGGAAATGGTGACCACCATGTCCTCTTCGTTGATCAGATCCTCGATGGAGAGATCGAGGTGACTGATCTGAATCTCAGTCTTGCGCGCGTCCCCGTACTGATCGCGAATAGCGATCAGCTCCTCCCGAATCACTTCCAGCAGGCGATCCGGCGAGGCCAGAATCTCGTTTAGTTCGGCGATCCTCTCGAGTATGCCCAAATATTCGTTGAGCAGCTTTTCGGTCTCGAGCCCGGTCAAACGGTGCAGGCGAAGCTCGAGAATTGCCTGGGCCTGGGCCGGCGACAATCGATACTCGCGGCGATCGTTGGAGAGCCCGAAGCCCTCTTCAAGATCATCTGGCTTACAGGAGGTGGCTCCAGCGCGATCCAGCATGTCCGTGACCTGCCCCGGCTGCCAGGCACGATCGAGCAGACGCTCTTTGGCCTCGGCGGCGCTCGGCGAGGCCTTGATCAGCTCGATCACCTCGTCGATGTTGGAAATCGCCACCGCCAGGCCTTCTAAAAGATGGCCCCGCTCCCGCGCTTTTCTAAGCTCGTACAGCGTGCGCCGGGTGACCACTTCGCGACGATGGCGCACGAAGGCTTCCAGAATCTCCTTGAGATTCATCGTCCTGGGCTGGCCGTTTTCCAGCGCCACCATATTGATCCCAAACACGGTCTGCAGCTGGGTGTGGGCAAACAAGTTGTTGACCACCACCTCACCGGACTCACCGCGCTTGACCTCGATCACCACCCGCAGGCCGTCCTTGTCGGACTCATCTCGAAGCTCGGCGATGCCTTCGATGCGCTTTTCCTTGACCAGCTCGGCGATCTTTTCGATCAAGCGCGCCTTGTTGACTTGATAAGGCAGCTCGGTGATGACGATGTGATCGCGCCCACTCTTCTCGTGGTACTCGATAGTGTGCTGAGCACGCACATAGATGCGCCCGCGACCGGTGCGATAGGCCTCGAGAATACCCGCCTTGCCGTTGATGATACCGGCGGTGGGGAAATCCGGACCCGGGATGTATTCCATCAGATCGTCGATGGTCAAGGTGTAATCATCGATCAAGGCCAGGCAGCCGTTGATGACCTCGACCATGTTGTGGGGCGGGATATTGGTCGCCATGCCCACGGCGATGCCGGAAGAGCCATTGACCAGCAGATTGGGCAGTTTGGCCGGCAGGACATCTGGAATGCGCTCGGTGCCATCGTAGTTATCGACCCAGTCGACGGTATCCTTCTCGAGATCCGCCAGCATCTCGTGGGAGAGCCTGGCCATGCGTATCTCGGTATAGCGCATCGCGGCGGCGCTATCGCCATCGATGGAACCGAAGTTGCCCTGACCATCGACCAGGACATAGCGCATCGAAAAGTGCTGAGCCATGCGTACGATGGTGTCGTAAACCGCGCTATCCCCATGGGGGTGATACTTACCGATGACATCACCGACGATACGCGCGGATTTCTTGTAGGCCTTGTTCCAGTCGTTGCTCAACTCATGCATGGCAAACAGCACCCGGCGATGCACTGGCTTCAAACCGTCGCGCACGTCCGGCAAGGCGCGTCCGATGATTACGCTCATGGCGTAATCAAGGTACGACTGTTTCAGCTCGTCCTCGATATTGACGGGCAGAATTTCTCTGGCGATGTCACCCATGGGTCGTTGAATCCTTTGCACTACAACTGATTAGCGCTGGTGTAAGACAGCAATCGATGAATCGCACTCCGGTCATGACACCCGACTCGTATAGCCGAATTCGAGTGGCTAATGGAGCACGATTCAAGGGTCGTCATAGCAGACGACACGACGGCGGATTATACCATTACACGACGAAATTAGGCAGCGCAGGATTCATGCTGTCGACATCGCGGTGCTTAGCATTCCAGTACCAAGGGCTCGAGTACGTTACGCAGCTTGTCTTCGATGCGAATCGAGCGTTTGGTACGGGTATCGAGCACCACGAAGGTGAAATCCGCATCCGCGATCAACTTGCCGTCACTCACACGATTGATCACCTGATGCATGACGGCATTACGTTGATCGATATGGGATAACGAGGTCAGAACTTCCAGTTCGTCGTGAATGACCGCGGCGCGGCGATAGTTGATATTCAAATTGACGGTCACCACCGCCAGGCCTTCATTGAACAATGCCGCTAGATCGAATTGCTGTTCGAAATAAGCCCAGCGTCCCTCTTCAAGAAATTCGAGATAGCGCGCATTGTTGACATGAGCATAGCCATCAAGATGAAAACCGCGTACGCGTACGGTGGAACGGACGATACGATGATCCATGCTGCTACTTCCTGTTGAAAATTTAGATTAATTACAAGGACATTTGCTTATATGACAATACCCACCAAGCGCTCTTTACTATTAAAGCACCTGGGTCCCCTGCGCTTGGTAAAACGATTAACACCAACACGTTGCTTACTCTATTCGACACTGGTACCCGCTTGAGCGATTGGCCATAATGTATCTCCTTCTACTCAAGGCGATACCATGTGGTTCAAGCACTTACATCTTTACCGCGTGCATGACGCACCTACACTGAACAACGACGATCTTGCCTTGGCTCTTGATGAGCAGGCATTTCGTCCGCTGGGAGGCGTCGAGGCCCGACGCCTAGGCTGGAGCACGCCTGCCGGTCGCGCCAGCGAGCAGCGTTTTCATGAAATTCAAGGTCATCGCCTGCTGTCCGCCTTGCGTCAAGAACGTCTTCTACCTTCCTCAGTGGTCAAGGAAGAAGTCGAGAGCCGCGCCGCGGATATCGAAACTGCGGAAGGTCGTCCTCTGCGGCGCCAGGAAAAGCAGGCGCTGAAAGAGCAAATCTACGAAGAATTCCTGCCCCGTGCCTTTATACGTACCCAGCGCTTCGATCTATGGTGGGACACGAAACGCGACCTCATTGGGGTCAATACCTCGAGTCGCAAGCGTGCCGAGGACATCCTCGATCTGTTGCGCCAGACCCTTGGCAGCCTCAAGGTAACCCCGTTAGCCACCCGCACCACCCCCATTCGAGCAATGACCGAATGGCTTGGCGATGCGTCCAAGCGTCCCGATGCCTTGACGCTGGGTGACCAGGTGGAACTCAAGGCACTCAGCGGCGATGAGAGCGTGCTTCGCGGACGTCAGATGGATCTCGATTGCGAAGAGATACAAACCGCGCTCGAAGCAGGCCGGCAGGCGACACGCCTGGCCTTAACCGTCGACGACGCCATGACCATGATACTCAGCGACGATCTGGCATTAAAGTCGCTACGTTTCGCTGATACGCTACTCGACGAGGCAAGTCAGACCGAAGACGGCGGCGACGCGGTACTGCGTCTGGAAACCGATTTCACCTTGATGACCAAGGTACTGGCAGACTCCATCGAACAACTCATCGACTGGCTGGGAGGCGAAGCCGTCTCCACTGCACCAACACCATGACCCAACACGTGACCCAAGACCTATACGAGAACATTCGCCCTTATCATGATGATGAGGTCGCCAATGTATTGGCGAGATTAGCGCAGGATACAGAATTTCTCGATGCTATCACCCATTATCGCCTCCCGCGTTTGGCAAAACATGCGCCATGGCTAGCTCGAATACTGGCGGGCATCGCCGTGAAACGGCAGATGCGGGGCGTCGACAGCGTCAAAAAGCTTCAGGATCATATCGCTTACTACATGCGACGAATGATCGCGACCACCACGGACGACTTCAAGGTGACGGGGCTGGACAGGCTCGACCCTGATACCGCCTATCTGTTCATTGGCAATCATCGCGACATCACCCTCGATCCCGCCTTCGTGAACTATGCCCTGTATCAGGCCGGTCGCAATACCGTTCGTATCGCCATCGGTGACAACCTGCTGCAAAAACCCTATGTCACCGATCTGATGCGGCTCAACAAGAGCTTCATCGTGCCCCGTAGCGCCAAGGGCAAGCGCGCCATGCTTGCGGCCTATCAAGCGCTTTCCGGCTATATCCGGCATTCGATCTGCGTCGACAACCATTCCGTATGGCTGGCCCAGCGCGAGGGGCGTGCCAAGAACGGTATTGATCGCGCCGATCCGGCCATTATCAAGATGCTGACCATGGCGCATCGCCAGCAGCACAAGGAATCAAGCTTTGCCGATGCCATTCGCGAGCTGCGCATGGTGCCGGTATCGATCAGCTATGAGTATGATCCCTGCGACCTGCAAAAAGCGCGGGAGCTGCACGCGCTGCATACCGAAGGGCGCTACGAGAAAGTCGAGTTTGAAGACATTCGCTCCATCGTTTCCGGCATTACCGGCGTCAAGGGGCGTATCCATTTGAACTTCGGCCAGATGCTCGATGCGGATTTCGAGACGCCGGATCAGGTCGCCGAGGAAATCACCCGCCAGGTACTCGACGGTTACCATCTATTCCCCAGCCACGAACTGGCACTTGAAGAGAGCGGACTCGCCCCAGACCTGGTCGATTTAAGCGAGGTCATGAGCAGTGATCGAGAGCGCTTCGCTCGACGGCTTGAAAGCGTTCCCGACCCTCTGCGGGACTGGTGGCTAGCCCAGTACGCCAATCCGGCGCTCAATCGTGCCGGACGGTTACCCGAGGCATAACGAAATGCACGCCATGCCTTCCCAACGCGCTCGCGGCCACTGACGCCGCGCTGGAATGCCGAGCACGAAATAGACGCAATTAACGTCTCTTCTAGGCCATTCGAGATGGGCTGTTCGGACGTATGATCGAAGCCATTTTTCGTTTCATACGCGAGAGTACCGTCTGTTCATGCCTGCATCGCCGCAAGGCGCTCCCTTCAACCCCTCCCGACGCCGATTCCTGCTTGGTGCTGCAGTGGCGACTCTGGCCCTGGCAGGCAGCCATGGCGAGCTAGCCAGTGGCGCCATGGATGTGGAGCGAATGCGCGCGCTGATGCTCGAGCGTCACGGACACGACGGCGTGCTGGTGATCGAGGCCTGGCTTGGACTGCTGCACGATCTGCAACACCGGAGCACTTTTGAGCGACTCACAGGTGTCAACGACTTCTTCAATCAGCGGGTACGCTGGGTCGAGGATATCCAGATCTGGGGCAAGGAAGACTTCTGGGCGACCCCTCTCGAGACGCTCATCAAAGGAGCCGGCGACTGCGAGGACTACGCCATCGCCAAGTATCAAACCCTCAAGACTCTCGGCATCTCCGGACAATGTCTGCGCATGATTTATGTTAGTGCGCGTATCGGTCGCAGCGACATCATTCAGGCCCACATGGTACTGGGATATTACAAGTCCCCTGCCGCGGAGCCTCTGGTTCTGGACAACTTGCTACCCGACATCTTTCCTGCCAGCCAGCGCAGCGATCTCATTCCCGTGTTCAGCTTCAACAGCGACGGTCTCTGGACCGGCGGCGCTACAAGCTCCCTGGCCGATCCTACCCAGCGTTTGTCCCGCTGGCGCGATGTGCTCCAGCGCATGACCCTGGAGGGAATTCTATGACTGAAAAAACACCATCTGGCATTCAACCCCGGCACAACAAGAGAACCCATTGATGTCATTGATCAAGCAGTTATGGCTGGCCATCCTTGGAGTGGTGCTGATTTCCTTGGGGGGCAGCCTGTTCATCAGCATGGTGACCAGTACGCAGTATTTCGAACAGGAGCTGCGCATCAAGAATGCGGACAACGCCAACGCCCTGGCTCTGTCCCTAAGCCAGCTCGACAAGGACCCGGTCGTCGTTGAACTGCTGATTGCCGCTCAGTTCGATACCGGCCACTACCGCCGGATCGAGCTCGTCACCCCCGACGGCAATACCCTGCTGCGCCGCGTGAACGATGCGTCCGTGACGGACGTCCCCGAATGGTTCGTCAACTGGGTGGATTTTTCCATACCCTCGGGCCAAGCAGTCATCCAAAACGGCTGGCAGCAATACGCGACCATCATCGTCGAGAGTCATTACGGCTATGCCTATCGTCTATTGTGGCAAGGCATGATCGATTTGATGAGCTGGTTTGCCATCGCAACGCTGATCAGTGCCGCCCTGGCCTGGTGGATCGTGGGAACGATAAAGCGCCCCCTGCGAGCGGTAATCGCACAGGCGAGAGGCATCGGCCAGCATAATTTCAGCGTGTGCGAAGAGCAGCCCCGCACCCGGGAACTGCGCGAAGTGGTGACTGCCATGAACCAGCTTTCCATGACCATGAGTACCCTGTTCTCCCAGGAGAGCAAGACCCTCGACCATCTGCGCCGGCAATTGCAGCAGGATGAGATCACCGGCGTCATCAAGCGCGATATTTTCGTCAAGCGCATCGACACTTTGTTGAGCGATGACAGCGATGCGGCCACGGGCCATATCGTGCTTGCACGGCTACTCGATCTCACTGAGCTCAACAAGCGCCTGGGTTACAAGGCGACCAACCAATTGCTGGTTCATTTTGCAGATATGCTTGGCAACATAACGTCGCATTATGAAAACGGGCAGGTGGGGCGTCTCAACGGCAGCGACTTCGCCATTCTCCTGCCGGGCTGCGAGGATGCTCAAGAGCTTCGACAACGCTTGGAAACGGAACTGCATACGCAGCTCGAAGAGGCCAAGATCGACATTCTACTGCCGGTTTCACTCATACAATACGGCCGCGGCGACGATCGACGGGAGCTGTTCAGTGCGTTGGATGGCGCCCTCGCCGCAGCAGAAACGCGAGGTGGCAACAGCATCGAAGTCGTCAATCGCGATAACCATCTGCAGTTCTACAACACTCACAAGGAGTGGCGTCATGCGCTGATTCAAGCCAAGCGTCTCGACGGAATTCGCCTCGGTCGTAACCCGGTACTCGACCAGCTCAGTAGACTGATGCACTACGAAGCCCCGGCGCGCCTGAAACTGGAAGGCGAATGGCAAACAGGCGGCGTCTTTTTGCCCTGGCTATCCCGGGTAGGATTGAGCTGTGATTTCGATCTATCCATTGTCGACGCCGCTCTTGAAACGATCGTTCAGAAAGGCAAGCCCCTGAGCATCGGTCTGTCCCGGGATGCGATATTCGATAGCCGTTTCACGGCAATATTGCGTCAATATCTGAAAAGCCGTCCTGAAGAAGCCAAACAGCTATGGATCGAAGTGCCGGAATCCATCGCCGTCAGATACATGGACATCCTGCGCCCCTTGGCTCTCGAGCTACGCTCCTTCGGCTGCAGAATAGGGCTCGAGCGCGCCGGCCCCGAATTCGCCAAGCTGCCGGAGCTTCAGAATTTAGGACTGTCCTATATCAAGATCGACACCTGGCTGGTGCGGGACATTCATCTTCAGCAGCATACCCACCCTTTCTTGACCGGTATCGTCACCCTTTGCCATTCCATCGGCATGGAAGTCATTGGCCAAGGCGTCGTGTGTGACGCAGAACGAGATTGCCTGTTTGCCCTGGGCTTCGATGGAGTGACCGGCCCAGGGGTTCGACATCATCTGGACCTGGTAAGAGACTAGAGCGGGACCATCAATAAATGAAACAATAGGCAAGAAAAGAATCCAAAAAAGCATCGCCCGGCATTGCCGGGCGATGCTTTTACTACTTGAGCGTTGCTGCCTACTCTCGTTTATTGATCGATGGTCAACTGCTGATTGTCGATAAGAGACTTGATGAAGTCCGAGGAACTTTGGTTCGCCATGCTGACCCCTTCGAGAAGGATTGCCTGATCGGCGCCAGCACCATTTTCGCTGAGCTGACCGTTCGAACTGACGAAAAGCACCGTACTTCCGCCCTCCTCTTTGGCAGCAATATAGTTATCGATAGTCTCGTCACTTTCATCTTGCAATAGCTCCGCCAACGCCAGGCGATCGCCTTCACCATCAATTCGATAACCATTGATCGCATCGAGCGTGAAGTCCTTGACCACATCTCGGGCTGGGCTGTCGATGGTGGCCTGATCATCGAGCGTCCAGGCAAAGACATCGGCACCGATTCCGCCATAAAGCGTATCATTGCCAGCACCGCCCAGTAGCGTATCGTTACCGCCGCCTCCTACGAGAATGTCGTCGCCACTCCTTCCTTCGAGCCGATCATTGCCACTCTTGGCCCGCCCTTCGCCGATCAAACTCTCGACATTGTCGCGAATGTAGGATGACACCTGGGCGTCACTCGGGGCTTCTCCTGCATTGACGGACCAGCGCAGATATTCACTCAGCCCTTGATAGCCCAGACCGTCGTGACTGCCTGCGGTAAACGCCTCGCCGGTATTGCCATTGGTCCAGGCCAACTGATCCGTATCGAGCGTATCGCCAAAGAGGATGTCGTTGCCCGCACCGCCTATCACCACATCGTTACCCACCTCGGCCAGCTCTTCGAATTGTGAGCTGCCTTCCAGGGCGGCCTGCAGATCGTCGGCGTTATTGACAATATCAACCTGACCGACAGGGCCAGATATGGAGCGATAAACAGGAAAGCCTAAAATAGAACCTGAATAGACGGATTCGCTTCCTACTCCGATGATGCTGGAGTTATCGAAGAACTGCAGGTATTTCTCGGAGATATTGGCGCCGATGCCGACGGCATTGACCTGACTGACGTCACTTAGTGCTTCGAAAGCATTCACCGATGCGTTCATGACATCATGGTTCGTGCTGCCACCCGGGCCAACAACCTTTCCTTTCGAATCAAAGTAGTAAGTGGGGTCACCGTCCGTCAGGAAATAGGCAAGGTTCTGGAAGTCTGCTTCCTGTGAAGCACCCTTCCCATTTTGCCCATTGAACCAGCTTACGGCTTTCTCGAACGCCGCCTGATAGTTGGTGCCTCCATCCGCGGATAGCTTGTCGATGGCCTTTTCCAGCTGATCGATATTGGTGCTGTCAACGCCTTGAATGTTGATTTTGGTGCTTCCACGACTGGAGAAAGCTACCAGCTGAACATTGATCGTGCCTTCATGCGCTTCGAGCTGTCCCGCCAGATTCTGCAATGCCTGTTTGGTCAGTGCCATGCGGCTCAAGCCGGCAGTTCCAGAGACCTGCTGCATGCTTCCCGAGACATCCACGATCAGCGAAATATTGTAGTTCTTGGCCGGATCGATCAGCGTGATCTTGCCGCCCCTGTCACCGATATGAACATCGTCGCCGCTGCCCAGCCTCACCTCATTATTGGCATTGTTACCCACGGACAAGGTTCCAGGGTCCGCCACCTGAAAGTCGACGCTGCTGACGGCATTGAAGGCATTGCCCCAGCCATCTTTCCCGATGACCCTGGCCTCGATTTTACCCGGCTCCAGCCGAGCAAGATCACTGGCAGGAATCTCAATGCTCCAGGTCAGTGCATCCGTTACCTTCGTGGCGTAATCGATGCCGCCAATTCTCACGATCACGTCATCACCGGCTTGAGCATCGCCTCCGACGCCACCTTTAATTGTGATTGGTTGACGGGCTTCGCTGTTGCTCAGCAGGTTATCGTCACCGAACAAGGGTGTGGTAATGAAGATGCTGGCCTCTGGCGGCTCGATGCTATCCGCCGGGGGCTGATAATTGATGAGCGAGGCCGTGGAATCGAGGCTCAGAGATGCGTTGGCACTGCCGCCTTGATCATCGGTGATCGCGTAGTCGAACACATCCTCGACACGAACATCAGTGACGAAGAAGTCACCGCCGTCATTGCTCGAGTTCGTATCCTGGTAGGGCAAGCTCTCGAAGGCCAAATACTGGAAATCGCCATCGGCATTCTCGATCGTGATACGACCAATATTGGTGCTATTCGCGTCGTAGTCGACGGTACTCGCATCGATCGCCCCAGATGCGATCAGCTGCCCCCCAACGTCGTAGGCATACCATTTACCCGTTTCGCCGCCCTGCTCGTCGTTGAACAATTTCGAAACGCCAAAGGAAGCGCTGCGTACCGGACTCCCCAGATCTGCAATCAGAACTTCCCCATTGTCATTGATTTGATCTGGCACGTTACGCCCGTTGCTGCCGCTGACGCCCACCCCATTCTCCGTGGAGGACACTCGCAGTTGAGCGTCATCATCGAGCAAGAAGTTTTCCAGCAGGTTCAGATCACTTCGGCCGAGGTACTCGTCGCCAGTCTCGAACCCATAGAGCACCGGTGCCTCCAGGGTCGAGGCGTAGGTATATCCGCCTAGCGAATCGACGTCCAGGGTGCCATAGCGACCCAAGACGCTCGCGCTTCCATTTTCTGCAATGTCGATGTCATCGATCCGGGTGACACGCAACGCATCCCCGTCCCGATCGCTGTCGTTGCTCAAAACCCCTTTGGATTTACTGACCGCCAAAATGCTGCCAAAGGCAACGCTATTGTCATCATCAACGGCAATTGGGGCGTCGTTGACCGGCGTGACGTCCAATTTGAGTGTGGCGGTATCCTTCAACTTGCCATCGGTGACGGTATAACTGATCGCGGGCGCCGAACCGTTCCAGCTTTATTCGGCGTAAACGTGTAGTTGCCATCGCTGCCAATCGTCAATGACCCGATACCACTAAGCTTGGCAATATCGCCGGCCGCATAGCGCGTTCCCGCCACGTTGAAGCTGCTGACCGTTAGAACGTCACCTTCGATATCGCTATCGTTGGCGAGCACGTTACCGCTGATAGGCGCATCTTCGATTCCGGTGCCAGTATCGTTCTGGGCAACAGGGGCATCGTTGACCGCCGTGATATTCAGTTTGAGGGTTGCCTTGTTCGTCAACTCACCATTGGTAACGGTATAAGTAGCGATAGGCACTTTGCCGTACCAGTTCGGGACCGGCGTGAAACTGTAGCTACCGTCACTCTTGACAATCAGTGAACCGATACCACTAAGCCTGGCGGTTTCGCCTGCTTGATATGAGGTTTCACCCACCGTGAATCCGCTGACCCTTAACGCGGCACTGTCGATATCGCTATCGTTGGTCAGCACGTTGCCCCTGATCGGATTATCCTCAAAGCCCTGGGCTGCATCATCAACGGCGTTTGGCGCGTCGTTGACTGGCGTAATCGTCAAATCAAGGGTTGCCGTATCGGTTAATTCGCCATCAGTGACGGTGTAGTTGATTGGCGCAACCTTCCCGTTCCAGTTCTCGTTAGGATGAAGGTGTAGTTGCCATTACCGTTGAACATCAATGCACCGACGCCATCGATGTTGACGATTTCGCCGGCTTGATAAAGAACGCTACCGACCGTGAAATCGCTGACACTCAGCGTGGCGCTATCAATATCGCTATCGTTGGTCAGCACATTGCCCGTCAGCGCGGTATCTTCATCCCCAATAGCACTATCGTCTTCGGCGACTGGGGGGTCGTTGACCGGAACGACCGTCACGTCGAGTGTAGCGGTACCTGTCAGTTCGCCGTCGGTGACGGTGTAGCTGATCGCGGGTACCTGACCGTTCCAGTTTTCGACCGGTGTGAAGATGTAGCTGCCATCGGTTTGGATGGTTAGCGAACCAATACCGTTAAGTTCGGCAATCTCATCGGGTTGATAGGTAGCACCCCCGATGGTGAATCCATTGACCGTGAGACTGTTATCGACATCGCTGTCGTTATCGAGAACGTTGCCAGTGATAATGGTGTCTTCGTCGCCAATCGCCACATCGTCTTCAACGACAGGGGCATCATTGACCGCCGTCACGGCCAGCTGTAGCTGGGCGGTAGCCGTGAGCTCTCCATCGGTGACGGTGTAGCTGACTGTCGGAACTTGCCCGTTCCAGTTTTCGACCGGTGTGAAGGTATAGCGGCCGTCGCTGGCAATGATCAGCGAGCCGATATCTTCTAGCTCAGCGGTTTCGCCGGCTTGATAGGTATTTCCGTTAACGGTGAATTCGCTGACCGTCAGAGAGTCGCCATCAACATCGCTGTCGTTGGTAAGAACGTTACCGTTTAGCGGCGCGTCTTCATCACCAACGGCGCTATCGTCTTGCGCAACTGGCGCGTCGTTCATCGGTGTCACGGTCAGATTTAGCTCAGCGGTATCGGTCAGTTCACCATCGGTGATGGTGTAGCTGATCGTTGGTACCTGACCATTCCAGTTTTCAACCGGTGTGAAGGTGTAGCTGCCACCACTGCCAAGAGTTAGCGAACCAATGCCGTCCAATTCTGCAGTTTCACCGGCCTGATAGATTGTGCCCTCGACGACAAAGCTACTGACACTGAGCGCATCACCTTCTATGTCGCTGTCGTTTGCGAGAACGTTGCCAGTGATCGAGGCGTCTTCATCGCTAGTGGCGGCATCGTCCTGAGCAACCGGCGCGTCATTGACGGCTGTCACGGTCAACTGTAGCTCGGCTGTATCAATGAGCACGCCATCGGCAACGATGTAGCTGACCGTTGGAACCTGGCCGTTCCAGTTTTCATTCGGGGTGAAGGTATAGCGGCCATCGCTTTCAATGACCAGCGAGCCGATGCCTTCTAGCTCAGCGGTTTCGCCGGCTTGATAGGTATTTCCGTTAACGATGAATTCGCTGACCGTCAGAGAGTCGCCATCAACATCGCTGTCGTTGGTAAGAACGTTACCGCTTAGCGGCGCGTCTTCATCGCCGGTAACGCTATCGCCTTCCGCAACTGGCGCGTCATTAACTGCATTAATCACCAATTCGAGAGTCGCGGTATCGGTCAGCTCCCCATCAGTAACGGTATAGCTGACTACGGGCACCTGGCCGTTCCAGTTCTCGACAGGCGTGAAGGTGTAGCTGCCGTCAGCTTGGATGGTCAGTGAACCGATGCCTTCTAGCTCAGCGGTTTCGCCGGCTTGATAGATATTTCCCCGAACGGTGAAGTCGCTGACGGTGAGCGTGTCGCCATCAACGTCGCTGTCGTTGGTAAGAACGTTACCGCTTAGCGGCGCATCCTCATCACCGGTAGCGCTGTCGGGTTGGGCGACAGGCGCATCATTAACCGCAGTAACGGTCAGATTTAGCTCAGCAGTATCGGTCAGCTCCCCATCGGTGACGGTGTAGCTAACCGCCGGAACTTGGCCGTTCCAGTTTTCGACCGGCGTAAAGGTATAGTTGCCGTCGGTTTGAATGACCAGCGAGCCAATACCCTCAAGCTCAGCGGTTTCGCCCGCTTGGTAAGTTTCATTACCGATCGTGAATTCAGTGACGGTAAGCGAATCGCCATCAACGTCGCTGTCATTAGCCAACACATTGCCGTTTAGCGGAGCATCTTCATCGCCGGTTGCAGTGTCGTCTTGGGCAACCGGTGCGTCATTGACCGGTGTCACGGTCAGATTTAGCTCAGCGGTATCGGTCAAATTTCCATCGGTGACGGTGTAGCTAACCGCTGGGACCTGGCCATTCCAATTCCCGACGGGCGTAAAGGTATAACTACCGTCGCTGGCAATCACTAGCGAGCCAATACCCTCAAGTTCGGCGATTTCACCGGCGGCGTATTCAACACCAGCGATACTGAAGTTACTGACGGTGAGCGCATCGCCATCAACGTCGCTGTCGTTCGCGAGAACGTTGCCAGTGATCGCGGTGTCTTCGTCACTGGTGGCAGTATCGTCCTGAGCAATCGGTGCATCGTTGACCGCTGTCACGGTCAGCTGTAGCTCAGCCGTGTCTGTCAGTTCCCCATCGGTAACGGTATAGCTGATCGTCGGAACTTGCCCATTCCAATTTTCGATCGGGGTGAAGGTGTAGCTGCCGTCGGTTTGGATGCTCAGCGAGCCGATATTTTCCAGTTCGGCTGTGTCGCCGGCGGCGTATTCAACACCATCGACTGTGAAGCCGTTGACTGTTAAAGCATCGCCATCAACGTCACTGTCGTTATCGAGAACGTTGCCGCTAACAACAGTGTCTTCATCGCCGCTGGCGCTATCGGGTTGGGCGACCGGCGCATCGTTGACCTCTGTCACAGTCAGATTTAGCTCAGCGGTGTCTGTCAGTTCCCCATCGGTGATGGTGTAGCTGACCGTTGGAATCTGGCCGTTCCAGTTTTCGACTGGGGTGAAGGTGTAGCTGCCATTAGTTTGAATAACCAGCGAGCCGATGTTTTCTATCTCAGCTGTGGCGCCAGGCTGATAGGCGGTATTACCGATTGTGAAATCGCTAACGGTGAGTGGGTCACCGTCAACGTCGCTGTCGTTGGTCAATACGTTACCGGTTAGCGGCGCGTCTTCATCACCGGTGGCAATGTCGTTCTCAGCTATCGGAGCATCGTTGACCGCTGTCACGGTCAGCTGTAGCTCAGCCGTGTCTGTCAGCTCCCCATCGGTAACGGTATAGCTGATCGTCGGAACCTGACCGTTCCAGTTCTCGACCGGAGTGAAGGTATAGCGGCCGTCGGTTTGGATAGTTAGCGAGCCGATATCTTCTAGTTCGGCTGTGTCGCCGGCAGCGTATTCAACACCATCAATGCTGAAGTTGCTAACGGTGAGCGAGTCGCCATCAACGTCGCTGTCGTTGGTGAGAACGTTACCAGTGATAACGGTGTCTTCGTCACTGGTGGCGCTGTCGCCTTCCGCAACTGGCGAGTCGTTGACTGCTACCACAGTCAGCTGCAGCTCGGCGGTATCGGTCAGTTCACCATCGGTGATGGTGTAACTGACTGGCGGCACTTGCCCGTTCCAATTCTCTACCGGGGTAAAGATGTAGCTGCCGTCGCTGGCAATCACTAGTGAGCCAACGCCTTCTAGCTCTGCAGTGTCGCCCGCCTGGTAAATGCCATTACCGATCGTGAATTCGGTGACGGTAAGCGAGTCACCATCAACGTCGCTGTCGTTATTGAGGACATTGCCGGTGAGCGTGATGTCTTCATCATCTGTAGCAGTGTCGTCCTGGGCAACTGGTGCGTCATTGACTGCTGTGACAGTCAGCTGCAGCTCAGCGGTATCGGTCAACTCGCCATCGGTGAAGGTGTAGCTGATCGACGGTACCTGACCGTTCCAATTCTCGACGGGCGTAAAGATGTAGCTGCCGTCGCTGGCAATCACTAGTGAGCCAACGCCTTCTAGCTCTGCAGTGTCGCCCGCCTGGTAAATGCCATTACCGATCGTGAATTCGGTGACGGTAAGCGAGTCGCCATCGACATCGCTGTCGTTATCGAGGACGTTGCCAGTGATCACCGCGTCTTCGTCGCCGGTAACGGTGTCATCCTGAGCAATCGGCGCGTCATTGACTGCCGACACAGTCAGACTTAGCTCGGCGGTATCCGTAAGTGATCCATCGGTGATGGTGTAGCTGATCGCCGGAACTTGCCCGTTCCAGTTTTCGACGGGGATAAAGGTGTAGCTGCCATCGCTTGCGACCACCAGCGTGCCGATGCCTTCTAGCTCAGCTGTGTCGCCGGACTGATAGGTCGTATCAACAATTGTGAAATCACTAACGGTGAGCGAATCACCATCGACATCACTATCATTGTCGAGGACATTGCCGCTCAGCACGGTATCTTCGTTACCGGTGACGCTATCGTCTTCCGCAACTGGCGCGTCGTTGACCGGTGTCACGGTCAGATTTAGCTCAGCGGTATCGGTCAGCTCCCCATCGGTAACGGTATAGCTGACTACGGGCACCTGACCGTTCCAGTTTTTAACGGGCGTGAATATGTAGCTGCCATTGGTTTGGATGGTTAGCGAACCGATGCCTTCTAGCTGGGCGATCTCACCCGCTTGATACGTGACATCACCGATCGTAAATTTGCTGACCTCAAGCGAGTCACTATCAACGTCGCTGTCGTTATCGAGGACATTGCCGGTGATCGTGGTGTCTTCATCATCTGTAGCAGTGTCGTCTTGGGCGACCGGTACGTCGTTGACTGCTGTCACGGTCAGATTTAGCTCAGCGGTATCGGTCAAATTTCCATCTGTGATGGTGTAGCTAACCGCCGGAACTTGGCCGTTCCAGTTTTCGACTGGCGTGAAGGTGTAGCGGCCATCGCTTTGAATGACCAGTGAGCCGATGCCATCAAGCTCGGCGGTATCGCCCGCCTGATAAGTGTCATCACCAATCGTAAATTCGCTGACCTCAAGCGAGTCACTATCAACGTCGCTATCGTTAGCCAACACGTTGCCGACCAGCGGCGCATCTTCGTCACCGATAGCGCTATCATCCTTAGCAACCGGCACATCATTGACCGCCGTTATAGTCAGCTGGAGTTCAGCCGTATCGGTGAGCTCTCCATCAGTGACGGTATAGCTAACTGGTGGAACTTGGCTGTTCCAGTTTTCAATGGGGGTGAAGGTGTAGCTGCCTTCGGTTTGAATGACGAGCGAGCCGATGCCCTCAAACTCAGCGGTTTCGCCGGCTTGATAGGTATTTCCGTTAACGGTGAATTCGCTGACCGTCAGAGAGTCGCCATCAACATCGCTGTCGTTATCGAGGACGTTGCCAGTGATCGAGGCGTCTTCATCACTGATGGCGGTATCGTTCTGAGCAACCGGTGCGTCATTGACCGGTGTCACTTCCAGATTTAGCTCAGCGGTATCCGTCAGATCTCCATCAGTGATGGTATAGCTGACCGTTGGAACTTGGCCATTCCAGTTATCGACCGGGGTAAAGGTGTAGCGGCCGTCGCTTTCAATGACCAGGGAGCCAATGCCCTCAAGCTCGGCGGTATCGCCCACCTGGTAAGTTTCATTACCGATCGTGAATTCAGTGACTGTAAGCGAGTCGCCATCGACATCGCTGTCGTTGGCAAGAACGTTACCGCTTAGCGGCGCGTCTTCATCGCCGGTGGCAATGTCGTTCTCAGCTATCGGCGCATCATTGACCACCGATACGGTCAAATTCAATTCGGCGGTATCGGTCAGCTCCCCATCGGTGACGGTGTAGCTGACTACGGGCACTTGGCCGTTCCAGTTCTCAACCGGCGTGAAGGTATAGCTGCCGTCGCTTTCAATGACTAGTGAGCCGATGCCTTTAAGCTCGGCAGTCTCGCCAACTGCATAGTCAATGCCACCGACAGTAAAACCGCTGACGGTGAGCGAATCGCCATCGACGTCGCTATCGTTATCGAGAACATTGCCAGTGATCACCGCATCTTCATCGCCGGTGACGCTGTCGCCTTCCGCAACTGGCGCGTCGTTGACCGCTGTCACGGTCAGCTGTAGCTCAGCCGTGTCTGTCAGTTCCCCATCGGTAACGGTATAGCTGATCGTCGGAACCTGACCGTTCCAGTTCTCGACGGGCGTAAAGGTATAGCTGCCGTCGCTTTCAATGACTAGCGAGCCAATACCCTCAAGCTCGGCGTTGTTGCCCGCTTGGTAAGTTTCATTACCGATCGTGAATTCAGTGACGGTAAGCGAATCGCCATCGACATCGCTGTCGTTAGTCAACACGTTGCCGGCCAGCGGCGCATCTTCATCACCGGTGGCAGTATCGTCCTGAGCAACCGGTGCGTCGTTGATTGCTGTGACAGTCAGCTGCAGCTCAGCGGTATCGGTCAGTTCACCATCGGTGATGGTGTAGCTAACCGCCGGGACCTGGCCGTTCCAGTTATCGACCGGGGTAAAGATGTAGCTGCCGTCGCTTTCAATGACCAGCGAGCCAATGCCCCCAAGCTCGGCAGTTTGGCCAGTCTGATAGGTATTTCCTTTAACGTTGAATTCGCTGACCGTCAGAGAGTCGCCATCGACGTCACTATCATTGTCGAGGACATTGCCAGTAATCACCGTGTCTTCGCCGCCGGTAACGGTGTCGTCCCGGGCGGTTGGCGCATCATTTACTGCCGACACAGTCAGACTCAGCTCGGCGGTATCGGTTAGCTCTCCATCGGTGACGGTGTAGCTGACTGGCGGCACTTGCCCGTTCCAATTCTCGACGGGCGTAAAGATGTAGCTGCCGTCGCTCGCGACCACTAGAGTGCCGATGCCTTCTAGCTCAGC
>NZ_JIBT01000074.1 GCF_001039575.1 Halomonas sp. PR-M31
GGCGATTCGCTCACCGTCAGCGGTTTTACTGTCGGCGGCATTGACTATGCAGTTGGCGAGACTGCTGAGCTTGAAGGCATCGGTTCGCTAACCATCCAAGCCAATGGCCGCTACATATTCACGCCCGTTGAAAACTGGAACGGTCAGGTTCCGACGATCAGCTATACCGTTACCGATGGGGAACTGACCGATACCGCTGAGCTAAATCTAACCGTGACACCGGTCAATGACGCACCAGTTGCCCAAGACGACACTGCAACCGGCGATGAAGATGCTCCGCTAAACGGCAATGTGTTGGCTAATGACAGCGACGTTGATGGCGATGCGCTCACCGTCAGTAACTTCAGTATCGCTGGTGTTGAATACGCCGCCGGTGAAACCGCCGAACTTGAGGGTATTGGCTCGCTAGTGATTGCCAGCGACGGTAGTTATACCTTTACGCCCGTCGGGAATTGGAATGGCCAGGTCCCAGCGGTTAGCTACACCGTCACCGATGGAAATTTGACCGATACCGCTGAGCTGAGTCTGACTGTGGCAGCAGTCAACGATGCACCGGTCGCTCAGAACGATACCGCCATCGGTGATGAGGACGCGGTGATCACTGGCAACGTCCTCAATAACGATAGCGACGTTGATGACGATTCGCTCACCGTTAGTGATTTCACAATTGTTGATACGACCTATCAGGCCGGCGAGGCTGCTGAGCTAGAAGGCATCGGCACGCTGGTGGTCGCGAGCGACGGTAGCTACATCTTTACGCCTGTCGAAAACTGGAATGGCCGAGTTCCGACGATTAGCTACACCGTCACCGATGGAGAGCTGACCGATACCGCCGAACTGAATTTGACCGTATCAGCGGTCAATGATGCGCCGGTCGCCCAACCCGACAGCGCTACCGGTGATGAAGACGCGGTGATCACTGGCAACGTTCTCGATAACGACAGCGATGTCGATGGCGATTCGCTCACGGTCACTGATTTCACTATTGATGATACGACTTATCAAGCCGGCGATACCGCCGAACTCGAGGGTATTGGCTCGCTGATCGTCCAAACTGACGGCCGCTATACCTTCACCCCGGTTGAGAACTGGAATGGCCAAGTACCCTCAGTCAGCTACACCGTCACCGATGGAAATTTGACCGATACCGCTGAGCTAAATCTGACCGTGACACCGGTCAACGACGCGCCAGTTGCGGAAGACGATAGCGTCACCGGTAATGAAGATACCGTGCTGAGCGGCAATGTCCTCGACAATGATAGTGATGTCGATGGTGATTCGCTCACCGTTAGTGATTTCACAATTGTTGATACGACCTATCAGTCCGGCGACACAGCTGAGCTAGAAGGCATCGGCACGCTGGTGGTCGCAAGCGATGGCAGCTACACCTTTATCCCCGTCGAAAATTGGAAAGGGCAAGTTCCGGCGATCAGCTACACCATCACCGATGGATCACTTACGGATACCGCCGAGCTAAGTCTGACTGTGACAGCAGTCAATGACGCACCAGTTGCGGAAGGCGATAGCGTCACCGGCGATGAAGACGCGCCGCTAAGCGGTAACGTTCTTACCAACGACAGCGATGTCGATGGCGACTCGCTTACCGTCACTGAATTCACGATCGGTAATGAAACTTACCAGGCGGGCGATACCGCCGAGCTTGAGGGCATTGGCTCCCTGGTCATTGAAAGCGACGGCGCTACACCTTTACCCCGAATGAAAACTGGAACGGCCAGGTACCGGCGATCAGCTATACCGTTACCGATGGAGAGCTCGCTGATACCGCTGAGCTAAATTTAGAAGTGACCGCGGTCAATGATGCGCCTGTTGCTCAGGACGATACTGCCACCGGTGATGAAGATGCGCCGCTGGCCGGCAACGTGTTGACTAACGACAGCGATGTCGATGGCGATTCGCTTACCGTCACTGAATTCACGATCGGTAATGAAACTTACCAAGCGGGCAATACCGCCGAGCTTGAGGGCATTGGCTCGCTGGTCATTGAAAGCGACGGCAGCTACACCTTCACCCCGATCGAAAATTGGAATGGGCAAGTTCCGACAGTCAGCTATACCGTTACCGATGGAGAACTGACGGATACCGCTGAGCTAAATTTAGAAGTAACCGCGGTCAATGATGCGCCTGTTGCTGAATCGGATAGCGCTACCGATGACGAAGATGCCGTTCTGACGGGTAACGTTCTTGATAACGACAGCGACGTTGATGACGATTCGCTCACCGTCAGCGAATTCACCGTTAACGGAAATACCTATCAAGTCGGCGACACAGCTGAGCTAGA
>NZ_JIBT01000075.1 GCF_001039575.1 Halomonas sp. PR-M31
TAGTTTGCTTGGTTCAATGATTTCCAGCGGCGCACTACCTCGCCGGATAACGCGGCTCGCTTCCTTTTAGCCTTCGGGGATATCGACGTCTGTCATCGGCTTGGGCTCGTAAGTGTGCCGACCCTGGTCATTCATTCGAAAGGGGACCGGCGCATACCGATTGGCTCGACCTGGGAGATCGCTGCCACCATCCCCGATGCGCAGTTCATGAGCCTAGAAAGCGATGGTCATCTGCTGCTGGGACGCGAGCCGGCTGGCTCTGGCGTTCGTCAAGGCAGTAATGCTATTGCCTGGTCAAGCTCCGGGACATCGATATTTACCACTATTCTCATGGCTCGAAACCTTTCGATATGGCGGCTGACTGGATGGCTTATCCGGCAGTATTCCCGCTTGGTTGCATGCCCCGCTCGCGTCTTATGGTCTACGCTTTAACATACTTTAATAAATAAGGTTCGCCGTGACTTGGGGGAGAGGCCATGAGGATATTGCTCAGGATTCCTGAAACACCGGCCTACTGGCTCCTGTCTTGTGCTTTTGCGCTCATATTGCTGTTCCCTGCTTGTGTTCATGCGAAAGACGCTGCATCCGCCGAGCTTGATCTACCCGAGGTGGTTCTACGGGATATTCCCTTCGAGGCAAGCCTGAGTGGAATCGGTGATCGTCTCGCCGACGGTGCCGACGTCGTTCTGCTAGGCGGTGACCAGCGCTACTCGAGTACGGTCACGGACGGCAGCGTAACGTTTGACGAGGTGGTCGTCACGACCGACCCAGCGGAGCTGCGAGTGCTCGGTCCAGATGACGAGCTCATCGCAGAGACCCAGGTGAATACCCTGGCTGGCTGGTTATCGCTCGTACCGGCAGTACTCGCCATCCTGCTGGCACTCGCAACCCGCCAGGTAATTCCCGCGCTGTTTGCCGGTCTCTGGATCGGTGCCGCGCTGACCTACGGGACGCTTGCCGGTACCTGGTACGGCTTTCTCGACACCATTTCCAAGTACATGGTGAATGTGATGAACGACTGGTCTCACGTCGCCATCATTCTTTTCTCCTTCATGATCGGCGGGCTCGTTGGCATCATCTCGAAGAACGGCGGCACCCGCGGCATCGTCAATTGGATAATCAAGCTCGCCAGTACGCCAAGACGCGGCCAGCTGTCGACAGGCCTGTTGGGGCTCGCCGTATTTTTCGATGATTATGCCAATACGCTCATCGTCGGCAACACGATGCGCCCGATCACCGATCGTCTACGCGTGTCCCGGGAAAAACTCGCCTACATCGTCGACTCGACCGCCGCGCCGGTTGCAACCGTATTTTCATCACCACCTGGATCGGCTTCCTGGTCGGCTTGATCGGTGATGCGACCGGCCAGCTCCGCGGCTACGATGAAGGTGCCTACTCGATTTTTCTCAATTCGATCGGCTACAGCTTTTACCCGCTGCTGGCAGTGACCTTTGTGTTCATGGTGGCCGGGAGCGGGCGTGATTTCGGTCCCATGCTGCAGGCGGAGCGTCGTGCCCGCAATACAGGGCAGCTCAGCCGGCCAGGCGCCTTCATCGGTGACTCGACCGAGGAGGGTGATGAGCGCGAACCCAATCCCGAAAAGCCGCAACGGGCGATCAATGCGGTCATCCCGATTTTGGTGCTGGTGGTCGGTTCCCTGGTCGGGATCTACATAACCGGATTGGAGAGTGCCGGACCGGATGCCTCGTTGCGGGAGATCATCGGCGGCGGCGATTCTTTTCTCGCCTTGATGTGGGCTTCACTGCTTGCGGTTACCGTCGCCTCCCTCATGTCGATCGTGCAAGGCATCCTGAATCTCGGCGAGGTGGTCAACTCCTGGCACGCGGGTGTCCGCTCCATGCTGCTGGCAATGATCATCCTGTTGCTTGCCTGGTCGCTATCGAATGTCAACGACGTCTTGCATACCGGAGATTACCTGGTGTCGATACTCGGGGGCACGCTACCGGCGCCGCTATTGCCAACGCTCGTCTTTGTATTGTCGGCGGCGACCGCGTTTGCGACCGGATCGAGCTGGGGCGTCATGGGTATCATGATGCCGCTGGTCATTCCCTTGACCTGGAGCATCATGGAGATCAACGGCCTGACTGAGAACGGCGAGCATCTGTATCTCATGTACGCAAGCGTGTCGGCTGTCCTGGCCGGCGCAGTATGGGGTGATCACTGCTCGCCGATTTCTGACACCACCATTCTCTCATCTCTGGCTTCCAAGTGTGACCATATCGATCATGTTCGCACTCAGATCCCCTACGCCGTAACCGTCGGTGGCGTGGCAGTACTCGGTCTCATTGCGGCAGGCTTCGGCATCCCTTGGTGGTTGATACTCATTGTCGGTGCCGCCGTGCTTTTTGCCGGCCTGCGTTTTTTAGGTCAACGTGTCGACGAGAAATCCGATAGTGGCGCGGCGGCGTTAGCGGCTGATCCGGGAGGAGAACGATAATGTCGGGAAATATTCTGTGTCCGGTTGCGCTGAATCATAAAAGCTCATGGCAGCCGGTACTTCCGGTCGCCATCGAGCTGACACGCACCCGCGGCGCCACGCTGCATCTGGTGACCGTGATACCGAAGCTCAAAAGTAGTTTGGGATTGCCCTCTGGGCCCGATTACGGCGAAGACGTGCTGGCGCTGGACGAATACAACAAGAAAATGAAAAAGGCGATGGAGCAGGAAATGGAGGTTTTCATCGAGGAGCACTTCCCCGACGACTTACACGTGGCAAGAACGGTTGCCACGGGTCACGTCGATCGATGCGTTCTCGAGGTAGCGTCGCGGATCAGGGCCCAGCTGATCGTGATGAGCGGTTATAGTCCGTCCCTGCGATCATTTCTACTGGGCACCAGCGCGGAGCGAATCATGCGTCACGCCAAATGTTCGGTGTATATCGTGCGGCCCTGAGCATGTTCTAGAAGCGTTATTCACTGCCATTTGTTGAGTAGGCATTTATATGGTGGTTCCTTGGGCGGCTACAAATCCTCCGCCCTGGGCGGCTCTCCCACGCTGACCTTATTGATATGCTCGCTTTGCAAGCCGCGAAACAGCGCGATCATCATGACGAATGCCAGAATGAAGATCGGCAGACCGATGACCGTGATCACCTGCTGCAAGGCGAGCAGGCCGGTTTCGCCAGCGAGTACGATCAGCATGGCGGCCAGCACCCCTTCGGAAATCCCCCAGAACAAGCGTTGATGCACCGGACCGGGCTCCGGAGTGCCGGTGCACAGCATGTCGACCACCAGGGAAGCCGAGTCCGAGGAGGTGGCGAAGAAGATCGCCACGATCACGACCGCCAGCCCTTTGATGATGGTGGCGAAGGGGAAGTGCTCGAAAAAGGCGAACATCGCCAGGGGTACGCTGTCTGCTACCGCCGCTGAAAGCGCACCGGCCTGATCACCCAAGGCGGCCCGAGCGTCCGCGCCGATGCCGTCGATCTCCATCGCCGACCAGCCAAAAATCGAGAACCAGACCAGAGTGAAGATCGAAGGGGCGAACAGCACCCCGAGCACGAACTCGCGAATGGTGCGCCCTCGGGAGATGCGGGCGACGAAGATGCCGATGAAGGGCGACCAGGTCACGGTCCAAGCCCAGTAGAAGACGGTCCAGTTGCTTGCCAGCCCCAGCCGCCTTCCTCGTGGGTGTACTGGGCCAAAGTGTCGTTCCAGAAGGCCATGGGCACGATGTTGTAGATATACAGGCCAAGGGTCTCGATGGTCGCCCTCAGCAAGAACACCGTGGAGCCGGTGAACAGTACGAAAAACATCAGGCCAACCGCCATGCCGATATTGATGTTGGACAGCAGTTTTACCCCGGAATCCAGCCCGGCCACGATAGAGCCCACGGCAACGGTGGTCAGGACGGCGATGATGATCACCTTGGGAGTGACCGCATTGGGAATGCCCATGAGCTCGGTCAAACCGGCGTTGATCTGCTGGGTGCCCAAGCCGATGGAAACCGCGACGCCGAACAGGGTGCCGAGCACGGCAAAGACATCCAGCGTCTTGCCCAGCGGCCCGTAGATACGATCGCCGATCAGCGGGTAAAACACCGAGCTGTAGCGCATGGGCAGATCATAGCGATAAATGAAATAAGCAAAGGCCAGCCCAGGCAGGGTGAAAATCGCCCAGGTATGCAAGCCCAGATGGTAAATCGCGAAACCGATGGCATCGTCCGCGGCTGCCACGGTGAAAGGTTCGACTTCGGGGTGGGGCGGGTTGGAGAAATGCGAGATCGGCTCCGCCACGCCCCAGAACATCAAGACGGTACCGATGCCGCCGGCAAACAGCATGGTGAACCAGGAAATGTTGCCGTAGTCCGGCTTGGCGTCATTGCCGCCTAAACGAATGGTGCCATAGCGGCTTATCGCCACCCACAGCAGAAAAATCACCCAGGTGGTGACACCGAAGATGAAAAACCAGCCGAGATTGGTCACGATCCAGGTGCGTCCAGCTCCAAAGGCCTGCTCGATGGTGTCGGGAATCAGAAGCAAGGTGATGAGAAACACCACCATGATGGCTGCCGAGACGAAGAAAATGACCGGATCGGTTTCTAGGCGGAGTTTTCGTGCAAGCTTTTCCATCTATAAATTCCCTTTTGCTTATCATTCTTCTAGTAGTAACCGTAGAAGTAGATACGCAAAACGTCGAATGTCAGAGCGTAATAGATGGCGTGCTCGAAATGTCCCACGACCATTTCTTTCTGTTTGTATTTACGTTTTTCACAAAAAACTCCGGCGCGAAGGCCGGAGTCGGGTTTGCCGATTCAGCGCCGCCTATTCTCGATAAGCGGATTCCTTCAAGGCACGAATGCGCTCATCCAGGGGCGGATGGCTGGCGAACAGCTTTTCCATGATCTTGCGGGTCTGACCGGTGGTGATGGCAAAGGCGGTCAGGGTCTCCGGCATCTGATCCGGCATCTGGGTTTCGGTCTTGAGCCGGGCCAGGGCATTGATCATCGCGCCGCTGCCGGCAAACTTGGCGCCTGCCGCATCGGCGCGATATTCACGAAAGCGTGAGAACCAGGCAACGATCACCGAGGCAATCAGACCAAAGACGATCTCGGCGACGATGACCACCGCGAAATAGCCCATGAAACCCAATCCGCCGCCGCTGTCGTCCCGACGCAGGAAGCTATCCAGCAGCTGCGCAACCACCCGGGCGAAGAACATGACAAAGGTGTTGAGCACACCCTGAATCAGCGCCAGGGTCACCATGTCGCCATTGGCCACGTGGCCGATCTCATGCGCCAGCACCGCCCGCACTTCTTCTGGGCGCATGCGATTGAGCAGACCCGCGGAGACCGCGACCAGGGCGTCGTTCTTGTTCCAACCCGTCGCGAAGGCATTGGACTGCTGAGCCGGGAAAATACCGACTTCCGGCATCTTGACGCCTGCCTGCTGGGCAAGCTCACCAACAGTATCGAGAAGCCATTTCTCCGTTTCATTGCTTGGCGTACCGATCACCTGGGTACCGGTGCTCTTCTTGGCCATCCATTTGGAGATAAACAGCGATACCAGGGAACCTGCCATGCCGAACACAAAACAGAATATCAGCAGGCTGTTCATGTTCAGCCCGTTGGCGTTCAGGTAAGGCTCGACGCCGAGCAGGCGCAGGGTGACACTGGCCACCAGCACCACCGCAAGGTTGGTAGCCAGAAACAGAATGATGCGCATCATGGATTGCTGCCCTCATTTATCAGTAATTAGGTCGTGTAAAACGTGACATATTTTTCGTTATTAGGCTGTTTAGATGCGTCCCGCGGGCTTGAGTTTCAAGTATCGACAAGCAAACTCATTGACGATAACGGGAAAGAAAGCGCGCAAAACGATCCAGCGCATCCTCGAGCTGATCCGCCCAGGGCAGGGTGACGATGCGCACGTGATCCGGACTCGGCCAGTTGAAGGCGGTACCTTGTACCAACAGGATTTTCTCCTGAAGCAAAAGATCGAGCACCAGTTTTTCATCGTCTTGAATGTTGAATACCTTGGGGTCGAGCCGCGGAAAAGCGTACAAGGCCCCCTTGGCCTTGACGCAGGACACCCCGGGGATGGCGTTGAGCTTTTCGTGGGTGATGTCCCGCTGAGCGCGTAGGCGGCCACCAGGCAGAACCAAATCGTTGATGGACTGATAGCCGCCAAGGGCCGTCTGGATGGCGTGCTGGGCCGGTACGTTTGCGCATAGGCGCATCGAGGCTAGCATGTTGACCCCTTGGATGAAGTCCTGGGCCTGCTTCTTGGCAGCGTTGCCGGAGAAGATCATCCAGCCGGAGCGAAAGCCGGCACAGCGGTAGCTCTTTGACAGACCATTGAGGGTGACCACCAGTTGATCGTCATCTGCCAGCGCGCCAGTGGAAACGTGCTCCACGTCGTCATAAAGAATCTTGTCGTAGATTTCATCGGAGAACACCACTAGATGATGCTCTCGGGCGATCGCAAGCAGCTCTTTGACTACCTCCGGTGGGTAGACGGCGCCGGTGGGGTTGTTCGGGTTGATCAATACCAGGGCACGAGTATGGCTGGTGACTTTATCGCGAATATCGGCAATATCTGGCGCCCAATCCGCCTGCTCATCGCATAAATAGTGCACCGCGCGGCCGCCGGAAAGGTTGGCTGCGGCGGTCCAGAGGGGATAGTCCGGCGCAGGAATCAAGACTTCGTCTCCATCGTTGAGCAAGGCCTGCATGGCCATCACGATCAGCTCCGATACCCCGTTGCCGACGTAGATATCCTCGACGGTGACTCCAGGAATATCCTTGCGCTGGCACTCCTGCATGATCGCCTTGCGCGCCGAGTAAAGCCCCTTGGAATCGCAGTAGCCCTGGGCGGTGGACAGATTGCGCATTACGTCCTGAAGAATCTCTTCCGGCGCTTCGAAGCCGAACGGGGCCGGGTTGCCGATGTTCAGCTTGAGAATGCGCTGACCCTCGTCCTCGAGCTGCTTGGCATGTTCGAGCACCGGGCCGCGAATGTCGTAGCAGACATTGTCTAGCTTGTGGGATTTCCTGAGAGGCGGATGTCCAGAAGACGCTTGAGCAGAGGGCGCTTGACTAAGAGTAGACATGAGGGTTCCGTTGACGACTTGTACGTATGAGCAGGGCACGCTCAGCATACGCGATACGACGGTGTCGCCAAAGCCTCAATAGCGCCTGAGCCTGGGCCTATTCCGCTAACGCCTCATCCAATCCCGGTGCAGGAATATCATCAGGGGTTTCCAGGGTCAGACGACCCAGCTTGCCGTCGCGCAACTCGTGCAGCAGTACCTCGGCGCCGCGATGCAGATCGACCTCGCCGCCGGAGCGTAAACCGCCGCGCTTGCTGGCAATCTCCTTGACGATGGCTTGGCCATCGAAGCCCGCCAGAGCCAGCAGATCGGGACGATAAGGGCCGTCGACGTCCACCTGCGAGGCGTTTGAATCTGGCGTGTAGGCGGGGAGTTCCTTAAGTTTGAAGCGTTCGGTCAACGCCTTCGGGTAGCGTTTGGCAAGTTCTGCGGCAGTGATCATCGCCACATCGAGATAGTCGATGGCGGTATCGCGAATCGCACCGCTCGCCGCCAGGCGATAAGCGCTAGCCTGATTCTCGATCTTGGGCCACAGCACGCCGGGGGTATCGATCAGGGCAATACGGCCTTCGATGCGAATCTTCTGCTGGCGCTTGGTGACCGCGGGTTCATTGCCGGTCTTGGCAATCTTGCGCCCCGCCAGGCCATTGATCAGCGTCGACTTACCCACGTTGGGAATGCCCATGACCATGACCCGCACATCCCGATCCGCACGTACCCTGCCGGCCAGTTCATGGCACAGTTTGGGAATGCGCTTGAGTTCCCGAGCGTTGGTGGTAGTCACCGCCAGGGCGCGAGTGGCTTCCTGGGCGTCGAAGTGGGCGACCCACTCGTCTGTACGCTCAGGATCGGCTAGATCGGCGCGGGAAAGGATCTTCAGCACTGGCTTGTGCTCGGTGAGTTCCGCCAGCATGGGGTTGGCGCTGGAGTAGGGCAGGCGGGCATCGAGCACTTCAAGCACCACATCGATTTCCGGCAGCGCTTCCTTGATCTGGCGGCGCGCCTTGTTCATGTGTCCTGGGTACCAGCCGAGCATCGATAAACCCTTGCGTAGTGCATAGTAAACTGGGCGCCATCTTAGCAGATCGGCGCCCAGGTGTGATTGACCGGTGAGTCTATTCGCCGGGATGAAAATCCAGGGAGACGGAATTGATGCAGTAACGCAGCCCGGTAGTCTCTTTAGGGCCATCCGGGAAGACATGACCCAGGTGAGCGTCGCAGCGCGAACACACGACCTCGATGCGGCGCATGGCATGGGAGTCGTCGTAATGTTCGTCTACCGCCGCCTCCGCCAAAGGCCGATCGAAGCTCGGCCAGCCGCAGCCCGCTTCGAACTTGCGCTCGTTTTCGAATAGCGCCGCGCCACAGCACACGCAGTGATAGATGCCTTGCTCGTCACCCACCTGATGATCGCCGCTGAAAGGGGGCTCGGTGCCTTTCTCGCGAGTCACGCGATACTGCTCTGGGGTGAGTTGTTCGCGCCACTGCTCATCGCTTTTTTGAATCTTGTCACTCATGGAAGCTCCAATTTCCTGTTTGCTTGCATGCCATGAGACAACGAGAAGCGGATAACTTTCCACTCTCATTTTTCAAAGCCGCAGGTGCTTGACACCCAACACCGGGCTAATTAATATACGCGCCACCTCGACGAGGCAAGGCACTGCGTCCCATTCGTCTAGTGGTCCAGGACACCGCCCTTTCACGGCGGTAACAGGGGTTCGA
>NZ_JIBT01000076.1 GCF_001039575.1 Halomonas sp. PR-M31
TATCGATGCCATACGGCGTCTGACCGAGGCAGGCTGGACGTTGGCTATTGCTACGAACCAGTCGGGCATCGCTCGCGGTTATTTTACGGAATGCACTCTTTCACAAATCCATGAAGCGATGATCGATAGAATCGAAAATGAGGGTGGGCGCATCGCTTTTATCGCTTACTGTCCCCACGGACCTGACGATGAATGCATTTGTCGAAAACCAAACTCAGGTTTGCTTGAACAAATTCGCGTTGCACTAGATATGATAGACCTTCAAGAGGCATGGATGGTTGGAGACAGTCTGCGTGATTTAGAGGCAGGAGCCGCAAAAGGGTGTCAACTTGCGTTGGTGCGCACTGGAAAAGGCATTGTCACCGAAGCCAACGGCATACCTTCAAAGGTGCAGGTTTATGATGATCTAAAAAGATTTACCGATTATTTATTGAACCAATAAATTTTAATCGCTATTTCAGGTTACAGCTGTAAAGTCATGGCCTTTATAAAATAGCCCGGTCTCAAAGACCGGGCTATTTATTAGTTCATGGTCAGATGAATGTCAGTATTCGCTTAGACACCTGAATGTTTCACGTGAAACATCAAACATCGAGATTCGCTACCAAAGCATTCTGCTCAATAAAGAAGCGTCTTGGCTCGACTTCATCGCCCATCAACGTGTTGAACATCATGTCGGCACCAACCGCATCTTCGATAGTGACCCGTAACATTCGACGTGTTTCCGGATCCATTGTGGTCTCCCACAGTTGTTCAGGATTCATCTCACCTAGCCCTTTATAGCGTTGAATGGATAGACCTCGCTGAGCCTCCAGCATTAGCCATTCAAGTGCCTCATAGAAGGTACTGACAGGCTTGCTGCGCTCACCTCGGGCAATATAGGCGCCATTCTCCAGCAGATCATTCAATGCCTCGCCTAGACCTACCAGAGCGCGATAATCGGCGCTGCGGAAAAAATCCACTCCCCAAATATAATCCGTGGTCACCCCATGCGCGGTAATTGCAACACCCGGCAGATAGACCCCCCTCTCAGTGTCTTCATGCAACTGGAAAACGTGGCGCGGCCCCCCCTCATGGGCAATCAGAGAGTCCATTTCTACCTGCAAGGACTCGATCCAGTTTTGCATGGTAACTCGGTCTGCAAGACTGGTTTCGCTTTCTAGTGTGGCGGCATGTACGATCTTTCGTAATACTTCACGCGGATACACGCGAGATAGACGATCAATGCGCTTCATGACATCACGATATTGCTCTACCAAAGACTCCAGTTGGCTTCCGGTGACCCCAGGGGCATCTGCATTGACATGAAGGCTAGCACCATCCAAGGCCGTATTGGTCAAGTAATCGATCATAGCCTGCTCGTCTTTGAGATACATTTCCTGCTTACCGCGCTTGATCTTGTACAAGGGCGGTTGCGCAATAAATATATGGCCTCGTTCTATAAGCTCGGGCATTTGACGGAAAAAGAAAGTCAGCAGTAGGGTTCGAATGTGGGAGCCGTCCACGTCTGCATCCGTCATTATAATGATCGAATGATAGCGTAGCTTGTCCGGATTGAACTCCTGACGCCCGATACCGCAGCCTAATGCAGTAATCAACGTGCCTACTTCTGCAGAAGAAAGCATCTTATCAAAACGCGCTTTTTCCACGTTAAGAATCTTACCCTTGAGGGGCAGAATGGCCTGGGTACGTCGATCACGTCCCTGCTTGGCGCTACCGCCTGCCGAGTCGCCCTCCACTAGGTAAAGCTCTGACAAACTCGGATCCTTTTCTTGGCAGTCCGCAAGTTTGCCGGGTAAGCCCGCAATATCCAATGCGCCTTTGCGCCGCGTCATTTCACGAGCCTTACGTGCGGCTTCCCTTGCCCGTGCTGCATCAAGCATTTTGTTGACAATGGACTTGGCTTCATTCGGTCGTTCAATCAGGTAATCTGAGAATTGACGCCCTAGCTCTTGTTCCACGGCGGTCTTGACTTCTGAAGAAACAAGTTTTTCCTTGGTTTGTGACGAAAATTTGGGATCCGGTACTTTGACCGAAATGATAGCCGTCAGACCTTCTCGAGCATCATCGCCAGAGGTGTTGACCTTAGCTTTCTTTAGTAAGCCTTCCGCTTCAATATAATGATTGAGTGATCGCGTTAAAGCGGCACGAAATCCCGCCAAGTGCGTTCCGCCATCACGTTGAGGTATGTTATTGGTATAGCAGAAAATATTTTCAGCGTAGGTGTCATTCCACTGCATTGCCACTTCTACACCTATGCCATCGTCGCGCTGCATGTCGAAGTGGAAAACTGGATTCAAGGTGGTCTTGTTCGTATTGAGATGATCGACGAACGCCTTCAAGCCACCTTCGTAATGGAATAATTCTTCACGAGCCGTACGCTCATCGATCAGACGAATGGCAACGCCTGAGTTCAAGAATGAGAGTTCACGTAGCCGTTTAGCCAGAATATCGTAATGAAATTCAATGTTGGCGAATGTCTTTGGCGATGGCCGAAAGTGCACTCGTGTGCCGCTCTTGTCAGTTTGCCCTACGATAGTGAGCGGTGCTTCGGGCACACCATGACGATAAATCTGTTCGTGCATTTCGCCGGCACGCCAGACGGTTAATTTTAGCTCTTCTGAAAGGGCGTTGACCACGGAAACGCCTACTCCGTGAAGCCCACCAGATACCTTGTAAGAATTATCGTCGAACTTACCCCCCGCATGTAGAACCGTCATAATGACTTCTGCGGCGGATACACCCTCACCCGAGTGAATATCGGTAGGGATGCCACGACCGTTATCACTGACGGTCACGGATTCATCCGGGTGTATGACCACCCTAATTTCACTGCAGTGACCGGCCAATGCTTCATCGATAGAGTTATCCACAAGCTCGAACACCATATGATGCAGTCCGGTACCGTCATCCGTATCCCCAATGTACATACCGGGACGTTTACGTACCGCATCTAGGCCTTTTAGAACCTTAATACTCGATGAATCGTAAGCCTGCTCGCTCATTGGATACTCCACTTGGATACAATCTATGCTTGAACTGACAATTGACCATGTTTCACGTGAAACATGGCCATAGGCGTTGACGCTTGCCACAATCCCAACAGCGACTCACGCTCTACACTTGTTATAAATACTTGACACTGCATCCTTTCCAACCACTTACAGAAAATATGTCGATGGTGTTCATCGAGTTCAGCGGGCAAGTCATCTATTAAATAAATACAGCGCCGGCCGGTAATGGCCTCAAGTAGACGTCCTTGTGCCAACTTCAATGCACTTACCACCAGTTTCTGCTGCCCTCGAGAAAGTACTTCCTTTGCAGGACGTCGATCGATTCTGATGCGCAAATCCGCTCGCTGTGGCCCTTGCTGTGTGAAACCCATTTGGCGATCGCTATCATGGCTATCACGTAAGACTTCTGAATAAGAACGCTTGTGATCCCAACCCTTGAAATAGCGTAGCGTTAAATCAGACCCGTAAAGCGGCAATAGCTCATTGAGAATTTCTGAGAAAATGGGAGAAAAGTTTTCCATGTAGTCATTGCGAAGAGCATCAAGCTGTACACCATAATGCGCTAATTCTCGATCCCATACCGCTAGAGTTTGGCGGTCCATTTTAGCATGTCTGAGCAATGCATTCCGATGTTTCAGAGCTCTGCGCACGCGTCGCCAGATATCGAAGAACTCATGTTTCACGTGAAACACTCCCCAATCGAAAAACTCTCGGCGAAAGACCGGGGAGCCCTCAAGCAGCCGAAACGCGTCAGGATTGATCAGCTGCAATGGCAGGGCTTCGGCCAGCTGAGCAATACGTGTCACGGGCTCTCCTGCCATACGAATAGTCAATTCTGATGCGGAGCGTTCACGACGGATGCCAATAGGAAGAGGAGGGTCGCCTTTCAATCGGCCATGCAGGAGCAATGTTTCCATATCATGTTGAATGGCATGCTTGAGCTGTTGAGTTCGAAACGAGCGTCCCAAACCCAATATGTGTATTCCTTCCAGCAAACTTGTCTTGCCACTGCCATTGTCACCAACGACAAGATTGACGCCCGCAGAAGGACGCATGTCTAGAGCTTGAAGATTACGTAAACCTTGGAAGGTCAAGCGGTCGAGAGGCATTAAGAGGCACCCCACGATAGCACTAGTCTCATGCTATCGTGGTGTAATCGAGTGATTTCTAGAGACGCATGGGCATAACGACATATAGCGCGTCGCCACCACCTGGCTCTTCGAGGATAGCACTGCTATTAGGGTCGGAAAGCGTTAGCTGAACACGATCCTCATCAAGAACATTGAGCACATCAATCAGATAACCCACGTTGAACCCGATCTCCATGGCATTCCCGTCATATTCAATGGCAATGTTCTCTTCAGCTTCTTCTTGTTCGGGATTGTTGGCCATCACCTTTAGATTACCATTTTCAAGATGAAGACGTATGCCACGGTATTTTTCATTGGACAGGATCGAGGTCCTGGATAATACCTGACGAAGCTCAGCCCGCTCGGCGATGATTGCCTTGTCGCCCCCTTTGGGAATGACGCGATCATAATCGGGGAATTTGCCATCTACCAATTTCGAGGTGAACGTATAGTCACCAGTATGTGCGCGTAAATGATTGGCGCCTAACGTCAGCTGTACGGGTTCATCACTGCCATCAAGTAATCGGACCAACTCGAGAATGCCTTTACGCGGAACGATTAGTTTTTGTACAGGTTCAACGCTGATATCCATTGAGCGAGCGCAAACTGCCAGACGATGACCGTCCGTTGCAACGCTTCGAATGACATTTTTTCCAAGTTCTAGCAACATGCCATTGAGATAGTAACGTACATCCTGCTGGGCCATGGCAAAAGCGGTGGCGTCGATCAGATACTTAAGCGTTCCCCGAGGCAGACTGAACTCTTGATTGCCTTTATCGCTCTCGATGCTGGGAAATTCAGCTGCCGGCAATGTGGATAACGTAAAGCGCGAACGTCCGCAGCGCAGTACGGCACGACCATCTTCGAGTGCAAAGGTAATATCCGATTGTTCAGGTAGTGATTTACAGATATCCATGAGCTTGCGTGCCGGAACCGTTACCGACCCTGGCTCGTCGACGTTCAAGGGTTCGGCACGACCAATCAGCTCTACCTCCAAATCCGTGCCCGTCAACGCTACCTGTGTGCCCTGGACGTGTATGAGTACGTTCGAGAGCACAGGAAGTGTCTGACGCCGCTCGACAACGCCTGCAACCAGTGCCAGAGGCCGTAGAAAAGCCTCTCGAGAGATGGAAAATTTCATGATGACTCTACTCTTCTCCTGTTTGTTTTAGGGCGCCGAAAGGCAGTTATCGGTTTAGAAATGACATCTTCAACTCGTTAGTGAACGCAGCAGGTTCTTATAGTCTTCACGTATATCTGCACTCTCTTCTTGCAACGCTTTGATCTTGCGACACGCATGTAATACGGTCGTATGATCACGTCCACCAAATGCATCGCCAATCTCTGGCAGGCTATGATTGGTCAGCTCCTTGGCCAAGGCCATTGCAACTTGACGAGGTCGCGCCACCGAACGGGAACGCCTTTTAGAGAGTAAATCGGCAATCTTGATCTTGTAATATTCCGCCACTGTGCGTTGAATATTATCAACACCTACCTGCTTGTCTTGAAGCGCCAGCAAATCCTTGAGCGATTCTCTGATGAAGTCTTGCGTGATCGGTTTTCCCATGAAGTGAGAGTCGGCAATGACTTTTTTCAATGCGCCTTCCAGCTCACGAACATTCGATCGAATCTTCTGAGCAATAAAGAAGGCGGCATCGTGAGGCAAATCGACTTTAGCCTGATCTGCCTTCTTCATCAAAATGGCGACTCGTGTCTCAAGTTCCGGTGGTTCTATTGCGACGGTCAACCCCCATCCGAAACGCGACTTGAGTCGCTCTTCCACACCGCTTATTTCCTTGGGATAGCGATCGGAGGTCAGGATCATTTGCTGACCGCCTTCCAACAATGCATTGAAGGTGTGGAAGAACTCTTCCTGGGAACGCTCCTTTCCGGCAAAGAATTGAATATCGTCGATGAGCAAGGCGTCGACGCTACGATAAAAGCGTTTGAAATCATTAATTGCATTGAGCTGTAACGCCTTGACCATGTCTGCAACGAAACGCTCTGAATGAAGATAGACCACGGTGGCATTTTCGCGCAGCAATGCGAGCTGGTTACCCACCGCATGCATCAGGTGGGTCTTGCCCAAACCAACCCCGCCATACAGGAACAGGGGGTTGTATGCTCCACCAGGATTTTCGGACACCTGCCGAGACGCCGCTCTTGCTAGCTGGTTTGACTTACCCTCGACAAAGGTATCGAAGGTGAAATTAGGGTTGAGGCCACTTTGATGCTTGAGACTACCTTCGACCTGTACTTGTCGAGTTCCACTACGTCCTTCCCGTCGCTTCGATCCACCGAAATGATCGTCCTCTCGCTCAGGGACATTGCCACTTTTGGACGAAGTCTGTACCGCAGGAGCTGCCGATGCGGAAGACCGATTGGCAGAAACAGGATTTCCCAACTCGCGAGTCTGAGGCTTGGCCGCAGCACGTCGACTACCCACCGAAAGGGATACCTTCGGCGGTTTGGACGGCGACAACTCTCGCAGCAACTCATTGATACGTTTCAAATACTTGTCACTTACCCAGTCGCGAACAAAGCGATTGGGCGCCAGCAAGCTCAATTCATTGGACTCTCCATCTTCTGCCTGGAGAGGTCGAATCCAGGTATTGAATTGCTGAGAGTTCAATTCGTCTTGCAAGTAATTTAGACACTGTTGCCAAAGCGCGAGCGACACACGACCTCACTGTCTAGGTTGCGAATGGCTCGACAGTGTAACGCTCAAGAGTCAAGTTATCCACACGACAATCGCCAACAACCCTTGTGGATAACTCAGCCAAAAAAGAAGTTACAACACCCGTTAAAAAATGTGCACAAAAACTGATTGTGCATAACATAGGAGTTTTACACAGGATTGCACGCCTGCTGCACAGAGCTTCGACACAATTAGCTCACACCTTTTAACAGTAATTAATCAGTTGAAAATATTGAACAAAAATTGCTTATCCACAAAAATTACCCACAGTATTAATAACAACAGCAGTAAGTAAATACCTATATTGATATGACGTTAACCATGAGCATTAACGTCGTATAAGAAATCGCACCATAGCGGTGAAACGGCTTTGATCGAAACGAGTGCTCACAGGAGGCTTTTCGCAGCTGTGGACAAAGGACGGAAAAATTGCACAAAGCGTATGAATTCACTAGAATCCCCGCTCTCGAAACGAATCCGCTCAAGCGTTGTATACCGACGTTTGGACAACCTCGTGACTACCCGTTCACTCAATTACGTGGGAAGCAGCTGATATGAAACGTACTTTTCAACCGAGCGTGCTCAAGCGCAAGCGCGTACATGGTTTTCGTGCACGTATGGCAACCAAGAATGGCCGTCAGGTGCTTGCGCGTCGCCGCGCCAAGGGACGCAAGCGTCTGAGCGCCTAAACGGCGGATTATCGACCGTGTCTTGTCAGACGTTTCCTCGGGCACTGCGTCTTTTGACGGCTAGTGATTATCGCTATGTTTTCAGTGGCGCCGAGTACAAAATTCACGGTAAAGGCCTTCTGGCGTTGGCCAGTCACAATTCGCTGGGTCATGTTCGTATAGGCCTTGTATTCAGCAAAAAGAACGTTCGCCGCGCCGTTGATCGCAACCGTCTAAAACGGTTTGTTCGAGAATCCGTTCGCCTTCAGCAGCAGCGGTTGCCATCGGTAGACGTTGTGTTACTTGCGCGACGCGGCATCAACGATCTAGATAATGCAACGGTGCAGCGTCAGCTCCATGGCATGTGGCGACGTCTGGAAAAAGAAGCACATCGACACTCGAGCGCCGCTTCGCTGTAACGCCGAGCCAGACTAGTGCCTCGTCCTGCATAATACCTCGATGGTGATGCTTGACTCGGTGTGATAGCGCCTGGCATGTATCACCACCCTATTGGGCAGATCCCTCATGGATGTAAAACGACTACTTCTGCTGATTCCACTCGCGGTTCTTGCCTACTTGCTGGTTATCCAATGGAATCAGGATTACGGTCAACCTGGTGAACAACCTAGTTCGCCAATTGTCAGCGACGCACAGCGTGGTGATACCCAAGGCAATGACGAACAGGGGCAGGAAAGCCTGGCCGCTCCCGCCACCCAAGCCAATGAGCCCACCAGCAACGCGATGCCGGAAGAGGCTGCTGCCACCAACAGCAGAAGTCTCGTCAGTGTCGTCACGGACGTATTCGATGTGCGTATCGATCCTCAAGGGGGCGATATTGTTTACGCAGCGCTACTCAATCATCAATACAGCCTGGACTCAGAGCAGCCCTTCGTCCTGCTGTCAGACAATAATGTCCGTAGCTATGTGGCCAAATCAGGACTTCAGCTCGAAGGTAATGACGGACGAATCAATTTTACACCTGAAAAAACGTCCTATCGTTTAGATCAAGAAGACAAGTCACTAAGCGTAGACCTGAAGGCAACGGTCAATGGTATCGATATCATCAAACGCTTTGTCTTCAATCAGGACAGCTATGCGGTGGATGTGTCCTATCATCTGGTCAATGGCGGCGATGCGCCGGTGACTGCTCGGTTTATTGGTCAGCTGGCTCGGGACGGAAGCCCGGATCCCTCATCCGGCGGTGGTGTGGGTATGAGTTCTTATCTGGGTGCCGCTTACTCTTCACCGGACAACCATTACGAAAAGATCGATTTCGACGATATCGAAGAAGGTGCCTTCAAGAATCGCGACGTGGAAGGTGGCTGGGTCGCTATGATTCAGCACTATTTCACTTCTGCCTGGGCACCGTTGCAGAACCAGCAAAACCTCTATTACGCCACTACCGATTCCAAAGGACGGAATGTTGCAGCCTTCGCGGGCCCGACGGAGAGTATCTCCCCCGGAGGAGAGGCCGATCTGGAAGCCACGCTGTACATGGGACCCAAGATTCAGGAGCGCCTGGAAAGTGTGGCGCCTTACCTGGAGCTCACAGTCGATTTTGGCTGGCTCTGGTTCCTTGCCAATCCCCTGTTCTGGCTGCTGGATAAGATTCATGGCCTGCTCGGCAACTGGGGCTGGTCGATCGTGATGTTGACGGTGATCGTCAAGATCGTCCTGTTCCCGCTCTCGGCGACCGCTTACAAGTCGATGGCCAAGATGCGCAAGCTGGGTCCCGAGATGCAGCGCATCAAGGAGCAGCACGGCAGCGATCGTCAGAAGATGTCTCAGGAAATGATGAAGTTCTACCAGAAGGAAAAAATTAACCCTCTGGGGGGCTGCTTGCCAATCCTAATTCAGATGCCGGTATTCATTGCCCTGTACTGGATGTTGATGGAGTCCGTGGAGCTACGTCATGCCCCATTCATACTCTGGATTCACGATCTGTCGATGAAGGATCCCTATTTCGTGTTACCTATTTTGATGGGTATCTCGATGTTCGTTCAGCAACAGCTGAACCCGACGCCACCAGATCCCATGCAGGCCAAGATCATGAAGATGTTGCCGATCATCTTCACCTTCTTCTTCCTGTGGTTCCCGGCAGGCCTGGTCATTTACTGGATAGTCAATAACTCGATCTCGATCATTCAGCAGTGGGTCATCACTCGCAAGATAGAGAATGGTCCCTCGACGAGTAAGAGCACGCCAGCGAAGTAAGCACTTACTCACATTCCGCCAGCCCCGTTTTCAACCGGGGCTGGCGTTTTCGTTTCTCACTTCACAATGCCGTTCTTTCAATAGGTCATCCCATGGGTGATAGCCGATTCTATACACAGGACACCATCGCTGCCCTGGCGACGCCGCCCGGACGCGGCGGTGTCGGCATCATTCGCGTCTCAGGCCCTGCCTGCGAGTTTATCGCCAGGAAGGTGCTAGGTGAGTGCCCCATACCGCGACACGCGCACTACGGCCCCTTCCTGGCCAAGGAGGGCCGTTCTCTCGATGAAGGTATTGCGCTGTACTTTCCCGGACCCCACTCCTTTACTGGCGAAGACGTACTCGAGCTGCAGGGCCATGGTGGGCCGGTGATCATGGATCTATTGTTGGCACGCTGCGTCGAGCTTGGCGCAAGACTTGCGCAACCCGGTGAGTTCTCCGAACGTGCCTTTCTTAACGACAAGCTCGATCTGGCTCAGGCCGAAGCCATCGCAGATCTGATTGATGCCAATTCTCAAGCGGCGGCAGAGAATGCGCTACGTTCGCTGCAGGGGGAGTTTTCGCGTCGAGTGGAAGCCTTGGTGCAGCAATTGATACAACTGCGTCTTTATGTCGAGGCGGCTATCGATTTCCCTGAAGAAGAGATCGATTTTCTCGCCGATGGCAGAGTTGCCACTCAGCTGGCGAGTATCCAGGCCTCTTTGAAGAAGGTGCGTGAAGCCGCAGGGCAGGGCGCATTGATTCGTGAAGGGATGAACGTCGTGATCGCCGGACGTCCCAACGCCGGCAAGTCAAGCCTGCTCAACGCTCTGACCGAGCAGGACACCGCCATCGTCACCGCCATCGAAGGTACGACTCGAGATGTGCTGCGCGAGCACATTCATCTTGATGGCATGCCATTGCACGTCATCGACACGGCAGGACTTCGCGATACCCCGGATGCGGTGGAGCAGATTGGCGTCGCTCGAGCCTGGGCGGAGATCGAAAAGGCGGATCGTGTGTTGTTGCTGGTGGATGCAACCACTACCGAAGCACTGGATCCCATGGTGGTATGGCCAGAATTCGTTGCCCGCTTGCCGGACCCCGGCCGTCTGACGCTGGTTCGCAACAAGATCGATACCAGCCATGAGCCTGCAGGGTTGGATGTTGCCATGACCCCACCGACCGTGCGTTTATCGGCCAAGACCGGCGCCGGAATGGAAAGTTTGAAAGAACATCTGAAAACCATCATGGGTTACAGTACCACGACAGAAGGGCGCTTCTCCGCTCGTCGTCGCCATCTTGACGCATTGGCTCGCGCGGAGTCAGCGCTTACTAATGGCGCAGCCCAGCTACGGGGCCATGGCGCGGGTGAGCTGCTCGCCGAGGACCTGCGCGAAGCGCAGCAGGCACTAGGAGAAATAACCGGCGAATTCAGCGCTGACGATCTGCTGGGTAAGATTTTTGGGGAATTCTGTATTGGTAAATAACTACTCCTCAACCCACCAATATTCCCTATGGCCAGCTTCGTTACCTAAACAGACCGCCACCCGCTGCATGGCGTTTTCGATTTGACGATCCAAACCCCAAGGTAGGTTAAGCAATAACAGGCCGCTGCCATACATGCCATGTTCCTGCCCCGGTGTATGCAGTTTCAATTCACTGCACCAAAGTTTGCGCAGTCCTGCTTGCTTGACCCCATCGAGCAGAAGCTGATGCTGGCCGGTAGGCAAGAGCGGGTACCACACCATCACCACGGCATGACGCGCTTTGCGTGATACGAAGGTCAGCGTCTCGACCACCTCGGCGTAGTCCTGCTTGCGCTCGTAGCTGGGATCGATCAGCACACAAAGTCTTGGCGTGGTGACTGGCAGCATGCGTTGCAATCCCGCTAGGCCATCGCCGTGATGACGTCTCACGTTAGAAGGTAATACCTGAGCCTCAAGGTACTGCTGCTCCCCAGGATGAAGTTCGAATAGGTGCAGCCTGTCCTCATGACGTAGCGCCTGAGAAAGCCACCAGGGGGAGCCAGGGTAATGCGTCAGTTGCTTGGCGCTGACACCCTGTGCCCTGGACAGCTCGCCTAGCCATTCTCCCAACAAACCTTCATCACTGCGCTCGTTGCCGATCAATGCTGCGCGTTCTCGCCATAAGGGCAAAACCCCTTTTTTGTACTCTTTGAGCTTTTGCGACTCGGGTTCTGACAAAGAATAGAAGCCACGTCCTGCATGAGTATCTATATACGTAACAGGTGATTTTTTACGTAAAAGATTACGCAGTATGATGAACATTATCAGGTGTTTGTGAACATCCGCGAAATTACCCGCATGATAGACGTGTTGGTAAGAAAGCATGGGATACCTTCCAAAGTAAAAAGCCCGTCGCAATAGGCGACGGGCCAAGCATTACACAGACTCGTGACAAGTAGCCACGGGTATGATTACTGCTGTTGAGTGGGCTCCAGGGTAATTTCGACACGGCGATTCTGGGCTCGCCCTTGCTCGTTTGCATTGCTGGCGATGGGCTGGTTTTCCCCGTAACCCACGATATTCAGGCGCTGGCTTGCAACCCCTCCCTGAGTCAGATAACTGCCGACTGCCTGAGCACGACGCTGGGAAAGACGCTGATTATAGTCTTCGGCACCACTGCTATCGGTATGGCCTGCCACGGTGATGCGGGTTTCCGGGTATTCGCGCATGACCGCGGAAGCATCATTGAGCGCCTGACGCGCCGCAGAGGTGAGTTCGCTGGAGTCAAAACCGAAGGTGACACTGTTGGGCATGTTGAGAACGATGTTGTTTCCCTGTCGATCAACATCGATGCCGGTACCCTGCAGCCGGTCGCGTAATTGCGCCTCCTGACGATCCATATAGTAGCCAATCCCCCCACCGGCAGCTGCCCCTGCTGCCGCACCGATCAGGGCACGATCGCGCCGACTGGAGCTTCCATCACCGCTCAAGGCGCCCGCTATTGCGCCGACGGCAGCACCGATACCTGCACCGGTGGTCGTTTTGGCACGCTGGGTTTCGCCGCTTTGAGGATTGGTCGTCGAACACCCGGTAACGGCAATGGCGGCCGTCAAGGGCAACGCCAGCCAGAATTGCTTAGCCATTTCTTATAAAACTCCTTTGCGTTCGTTAACAGCGAATCATCTTCACGCTTGTCGTCAGCTATCGCTTATCAAGGCGAGAAGGTCGTTCAAGAATAGCAGACCTTGGGGTGAGGCCTGTAGGCGAAAAGGATCGTCGGCCAGCAATCCTTTTTTACGAGCTTCTACTAATTTTTTATTGAGTTCATGCAAAGGGCGACCGCTGGTACGAGTCCACTCGTCAAGAGAGACACCCTCCACCAGGCGCAATGCGTTCATGGCGAACTCAAGGGGCAGGGTAGAGGTATCGACGCGTTGACTACCGGCCAGGAATCCCCTGGGATCGTGCCGGCGCCGCAGATACGCTTGTGGCTGACGGCTTTTCCAGTAGCGCTCGACCACCAATTCACCGTTTTCCGACCTGTGGCTCAACTTGCCATGGGCACCGGCACCGATACCAATATAGTCACCGAACTGCCAGTAATTGAGATTGTGCAGAGAGCGTCGTCCTGAACGCGCGTAGGCGGATATTTCATAGCGTGTCAGCCCCGCCGCTTCGAGTCGGATGTGACCTGCATCCTGAATATCCCAGAGAATCTCATCCTTCGGTAAGGCAGGCGGATGGGAGTAGAATTCGGTATTAGGCTCCAACGTGAGCTGATACCAGGAAAGATGTTCAGGGCTCAGAGACAATGCCTGATCGATATCATCCAGCGCTAATGCCACATCCTGTTGGGGCAGGCCGTGCATCAAATCCAGGTTCAGGTTGTCGAAGCCTGCACGTCGGGCGCTAGCGACGGCATGATGAGCCTGTTCGCCATCATGAATACGGCCAAGCGTTTTCAATTGCTCAGGCTGAAAACTCTGCACGCCGATCGACAAGCGATTAATGCCACTCTCGCGATAACCTGCGAAACGCCCCTGTTCCAAGGTGCCTGGATTTGCTTCAAGTGTAATCTCGCAGTTGAAAGCAAGCTCAAAGCGTTGCGCTATTCCCTTGATCAGCGCCCGGTAGAAATCAGGCGACATCAGACTGGGAGTGCCACCGCCGATAAACACGCTGATCAATTTACGCGAGCCGGCTCGTATCACCTCTTGATCGAGATCAGACAGTAGGGCCGAGAGATACGCCTGCTCGGGTAATTCCTGAACACTGTCAATACCATGGGAGTTGAAATCACAATAAGGACATTTACGCACGCACCAAGGCACATGCACATAAAGCGCAAGGGAGGGCAGCCCTAGCATCAACGTAACTGCTCGATAAGCATGTGAAGGGCGCGGCCGCGATGGCTCAACCGATTCTTTTCCTGGGCGCTGAGCTCGGCAACGCTCATGGCTTTTTCAGGAATCCAGAACAAAGGATCGTAACCGAACCCGCCTTCTCCTCGTGGTCGCGCAAGTATTTCTCCCTCCCAGCTGGCCTGCACAATCAGTGGCACCGGATCCACGACACTGCGTAACAATACCAGCACACACCAGTAACGAGCGGTTCGCTGCCCTTCGGGAACCTGATCCATTGCATCAAGCAACTTGCGGTTATTGTCACTATCAGAGCTGCCTTCCCCTGCGTAGCGGGCGGAAAAAACCCCGGGGGCGCCTTGTAAGGCATCGACTTCCAATCCGGAGTCATCGGCTAACGCAGGTAGTCCGCTGATATGGCAAGCTTCCCGGGCCTTGAGCAGTGCATTCTCGACGAACGTCGAACCTGTCTCTTCAACGTCGATCGATGCGAATTTTGTTTGCGAAAGCAGGGTAATACCCAATGTTTCGAATAGCGTGTTGAATTCTTTCAGTTTTCCAGAATTATTACTGGCCAATACTATTGTCTGACTGACGCTCACTAAGGCAACTCCTAAAAATACTAATTCATTTTAGATGCTCATCACTTGCCCGAATGGTTACCCAAAAAAAGCGCATGAGGCCAGGTCATTTCAAGAATTAAGGCTAGGTTTAAAAAAAGTATTAAAAAACTAATCGAAAAAAAACTAAATCTTCCTAGATAAAAATTACTACAAGCCTGTTTTTATTGGGGGTAGTAAACCTTCTCATGACACCCTAATTGCAAGCCGAAATGTAACTTTATGTTTTTTAACTATTTTTACCATAATAGAATAAAAATCGGTTTTTAATATCTAAAAAGAATAAACATATTTTGTAACTTAACTTTACAATTTGATAGAAAAAGGTAACTCTAGCTCAACTTGCGTAATGTGGGTGGAAACACCCGAACGCCCTACGACATAAGACCATACTTCTGGAGCAACACCATGGAACATGAGAACTCATTGATTCTTCTTGTAACTGACTGCAATCCTCAGTCTCAGCTATTCATGGATTACATCGCTGAGCAGCTTGACTGTCAGATCACTGCGGTCAGCCCTCATGACTCTGTCGACAATCTCGAAAACGATAGCATTCTGGTACTACTCGATGCGGATCATGTCGATGAGAGCAGCATGCAACAATGGCACGGGCGTGCCGCCGAGCGTCAATCCATGACTTTGGCTGCCTTCAATCTACGCGACGAAGACCATGCAGCTGATGTGCTCGCATCACTTCATTTACAGGGTGTATTCTACCGCCGCGATAGCCTGCAGCTGATCTGCAAGGGCATTGGCGCCTTGCTGGAAGGCGATCTGTGGATGTCGCGCTCGTTGATGACCCGCCTGATTGAATTCTATCGTCGTCAGCAGCTCAATGCTTACCGGCCGGTTTGTGGGCTTACTCACCGTGAACTCGAAATCATCGGGCTGCTCGGTTCCGGAGCATCCAATACGGAGATCGCCGACAAGCTGTTCGTGAGCGAGCATACGGTGAAGTCTCATCTTTACAATATCTTCCGCAAGATCAAGGTACACAATCGTATCCAAGCCATGAACTGGGCGCGTCAAAATCTAGGCGCACCGCCTCCCAGCCATCAGAAATCTCCACGACGCTAAGACAGGTCGTGTTATTGGGTATGAGTGTAATTGTTGGTGTGCTACTGATGTTGTCCGGAGTCATTCTAGACAACATCGACATTTTGGGTAATAAAGGAAAATTAAAATGGGCTGATCAGTAATTCGCACTTTACTCAATTCAGCCGCAGCTGTTCCTGGATCAGTTCTACCAGCCTCAGATTGGCATCGTCGGCAGTGGTATCGAGATGAACAAGATGACGTCGTTCGTCATCGTCAAAGGGTTCAAACTCGATGAGCTGACGTTCGAGTACTGCCAGACCCGCTTCAGAAGGATCCCCGCCGCGGCGGGCACGTTTTTCAATACGTCGCTCAAGCGTTGCCTTGTCCGCCTCGAAACTGATCAACAGTACCGGAAGACCGCGTCCTTCCGCCTGGTGACGTAGCAGCTCACGCTGCCTGCGTTTGAGACAGGTGGCATCGATGCATACCGGACGACCCGCCTCGAGCAGTACACCGGTCAAACGCGCCAGCTGTGCATAGGTCTGTTCAGTGGCCTCAGGAGTATAGATATCCACGTCCTGCTTGGCAGTATCCGCCTCCGGCTCAAAACCGAACAGCCGTTTACGTTCTACGTCTGAGCGCAGACGCACGTTACCCAATCGACGTACCACCTCTGCAGTAAAGCGGCTCTTGCCACTGCCTGAAACACCGACACCAATCAATAGATAGGGAAAATCGAACTCGGCATAGCGAGCCGCCAGTTCGATATGCTGCCGATAGGAAGCCATGATGGCGGGTCGATCGGAAGGATGCAGTTCAGGCTGGTGATAGCGCAGTATGGCCACCTTGGCACGCACCAACGCACGATAGAACTTGTAGAAAGGCAACAATCGAGTCAGACCGTGATCCCCGGAAAGTTCGAGATAGCGGTTGAGTGCATGATGAGCGAAGCCTTCTTCCCCTCGCGCTTCAAGATCCATGAGCAAAAAAGCGAGATCGCCACCTACGTCGTTCCAGCGCAGTTCATCGTTGAACTCGATGCCATCGAACATCAAGGCGCGTCCTTGATGTTGTACGGCATTGCCCAGGTGCACATCACCATGGGTCTCGCGCACATAGCCGTCTTGCCGGCGTCGCTGAATCTCACCGGCGAAACGCTCAAGCGCTTCCTGGCTCCAGGTCTGCAAAAACTCCAGGCGCTGTCGATCCTGTTCATTCTCCAGGCACGGCGCAATCAATTCGAATTCCCGCTCGAGGATACGCGTAAGGGTCGCAGGCGTACCAAATTCACTTTGCAGCGGTACGCGCTCTGCCTGTTCGTGAAAAACCACCAGTTGATCAATCAAGTCGTCAAGCAGCTCCCGAGACAACTCACCGCCTGCCTGCAGGGTGCTGAACAGATGGCGGTTGCTGAATTGGCGCATCTTCACCGCATACTCAAAGGGAGCGGACGCATCGTTGACGCGGGGCGAATCGGGGGTTCCGGAAATCGGCACCGTCTCGAGATACAGTGACGGTGCCAGACGCCGATTCAAACGCACTTCCTGTTCACAGAAATGCTGACGCTTGTCCAGGGTGGAAAAATCCAGAAAGCTGCCAAAGGCCAGCGGTTTCTTGAGCTTGTAAGCAAATTCGCCGGTCAGAACGATCCAGGAAACATGCGTCTCGAGAATTTCGATGGGCGCCACCGGATGGTCGTAGCAGTCGGCATCAAAGAGTGCCTTGATCAGGGCCTGACTCACAGTTCTCTCCCGGCGATGTTCGAATCCGATGGCAACTCGATCTTTTGTGCAGGATTATGCCCTGCGCGTCAACTTGGTAAACACACGCTCCGAGGCATCGAGAGTGTGTTGAATGTCCTCCGGCGTATGCGCACTGGACATGAAGCCCGCTTCATAAGCAGAGGGTGCGAGATAAACCCCTTCATCGAGCATGCCCGTAAAGAATTTACGAAACGCGCTCATGTCGCAGGCGGTGGTCTGTACGAAGTTGTCGACCCGTGATTGCCCGGTAAAAAATAGCCCGAACATGCCGCCGACCCCTTGGGAGAGCATTTCCACACCCGCAGCGTGGGCGCGCTCTTTGAGGCCATCACACAGGGTTGTGACGCGCTGGGTCAACGCCTCGTGAAATCCGGGCTGTCGGATCTTGTTCAACAAGGTGACACCCGCTGCCATGGCCAGTGGGTTGCCAGCCAGGGTACCCGCTTGATACACCGGACCCAGTGGCGAAATATGTTCCATGATTTCGCGCTTACCGCCGAAGGCACCCACCGGCATGCCCCCGCCGACGATCTTACCCAGGCAGGTCAGGTCCGGGATCACACCGTAATGGGCTTGGGCGCCGCCAAGGGCGACACGAAAACCGGTCATCACCTCATCGAAGATGAGCACGCTATGATGACGGTCGCAAACCGAACGCAGGGTTTCGAGAAATTCCGGATGGGCAGGAATGCAGTTCATGTTGCCTGCCACCGGCTCGACGATGATGCAGGCGATCTGATCCCCGATCTCGTGAAAACACTCTTGCACCGCCTCGCTATCGTTGTAGGACAGAGTAACGGTGTGCTCGGCAAGCGAGGCAGGCACGCCAGGAGAGCTTGGCTCGCCGTGGGTCAGGGCGCCGGAGCCGGCCTTGACTAGCAGCGAATCGGAATGACCGTGGTAGTTGCCTTCGAACTTGACGATCTTGTCCCGACCGGTGAAGCCGCGCGCCAGGCGAATGGCGGACATGGTCGCTTCGGTACCGGAGTTGACCATGCGCACCATTTCCATCGAGGGAATGATCTCGCAGATCAAGTCCGCCATGGTGGTTTCGATGGCCGTTGGGGTGCCGAAGGATAACCCCGAATCCAGGCGTTCACGCACCGCACTCAGAACATCCGGATCCGCATGACCGGTGATCATGGGCCCCCAGGAACCGACATAGTCGACATAGCGCTTGCCTTCGACATCAAATAGATAAGCACCTTGTGCGCGCTCTATGAATACTGGCGGACGCTCCATGCCTTTGAAGGCGCGCACCGGTGAATTGACACCTCCCGGAATATGACGGCAGGCCTGTTCGAAAAGCTGAGCGGAAGTTGTCATGTAACGCCTCTTGCCAAATTGTGGATAATACGTTGGATAGCTTGAATAAACGCTGAGCGCAGGCTGTGGATAACTTTTCCATGACGATACATCGTCATGCTCGTTCAAACCGCGCATGCTGACTTTTGAATCAATACTCCAAGGTTAGCATCGTCGGCTCGACGACCCCATGAAATTCAAAATAACCACCGCCTCAATGATGTCGCCGGGGCAACATCTGACCATCCCCCGGTTGCCAACCACGACTCAAGCTTTCCCAGGTAAAGCGCTGGGCTTGTTCACAAGCGTTCACCAATCGCTCGCCGACCGCCAGACGCGCCGCCAGCGCCGCTGCCAGGGTGCAGCCAGAGCCGTGATAGTGCCCCGACAACCGAGGCCAGCGCCATTGGCGACTGGTCTCTGGAGTGTGCAGGGTATGCACCACTTCGTCGGCTGGAGTTCCTGCAAGCGGCTCGTCCGTCGCAGTAACCAACACTGCCTGACAACCCAGGGTCATCAAGGACACTACCCGCTCGACATCATCCAGGCCAGGCGCCAAACGTGCCAATTCCTGTCGGTTCGGCGTCAGGATATCCACTAGAGGCAACAAACGCCGGCGAAACTCGTCGATCAGAACGCCAGTGGATAACTCGGCGCCACCACCTGCTTTGAACACCGGATCCACCACCAGTGGAATCCCGGGACAGGCGCGCAGGATATCCTCGATCACTTCGAGAAGTGCGACATCCGCAATCAAACCGATCTTGATCGCTGCTATCTCGAATTCATCGAGCAGCGCCCAGGCCATGTCCCGAACAACGCCCACGCTACAGGGCATGACCTTTAAAACATTATGAGTCGTCTGCACCGTGAGGGCAGTGGGGACTGTCACGGCCCATGCGCCATTGGCAGCAATGGCTTCGCTGTCGGCGATCAGACCAGCGCCGCCGGTCGGGTCGTGACCCGCCATGACCAGTACCACGGGGAGTTTGGCATCTACCATCAAAAGGGCTTCACTATCGCCAGAATGACGATCGCAATCAGCGCAAGCACCGGGGCCTCATTGAAAAAGCGGAAGAACTTCTCGCTCTTGTGGCAGGTCGCGCTGGTCAGGCGTTTCATGTAAATCAGGCACAAATGGTGATAGACCACCAGCAACACCACCAGTAGTAGCTTGACATGCATCCAGCCGGCACTGAGGTAAGCAGGCACCAGCCACAATAACCAGCCCCCCAGAAGAATGACCGCAATCATCGAAGGCGTCATGATGCCGCGGTAGAGCTTGCGCTCCATGACCTTGAAGTAATCGATGGCCTGGGTGTCGCCCTTGTCTCGAGCCATGGCGTGATAGACGAACAGACGCGGCAGATAGAACATGGCGGCAAACCAGGTGACTACTGCCATCAGATGAAATGCTTTTACCCACAGGTACATGCCGCTCCTTGTAACGACTCACAACGTCGTGCTTATGGCTTGTAACGATAGTAACTCTCGATGGTGTCCCGGGTAATGATACCGGAAATATGCTGTATCGTCGGCGCCGTAATATGCTGGACGTAGAGTGCATCCACCCCATATTCATTCAGTCGTTCGAAAGCTTCCTCGAGGGTTGCCTGCCGATGGATGGGCGCAAGATCGAGGCGCTGGCCGGGTATATCAAGCAGATCGAAAGTCTCCTGTTCCGCATGTGCCTCATCTAGCATGGCATTGGCCAGATCCGCGGCTTTCAAGGCAAAGGGAATCTTTTCCTCATCGGATCGCGTAACCATCAGCCAGACCGGATTGGCATCCAATAGCGCCTGGGCTTGTTCCCGAGTGACCTTGCGTTCGGTTTTGCGCACGTTGGGTTCCATCGCTGCAGGCACCGCAACCCGGGACAAGGCTTGGCGTAAGGGATGCTGCAGCAGATGCATGCCATTTTGTGTCTGAGCAATGAAGAATCCCTGACAGCGGCACACTTTACGTGACGTCAAACTTGCTATCACTACCGCCAGCATGCCTGGCAGAATGATATTGGGATTATGGGTCAACTCGAGTAGCGCAATGATCGCCGCCAAGGGGGCCTGCAACACAGCCCCCATCATTGCCGCCATTCCCAGCATGGCGTACAGGCTGGGATCGGATGCCAACGGCGCCCAAAGCCAGCTTCCCGCCATGCCTCCTAGCGCCCCAGCGGCGGCACCGATCACCAGTACCGGGCCGATGATTCCAATGGTGATGCCACAGGCAAAGGTGAATGCGGTAAGCACCAGCTTGCCGATCATCAAGGCGATCAGCACGTCGACGGCCAGATCGTTCACCAGTATTGCAGATAGGCTGTCGTAGCCGATGCCCTGTACCTGTGGATACCACCAGGCCACGACCGCTACCGCCGAACCCGCCATTCCCAATCGCAGGGCAAAAGGCAACTTCTTCAGCCGCTGGCTGAGCTGAGCGATGCGAATGAAAAGACCCGCTAGCAAACCTATCAGTAAGGCGATCAACACGATCCAGTGCAGATTGAACAACGATCCCAGGCTGATACTGGGTATCTGGAACGCAGGATCGCTGCCATACACCGACTGAGCTACCACCGCCCCCATGCTGGACGCCAGGATGACCGGCATGAAACCAGTGATGGTGTATTCCATCATCACCACTTCCATGGCGAAGATGACGCCTGCCAGCGGTGTGTTGAAGGAGGCCGCAATGGCTGCAGCGGTGCCGCATCCTACGAGAGTACGCAAACTGTTGTGAGGCAAGCGCAAACGCTGTCCAAGACCGCTGGCTGCTGCCGCCCCCAGATGAATGGCTGGTCCTTCTCGTCCTGCAGATAATCCGCCGACTACCGAGATCACGCCGACCCACCACTGGTTGAACCAGTTGCGCAAGGGCATGCGGCCTTGGAACCTGCTCAACCGCTCGATGACATGGCCAACGCCCAGATTGCGTGCGGCAAGAGCCTGAGGGATCAAGCACAGGCCAATCAAAATCACGGCACCTAGTGGCAGTAGCGAACGTATCACCGGGCTTAGAGCCTCGAAGGCCTCGGGATCGTCGTTGGGCATGAACAAAAGTCCTCCAAGCCCCAGCAACGAGCGAAACACCACCATGAAAATCCCAGTCAATAGACCCGAGACCACCCCCAAAAGACACAGTTGGGGTAGCGCATCGACACTGGCCAGACGCCGACGGAATCTTTCGAGACTAAAGAAACTGGGCAAATGAATGTCCTTGTACCGGCACGGCAACACGGCGTCTTTGTCATTCTTGGACGACAGGCGGATCCTGTTCGGAATGCCTAGACTCTTGTGTATCATATTTAATACGCAACGTCTCAGCGACAACTGCACTTCATGTTTTACGACACTAAAGGAAGCCCATCGTGATCAAGGTTGGTATCGTCGGCGGCACCGGGTACACGGGCGTCGAACTCCTGCGTCTGCTGGCACAGCACCCTGAGGTGAGCGTTGATATCATCACCTCACGTTCCGAAGAAGGGATAGGCGTCAGTGAACTCTATCCCAATCTGCGCGGACACTATGATCGTCTGGCGTTCAGCGCCCCGAACGCTGAGCGTTTGGGCGCCTGTGACGCGGTGTTCTTTGCCACGCCCCACGGGGTTGCCCATGCCCTGGCAGGCGAATTGCTCGCGCATGGCACCCGAGTGATCGATCTGTCGGCGGATTTTCGCATTGCCGATGCCAAGGAATGGGCACGCTGGTACGGCCAGCCTCACGGCGCTCCGGAACTGCTTGAGGAAGCGGTTTATGGGCTGCCGGAAGTCAATCGCGAGACGATTCTTCAGGCGCGGCTGGTTGCCGTTCCGGGTTGCTATCCCACTGCCGTGCAGCTGGGCCTATTGCCGTTGCTCGAGAATGGGCTGATCGATGTCGAACATATCATCGCCGATTGCAAATCTGGGGTTACCGGTGCGGGCCGTGGCGCCAAGGTCCCCTCGCTGTTGGCGGAAGCCAGCGAGTCGATGAAGGCCTACGGCGCCTCGGGTCATCGGCATCTTCCGGAAATACGGCAAGGCTTGGTACGCGCTGCGCATGGTCCGATCGGCTTGACCTTCGTGCCGCATCTTGCGCCCATGATCCGAGGCATTCATGCCACTTTGTATGGTTGCCTGACCGCTAACGCGGACGATCTTCAAACGCTGTACGAGAAACGTTTTGCCGACGAGCCGGCAGTGGATGTGATGCCTGCCGGCAGTCATCCCGAGACTCGCAGCGTAAAGGGTGCCAATCTTTGTCGTCTGGCAGTTCACCGGCCAGAAGATGGCGATACCGTGGTAGTGCTGTCGGTGATCGACAACCTGGTCAAAGGCGCCTCAGGGCAGGCAATTCAGAATCTCAATCTGATGTTCGGTTTCGACGAAATGCTGGGTATGAAGGCGCCGGCGCTGTTGCCCTAGACATTTGTTGAACAAAGTTGACCCTTTTACTAGGGATTAGGGATAATGAAGTTGGTTGACAATTCAGTTCATCGGAGGCTTTTACATGAGTGGTGTCGCATCTTTTGCTCCCACGCCGTTGCTGCTCACAGATGCCGCCGTACGTCGTTTACGGGCCTTGGCAGCTGAAGAAGACAACGCGGCCCTCAAGCTGCGTGTGTTCGTCACGGGCGGTGGCTGCTCGGGGTTTCAATATGGCTTCGATTTCGCCGAACAAACCGCAGCGGACGATACACTGATCGAGATCGACGACGTGGGCATGGTCATCGATCCACTTTCCTACCAGTATCTCATCGGCTCCACTGTGGATTACGAAGAGGGGCTAGCCGGGGCACGTTTCGTGATCAAGAATCCCAACGCCACCTCGACCTGCGGCTGTGGCGCCTCTTTCATGGTGTGAACAGGATGTAACAACATATCTTGACGGCTCCCCCGTAACTCGCCAAGGTAAAAGGCGCGTTACACAAACAACACGACGAATCGGGGAACGCCATGAAAACCACTATGTTGAAAGGAATTTCGCTAGGCTCGGCCTTGGCCATGACGTTGGGACTGACGAGCCAAGCTGCGGCGGAAACGCTGCAAGCCGCCACGGATCCCAGTTTTGTACCCTTCGAGATGATGGATCAGGAAAGCGGCGAGATGGTTGGCTTTGACATGGACATCTTAAACGAGGTCGCCAAGCGAGCCGGTTTCGAAGTCGATCTGCGCACCATGGACTTCAATGGCATCATCCCTGCGGTGCAGACCGGCAACATTGATCTGGCCATTGCCGGTATCACCATCACCGAAGAACGCGAGAAAATCGTCGATTTTACCGACCCTTATTACGACTCGGGCCTGCGTATTCTAGTATCCGCCAACAACGAAGACGTCGAGGAGTTCGAGGACCTTGAGGGCATGCGCATCGGCACCAAGATCGGTTCCACCAGCTACGACTATCTGCAGAAGAATCTGGGCGACGATGCCGAAATCACGCCGTATCCGGGCAGTTCCGATATGTACATGGCGTTAATGGGCGGCAGCGTCGATGCGGTTTTCTATGACGCGCCCAATGTCGGTTATTTCTCCCAGACCAAGGGCAAGGGCCGGGTAAAGACCGTTGGATCGCTCTATGAAGGTCAGCAATATGGCATCGCTTTCGCCGATGGCAGCAAATGGGTGGAGTCCGCCAACAAGGCACTGGCCGAGATGCGCGAAGACGGCACCTACGATGAGATCCACAAGAAATGGTTCGGTGAAGCCTCTACAAGCGAATAAAATGACTTGATAGCAACTTCGCTACTAAAACGGGCCGGGGCAAGTACTCCCGGCCTTTTGTATTGCCATTCATAAAAGTCGAGTACCACAAACGGTATTTTGCTTGGAGACCCCTACGTGGATGTAACATTCCAATTCGATTGGCAGGCGGCCATCGCCTCCATTCCTTATCTGCTCGAGGGCATTCCCTGGACGCTGCTGATATCTTTCGGCGGTCTGGCCATCGGCTTCATTATTGGCATCATCTTCGGACTCGCCCGTATCAGCCCAACTGCATTACTACGCTGGCCCGCGATTGCCTATATTGAAATCTTTCGCGGCACGCCGGTGCTGGTGCAGGTGCTGTTCATCTTCTATGGCCTACCGCAACTGCTCGGCGGACCGATCAATGCGCTGACTGCAGGCATTGCCGCAATCGCACTCAACGCCGGTGCCTATATCTCCGAGATCGTACGCGGCGGCGTTCAATCGATCGAAAAGGGCCAGCGTGAGGCCGGACTCTCCCTAGGGTTGTCCCGGACCCAGGCTTTTCGCTACATCATCTGGCCTCAGGCCCTTCGTCGTATGATTCCTGCGCTGGGCAATCAGGGCATCGTCAGCATCAAAGATACCTCGCTGTTCTCGGTGATCGGGGTCGGCGAGCTGGTACGCCAGGGCCAGGTCTACATCGCCACCACCTTTACCGCGCTCGAGGTTTATTTCATGGTCGCCTTGATGTATCTGGCCATCACCCTGAGCCTATCCCTTGCGCTGCGTCTGCTCGAACGCCGCGGCTTGGTCGGACAATGAGAAGGTCAATGATGAATGACAAGGCAAAGCCCTCCATGGTGCGACTGGAAAAGGTCAACAAGCATTTCGGCAAACTGCATGTGATGCAGGATATCGATCTCGAAGTGGTTCCGGGTGAAGTGGTGGTGATCGTGGGCGCCAGTGGTTCAGGCAAATCGACGCTGATTCGCTGCGTCAATGGTCTGGAAGAGTTCCAGGGCGGACGTATCGAAGTCGATGGCAATGAGCTGCTGCCTGACGGCAAAAGCGGGAAATCACTACAGGCAGTGCGCACCGAAGTGGGCATGGTGTTTCAGCAATTCAACCTGTTTCCCCACCTTTCGGTACGCGACAACGTGACCTTGGCCCCCATGAAAGTACGTGGTTGGTCCCGGGAAAAAGCACTGGAAACAGCTCATCGACTGCTTGAGCGCGTTGGCATTCAGGACCAGGCCGATAAATACCCTAGCCAGCTCTCTGGCGGTCAGCAGCAGCGCGTCGCTTTAGCCCGAGCCCTGGCCATGGAACCACGGCTGATGCTGTTCGATGAGCCCACCTCGGCGCTGGATCCGGAGATGATTGGTGAGGTGCTCGATGCCATGCGTGAACTGGCCAAGGAGGGCATGACCATGATGATCGTGACCCATGAGATGGGCTTTGCCAGGGAGGTCGCCGACCGGGTGATCTTCGTGCATGACGGTCAGATCGTCGAAGAGGGCCCGCCGCAAGAGGTTCTTGACAATCCCCAGCAGGAACGCACTCGATCCTTTCTATCTCGCGTACTCAAGCACTGACAACAGCAAGCTTGTCATATAAAGAGTTCATCCATGTGATGTTTGGATGAACTCTTTATTCATTTTTTCTCTTCATCCTCTTTAAAGATTGCCTCACAGGCGGTTTTTTGCCCTGTGGATAAAATCTTTTATCTGCCTGCCTATTTCGTTCTAGAAAGCCCGTCATCATTGCAGTAGACGATCTTCATTACATTTGTTGATCACTCTGCTTGCAACCCGGGTAGCCATCGGTGGATAACACCTGAATCAGTTGGCATGTGCATAACACAGCACTTCATCCACAGCTTCAGCGATGTCTATACGCAGGTACAAAACTGCTTCCTAAGCTAACGGTCAACAATACAAGGTACTGAAATTAATATATTTTAATCGGTTATCAACAGATTTTGTCCACACCAATAAACACAACAACAACAGAACTTCTTTATCTTTATTTTATTTTTATATTATTGGGTGGTGAGTTCTTGGATCCATGTTTTGCCCATGTGGAAAACCCCTGACGGTTACCCACAAGGGCGTTATACTGCACGACCCCATTTTCTTTCGGATCGAACAAGCGCTTTGGCGCAAGACGAGGTGCACCTTGGATTACCCCGACCGCTTTGACGTCATTGTCATTGGCGGTGGTCATGCGGGAACGGAAGCCGCACTGGCCGCTGCTCGCATGAATTGTCAGACACTGCTCTTGACTCACAACATCGAAACTCTCGGCCAAATGTCCTGCAATCCCGCCATTGGCGGCATTGGCAAGAGTCATCTGGTCAAGGAGATCGATGCACTCGGTGGCGCCATGGCACTGGCAACCGACCAGGGGGGAATTCAGTTTCGTGTCCTCAATGCGCGCAAAGGACCGGCAGTGAGAGCGACGCGAGCCCAGGCAGACCGTGTGCGTTACAAGGCGGCAATTCGTGGAGTGCTGGAAAATCAGCCAAATCTGACTCTATTCCAGCAAGGGGTGGACGATCTGATCGTCGAGGGAGATACGGTACGCGGCGCCGTTACCCAGACAGGCATTCGTTTTCATGCCAAAACCGTGGTGCTATGTACCGGCACCTTCCTTGGCGGGATCATTCATATCGGTCTTGATCATCACAGCGGTGGCCGAGCCGGCGATCCGCCTGCCAATGCCTTGGCGCAGCGTTTGCGTGCTTTGCCGTTTCGGGTCGATCGCTTGAAAACCGGCACACCCCCTCGGCTAGATGCCAGAAGCATCGATTTTTCCAGTCTCGAGGAGCAGCCCGGTGACTCGCCAACCCCGGTGATGTCCTACCTGGGTAACCGGGAGATGCACCCGCATCAGGTTAAGTGCCATATCGCGCATACCAATCAGCGCACTCACGAGATCATCCTTGCCAACCTCGATCGCTCGCCGATGTACTCCGATGCAGGATCGATCGGGGGTGTAGGACCTCGCTACTGCCCGTCCATCGAGGATAAGGTGCATCGTTTCGCCGAGAAGCAGAGCCATCAGATATTTCTCGAACCGGAAGGACTCGATACCCACGAGCTTTACCCCAACGGGATTTCCACCTCACTGCCCTTCGACGTGCAGCTCCAGGTGGTGCGCTCAATCAGTGGTTTCGAGAACGCCCACATCACTCGTCCTGGCTACGCCATCGAATACGATTTTTTCGATCCTCGAGATCTCAAACATTCTTTAGAAACCCGATTTATCCACAACCTGTTCTTCGCCGGCCAGATTAACGGCACCACCGGCTATGAAGAGGCCGGCGCCCAGGGCTTGCTGGCAGGGTTGAACGCCGCGCGACGAGTGCAAGGTGAAAATAGCTGGTGTCCGCGTCGGGACGAGGCCTACCTGGGCGTGCTGGTCGACGATCTCATCACTCTGGGAACCCTTGAACCCTATCGCATGTTCACCTCCCGCGCCGAGTACCGCTTGCTCCTGCGGGAAGACAATGCCGATCTGCGTTTGACCGAGATCGGTCGCAAGCTGGGACTGGTGGACGACAGGCGCTGGAAAGCTTTTTCCACCAAGCGCGAGGCGCTCGAGCGCGAGAGTGCTCGTTTGCGCGAGACCTGGATTCAACCCGGCACCGAGCAAGCGCAGTGGCTGGCAACCAAGCTCGATAAACCCCTTGCTCGGGAATACACCCTGGCGGAGCTGCTCAAGCGTCCTGAACTCGTCTATGGGGATGTTGCAACTCTCAAGGGGGAACCTGTCAGCGACGACCCGAATGTAACCGAGCAGGTACAGATTCAGATCAAGTACCAGGGTTACATCGACCGTCAGCAGGATGAGATCGACAAGCTCAAGCGTCATGAAGCGACCCCATTGCCCGAGGATCTGGATTACGATCGGGT
>NZ_JIBT01000077.1 GCF_001039575.1 Halomonas sp. PR-M31
CCCCCGCACCTCGATCAGCGCCTCGCCTTCAGCCTTGACACACTCACCAAAGGGTTGAAGATGAAGATCGTGGTCACGCCCGATGCGCTCGACATCATCGGCCCAGGATGGATGAACCGCCAGCAGCAGGCCACCGGAGGCTGAGGATCGCATAGCCACTGCCAGTGAGCCTCGTCCATGGTCGGCAACTTGGCCCCCAGCGCCTGGCGATTACGGGCACTGCCGCCGGGCACTGCACCCTGACGCCGATAGGCTTCAGCTTCTGCCAGGCGCGGCAGACGTTTGTAATCGATACGCGCCTTGACGCCGCTGGCGGCACATACCTCGGCGAGATGCCCCGCCAGGCCAAAGCCGGTCACGTCGGTCATTGCATGTACGCCGGGCACTCGAGCCAGCTCAGTGCCGATGGCATTGGATTTGAGCATCGTTTCTCGGGCCAGACCGTGATGCCCCGCCTGAAGCAGTCCTTGCTTCTCGGCGGTAGTCAATATGCCCACACAAGCGGCTTGGTGAGATAAAGCAGATCGCCAGGCTGAGCATTCTTGTTGAGCTTCAAATGATCGAGATCGACCAGCCCATTGACCGCGAGACCGAAGATCGGCTCCGGAGCATCGATGGAATGACCGCCCGCCAGGGCCAATCCCAGCTCTCGGCACACGGCCTGGGCCCCGGCAATTACGTCGCCAGCAACACTCGCGCTCAGCTTATCCAGCGGCCAGCCAAGAATGCCCAAAGCCAGCACTGGCGTGCCGCCCATGGCATACACGTCACTGATGGCATTGGTAGCGGCAATCCGGCCAAAATCGAAGGGATCGTCGACGATCGGCATGAAGAAGTCGGTGGTAGCGATCATGCCACGGCCATCGCCGAGATCGTAAACGGCGGCGTCCTCGCGACCCTGATTGCCGACGATTAGCTTTGAACTACCGGCACCGGGTCCCGCCTTGGCCAGGATGTCATCGAGCACATCAGGGGCGATCTTGCAGCCACAGCCGGCACCATGGCTGTACTGGGTCAGTCGAATAGCACTCATCAAGCGTCTCCTTGCCAATAATTCCTGCATTCTACTCCATTCACAGCGCTTCCAGCGCCTCGGCGAGCTTGTCCACGGCGATGACCTGCATGCCGGCAGGCGAGGTCTTGGGCGCATTGGCCCGAGGCACGATGGCTCGGGTGAAACCATGCTTGGCGGCCTCGACGATACGCTCCTGACCGCTGGGCACCGGGCGAATCTCACCGGACAAGCCCACCTCTCCGAACACCACCAGCTCTCGAGGTAGCGAGCGGTTCTGCAGACTCGAGACGACTGCCAGCAGTACCGCCAGGTCAGCGCTCGTCTCGAGCACCTTGACCCCGCCCACCACGTTGAGAAAGACGTCCTGATCGCCGGTAAACAAGCCGCCGTGACGGTTCAATACTGCCAGCAGCATGGCCAACCGGTTGGGATCGAGCCCCACTGCCACCCGGCGCGGATTGCCCAAGGCCGAATCATCCACTAGCGCCTGCACTTCCACCAGGATTGGTCGAGTGCCCTCCCAGACCACCATCACCAGACTGCCCGGTGCCTGCTCCTCGTTTCGTGACAGGAAGATGGCGCTGGGGTTCTTTACCTCCTTCATGCCGTGTTCAAGCATGGCAAACACCCCCAGCTCGTTGACCGCACCGAAGCGATTCTTCTGGCCGCGCAGGGTGCGAAAACGTGAATCCGCGCCGCCCTCGAGCAAAAGCGAAGCGTCGATCATATGCTCAAGCACCTTGGGCCCCGCCAGAGTGCCATCCTTGGTCACATGACCGACCAGCAGCAGCACGGTGTTGGTCTGCTTGGCGAAACGGGTCAGGGCACTGGCAGATTCCCGCACCTGGGCCACGCCACCGGGCGCCGAGCTAATGTCCTCGAGATGCATGGTCTGAATGGAATCGATGATCAGTACCTGAGGGCGCTCGCGTTCGGCCACTCCAAGGATCGTTTCTATGCTCGTCTCGGCAAGCATCTTCAAGCCCTGCACCGGCAGTTGCAACCGATGAGCGCGCATCGCTACCTGGGAAAGTGACTCCTCCCCGGTGACGTAGATCACGCTGCGCTGCTGGGCCAGTTTGCAGGCCACCTGCAGCAGCAACGTCGACTTGCCGGCGCCGGGATTGCCCCCAAGCAAGACCGCCGAACCGGGCACCAGGCCACCACCCAGCACACGATCGAACTCACCGAAGGTAGATGAGAAGCGCGGCACCTCGGACAGGTCTACGGCAGCTAGATCGATTACTTCCCGCGAAACTGCACCGGCGTAGCCACTGCGTCCGCTCACTGATGAACCAGTACCGGCCCGGGGAGACGACAAGCGTATTTCGGTCAGGGTGTTCCACTCGCGACAGCTTGAACACTGCCCCTGCCACTTGCTGTATTCGGCACCGCATTCGGTGCAGACGAAGGCACTCTTCGCTTTTGCCATGCTGGCTTCTCTTTGCTCCTGTTCTTGACGACACTTACCGGATTTTGTCACATCCTATAGAAACACCGAGGGCGGCTCATTGGCCGCCCTCGACACATCAGCGCATAACGACAGGTACTACTGGCGCTGTAGACGCAACATTTCACCATTCTCGAAGCGACGCAGCTGCGGATCGATAAGCTCAAGGGTTGTCGGGTTGAGCTTTAAGAAGTAATAGATCTGACCTTCGCCCTGGGGCGTGAGTTCATAGACGGTTGCTTCCGGATCAGTTGCCGTACCGCTGATCACTTCCCATTGCCCCTGATAGGTCTCAGCAGGGGGATTCTGTGGATGCTCGCGATAGCTGGCTTCAAGATCGAAGGTCCGCTCGGCGGCAGTAGCCTGTTCATCGCCTTCCAGCGTGACGTCGATATCGATCCCCGCGCAGTTACGACACGGCAAAGTACCTTGATAGGTCGTGCCCTGTTCCTGAGCGCTAGTCGTGTCAGGCGTCCCGCCTTGCTGTGTGCCGGTGGCGCAACCCGCCAGCAATGCTAGCATTGCGGAACCTGCCAGCAATGTCCTGATCTGCATATGAATCCTCCTAACGATTGGGTCTGTCACCATCCACCATGGCGTGCTGGTCTACAGGATAACGGCAAGCTACGCTCGATGACAGCCTAGCAGCAACCCGCCTCATCCTAAAGTAGGGCAATTAGTGTATCCCGTGGTACCACTACCGTAAAATGACCTGGATCCGAGTTGGTTGAGATTGAGCACACTATGAAACCAATACGGTAAAACGCTCATGCTGCGATGCCGACTAAATTCGCAAACACTAAAGCCAGAACGATTGGCATCACAATCAAACTGCCAAGATTGCCAATCAATACCAGTGACGCAACCTTATGCGGTTCCTGTCGATACTGCTCCGCCAGTAGATAATTGAGTACCGCCGGCGGCAGTGCAGCAAACACCCAAAGTGATGCGGCCTGTATTCCTTGGAGATCGAACAACGCGATCAGAGGCCAAGCCAGAATCAAGCCACTTGCCGGACAGGCCACGGCACCCAGCACTCCGGTTTTCCAATCACCAAAATCGATGTCGAGCATGCGCACACCGAGCGCAAATAGCATTAATGGAATGGCTACCCCGCCCAACATGTTCATCGCCTCGAGCAACCAGCTGGGTAAAGGTATGCTGCCAAGATTTACCCCAAGCCCCGCCAGACTGGCGAATACGATCGGCATACGCAGCACTCGCCATAGAGGTGTGCGCGGATTGAGCATGTACAGCCCTATCGAAAAATGCAGCAGCATCTCAACGATGAACAACACTATAGCAGCGGGGAGTGCTTCTTCACCGAACGCTAGTACCAGTAAAGGAATCCCCATATTGCCGGTATTGTTGAACATCATCGGAGGTAGAAAAGTGCGTAGATCCAAACTGAGCCATCTGGCCAACGGCCACAGCAGTAGCCCTGAACCGAGCACTATTACGACGGCAGCAACTGCCAATGCCGCATATTGCTGAAGAGGAGCCTCTCGATCGGCCAATACGGCAAACACTAGCATGGGCACGAACAACTCCATGTTCAGTGTATTCAGGCCGCGAATATCCGGTGTGCGAAAACGCCCATAAAGTGTGCCGCATCCGGTAATCAGGAAGACCGGCAGAAGCGTCGAAAGGATTTTGGCGAGCATCGCAATATGTGATCCAAAACAAAGGCTGACAGCCTATCATGCCAACGCTTGCGCGGTACCGCTGACCGCGTCACCATGATCATCTGCCTATCCCTATCGACGCGAGAGACTATGAGCAAGTTCTGGAGCCCCAAGGTATGCGAGTTGACGCCTTATGTACCTGGAGAACAACCGCGCGAGCGATTGATAAAGCTGAATACCAACGAAAACCCCTACCCGCCGGCTCCTGGTGTAGAACAGGCCTTGCGCAACTATCCCATGAGCCACCTACGTCTGTACCCTGATCCTGAAGCAACCTCATTGCGCAATGCACTGGCTGAAGAGTTCGGCGTCAAAATAGACCAGGTGTTCGTTGGAAACGGCTCTGACGAGGTATTGGCACTGGCATTTCAAACGTTCTTTCGGCAGGACAAGCCACTGATCATGCCGGAGATCACCTACAGTTTCTATCCAGTCTATTGCCGCCTGTACGATATCGAGTATCGCAGCGTGGCGTTGGATGACAATTGGCAGGTACCTTTGCAAGCACTGTCTGCCGATAGCGGCGGTATCGTCTTCGCCAATCCCAATGCCCCTACCGGACACGGCCATAGCCGAACAGCCATCGCAGAGCTGCTTGAACGCATCACCGAGTGTGTTGTGCTGGTTGACGAGGCCTATGTCGACTTTGACGGCGAATCCTCAGTGCCTCTTGTAAAGCACTATCCCAATTTGTTGGTCACCGGCACCTTCTCCAAATCACGCAGCTTGGCAGGGCTGCGCCTGGGCTACGCCATCGGCTCGCGGGAGCTCATCGAAGGGCTGGAACGGGTCAAGAACTCCTTCAACTCTTACCCCATCGACAGCTTGGCCATCGTCGCCGGTGTGGCCGCAATCAAGGATCGTGAGCATTTCGATTCTTGTCGAGAAAGGGTTATCAGTACCCGAGAGCAGACAAGACAACGGCTGGAGGCTTTTGGTTTTGAGGTGTTACCTTCGCAGACCAATTTCCTGCTCGTAAGTCATCACAAGCAAGACGCAGGGCAAATCTACGCCAAGTTACGCGAGCGTGGCATCTTGGTCCGCCATTTCAATACTGAAGCGTTACGCGACTTTCTACGCATCACCATCGGTACCGACGATGAGATGGATAGCCTGATGGAAGCTCTAGAAGTCATCTGTCGCTAAGCATTGGAGTTTTTATCACCCACACAAAAAACCCCCGATCTCAGTGAGATCGGGGGTTCGGATAGATGCCTGACGATGACCTACTCTCACATGGGGAGACCCCACACTACCATCG
>NZ_JIBT01000078.1 GCF_001039575.1 Halomonas sp. PR-M31
TTGACGCACCGTCTTCGCATCCAATGTGGATACGCGCTCGGCAAGGCGTTCACGCCGGTCGAAATCGATATCATCGAATGCCAATTCATACCATAGCCGGCTAGTGAGACTCGAAAGTGACGGATCGCGTTCGAGCAGTCGATCTCGCACGGCATCACGATAGGGCGTAAGTTCCTCTTCGCTTAGCTGATCGATGCGCTGATCAAATCCTGTCAGGAAAGCGTCGATGCGAGACTGGATATGCTCCACCTTGGCATTAGGAGACTGGACCAGCATGTTCAACCCCGGCGCGTCCAGCAGAGGCTGATAGCCGGCACGAACGACATAACCCAGCTGTTCCTGGGTGCGTAGCTGCGAGTAGAAGGGCGTGCCGATCAGCTGTCCAAGGACCGCTAGCGTCGCCTGACTGCCCAGAGAGTCATCGGGCCCCTGCAGATAGCGCAGCACCGCCTGGTCGTTACGAGTAGAGGCTGGATGCAAGGTAGGGGGAGATGCAGGCACTTTCAGTGTTGCCAGCTCCGGTATGGCGTTGTCATCGAGTTCCGGTGACAGCATGTTGGCGACCAGAAGCCCTTCCCGGCGGGCAAGCTCCTTGGAAAGATTGCCCACCGCCATGCTCTCGATATGAAGCTGTGTAATGAACTGCTGGCGAAATTCGCGCAGCTGCTCGACCTCAAGAGAGTCTATGGCCTCGAGCAGCGCGGCATCCGGCCATTGCGGACGAATCAAGGCGTTGCTCAGAGTACGCTGCATCTGCTGATACAGCGGCGACTGGGGCGCATTGCGCCATTCCCGCATTAAGCCAAGTTTCACGCGCGCAAAGGTATCCTGGTCGATATCTTCCTGCTTGAGCTGTTCCAATACCCGGCGCAACACCTGCTCCTGGCGATCGCGCCAACCGGACAGGGAGAGGGTGATGCCGCGACCGTGGGCATAGGCGGAGAAATCCTGACCCGCCAAGCGCGCCGGATAAAGCACTTCATTGAGACTGTCGTCGAGCCAGCCCGCCAATAGTTGAGCAAGCGCTGCGCTATGCGCACTGTCCGCCGCCTTGGGATTTTGCAGGCTGAAACGCCATTCGACTCGTGGGGTGCCGAACTCGCTGTCCGGGCGATACCACAGTGAATAAGTGTCCCGATCGATCAAGGCACTGGGCTTGGCGGTTTCAAGATCGAGTAGCTCGAGGTTCTCGGCAATGTAGGGGTTGCGCTCCGGCAGCGCAAGATCCTTCAGTGGCGCAGCCTCGGGCCAGCGATCCACTGCGGTGAGCCGGTAAGGGGCATCGAACCACTGAGTGGTTTTCTGGGCGTCAACGTCCGGTGCGCTGTAGATCCGCAGCAGCTGATTCGGCGTCAGCTTGGAGAGTAGCTCCTGCACGTAGTTCTTTTCGAAGCCATCCATGCGGTAGTTGCCGTACTGGACATCCTCCAGCGGATAGTAGGCCATGTTCATCGCCATACGACTGGCAAGATGAATCGGTTCGCCGCGCTGCTGAAAACGAAACTCCTGCTCGTTGAGCTGGGCCTGTTCGTCGTAGCGCCATTTCTCGAGTCCGTTTTCACGAACATGCTCGATCATCGCGAACAGGCTGGACTGAATGCGCGGAAGATGCTTTGCACCTTCCGGGGTCAGGCTGATGCTCACCGCAAACAGGGCATCATCGCCATCGCCGCGCATGCTGCCGGCAGAAAGACCATCCGCCCAGCCTTCCTTGCGCAGCGCGGCGAGAAGGCTGCCTTCCCCTTCGTGACCGAGCAGACTGCCCAGATACTCTAGGGATTTGTTACGATAGTCAGTGACGGGATCATCCGTTGGAAACAGAAAATGCACCTGGCGACTGTTTTCCAGGCTCTTGACTTCCATGCGTGCTGGTAGATTTTCAGCGGTCAAGAGATGCTCGGGAATCGTCGGACGTGACAAGTCGCGATCGGGAATCGCATCGAATCGTTCACGCACCCAGGATTCCAGTTTATCCAGCGGCTGAGGCGCGACGATCGAAAGATGCATGACGTTGGCGCCGTAATAATCTTCGTAGAAATCGATTAGCTGCTGGCGCAAGGGCTCTTCGCCATCCGTCAGGGTCTTGAGACTGCCCACGGAAAAACGGGTAGCAGGGTGTTCCTGGTTGAGAGCCTGGTCCATGGCTTCGTAGAGGCGTCGGCCATCGTCACGCAGCCGCGCCTGATACTCAGAATGCACCGCATTGCGCTCACGCTCGACGTAGGCGTCGTTGAACAAAGGCGCGATGAAGAACTGGCTGAAACGATCGAGGGCCTCTGGCAATGCCTTGGGTTCTATGTCGAAAAAATAATTGGTGTCCTGGTCCGCGGTAAAGGCGTTGTGGTTGCCCCCATGCCGGCTGATGAACTGCTGATAGCTGTCCGCTTCGGGATAACGCTCGGTGCCCAGAAACAGCATGTGCTCTAGAAAGTGTGCCAGTCCGGGAATGCTCTCGGGATTCTGGTCGCTGCCCACGGAAACATTCATCGCCGCGGCGGCCTTGTCTGCGTCAGGGTCGCTGATCAGCAGCACCTCGAGGCCATTGTCCAAGGTCAAGGTGCGATAATCACGCTGATCGTTAGGGCTTGTAATAGGGGTATCGGCATTTGCGGCAACCGTATTCGAGTCGTCGGCACTAGTCAGGCCCGTATAGCCAGTCAGTGTGATGCCGAGCCATAGCAGACAAAGGCCAATAGGCCGGCGGGACTGCAGATTGTGCATCATATCTCCTGTTCGTTGTGCCAGCGGACCATGTTACCCGTCGGGTGACCACAGGCCCAATCCTGACAAGAAGGATCATTCACTCGTCTTGATACCGGAAAAGCGCCCAACAGTTCCAAGGATGCCGGTGACAAATTCATGTGGACGCGGTCGAGGGGCGTTTCGGGATCGAGCCAGGCCTCGGCGCAAGCCGGGTCGATGACGGCGGGAAGACGATCCGTCAGCGGTGCCAGCAGTAGGTTGCTGGGCACCGTGATCAGCGCGGTGGAATCGGTGAAGGCGGTCAGGGTCGTGTGATAACGCACCCAGAGTGCTGCCAGCAGTAGCGGACCCCGATCGACCCGAATGACCAGGAAGGGCTGCTTCATGCGTGGCTGCGCTTTCCATACATAGGCGCCGCTGACGGGAATCAGGCAGCGGCGTGCCGAAAAGGCATCGCGAAACATGGCGCGCTCCTGCAGCGATTCCGCGCGAGCACAGTGAGGGGCATGATCAAGCACCTTGAGCCAGGGCGGTGTCAATCCCCAGAAAGCGCCGGTCAGCCTGGGCCGTCCCTGCTCCAGGCGAATGATCGACAAGGGGTGGCGGGGTGCCAGATTGGGACAGGTGCGCAAAGGTTGGTCGATGACCAGGCGCGGCAATAGGCCGTCCAGTGGCAAAGAAGCAACGTGCAGGCGTCCGGCCATTGAAGAGAACTCCTGATGATCCGCATACGAGAATGAGTATCGCGTTACTGTCTCATCCTTGTTAGAGATGCAACAGGACTTGCGTTTGAGCGTGAGGTGGATATGCTTGTCGAAAACACTGTTCGACCATCGCCGAATCGCTTTCTCCTTCCTCCGGCGCACGAGTCGCAATATGAGGTATTCATGGCACGTCCAAGACAGCATGCACCCGAGGCTTTGCATGCCCAAGTCATGGCAGCATGCGATGCGTGGTTGCTGGAAAACCCGGTACGCTCGCTGTCCTTGCGCGCACTTGCGCGCGAGATTGGGTGTGCTCCCAGTACGCTACTCAAGCTTTACGGCAGCTTCAACAATCTCCTGCAGTACGTCAACATCGAGACGCTGGCTCGCCTGCGGGCGGCCGTGGAGGAGATGAACGGTGACACCGCCAAGGCCCAGCTCAATGCGCTGGCAACCGCCTATTGGCAATTTGCGCAAAAGGATCCTTATCGTTGGCAGCTTCTCTTCGACTTTCCGCTGGCCCAGGAAGGAGAGCTGGATCAACGCCAGAACACCATGATCGAAGGGTTGTTCACCCGGGTCGAAGCCACCCTGAAAGAGCATCAGCCCAAGCTCGATGATCTGGCTGCCCGGCGTATGGCGCGTACCTTGTGGGGCAGCGTGCATGGGCTGGTGCAGCTGGGGCTCAACGAGCGTCTTGGCTACTGGCAAGGTCAGCCCCTTGAAGTAGGGGAGCTGCTCGATCAATTGTTGACCACCATTCTCGATGGTCTCAGGTGCGAACAGAGCGAGCCGTGAGTGGATCGCTTCTTACCCAGCGCCGGTTTGCTCCCTTTTTCTGGACGCAGGCCCTGGGCGCATTCAATGACAACCTGTTCAAGAACGTTCTACTGCTGCTGCTGACCTTCGTGGCGGTGCCCCGTTATGGCTGGGATACTGGACTGCTCAACAATCTGGCGGCGGGTCTGTTCATCCTGCCGTTCCTACTGTTCTCCGCTTGGGGCGGTTCCCTAGCGGATCGTCATGACAAGCAGCACCTCATACGACGTCTCAAGCTACTCGAGCTTGCCACCATGACCGTGGCGGCACTGGCGGTATGGTTCGAGCAGTTCGCATTGTTGTTGGCGCTGCTGTTCATGATGGGGACCCAGTCGGCGCTTTTCGGTCCGGTAAAGTATGCCATCCTGCCCCAGCACCTGGCGACGACGGAGCTGGTTCGGGGCAATGCCTGGGTCAACCTGGGCACCTTTCTCGCGATCCTGTTCGGCACCTTGCTGGCCGGATTGCTTGCCTCTCTCGACGGTGCCTTGGCGCGCGGGAGCATTGCCGCCACGCTAGTGGGTATTGCTCTAGCGGGCTACCTGGTCTGTTTGAAGGTGCCGCTTGCGCCATCGAGCGCGCCGGGGCGAGTGAGTTGGCGCCCTATCACGGCCAGCGTGCAAATTCTGCGGGATAGCTGGCGTCATCCTCGTCTGTTTCGCGGCCTGATCGGCATCAGTTTGTTCTGGTTTCTGGGCGCAAGCTATCTTACGCAGCTTCCCGCCTGGGTGCGGGACATCGTGCACGGGGGCGAGACAGCGGTCAGCGCGCTGTTGGCAGCCTTTGCCCTAGGCGTCGGAGGTGGGGCTCTACTATGCGCCCGCCTGTCTGCAGGACGCCTGGAGGTGGGGCTGGTGCCGCTGGGAGCGCTGTTGATCGGCGTTGCGGGGTTCGACCTGGCGCTGCAGCCGGCAATCGTCGGTGAGCAGCTGGGATTGGGTGAGCTTACCGCGATGTTCGGCTTCTGGCGCATGATGCTGGACCTGGCGCTGATCGGAGCCGGTGGGGGGCTCTACATCGTACCCTTGTACACCCTGGTGCAGCTTGAAAGCCGCGATGATCATCGCGCGCGCATGATCGCGGCCAACAACCTGCTCAACTCTTTCTTCATGATCCTTGCGGCACTGTTCGGCATTGTTCTGCTAAGTGTGTTCGACCTATCCCTGCATGTCTTCTTTGCCGCCCTGGCGGTCATTGCCTTGGTGGCAGGCGCCGCCATTCTGGCACTCAACCCTCGGGCGGTGCTGCGATTGATCATTTTTGCCCTGATGCATGTGCTGTATCGGCTGCGTTTTTCCGGACGAGCCTACCTCCCTGCTCAAGGAGCCGCCCTGGTGGTATGTAATCATGTCAGCTTCATGGACGCCCTGATCATGGGCGGTGCTTGTCCCAGACCCATGCGCTTTCTGATGGATCGGCCGATTTATGAATCACCCTGGCTGAACTGGTTCTTTCGCATCGCCGGAGCCATCCCGGTCGATTCGGATCGGCGTGATCCCGGCGGAGTCCGAAGAGCCCTGGATAAGGTGAGCATGGCCTTGCGCAATGGGGAGGTGGTCATGCTGTTTCCGGAGGGTCGACTGACCAAGAATGGCGACATCAATCGTTTTCGGCGCGGTATCGATATCATCCTGTCCCGGGATTCGGTGCCGGTAGTCCCTGCAGCCTTGGCCGGCCTATGGGGATCCTGGACCTCCAATTATGGCGGGCCTGCCCTGGGCAAGCCTCCGCGCCGTTTTCGTGCTCGGGTGGCACTGGTGTTCGGCGCGCCGGTGCCTGCGGAACAGGCAAGCAGTGTCATTCTCGAGTCGAGGGTACGTGAACTAAAAGGCGTTGCCGAAGAGCAGCTGCGAAGGCGCCCGGGGCAGAACCATTCTCGAGTCGATGGCTAGGCTAGGCGCGTGCGCGGCGCACGTGCTGCCAACAGCGGGCGGACGTGATCAGGTTGTCCTTGACTTGCAGGATTTCCATACGGGTCGTGCCCAGCTGCAGACAGGCTGGGGCATCGGGAAAAGACTCCAGGTGCTCGAGGATCAACCCATTAAGGGTCTTGGGGCCGTTGGTAGGTAGCTGCCAGCCCAGCGCCTTGTTGATCTCTCGTATGTTTGCCGTGCCCTCGATCACATAGCTGCCATCGTCCTGAAGATAAAAGTCCTGGTGCATGCCGGCCACATCGGTTGTGAATTCCCCGACGATCTCCTCGAGAATATCTTCCAGGGTTACCAGGCCCTCCACGTCTCCGTACTCATCTACGACGATGCCAATACGCCGCTTGTGCTGCTGAAAGTTGAGCAGCTGGGTGTGCAATGGCGTGGATTCCGGGATGAAGTAGGGTTCACGCGCCTCTTGAACGATGGCCGCCTTGGTGACTTCGGGTTTTGATAGAAAACGGGCGGCATTGCGCAAATGCAGGATGCCGATGATGTTGTTGATATCACCCTTGTAGACCGGTACCCGGGTGTGCTGACTTGAACGAATTTGAGCCAGAATGTGCTCTAGGTCATCATCGAGATCAATGCCGGATACCTCGTGGCGCGGCACCATGATGTCGTTGACGGTGACGTTTTCGAGATCGAGGATCGACAGCAGCATTGCCTGGTGGCGCCTAGGAATCATGGCCCCCGCCTCGTGAACCACGGTACGCAGCTCATCCCGGGTCAGATTGTCCGCGCCGCCTTGAATGTTGCGTACCCCCAGCAGGCGCAGCAATCCATTGGAGATGGCATTGACCAGCCATACCAATGGGTAAAGAACCTTGAGAAGCGGCTCAAGAGCAAGAGAGCTGGGGTAAGCGATCCGCTCGGGTTTGATTGCGGCATAGGTCTTGGGTGTGACTTCCGCGAAGATCAACACCACGATAGTGAGTATCAAGGTAGCCACCGCAGGGCCGGATACTTCACCGAAGAAGTGAATGGCGATGATGGTGGCGATGGAAGCGGCCAGGTTGTTGACGAAGTTGTTGCCAATCAGAATAACGCCAATAAGACGGTCCGGGCGACTGAGCAGCCGCAGCACACGCTTTGCAGCCTTCTCACCGCTTTTAGCCTGATGACTCAGGCGATAGCGATTGATCGACATCATGCCAGTCTCTGAGCTGGAGAAATAAGCTGACAGGCAGATGAGTAAAAAGAGTAGTCCGAACAGCAGTCCCAAGGGGATGTCGTCGCTCAAGGTTTGAAAGTCCTAAATCGCGTATCAGGCTTGTTTGTAGGGAATCAGCGCCCAGGCTGTCAAGGCATGGTTTTATCAAGCATTGCGCTAGGCAGCATCGAACACAATATGAAGGGCAAACTTGCTGCCGAAGTAGGCCAACAGTAGAAGCGCACAGCCTCCAAGCGTCCAGCGGGCCGCACGAATGCCCCGCCAACCTAGCATGTAATGCCCTATCAGGAGCAGTGCAAAAATAATCCAGGCAGCAAAGGAAAGTACCGTTTTGTGCACCAGGTGCTGGGCGAACATGTTATCGATGAAAACCATGCCGCTAATGAGCGAGGCGGTGAGCAGCAGCATACCGGCCCAAATAAACTCGAAGAGAAGCCGTTCCATGGTGGCCAGAGGTGGCAGTACCTGCACGATGCCTCGGGTACGATGGCGGCGCAGTGCCTGATTCTGGCGTGCCAGTAAAAGGGCCAGTACCGCCGCAATGGTGAACAATGAAAACGCCAATACCGAGGTCAGTATATGCAGCAGAATGCCAGGAGAAGCGTTGGCCTGCTGATTGGTGGCCGGCAGGCCAATCATCAGCAAGATGCTAAGCGCTGCCAGTGGGAATAGTGCTGCAGCGGCACTGAGTACAGGTTTAATGACGCTGACCGCCAATAGCAGCACGGCAATCAGCCAGCTTATCAATGAGGCGCTGGTGGAAAGGCCCAGATCAAGCATGTCGGCGTCGCTCAAGCTGAGCGCTACAACAACGCCATGACAGGCAATCGCCAATAGACCGATACTGCGCACCAGTGCTGGGCGCTGCGGCACCCGCCGCAACAATGTCAGCCCCTGCCAGGAGCCGGCGCCGAGATAGAAGACGATGGCGAGTAGTGCGAAGGGAAGCGCCTGCATTGTTAGGCTCTGATATCCTCGACTGAAAAGTAAGCTGATAAAAAGAATTGCGTAGCGCAACTATACAGAATCGCTGGGTTAGCGCCCAGTGATTCGACGTCAGGATGTAGAGTGACGGTCAAGCATGGATGGAGACCGAGGGCATGAGTACGTATAATTGTGCCTATCAGTCCTGTGCTCCTACCCAGGAATGAGGCGTCTGAAAAATTAGATTCAGCGCATCTTGGCATTCAACGCCGGAGAACCTCATGTTTGAAAATCTGTCAGAGCGTCTGTCGCGCACGCTCAAATCGGTGACCGGTCAAGCCAAGCTGACCGAAGACAATATCAAGGATACCCTGCGGGAAGTGCGTCGTGCGCTGCTTGAAGCGGACGTGGCGCTGCCTGTGGTCAAGGCTTTTATCGAGCGAGTGCGTGAGCGCGCCGTCGGGCAAGAGGTCTCTCGCAGCCTGTCGCCGGGTCAACAGTTCGTCAAGATCGTTCAGCAGGAGCTGGAATCGATCATGGGCGAGGCGAATGAAGGGCTAATCCTCAAAGGCACGCCGTCAGTCATTCTGATGGCAGGTCTGCAGGGGGCGGGCAAGACCACCTCCGTCGCCAAGCTGGCACGTTTTTTACGCGAACGCGAAAAAAAGAAAGTGCTGGTGGTGTCAACGGACGTTTATCGTCCAGCAGCCATCGATCAGCTCGAAACTCTGGCCAAGGAAGTGGCCGTTGACTTCTTCCCATCTCGCAGCGATCAGCGCCCGGTGGCCATTGCCGAGGCAGCGCTCAAGCACGCCAAGATTCAATTTCATGATGTGGTGATCGTCGATACAGCAGGTCGACTGCATATCGATGGCGACATGATGGACGAGATCCAGGCGCTGCATAAAACGCTCGCGCCTCAGGAAACCTTGTTTGTCGTGGATGCGATGACGGGGCAGGATGCCGCCAATACCGCCAAGGCCTTCCACGAGGCACTGCCTCTGAGCGGTGTGATTCTGACCAAGGCGGACGGCGATGCCCGGGGCGGTGCGGCCCTGTCAGTGCGTCATATCACCGGCAAGCCGATCAAGTTCATGGGCATGGGGGAGAAGGTCGATGCTCTGGAACCTTTCCACCCGGATCGCGTAGCGTCGCGCATTCTCGGTATGGGCGATGTGCTGTCGTTGATCGAAGAAGCCGAGCGCACCGTCGACAAAGGCAAAGCGGAAAAACTTGCCAAGAAGTTCAAGAAGGGCGAAGGCTTCGATCTCGAGGATTTTCGCGATCAGCTTCAGCAGCTCAAGAAGATGGGGGGTATGGGCGGCATGATGGCCAAGCTGCCGGGTATGGGGCAGATGGCCGAAGCAGCCCAGAGCGCCGGCGCTGAGAAAGAGTTCGGCAAGCTCGAGTCCCTGATCAATTCGATGACCCCTAAGGAGCGCCGCAAGCCGGATATCATCAACGGCTCGCGCAAGCGTCGAATCGCTGCCGGTGCCGGACTGCAGGTGCCGGATCTCAATCGTCTGCTCAAGCAGCACAAGCAGATGCAAAAAATGATGAAAAAGGTCGGCAAGAAGGGCGGCATGCAGAAGATGATGCGGGGTATGTCCGGCATGTTGCCGCCTGGCATGGGCGGAGGACCCGGTGGCATGGGCGGCCCCGGTGGCATGGGAGGCCCAGGCGGTATGGGCGGCGGCGGTTTCCCACGGCGCTGATTGCAAGATCGCTGGCAGGAAAAAGGTTCCCAACGCAGGCGGTCTTGCGTAGAATGTCGCGTCTTCATGGCAAGCTGTGGCTTCTCGCAGCTTGCGACTGCCTTTGCAGTCATGAATCCGTTATGTCTAAAACATCGAAATCAACCGAAGGACTGATAACGCAATGGTTACCATTCGTTTGGCACGGGGTGGCGCCAAGAAGCGTCCCTTCTATCATCTGACCGTAAGCGATTCACGCAAGTCTCGTGATGGTCGTTTTATCGAGCGCGTCGGTTTTTTCAATCCGGTTGCTCGCGGTCAGGAAGAGCGTCTACGGGTCGATCTGGATCGCGTCAGCCATTGGCAAAACCTGGGTGCTCAAACATCCGAGCGTGTTGCCGAGTTGCTCAAGGAAGCACGCAAGCAGCAGAGTGCAGCTCAGGCCACGGCCTAAGAGAATTATCGCCATGTCGGATGACGCAGCGATCAAGCCCCAAGGCGTCGTTTCAACTGACCATGTGGTGCTGGGTAAGCTGACCAGCCCTTATGGTGTGAAAGGGTGGTTCAAGGTGTATTCCTACACCAGCCCGATGGAAGGCATCCTCGACTATGCCGAATGGGTGCTTGAACATCGAGGGCAAAGAACGATTAGACGGCTGATTCAGGGGCGTCGGCAAGGCAAGGGGTTGGTTGCCAACCTGGACGGGATTGATTCCAAGGAGCAGGCGGAATCCCTGGCAGGGGCGCAGGTATTGTTGCCCAAGCAAACACTGCCAGAACTCGCCCCCGGCGATTATTACTGGTATCAGCTGGAAGGCTTGCGGGTAGTCACCCTTGAGGGGATCGATCTTGGTCGCGTGGACTATCTTTTCGAGACTGGTGCCAACGACGTGCTGGTCGTGAAAGGTGACGCCGACAGCATCGACGATAAGGAAAGGCTGTTGCCCTTTCTGCCTGATGACGTTGTCCATGAGACGGATCTGGCCGCCGGTCGAATGACGGTGAATTGGGATCCTGACTTTTAAGGGTCTGCCGTGTGGATTGGTGTCGTTACCTTGTTTCCAGAGATGTTCGATGCCCTGACCAATCACGGCGTTACTGGACGGGCAGTCGAGCAAGAGCTGCTGACGCTGGATTTCTGGAACCCGCGGGACTTTGCCACGGATCGTCATCGCACGGTGGATGATCGCCCCTATGGGGGTGGCCCCGGCATGTTGATGAAGGTCGATACCCTGTGTTCGGCGATTCATGCGGCTCGGGCTGAAGGAAAACAACGCTTCGGTATATCGCCTAAAGTGATTTATTTGTCGCCCCAAGGGCGTCCGTTGGATCAAGCCGGCGTGAAGCAACTCGCGTCTGATGGGCCCCTGGTGGTGGTCGCCGGGCGTTATGAAGGCATCGATGAGCGTGTCGTCGAAAGTGAGATCGATGAAGAGTGGTCGATCGGTGACTACGTGCTTAGCGGTGGCGAGCTGCCTGCCATGGTGCTGATCGATGCGGCCGCAAGGCTGGTTCCCGGCGTACTGGGGCATGAGGCCTCCGCTGCCGAGGACTCATTCGTCAATGGGTTGCTGGATTGCCCGCACTATACCCGTCCGGAAGTGATCGATGGACGACGGGTGCCAGAGGTTTTGCTGAGCGGCAATCATGGCGCCATCAAGCGCTGGCGTCTGAAGCAGTCCTTGGGGCGCACCTGGCTCAGGCGTCCTGAGTTATTGAAGAGCCAAACGTTGAGCGCTGAACAGCGACGCTTGCTGGATGAGTTCATCGAGGAATACGCCGATCAGGCGGAGGGGCGCAGCGACCAGGGCCGGAGCAATATTGATCCGGCGTGATGAGTTCGCGGCGCGTCACCCATATTGTCGTTCCCGCGCCACTGGGCGCCGGGATCACGTGCCAGGCGAGCAGTGAAAGAACCGCCTGGCCCCAATTAGTCAAGGAGTCGTAACATGAGTGGCAAGAACAAGGTGATCCAGGCGCTCGAGGCCGAGCAGATGGAAAAGACCATCCCGACCTTTTCCCCGGGCGACACCGTGGTCGTTCAAGTCAAGGTTGTCGAGGGCAGTCGTGAACGTCTTCAGGCCTTTGAAGGCGTGGTTATCGGCAAGCGCAGCCGGGGGTTGAACTCCGCTTTCACCGTGCGCAAGATTTCTCATGGTGTAGGCGTCGAGCGTACCTTCCAGACTTACAGCCCCGTGGTGGCCGCCATCGACGTGAAGCGTCGCGGTGATGTGCGTCAAGCCAAGCTGTATTATCTTCGCGAGCGCAGCGGCAAGTCTGCACGCATCAAGGAAAAGCTGGGCTAAGTCGCCCGGTTCTCCGATGACAGGAAACCCCGCTACCGCATTCTGCGGTGCGGGGTTTCGCTGTCTCTAGGCAGGATTTATCAGTCACTTCATGAACAAGTCGCAACGCGATAACGATCTGATCGATGCCTTTCTGGATGCTCTCTGGCTGGAGCGGGGCGCCAGCGAGCACACGCTTGCAAGCTATCGTCATGATCTCGAGGCCTGGCAGCATCGTTTGTCTGCGCAAGAACGTCAGCTGCTCACGCCGGGTAGCGATGCACTGCCGGATTGGCTGAGTGTTCGACGAGCAGAGGGCTACAAGCTGCGCAGCAATGCGCGATTGCTGTCAACGCTGCGTGGTTTCTATCGCTGGCTGCTGGCGCAAGGCACGATCGATGACGATCCGCTCAACGAGGTGCGCCTGCCTCGATTCATAGCGTCGCTTCCTGATACTCTTGATGAGGAGGAAGTGGAGCGTCTGCTGACTGCGCCGGATACTGATACCCCGCTGGGGCTTCGCGATCGCACCATGTTGGAAGTGCTGTACGGCTGCGGCCTGCGAGTCACGGAATTGATCAGCTTGCGTCTGGACAGTGTCAATCTGCGTCAGGGCGTGGTACGAGTGCTGGGCAAGGGCGACAAGGAGCGGCTGGTACCCCTGGGCGAAGAGGCCCAGCTCTGGATAGAGCGCTATCTGCGCAGTGGGCGCAGCGAGCTGATGAAGGATGTTCGCCGTTTGCCTTTGTTTCCTGGACGTCACGATGGTTTCATGACGCGCCAGACCTTCTGGTATCGAATCAAGCACTACGCCCAGACAGCGGCTATCGATAAGCCGTTGTCGCCGCATACCCTGCGCCATGCTTTCGCCACCCATCTGCTCAATCATGGCGCCAATCTACGGGTCGTTCAGCTGCTGCTTGGCCACAGTGACCTGTCGACGACACAGATTTATACTCACGTGGCTCAAGCGCGCCTGGAAGCGCTGCATGCCGAACACCATCCCAGAGGTTGAGTAATGAGACGATTATGCAAGACATTGGTGAGCGCACTGCTGGTGGTTGCTGGCATGAATATGGCGCTGGCCGAGACGGATACTCAGACATTGCAGCAAGGCTTGAAGATCAACGGTGAGACGGTGCCGGTAACGTCCGTCAAGCAAACGCCCATGGAAGGTATTCTCGAAGTGCGTTTGGAAAGCGGCGAAACGTTATACAGCGATAGTGAAGGCAAGCATTTTGTCGTTGGTGATCTGTTCGTCAATGACGAGCAGGGTCTGGTCAACCTGACTCAGCAAGCACAAGACCGGAATCGTATCAAGCGGCTGGCCAAGATCCCTCAGAAAGACAAGGTGATCTTCCGTGGTGAAAAGCCACCCAAGGCCACTCTGGCGGTATTTACCGATGTGACCTGTCCCTATTGCCGTAAGCTTCATGAGGAGGTGCCGCGTTTGAACGACATGGGCATCGCGGTCGAGTATCTGGCCTTTCCACGTAGCGGTTTGAAGTCAGAAGGCGCGCGTCTGATGTCTCAAGTATGGTGTGCATCCAATCCTAGTGAAGCGATGAGCGCCATCAAGCGCGGCGAAACCCTGAATGTCGATGCAGACTGCGACAATCTGGTTGCCGACCAGTATCATCTGGGGCGGGAACTGGGCGTACAGGGAACGCCTGCCATCGTGATGCCAGATGGACGCATGATCCCCGGCTACGTTCCCGCCGATAGGCTGGCGAAAATGCTGAATATCGAAGGCTAGATCGAGCCATGATGGAGGCGAGGCATACACGCAAGCCATTTAAAAAAACAGTGTAAGACAGATAAAATAAAGGAGTACGACGTTGAAACCGGTAAGAGTGGGGATCTGTGGGCTAGGTACGGTCGGCGGCGGTACCTTCAACGTGCTAACGCGCAATGCCGAGGACATCGTTCGCCGGACGGGGCGTCCGATTGTCGTTGAGCAGGTGGCTGCCCGGCGTGCAAACCCCGACTGTGACACCACCGGGGTCAACGTCACCGATGACATCTTCGAGGTTGCCCGCAACCCTGATGTCGAGGTCCTGGTCGAGCTGATTGGCGGCTACGATGTGGCTCGGGAGCTGGTGTTGACCGCCATCGAGCACGGCAAGCACGTGGTCACTGCCAATAAGGCGCTGATTGCGGTCTACGGCAACGAGATATTTCAAGCGGCCCACGAAAAAGGGGTGATCGTTGCGTTCGAGGCCGCCGTGGCCGGAGGCATTCCGGTCATCAAGTCCCTGCGTGAAGGCCTGGGTGCCAACCGCATTCAATGGCTTGCCGGCATCATCAATGGCACCGGCAACTATATCCTGACTCACATGCGGGACGAAGGTCGCGCATTTGAGGATGTGCTCGCCGAGGCCCAGGCCCTGGGCTATGCCGAATCCGACCCCACCTTCGATGTGGAAGGCATCGACGCGGCCCACAAGCTCACCATCCTCGCCTCCATCGCTTACGGTGTGCCGCTTCAGTTCGACAAGGCCTACACCGAGGGCATCGCCCGAATTACCGCCGACGACGTCGAGCAGGCGGACAATCTTGGCTATATCATCAAGCATCTGGGCATCTCCAAGCGCACCGACAGGGGGCTAGAGCTGCGGGTGCACCCCACTTTGATCCCCAAACAGCGTCTACTGGCGAGCGTGCATGGCGTCAAGAACGCCATCGCGATCATGGGAGACGCGGTAGGGCCGACACTTTATTACGGGGCCGGTGCCGGCGCGGAGCCCACCGCTTCCGCAGTCGTCGCGGATTTGCTCGATGTAGCTCGGAACACTAATACTGCCCATCATGATCGCGTTCCCTATCTGGCCTTCGGTGGCATTCTCGAAGGCGACGACGGGCTGCCGATCCTGCCGATGGAGGATATCGTCACCGCCTACTATCTACGCCTGCTGGCAGTGGATCGCCCTGGCGTACTGGCCCGGGTGGCGACGATTCTCGCTGAGCAAGGCATCTCCATAGAGGCGATCATCCAGAAAGAGGCCACCGAGGGCGAGCTGGTGCCGATCATTCTGCTCACTCATCGCACTCAGGAAAAAAACATGAACGAGGCGATTCGCCAGCTCGAGTCGCTGGTGGACGTGGCGGGCTCGGTGACCCGGATTCGAGTCGAGTCCCTGGACGAACAGGAATAAGTCATGCGCTATATCAGCACTCGCGGGCAGGCGCCGGCACTGTGTTTCGAAGAGGTAGTGCTTACCGGCATGGCCAGTGACGGCGGTCTCTACGTGCCGGAAACCGTGCCCCAGTTTTCTCGGGACGAGCTGTCCGCCATGGCCGGGCTTTCCTATTCCGAGATCGCCTTTCGGGTGATGAAACCTTTCGTCAATGGCGAGATCGACGACGATACCTTCCGCGAGATCGTACGTGACGCCTATGCCACCTTCAGTCACGACGCGGTGGTGCCTCTCAATCAGCTCGATAGCAACCATTTCTTGCTTGAGCTGTTTCATGGTCCGACCCTTGCCTTCAAGGATGTCGCCCTGCAGCTGCTCGGGCGAATTCTGGATCATTTCCTGAAAAAAAGCGGCGAGCGGGCGGTGATCATGGGTGCCACCTCGGGGGATACCGGCTCCGCGGCCATCGAAGGTTGTCGTCACTGCGACAATCTGGATATCTTCATTCTTCACCCGCACAATCGGGTCTCCGAGGTGCAGCGGCGCCAGATGACCTCGGTGCTGGCAGATAACGTCTTCAATATCGCCATCGAAGGCAACTTTGACGACGCCCAGGCCATGGTCAAAGCCAGTTTCGCGGATCAAACGTTCTTGAATGGCACTCAGCTGGTGGCAGTCAATTCCATCAACTGGGCGCGCATCATGGCCCAGATCGTCTACTACGTTGCCGCCGGTGTGGCCCTTGGCGCTCCCCAGCGCGAGGTGAGCTTTTGCGTGCCTTCGGCCAATTTCGGCAACGTCTTTGCCGGCTACATGGCCTACAAGATGGGCCTGCCGGTCAGGCAGTTCGTCATCGCCACCAACGCTAACGACATTCTGCACCGGACATTGGCCGACAACGATTTTTCCAAGCGGGATCTCGAGGCGACCCTGGCACCTTCCATGGACATCGTCGTGTCGTCGAACTTCGAGCGGTTGCTGTTCGACGCCTACGACCAGGACGGTGATGCGGTGCGTGAGCTGCTCGAATGCTTTCAACAGGAGCCGACTGCCTTGGCCGAGGCGCCGTTAGGCAGGCTGCGAGAGCGATTTACCAGCCATAGCGTCGACGATGCCACCATTCTCGAGGCAATTCGGGAGGCGCATCATCGCACCAAGGAGTTGCTCGACCCCCATACCGCTACCGGTTATCGCGCCGCCAAGGTATGCCATGGTGATAGGACGATTCCCATGGTGACCCTGGCGACGGCCCATCCGGCCAAGTTTGCCGAGGCGGTGGTCAAGGCGGGCTTTTCCGGCGTGCCGCTGCCGGCCCACATGGATGACCTGCTCGAACGCGAAGAGCGCTATAGCGTGCTGCCGGCAGAATTGGATGCTGTGCAGAGATTCGTTGTCGAGCATCGGCGTCAGGAGGACAGGTGACCCTCGGCGACGTCGAACGCGCCTTGAGCGAGGAGGTACGCCGCCGCATCCAGCCGCGCCCCCGGGACGAAGCGCTCTATCAGCGCGCTTTGGAGTCAGGTCTTTCCGAGCTGCAGGCGCGTATCTTGGCCGGACGGCTGAACGGCTATGCCGGTGAGCTTGCACCGCTCGTCTCACCCAGTTTGCGCAATCTTGCGCACCCCGAGAAACTGGCGGATGCTCGCCGCAGCGCCGAGCGCATCGCCCGGGCGGTCACCGAGGGGGAGCATATCGGCATCCTCACGGATTACGATGTGGACGGCATCACCTCTCATGTGGTGATTCTGCGCACCCTCAACGAGTTGTTTGGCGTGCCTTCCCACAAGCTGCACAGTCTGATCGGGCATCGCATCAACGATGGTTACGGCATCAGCCTGCCCCTGGTAGAGCGCACCCTGACGCTGTCGCCACGTCCCAGCCTGGTAATCACCGCGGATTGCGGCTCCTCGGACGAGCCGCGCATTGCGCGTCTGCGAGAGGTGGGCATCGACGTCATCGTTACCGATCACCATGCCTTGCCACTCGAAGGACCGCCGCCCTCCGCCTATGCCACGGTCAACCCGACTCGCAGCGACTGCGGCTTCCCGGATGCCACCATCGCCGGCTGCATGGTGGCTTGGCTGGTCATGTCCCTGGCCCGGGCCGTGCTGATCGAACTCGGCGTGCTGTCAACCTCGATACCGAAGCTTTCGCCCTGGCTCTCCTATGTGGCGCTTGGCACCGTGGCGGATTGTGTCTCCCTGGGAGGTAGCGCCATCAACCGTGCCGTGGTTACCCAGGGGCTTACGCTGATCAATCGTATGGAGGCCGCTTGCTGGAGGGCCATGGCGGAGCGGCTGGGGGCCGACAGCGTGCCCTTCGATGCGGAAACCCTAGCGTTCCAGATGGGGCCGCGCATCAATGCGCGTTCAAGGCTCGACGATCCCTATGCCGCGCTGCACTTCATGCTTGCCGCGGACGAAACCAGCGCTCGGACACATCTCGAGGTACTCGATCAGGATAATCAGTCCCGCAAAGCGATCGAGCTGGACATGGCCGACACCGCTCGCGCCCTGGTCATGGATGACCTGGCCCGAGAGGAGCAAGTGCTGGTGGTGTTTCTCGAGGACGGCCATGCCGGCGTACAGGGCATCGTTGCCTCGCGGCTAGTGCAGGCCTTCGGCCGTCCCGCCTTCGTGCTGACCCCGGCATCTCAACCTGGCATGTTGACCGGCTCTGGCCGCTCCATTGAGGGTTTGCATCTGCGTGACGCCCTGCAGCGCGCTCATGAGTTGGCCCCTCAGGCGCTGCCGCGTTTCGGCGGGCATCGTGGTGCGGCGGGCATCGGCGTGCCAAAAGAAGCGTTTGACACTTTTCGAGATGCGCTGCGTCAGGCGGTGAATGAGCAGCTTGGCGATCGAGAGCTTTATCCCTGTATCTTTACCGACGGCGAGCTACAGGCCCAGCAGCTATCGCTGGGTACGCTAGATGAGCTTGAAGGCCTGGCGCCCTATGGCCGGGAGTTCGACGCGCCGCTGTTCGAAGGGGAATTTCTCGTCGAGAACCTGAGAGTCGTGGGGGCCGATGGTACCCATTTGATGCTGGAGCTTTCAAATGGCGGAGTCAGTACCCGGGCAATCTGGTTTCGCGCGCTATCCCCTGGCGAAGCGCCAAACATCGGTCTGGGCTCGCAAGTGCGCTGCGCCTACAAGCTGTCCCGCAATCGCTGGAAAGGGCGGGAGTCGTTGCAGCTGATGGTCGAGCACGCCGAGCCTGTCTAAACGCACCATTGATATCCTTGCTCCCGCATCGTCATCTTTCCCGAATGAAAGTCTTGTAACAAACACTTCAGCTTTTATGCCGCTCGACCGATAAGTCTGATTAATAAGGCTTATGTGTAGGAGATCCTGCATGACGCAGGTGCTCGAACAAATGGTTGACGACACGGAAGGCGAATCCGAGCGGCTGGCAACCCTTCACGAATACGGCATTCTCGATACCGAGGCTGAAGAGAGCTTCGATGCAATCACGCGTCTGGCAGCGCTGATCTGCGGGGTGCCTATTGCGCTGATTTCCCTGGTAGATGGAAAGCGCCAATGGTTCAAGAGTCAGGTGGGGCTCAAGGTGCGAGAAACGCCCCGAGATCAGGCCTTTTGTGCCCATACCATCGAGGGCGATAGTCTCATGGAAGTGGCAGATGCCCACTGCGACTCACGCTTCAGGGATAATCCTCTCGTCCTGGGTGAGCCGCATATTCGTTTTTATGCCGGTGCGCCGCTGACAGTCGCCAATGGCTGTCGACTCGGCACACTATGCGTCATTGACCACACACCAAGACGACTCGATGACAGGCAGCGTCAAGCGCTGAAAGAGCTGGCGAGCCTTGCGACGAAGCTGCTCGAAACCCACGCCGAGAAACGCATCGCTCAGGCGAACCACGCAATGCTTAATAGTCTACTCGAGGCATTGCCCGAGGGCGTGGTCGCCAGCAATACCGGCGGTGAGCTAAGTCTGTTCAACCGGCAGGCCAGAGCCTGGCATACCAGCGATCCTTCCTATTCCATGCCCGATGAGTGGACCGGTCAGTTCAACTTATACGAAGCGGATGGCGAAACTCCGCTGGCAGAAGAGCGAATCCCGCTCAAGCGCGCCTGGAACGGTGAATGGGTGCGCAATCAGGAAATCTGCATCAAGACGATCGATCAAGCGCCACGCCATGTACTCTGCAACGGGCAGGTCTTCCACTCCCCGAAGGGAGTAAGAGCCGGTGCGGTCGTGGCCATGCACGACATCACCGAAAAACGTAAGGTAGAGCGGACACTGCTTGAAGCGCGTCGGCGGTTAGAGCTGATTCTGCAGGGCACCCAGGCGGGTACCTGGGAGTGGAACGTACAGACCGGGGTCACCTGCTTCAACGACCGCTGGGCGGAGATCGTGGGCTACTCCCTGGAAGAGCTTGAACCCACCACGGTCGAGACCTGGATCTCCCTTGCCCATCCGGAAGATCTCGCTATGTCCATGCTCATGTGCAGGCGGCATCTCAGCGGTGAGCTACCCGCCTATGACATTCAATACCGCATGAAGCACAAGAATGGAGAGTGGGTGTGGGTGCACGACCGGGGACGCCTGGTCGAATGGGACGTCAACGGCAAGCCGCTGGCCATGGCCGGCACCCATATGGATATTACTGCCCGCAAACAGGCCGAGCAGGAGAGCGCCGAGGTTCGCACCCATTTACAGGCGGTGATCGATGCCTCGACGGAAGTCGCCATCATTGCAACGGATCTCGAGGGGACAATCACGCTGTTCAACTCCGGTGCCGAAGGGCTATTGGACTATTTTGCCGAGGAAGTCGTTGGCCGTTTCACAGCGCTGGACTTTCACCATGAGGACGAAATCGATCAGCGCGCCGCCGAACTCTCGCGAACGTTCGGCGAACCCATCAAAGGCTTTGCGGCGTTAACCGCCAATCCGAGTCGGGGGTTCAACGAGAGCCGCGATTGGACCTATGTTTGCCGCGATGGAAGTCACTGTCAGGTGCGTTTAGTGGTCAGCGCGATTCATGACGTTGTCGGCAACGTCACCGGCTACCTGGGGGTCGCCATCGATCGCAGCCAGCTACAGTCCATGGAAGAAGCGCTGCAGATCAGCGAATCCCAGTTTCGCGGCGCCTTCGAAAATACTCAACAGGGCATGGCCTTGGTATCCCTTCAGGGCGAGTTTCTCGAGGTCAACGGCGCGCTCTGCGACATGCTGAACTACGCTCGAGACGAGCTGCTGATCACCACTTTCCAGACGCTGACCCATCCGGACGATCTGGTTCAGGACCTGGATGCGCTGCAAAAGCTGATCAGCGGCGCTATCACGCACTATCAGTTGGAAAAGCGCTATATAACGAAAGCAGGCGACATCCTATGGGGGTTTTTGTCGGTCGTGCTGGTGAGCGATTCCGCCGGCAAGCCTCAGTACTTCGTGGCCCAGATTCAAGATATCACCGAGCAGCGTAAGCTCGAGCAGTTGAAGCGAGAGTTCGTGGCCGTCGTCAGTCATGAGCTGCGTACGCCATTGACCTCCATCAAGGGGGCGCTGGATCTGATCAATGCGGGTGCAGTAGGCGTAGCGCCGCCGGCCATGATCGAGATGCTTACCCTTGCTCAGCGCAATGCCGAGCGCCTGGGGCAGCTGGTCAACGATCTGCTGGACTGGGAAAAGCTCGATGCCGACAAGATGATCTTCGACATGCGCAGGCACGAGCTGCATCCGCTTCTGGAAGAGGCTGTTGCCATCAATCTTGGCTATGCGGCGCAATATGGCGTTCGGCTCGAACTGGTCGGCGAAAGGCAAGCCTGCATCGAGATCGATAGCCTGCGTTTCGGTCAGGTGATGTCCAACCTGCTGTCCAACGCCATCAAGTTCTCGCCTCGTGGCGGTCTCGTCCAAGTGTGCTATCGGGTCGAAAATGATCATGTGTGGATCGATGTCATCGATCAGGGCCCTGGTATCCCCAGCGAGTTCCATCCCAAGGTTTTCCAGCATTTTGCCCAGGCCAAGGCAGACGATACCCGCCATCAAGGCGGCACAGGGTTGGGGTTGGCTATTTCCAAACAGTTTATCGAGCAAATGAATGGATCGATCGGCTTTCGATCGGTGATCGATCAGGGCACCACGTTCTGGCTGTTGTTGCCAGTGGTTACGAATGACCCAGCTGCTCAAGCGATGAGCAATCAAGACGAGAGAAACTAAGCATGGCAAATAGTACCGCTGATACCGCTGTGCCCAATGCGCAATCATCCTCAACGCAGGATTTGGCAGCTCCCATGGCAGCAACGTTTCAACGAGTGCTGCATGTGGAAGACGATGAATCAATCATCGCCATTACCCGAGTGGCTCTGGAAGCCCTTGGCGGGCTCTCGGTGCTGAGCTGCTCGAATGGCGAGCAAGCCATCGAACAGGCGCCGGCCTATGATCCCGACCTGCTGCTTCTGGACGTCATGATGCCGGACATGGATGGGCCAACGACATTGATCGAGCTGTCCAAGGTGCTGGATGTAACCAAGAGACCGGTGGTGTTCATGACCGCCAAGACCGCCGGGGCGGACCATCAGCTTTATTTCGACCTGAACGCGAGCGCCGTCATCGTCAAACCCTTCGACCCGCTCGAGCTGGCTGCACGGCTCGAGACGATCTGGAGAGACTTTCATGAAGCAGGAAAATAACCAGCGACTGCTGCAGCTACGCCAGGAGTACGGCCTATGGCTGAAAGGCGAGATCGAGTCGCTGCGACAGAACGCTCATTGCGACAAGAATAGTGTCGCCTGGGCAGACATACGCTTGCGGCTTCATCGTCTGGCCGGGGCGGCGGGCACCTTCGGCTTTGCGGACGCGGGCACGGCCTGTGGAATGCTGGAGCGCAAATTGGACGCGGCCTTGGCGTCGAATGATGCGGCGTTATTCGACGCGGTGGCTCAAGGGTTGCAGACGCTACCGGTCCCGATGCAGGCCGAGCTGCCTGCTGAAAGCGTACACGACGTGGTTCCGATTCCCGAGTCAAAAACCCGTGCAGGCCAAACATCGGATCAGTTGACCGTTTATATTTTTGAAGAAGACAAAGCGCTAGCAGAGCAGCTTTGTCAGGTGCTCACGGGGTTGGACTACCGGATTCAGCACTTTGCCAAGCGGGAGCTCTTGGAACAGGCCTGCGAACGACACTGCCCTAGTGCTCTGGTACTGCCTTTGCAATTGGTGCGTCAAGACGCATCGGGCAATGACGGGGTGGCGATCGGCGAAGCGGTCCAACAGCGCATGGGCACGTCCATCCCCCTGTTTCTGACGGACGTCTCATCTGACTTTGACCTTCAGCTTCGTGCCGTGCGTGCCGGGGTGGAAGGCTTCTTTACGCTGCCTCGAGACAAGATGCGACTCGTCGAGGCACTGGACAATCGCCTGCGTCCGGACCGGCTCGCTTCCCTGCGCATCATGATGGTGGATGACGACGAGACTCTGCTTAGTCACTATCGATCGGTACTCGAGAGCGCAGGATTCTCGGTCACGACGCTTTCGCGTCCCGAGGATGTGCTGAGCGCCATGGAGTCCTTCGTGCCGGATATTCTAGTACTGGATGTGCAAATGCCGCAGTGCAAGGGGCCTGAGCTTGCCCAAATGGTACGTTATCACCCGCGCTGGCTGCAGGTGTCGATCGTCTATCTATCTGCCGGTGGCGATGTGGACGCCCAGCTTTCGGCAATGACCAAGGCCGGGGATGATTTCCTGGTCAAGCCGATCGCCTCGAACGTCTTGATTGCCTCGATGGCCGCCTGTGCCCGGCGCTCCAGAGCCCTGGCCGGGGCCCTGGCTCGAGATGGGTTGACAGGACTGCTCAAGCACGCGGATATCAAGGAGCGGCTGGCAGCCTCCTTGGCTCAGGCCAGGCGGCGACAGCTTCCGCTGTGCGGGGTCATGCTGGATATCGACTTCTTCAAGCGGGTCAACGATACCCACGGCCATCTGGTCGGAGACGAGGTGATTCGGGCACTAGCGGATCTCTTGCGCCATCGTTTGCGAGAAACGGATTTGATCGGTCGCTATGGGGGCGAGGAATTTCTGGTTGTGTTGCATGATACGACCGGAGCGCAAACCGTCAAGATCATCGACGGGTTGCGCGAGGACTTCAGCAGGCTCAGCTTTGAGGCCAACGGCGAGTCCTTTTCCTGTACGTTCAGTGCCGGAGTGATGGAAGCGGATTTTGCTCATGACGCAGATAGCTTGATCAAGGCGGCGGATCGATGCCTGTATCGGGCCAAGAACGAAGGCCGTAATCGGGTAATCACCGATCTCGTCTGGTGGAAGAAAATGGCGGAAAAAACAGCGGAGCAGGACGCGGAGAAAAACCGGTTGCGCCTGAAGACCAGCGATCGCTGATTTCAGCGCAGGGTTCAAAGATTTTAGTGGGCTTGTACGGTCGATTGGATTTGGCCGCGCCTATTTGCGCATGCCCAGCTGGTCTCCCCAGAACCACCAGACGATCAGCGCAATCACTACCAGGCCACCCAGATTGACGAGCCAGCTCATGACGTTACCTCCCGTGAAGTTTGCTGTGAGGTTCCCGCGCCGCGCCTTTTTCCTGAGCGGAGGTCTTGAATAGCCGTAGCCGATTGGCGTTGCTGACCACTGTCACTGATGAAAGCGACATGGCTGCCCCGGCAATCATCGGCGAGAGCAAGGCCCCGGTGAAGGGGTACAGAAGACCGGCGGCAATGGGTATACACAGGGCGTTGTAGCCGAAGGCGCCCCATAGATTCTGCTTGATGTTCTTTATCGTGGCCCGACTCAATTCGATGGCATCGGCAATGCCGTGTAAGGAGCCGCGCATCAGCGTGATACCGGCGCTCTCGATGGCAACGTCCGTGCCCTGGCCGATGGCGAAGCCCACATCGGCTCGCGCCAGGGCCGGTGCATCGTTGATGCCGTCGCCGACCATGCCGACCACTTCGCCATTGCTCTGACGGCGTTCGATTTCCGCGTGCTTGTCTTCCGGCATCAATTCCGCCCGGTAGTCGTCGATGCCGACTTCCCGGGCGATGGCGGCGGCGGTATGGGGGTTGTCCCCGGTGAGCATGACGATCTTGAGGCCATCTTCCTGCAGGCGCTTGACTGCCGCCACGGTATCGGAACGCAGCGGGTCGCTGACGCCGAAGATCGCTGTTAGATGCTCATCCTTGGCCAGATAGATGACCGTGCGTGCCTGATCCTCAAGACGCCGCGCCACCTCAACGTCGGACGTCATATCGATGCCCGCCTCGCTCAATAGCTTGGCATTACCCAGGCGCAGGCTATTTCCCTCTTGCGTTTTGGCGGTGACACCCCGGCCGGTGACGCTCTCGAAGGCCTCGACGGAGGCAGTAGTTGCGCCCTGAGACTGCGCGTGTTCCATCAGAGCCGTTGCCAAAGGATGCTCGGAACCCTGTTCGAGTGCTGCCACCAGGCCCAGTACGTCCCGCTTTTCGCCTTCCAGAATTTCCGCATCCGTGACCTGGGGTTTGCCTTCCGTCAGGGTGCCGGTCTTGTCCACCACCAATGTGGTGAGTCG
>NZ_JIBT01000079.1 GCF_001039575.1 Halomonas sp. PR-M31
GAGTGACGCCACCGGTCATGTTGCCAAAGGCCAAGGGCAAGGTGACAAAGATCAAACCAGGGCCAGAACTCGGGTCGAGTCCGTTGGCAAATACGATCGGGAAGATTGCCAGCCCTGCCACCAACGCAAACACTGTATCCAGAATGATGACGGTACGGGCTGTACTGAGCAAGTTGACCTCTGCACCCAGATAAGAGCCGTAGGCCATCATGATGCCCATCCCGAGAGACAACGTGAAGAATGCCTGTCCCATGGCGGCCAGTACTACATCGCCCCCAAGCGCGCTCCAATCCGGGTTGAACATGAAACTTATCGCCTCACCGAAGTGCCCCGAGAACAGGCCATAGCCCACCAGCACCACGAGGATGATACCCAAGGCTGGCATCAACGTGCGCACGGCGCCCTCAAGACCCGCTTTAACACCTCGAGCAACGATACCGATGACCAGCACCATGAATATCGAATGCCATAGCAGCAGCGTGCTTGAGTCGGCCAGTAGGCCGTTGAACAGTTCACCAATGGCATCCGCATTTTGACCGCTGAAATCCCCAGTAACGGAACTTAGCGTATAGGAGAGGGACCAGCCTCCGATCACGCTGTAAAACGACAGGATGATAAAAGCCCCTAGCACACCGCTGATGCCCACCACGGTCCAGGCCTGGCTTCGCCCTTCCTGTCTGGCCATGTCTGCCATAGTGTTGATAGGGTTTTTCTGGCCGCGCCTTCCCAACAGCCATTCAGCAACCAAAATAGGCAAACCAACCAGTGCGATACAGATCAGATAGACAAGAACGAACGCGGCACCGCCGCTTTCGCCCACCATGTACGGAAATTTCCAGATATTGCCCAGACCGACCGCAGAGCCGGTCGCCGCCAGAATGAACGTCAGCTTGGAAGACCACTGCGCGTGGGTTATTTTTGCCATGTTGTACCTTGATGTCGCATGACGTCACTGCTCGTTTGGAAAAAGCGACGTATCGTATTGTTGTTGACTCGTGCTATGGGGCGCACGGACATAAGTTCATGACAAAACTATCCGATGATGAGTCCGATGACCAGTCTGAAACGATGCATTGGCAGTGCGAAGCGTCAAAAAAGCGATGTTTGTCGTTCACCAGGAAAGTCAGGAAGATTAGGTAACGCTTTTACTCGAGAGAGCAATGAATGAAAGTGTCGTGCCAGCTGAGGCGCCTGACGATTGTCTGGAGTATGCACAAATAAGAAAGGGGTTTTCCCCTGTTTTATCCACAGGGAAAAGCATTCCACCCATGGGTCGAAGTAGCGTTCATTTATCGTTTTGTCAAGATGCCCAATAAATCGAACGATCGGTGAACTTGCCGTGGAAAGCACGTGCAATGGGCGTTTGGGCTTTTCACCCTGCGCCTTGAGAAGCCTCGAATCGCCATTGGCTTGTGTCGAGAACAGTGCTCGAACATCGAGCATGATACGATCGACTCGATAAGTTATCAACAAGCGGTTGAGTTGCTGTTCTGCATCTCCTTTGTGGAAAAATTCACTGGCGCGCACCTCGACGGCACAGGGAACCGTGCTGGGCCAGCGTTCGAGTAACACAGACAAATTAGGCAACTCGCCGTATCCGAAATCTCGGGGCAGCTGAATCATTATTGGACCCAACCGGTCATGCAGCGGCGATAAACGGGCAATGAAATCGTCGAATTCATCCTCGATCCCTACCAATCGCTTGTCATGGGTCAAACGAGCGGGCAGTTTGAAGCAGAAACGAAAATCTTTGGGCGCCTGGCGGGCCCAGGCCAGAACGACCTCTTCACGCGGAGCACCGCTATAAAAGGTGGTATTGCCTTCAACACAGGGGAAGACCCGAGCGTACTCCTCGAGAAATGTCTCCGACGGCGTATGGCGGGCATAAAGCCCGCCACGCCAGTCGCTATTGGCCCACATGGGCAGGCCAAGATGCAGTGTTTTCATTCAGCCCCGTTCGATGATTATTCGACGGTCACCGACTTGGCCAAATTACGCGGCTGATCGACATCGGTGCCCTTGAGTACCGCCACATGATAGGAAAGCAGCTGCAACGGCAGGGTATATAGGATCGGCGCAAGGGCGTCGTCGACGTGGGGAAGACGCAAGACTCGAACCCCTTCGCTTTCCTTGATATTGACTTGCTCATCGGCAAAGACAAAGAGCTCACCCCCTCTAGCACGCACTTCCTGAAGATTGGACTTGAGCTTATCGAGCAGTTCATCGTTCGGCGCAACGGAGATGACTGGCATTTCGCTGTCAACCAATGCTAGCGGACCATGCTTGAGTTCGCCGGCAGGATAGGCTTCAGCATGAATATAGGAAATCTCCTTGAGTTTCAATGCGCCTTCAAGTGCAATCGGGAAATGCGCACCACGGCCCAGGAACAACGCATGATGCTTTTCGGCAAACTCCATGGACAACGCTTCGATATCACTATCCAGCGTCAACACTTGCGTGACTAGACGAGGTAATGAGCGCAGTGCCTGGACGATTCGTGCCTCGTCTTCCTCGTCCATGCCGCGCACATGCCCTAGACCTAGGGTCAGCAGCATCAATGCGGTCAATTGGGTGGTAAAAGCCTTGGTGGAGGCGACGCCAATTTCGGGTCCAGCCTGAGTCATCAATGTCAGATCGGATTCACGCACCAGCGAACTACCGGGGACGTTACAGATGGCCAAGCTACCGATATAACCACTATCCTTGGCAAAACGCAGGGCTGCAAGAGTATCCGCAGTCTCCCCGGACTGGGACAGCGTGACGAATAAAGTACCTTCCGGGACCACCACCTGCCGATAACGATATTCTGAAGCCACCTCGACCTGGGTGGGCACACCGGCGTATTTTTCCAACCAGTAACGCGCCACCATGCCGGCATGATAGCTGGTACCACAAGCGATGATGTGGATTTGCTTGACCTTGGCGAATAGGGCCTCGGCTTCGGTTCCAAAGCTATTGACCAATACATGACGCTCGGAGAGACGCCCTTCAAGGGTGGCAGCAATCATGTGAGATTGCTCATGAATTTCCTTGAGCATGAAGTGACGATAGTTTCCTTTGGAAGCAGCGCCGTCGCCATGCTCGAAGATCTGTATCGGCCGTGTCTGTGGCTCACCGGTAGTGTCGAAAACAGTGATATCGCCACCTTTGGATAGACGTACCAGATCACCTTCCTGCAAATAGACGAAGCGATCGGTAACCTGCAGTAGCGCGAGAGGGTCAGAGGCAAGAAACGCCTCTTCGATACCGACTCCGACCACCAGCGGGCTGCCCTTGCGTGCGCCTATGATGGTATCTGGTTCGGCTTTGTGCATGACTGCCAGCGCGTAGGCACCCTCCAACAGCGCTATGGCACTGCGTACCGCGCTTAGAAGGTCCTGAGATAGCGTGAATTCACGGGATAATAGATGTGCAACGACTTCGGTATCGGTCTCCGAGGTAAATACGTATCCCTGACCTTCCAGCTCATCCCGTAGAGATTCGTAATTCTCGATAATTCCGTTGTGAACTACCGCCAGGCTCTCACCGGATTGATGCGGATGAGCGTTTTGCTCACTGGGTCGACCATGAGTGGCCCAACGGGTATGAGCAATACCTACCTGGCCAACGAGAGGTGCTTCGACCAGGCGCTCTTCGAGCATTGCGACCTTCCCCACCGCGCGCTGGCGATTTAGCCGTGCGTCTTCAGACACGATCGCCATACCGGCGGAGTCGTAGCCGCGATATTCCAAACGCTTCAATCCTTCCAGCAGGATTCCCTGAACGTTACGCCCGGCTACTGCTCCGACGATTCCACACATCGTGCTGACTCCTTCATGTTATTGCTTAGGGTTTTTTTGGGGACGCTGCCAATTCTGTTTGCTCATCTGACGCCCACGAGTTAACGCCAGGGTGCCTGCTTCCACGTCCTTGCTTATGGTAGAACCAGCACCAATGGTAGCGCCTTCTCCCACCTTGACGGGTGCCACTAGCGCCGTATTGGAACCAATAAAAGCACGGCTCCCTATTTCGGTTAGATGCTTGTTGGCACCATCGTAGTTACAGGTAATGGTTCCGGCCCCGACATTGACCTCTTGTCCCAGACGGGCATCCCCAACGTAACTGAGATGATTGATCTTGGCGCCTTCACCAAGTATGGCGTTCTTGGTTTCAACGAAATTGCCGATCTTGGCGCCTTGGGCTAAACGTGTTCCGGGTCTTAACCTTGCGAATGGGCCTATCTGACTCTTTCCTTCGATTACGGCGCCGTCCAGCACACTATGCGCCTCTATCACGCTAGCGGTTCCAATCCGGCTATTGCGAATCACACAGTAGGGACCTACTCGCACGCCGTCTGCGAGTTCTACCTCGCCTTCAAATACACAGCCCACATCGATCTCGACATCATGACCACAGCGAAGGCTGCCCCGTACGTCCAGGCGCGCCGGATCCGCCAAAGCTACGCCGTCGGTCATGAGACGAATTGCTTCCTCAAATTGAAAAGCGCGTTCGAGATGGGCCAATTGCGCTCTATTATTGACGCCTTCTACCTCTACGGGAGTGGCCGGCTGTGCACTGGCAATGGTGACGCCTTCTGCAGCTGCCATGGCAATTACGTCGGTGAGATAGTATTCGCCCTGTACATTCTCGGCAGAAAGCTGAGGTAGCCAGCGGCGTAGCTGCTCGGCCGTCATCGCCATGATGCCGGTATTGCATTCTGTAATGGCACGCTCTGCCTCGGAGGCGTCCTTGTGTTCGACGATCGCTACGGCACGACCTTCACTGTCACGCTTGATACGGCCATAGCCTGCAGGATCGTCCAGGGTCACGGTCAACAGTGCCATACGCTGTTCATTCACCTCATCGAGCAGCGCTGCAAGGGTCTCGCGACGAATCAACGGTACATCGCCATAGAGCACCAGTACCTTGCCATCCGCAAGCTTATCCATCGCCTGAGCCACAGCATGACCAGTGCCCTTCTGTTCGGTCTGTAACGCAAATTCCACCGGATAGCCCGCAAGGCTTTCGCGGACCTGATCACCGCCGTGGCCAACCACTACATGCAATCGGCTAGCACCAAGATCCGCTGCGGTATCGATTACATGGCGCACCATCGGCTTACCCGCCAATTCATGCAATACCTTGGGTTTTTTCGAGCGCATGCGGGTGCCTTGTCCCGCTGCCAGAATTACAATATCAAGCGTCATGCTCATCCTTTAACCGTTTCTTTGATCGCGTTCATTCTAGGGTCCCAAGGAAGCGCATACCAATGTATAAGCCTCGTCTAGACCAATGCGTGATAAAACTCAGTTGCTTACATTAAATTACATTTGAATCGGAAAAGCTACACTCTTAACTTCCTAATCATGCACGTTCAGACTATTAACCTAGTAATTCCAACAAAAAAATGCCCCAGAGAGTTTTACTCTCTGAGGCATCTTTTCTAGTACCGATTATAGAGGCAGAGCTAGCCTCGTCCGCCCTTTTTGCGTAACTGTTCAAGGGTACGCAATTGAGCAACCGCTTCCGCCAGTTCTACTGCAGCACGAGAATAGTCCATCTCTGAATGCTGCTCGTTGATCGAACGCAGGGCTTCCTTGCGGGCCTCTTCGGCTTCGACCTCATCAAGATCATCTGCCCGCGTGGCAGTATCTGCCAGTACCGATATTATTTTCGGCTGTACCTCAAGAAAACCACCGGTGACATAGTAAATTTCCTCGTCACCGTTTTCACGCATCACCCGCAGCGGGCCCGGTTGCAGTTCGGTCATCAAGGGCGCGTGGCCAGGAAGAATTCCCAGATCTCCCACCTTGCCAGCTGCGACAAGTTGAGTGATTTCGCCAGAGAAGATCGACTGTTCGGCGCTGACGATCTCGCATTGGAAGCTGTTCGCCATACCTTAATCCTCTAACATGAACGGCTTCACTTCATGTTGTTGGCTTTCTCGACGGCTTCGTCGATGGTACCAACCATGTAGAAAGCCTGTTCCGGCAACTCATCGTATTCACCGTTCAGGATGCCCTGGAAACCACGGATGGTGTCCTTGAGGGATACGTACTTGCCTGGTGAACCGGTGAACACTTCGGCAACGAAGAACGGCTGGGAAAGGAAGCGCTGAATCTTACGCGCCCGGTTCACCGACATCTTGTCTTCGTCGGAGAGCTCGTCCATACCTAGAATTGCGATGATGTCCTTGAGTTCTTTGTAGCGCTGCAACACGTTCTGCACGCCACGAGCAGTCTCGTAGTGTTCATCGCCCACGGTAAGCGGATCGAGCTGACGCGAGGTGGAATCTAGCGGATCGATGGCTGGATAGATCCCGAGCTCCGCAATAGAGCGCGCCAATACAACCGTAGCGTCCAAGTGAGCAAAAGTGGTCGCCGGTGATGGGTCGGTCAGATCGTCCGCCGGAACATACACCGCTTGCACGGAAGTGATCGATCCAGTCTTGGTCGAGGTGATACGCTCCTGCAATACCCCCATCTCTTCGGCCAAGGTCGGCTGATAGCCTACCGCGGAAGGCATACGTCCCAACAGTGCCGAGACTTCGGTGCCCGCCAGGGTATAGCGGTAGATGTTATCGACGAACAACAACACGTCACGCCCATCGTCACGGAACTTCTCGGCGACGGTGAGACCGGTCAGTGCCACGCGCAGGCGGTTGCCCGGCGGCTCGTTCATCTGGCCGTAAACCAACGATACCTTGTCGAGAACGTCAGACTCCTTCATCTCATAATAGAAGTCATTCCCTTCACGGGTACGCTCACCGACCCCGGCAAACACCGAGTAGCCGCTGTGTTCCGTCGCGATATTACGGATCAGCTCCATCATGTTGACGGTTTTGCCAACGCCCGCGCCACCAAACAAGCCAACCTTACCGCCCTTGGCGAACGGGCAGACCAGATCGATGACCTTGATACCGGTTTCCAGCAGCTCGTTGGAGGCTGCCTGTTCGGCATAGCTTGGCGCTTTACGGTGAATCGGCATACGTTCCTGCTCGCCGATCTCGCCCGCCTCGTCGATCGGCTCGCCGAGTACGTTCATGATCCGGCCCAGCGTTTCCTTACCCACTGGAACGGAAATGGCAGCACCGGTATTCTCCACCTCGAAGCCACGCTTCAAGCCTTCGGTAGAGCCCATGGCAATGGCTCGCACCACGCCATCGCCCAGCTGCTGCTGGACCTCGAGAACGGTCCCGGCTTCCGAGACCTTAAGCGCGTCGTAGACCTTGGGCACTTCGTCCCGCGGAAACTCTACGTCAATCACCGCGCCGATGATTTGTACGATACGTCCGCTCATCTTGGTTCCTCTTAAATACCTGCAAATGAAACCTGCTTGGCCTTATCAGGACTCAGACCGCGGCGGCCCCGCTCACGATCTCGGAGATTTCCTGGGTAATGGCTGCCTGGCGGGCCTTGTTATAAACCAGCTGCAGATCGTCAATCAGGTCGCCGGCGTTATCCGTTGCGTTCTTCATCGCGATCATCCGCGCTGCCTGCTCGCACGCTGCATTCTCAACCACCGCCTGATAAACCTGAGATTCGATATAGCGTATCAACAGCCTATCGAGCAGCTCCTTGGCGTCCGGCTCATATAGATAGTCCCAGCTACTGGACCGCGTCTCTTCGTCGTCTTCCTCTTTCATAGCGACCAGAGGTACCAGCTGACGAGCGATGGGCTTCTGAGTCATGGTGTTGACGAACTCGTTGTACACCACGTATAGACGATCCAGCTCACCTTCGTCATAGGCATCCAGCATGACTTTGACGCTACCAATCAGGTCCTTGGTCTCTGGCGCTTCGCCTATGTTGCTCTTGGCCGCCATGAGATTACCGCCGTAGTTGCGGAAAAAGGTGCCTGCTTTGCTGCCTATGGCAACGAAACTAAGTTCGACACCTTTGTCGCGCCATTGTCGGGTTTCCTTGAGCACCGTCTTGAACAGATTAACGTTCAAGCCCCCGGCTAGACCACGGTCGCTGGAAACGACGATGTAGCCTACCCGTTTGACCTCCCGTTCGATCATGTAATCATGGCGATACTCAGGATTGGCCTTAGCGATATGGCTCACCACATGACGAATTTGCTTGGCATAGGGTTGGCTTGCCGCCATCCGCTCCTGCGCTTTGCGCATCTTCGATGCAGCCACCATTTCCATGGCACTGGTAATCTTCTGGGTATTTTTGATGCTCCCTATTTGAGAGCGAATCTCTTTTGCCGCTGCCATTGCGATCTACCTCATTCATGACACTCAGAGAAATTACTGGCCCGGAAAGCCGGACCAGTAACGTTTACCAGGACTGAGTGCTCTTGAATTTCTCGAGACCGGACTTGAGACCGTCCTTGATCTCGTCGTTGTAGTCGCCGGATTCGTTGATCTTGTCAAGCAGCTCACTATGCTCCGACTTCATGTAGTCATGCAGGGCCGCTTCGAAATCAAGTACCTTGTCGACTTCGACGTCGTCCAGAAAGCCCTCGTTGGCAGCAAACAGCGACAGCGCCATCTCCGCCAAGGACATCGGCGAATACTGCTTCTGTTTCATCAGTTCGGTAACACGCTGACCGTGCTCGAGCTGCTTACGCGTCGCTTCATCGAGATCCGAGGCAAACTGGGAGAATGCCGCCAGCTCACGATACTGAGCTAGCGCCAGACGTACGCCACCACCAAGCTTCTTGATAATCTTGGTCTGGGCGGAGCCACCGACACGAGAAACCGACAGACCAGCGTTGATTGCCGGACGAATCCCTGAGTTGAACATACTCGTCTCAAGGAAGATCTGACCGTCGGTGATCGAAATCACGTTAGTGGGTACGAAGGCCGACACATCACCGCCTTGAGTTTCGATCATCGGCAGTGCCGTCAGGGAGCCAGTCTTACCGGTGACTTCGCCGTCGGTGAATTTTTCCACGTAGTCGGCATTGACTCGAGCAGCCCGCTCAAGCAAACGCGAGTGAAGATAGAAGACATCACCCGGATAGGCTTCCCGGCCCGGAGGACGCTTGAGCAGCAGGGATATCTGGCGATAGGCCCAAGCCTGCTTGGTCAAATCGTCGTAAATGATCAACGCATCCTGACCACGGTCGCGATAATACTCGCCCATGGTGCAGCCGGAATAAGGCGCCAGAAACTGCATGGCAGCCGGATCCGCGGCACCTGCGGCAACCACGATGGTGTGCTCCATGGCGCCGTGTTCTTCGAGTTTGCGCACAACGCTTGCGATGGTCGACTGCTTCTGGCCCACCGCCACATAAATACAGGTAACGTTCTTGCCTTTCTGATTGATGATGGCATCGATTGCGATGGCGGACTTACCGATCTGGCGATCGCCGATGATCAACTCACGCTGACCGCGACCAATCGGGACCATGGCATCAATGGACTTGAAACCGGTCTGGATCGGCTGATCGACGGACTGTCGGGTGATGACACCCGGGGCCACCTTTTCTACCGCATCCGTCAGCTTGGCATTGATGTCACCTTTGCCATCGATGGGGCTACCCAGAGCATCAACCACACGCCCCGTCAGCTCGGGACCTACCGGCACCTCAAGGATGCGCCCGGTACACTGAGCGGTCATGCCCTCTTCGAGCTGTTGATAGTCGCCAAGCACAACGGCACCGACGCTATCGCGCTCAAGGTTGAGCACCATACCGAAGATACCGTTGGGAAATTCGATCATCTCACCAAACATCGCATCTGCCAGACCATGAATCTGTACGATGCCGTCGAAGACGCTGACGATGGTGCCTTGATTACGGGCTTCGGAGGCAACATCCAGCTTTTCGATACGCTGTTTGATGATGTCGCTGATCTCGGAAGGATTTAATTGCTGCATGCCGTGTCCCTCAAGCTCAGACGGAAAGCGCATCGCGTAGACGGGCCAATCGACCGCGTACCGAGCCGTCGATGACGGTATCGCCGGCACGCAGGATGACGCCGCCCAGCAGGGCGCTATCCACCTGAGTGGTAATGGAGATTTCGCGATTCAGGCGCTTGGCCAGAGCACTCGCGAGCTTGTCTTCCTGCTTGTCGTCCAGCGGAAAGGCGGAAACGATGGTGACATCCATGCGCTTCTCCTGCTGGGCCTTGAGCAGTTCGAATTGCTCAGCGATGTCCGGCAGTGCCATCAAACGATTTCTTTGCGCGAGGGTCCGCACTAAATTGCGTCCCTCTTCGTCCAATGCCTTGCCACATACATCAATGACCGCATCTGCCTTTTCCTCGTCGGATAGTCGAGGATTGCCCAGAATACTGGTCTGCATGTCGTCGTTGGCGGCCACTTGAGCCATCAATTTCAGCATATCGGACCAGGCCGCGAGTTTTTTCTTGGACTGGGCTAGTTCAAATGCCGCCTTGGCATAAGGTCGGGCAACGGTAGACGTTTCAGCCATGGATCACCTCCTCAAAGCTCGGTGGCAAGCTTGTCGACGAGTTCACGATGCTTTTTCTCGTCGATGGAGGATTCCAGGATACGCTCGGCCCCCTCGATGGCGAGTCGCGCAACTTGCGCACGCAACTCTTCCTTGGCGCGATTGATTTCCTGCTCTATTTCAGTACGAGCGTTGGCAATCATGCGTTCGCCTTCCTGGCGTGCGTTATCGCGCGCCTCTTCGACCATCTGGTTCGAACGCTTATGGGCTTGTTCAAGAATTTCCGCTGCCTGCCCCTTGCTTTCGCGCAACGTCTCGTCGGCCTGTTCTTGAGCCATTTCGAGGTCACGATTAGCACGGCTGGCAGCATCCAGGCCATCAGCAATCTTTTTCTGGCGTTCCTGCAGAGCCTGCATGACCGGAGGCCATACATACTTCATGCAGAACCAGACAAAGACCGCGAAGGCAATGGCCTGACCGATCAGGGTAAGGTTCAGATTCACGCCAGCACCTCTCGCTTCACAGTTTTAGGGTTAGAGTCACGGGGTCGCACCGACCGGCCGCGAGTTAACCGACAAACGGGTTGGCGAAGGTGAAGAACAGTGCGATACCCACACCGATCATGGTCACGGCGTCAAGCAGGCCAGCAACGATGAACATCTTAACCTGCAGCTGCGGGATCATTTCCGGCTGACGCGCAGCGCCTTCCAGGAATTTGCCGCCAAGGATACCGAAGCCGATGGCGGTGCCCAACGCACCCAGACCAATCAGCAGAGACACGGCGATGGCGGTCATGCCCAGAACTTGTGCTTCCATGGTTTACTCCAGTTTAGGTTCAAGTGGTTTAACGGTCAGAGATTACGGGTTTACAACTATCAGTGTTCTTCTGTCGCCATGCTCAGGTAGACGATCGTCAGCATCATGAAAATGAATGCCTGTAGCGTGATGATCAAAAGGTGAAATACAGCCCACGCGAAGTGCAGTGGCAGCTGCCATAGACCTATTGCCGCGATCAGAATGAAGATCAGCTCACCGGCGTAGAGGTTACCGAATAGACGAAGCGCCAGTGATACCGGCTTGGCGAGCAGAGTCACCAGCTCGAGCAGCAGGTTGACCGGAATCAGGAATATCATGGCAATCTTGCTGGGTGCATTGAAGGGATGCAGCGTCAATTCGCCAATAAAACCGGATACCCCCTTGGTGCGAATCGCATAGAAAATGATCAGTGCAAATACCGCAAGCGACATCCCAAGCGTGGCGTTGACATCAGTAGTGGACACGACCTTGAAGTAGACGTGGGCTGGGTCGGCATTGAATACCAATACACCGATCTTTTGCGCCAGCATGGGTAAAAAGTCTACCGGCACTAGGTCCATCAGATTCATCAGAAAAATCCAGCAAAAGATCGTCAATGACAGAGGCGCAATCAGCCTGCTCTTGCCATGGAAGGTCTCCTTCACCGAATTGTCGACGAACTCGACCATCAATTCGACGAAATTCTGCAAACCGCTTGGCACGCCGGTGGTAGCGGTCTTCGCAGCCTTGCGAAAGATCCATAAAAAAAGAATGCCTAAACCGATCGACCAGCCCATTGTATCGAGATGAATGGCCCAGAATCCCATATCAGCCGCTTCGGTAGCGGAGTGAGCAATCGACCACCCATTGTCGGGATGATGGCCAAAAGTGAGGTTCTGCAGGTGATGCTGGATATACTCCGTCGTCGTCAGATTACTGCCTGCCATTGCATAGCCTCGATATCAGGTGGCCTGAGGTTCACGCAGTAGCCAGGGCCCCAACCACTGAGTGAACAATGTCGCCACATAAGCGCCAAAGAAGAAAGCGGGATTTGAGGGCGGCACTGTCACGAACACCAGCGTGAACAGTGCCGCCGTCAAAACAAACTTACCGGCTTCAGCACGATAGAAGCTCTTGACGATATTCTGTGCAAACTGCGCTCCCTGATAACGAAAGGTGCGCCAAGCGAAGTAAACATTAGGCAACCAGCACACCAGACCACCGAGTAACGCTGAGATTGCTGCTGCTGCTCCGGCAGCAACTGCACAGATAGCCATCGTAAATACGATGAAACCTAGCTGAACAAGCAGAAGACGCATGAATCGAGGGCGCTTGAGTCGGGCCGGTACAGAAGGATGCATGTGTCGTATCTCTTGTACTCCACGAATCTCGTTCGCTTGTGGAGCCGCCAGTGCTAGACCTCGGCGGATTATAGGGAAGCCCCGTTGAGCCTTCAACCGAACATGGACTAAATCACGCGAACTATTGAGAACTTACGACCAAAGGGCAACGGATGTCAGGTAAAAACGTTCTCAAGCTAAATTAATTTTCATCAATAGTGCTTTGCTAAATGTCATTTGATGTGGCCCAGGATACCGTCCAGCTCATCGAGACTTGCGTAGCGAATGGTGACTCGTCCCTTGCCACTGCGGCCATGCTGTATGCGCACTGGAGCGCCTAGTAGTTCACCTAACTGGTTTTCCAGTCGGGTTACATCGGACGATGGCTGTGCTTGCTTCTTGGCTGCAGGTTTGCCTTCTTGAAGCTGTTTTACGAGTGTTTCGGTCTGACGTACGGTAAGGTCCTTGTTGACTACTTCATGGGCTGCCTTGCGCTGTTTTGCCGCAGTCAGTACCAGTAGTGCCCGGGCATGTCCCATATCCAGATCGCCACGCTCTAGCAGCGTCTGTACCTCGGGATCCAACGCCAATAGACGCAGCAAATTGGTAACTTGAGTCCGGGACTTGCCTACCGCATCCGCGACCTGCTGTTGGGTCAGCTCGAACTCATCGAGTAACCGCTTGAGAGCTGCTGCCTCTTCGACCGGATTGAGATTCTCTCGTTGAATGTTTTCGATCAGGGCTAGCGCCAGTGCGCTCTGGTCGCTGATGTCACGCACGACGGCAGGAATGGTATCGAGTTCGGCAAGCTGAGCCGCTCGCCAACGCCGTTCGCCGGCCACGATTTCGTATCGATCTTCACCGATCGGACGCACCACTATCGGCTGCATGACGCCTTGGGCACGAATCGAATCGGTCAGTTCTTCCAGCGCCTCGGGCTGTATCTCGCGGCGTGGCTGATACTTGCCGCGAACAAGCTGGCCAAGAGGCAAGCGTAACAGACGTTCGTTTTGCTCAGAGACGTCCAGGGTCTGCTCGACACTCTGCGATGTATCCATCTGACCATCCGCATCAAGCAGGTCGCGACGGCGGGCGTTGGCGCCAATCAAGGCGTCCAGGCCTCGGCCCAGTGCGCGTTTACGAGTCATGAGCATTCCTTCAATGCGGTTTTCGACATCATAACGAAAGACGACGAATCAGTTCCTTGGCCAATACCCGATGTGCCTGGCTGCCCCTGGAAAAACGGGCATACTTGGTCACCGGTAAGCCATGGCTTGGCGCTTCTGCCACTCGCACGTTGCGCGGAATCGTGGTCTTGAGCAGGGTATCGCCGAAGTAATCCCGCAGCTGCTTGCTGACATCCCGGGTCAAGCTATTTCGGTTATCGAACATGGTACGCACGATACCAAAGACTTGAAGCGCTGGGTTCACGCTGGCTTGAATCTGCTCCACGGTATCAAGCAGTGCGGACAGTCCTTCCAATGCGTAGAACTCGCACTGAAGTGGAATCAAGACCCCGTCCGCAGCAGTCAAGCCATTGACGGTAAGCATGTTCAGTGAAGGTGGACAGTCGATCAGCACGACATCGTACTCGCTGGCAACATTCTTGATGGACTCGTGCAGACAGCGCTCACGGCCTTCTCGATCGAGCAGATCGACCTCGGCGGCAGTGAGGTCAGCGTTGCCCGGTAGCAGCGCATAGCCGGCATCGGGGCAATCGAGAATCACCTCTGCCGCCGGCTTCTCCCCAAGAAGTACATCAAGCACGCTTCCATCGAGTTCGTGCTTGTCGATGCCGCTGCCCATGGTGGCATGCCCTTGCGGATCAAGATCGATAAGCAATACACGGCGATCGAGTGCCGCAAGGCATGCTGCCAGATTGACCGTCGTGGTGGTCTTGCCAACGCCACCTTTCTGATTGGTCAAGGCAATGATTTTGGTCACGCAAGACTCCCTTACCGACATTGATCCCGACTTGCTTTACTCTTGCCGCGCACTTCTAACCGGTACGCCCAAGTCTTAATAAATGGCGATTCGCACTATCACCGGGCACCTGTAAAACCTGTTGCTCCCGCAAAACAATCGATGCGGGCAGACTGGCAAGTTCGTCTTCGTTAACACGCCCTTTCATCGCCAACCACTCCCCATCCGGTTTCAACAAAGGATCCGTCATGAGAACGAAGTCGGCCAAACTGGCGAAGGCGCGTGAGATCACCTGATCGAATTCAGGTGCGACAAACCGCTCCACTCTCTGCTGGACCGCGGTGACGTTGCCCAACTTCAACTCGAGAATGGCCTGACGTTGAAAGCGTACCTTCTTGCCATTACTGTCGAGCAGAGTTACGTCAACCTCAGGCTTGAGAATGGCGAGTACCAGCCCCGGCAGACCAGGGCCTGCCCCGACATCCAGCAACCGTGGCCCAGTGACTGCCTGCAACACGGCAGCACTATCAAGCACATGCTTGATGACCATCTCATCTAATGATCGTACCGCGGTGAGGTTATAGGCGCGGTTCCACTTGTGCAACAACGCAAGCAGTTCCAGAAGCCGTTGCAGCGCAAGCTCTTCGGCAACGATACCCAGCTGGGCAAGCCCCTCTTCGAGTTGTCGATCGATACTAGCGCTCATGCACTCTTCGCAGGCCGATTGTCGAGCAGA
>NZ_JIBT01000008.1 GCF_001039575.1 Halomonas sp. PR-M31
TTTTTTGTTCTGTAATGCTTGAACAATGAAATTGCTGACTACTCTTCCATCGTTTGGATCCATTCTTGGACCATAGGTATTGAAAATACGAGCTATTCTTATATCAACTTTGTGTTGACGGTGATAATCAGAAAACAAGGTTTCAGCACAACGTTTACCTTCATCATAACAGCTTCTTACGCCAATTGGATTTACTTTACCCCAATATGTTTCAGGCTGAGGATGTATTTCTGGGTCCCCGTAAACCTCGCTTGTTGATGCCTGCAATATTCGCGCTTTAGTTCTTTTAGCAAGACCTAGCATATTGATAGCGCCATGAACACTTGTCTTCGTTGTCTGGACAGGATCAAACTGATAATGAATGGGACTTGCCGGGCATGCTAAGTTGTAAATTTGGTCTATTTCTGCAAAAAGCGGGAAGGTTATATCGTGACGCATGAATTCAAAATAAGGGTTATTTAGCAAATGTGCAATATTTTCTTTTTTACCTGTAAATAAGTTGTCTACGCAGAGCACATCATTGCCAGTTTCCAGTAATTTCTCACATAAGTGAGAACCCAAGAAGCCTGCGCCGCCAGTAACTAGAATACGTTTTTTCATTTGTTTTCCCTGCAAAGTAAGAAGCAATAAAAACTTATTTTAATTAATTTTAAAAAACTGTTATTTAGAACTGAATTTGATTAATCTATTTAATACCTTTTTTTTTCCAGTTTTTAATATATTCAAATAACGTTGGATGCGACCAAATAGAGGAGTCCAAATTACTGGTCTTAGCTTCTAAACGATTATATATAACGTCGTAAAGAGATCTGCTAATTAAAGGTATGGCCATTCCTATTTGATGTAACGGATATGTAGTAAACGTGTCATTTTCCGATATTTCCCCCCTTGCCTGATACAAAATCCCTCCTGTATCAATACCCTCATCTATTAAATGTACAGTTACACCAAAGTTATTTTTGTCATTATTGGCTAAAGCCCAGTATCCACCGTGGGAACCACGATATTTGGGAGTAATACCTACATGAGTATTGATGATTGGACATTTTATATTTTCTATTATTGATAAAGGCAGTATACCAGTACCATTAACAAGCACTGCGTCTGGTTGCACTGCCTGTATGTAATTTACTATTTTTGGATCTTTTACACTACGAACGCTTTTTTTGTTTTCTATATTTGGAAAAGTATCATCTAGGTCATATTTTTTTTTCGCAGCGGCAATCATTTTTTTACTTGTTTTTTTAATATAAAATTTTTCGAATGCCATAAATAAAATTTGACCAATTACAGCTTTCATCCCTAAACGATTAATTCTATTTTTTATTAATTTTAACTTCTTATTAAACTTGTCAACTGAGCTATGTGACTCCTCAAATATAACTAGTTCGATATCAACATCATCTTTTATTCCATTAAAAACATAAAACGATGAAGCACTGCAAGAACACAACATAACAACTTTAGGACGCTTTTTTTCCATACGAATTGCCTTTACTCTTCTCACACAACTCACTCATATTTAAAGAATTCATATCATAGCTACTATTCAGGTTAGAATAATACTTCAAAATAGATTCTAAAAATTCAATGTTTTCATGTAGATTTACTCCAAAATTATGCGGATGAAACCATAAATGATAAATTTCACCTTTTTTTGCTGCGTTTTTCATGCTTCTTTTTATTCTTTGCAGACGGATAGATTCCAAAAATTTTAATTTTTCACTGACCGGTCTAAGGAACCTACTTGACCTTATATCAATTGGCGATGCTTTATCATCGTTTTTTTCAATTTTATATGTATTATGACCTGACAAGTTGATATAGGAATCAAGAAGTCTGGCAGCACGACGAGATCGCTTTTTGGACTCTTTATTATGGTCAGCCTTGTATATCCAACTTTTTTCAGTTCCCCTATAAGAAGTTATGCCTAAATCTGAAAGTAAGTTTAAGTAATTTTCATTGAACTGATTACGTGGGAAAACAAGGCTTTTTGTCTCAATATTGTACTGCGACGCAATTTTTATAGCTGACGAAATATCCTCCTTGAATTCTTCATCAGACTGACCATCTTCGAGACAATAATAATGACAATAAGTGTGCGTTGCTACTTCTTGTCCCGCATACCTGGATATCTTTTTTATGAGATCCGGAGCAAAATGCATCTCATCTTCTAAAAAACCATTTTCTTCTAAATATAAATATGGCGATAAATTCTTATCTGTATAAGAGGGTTTTTTTGTAGGACTATAAAGAAGTGCTTGCTGCTTATTCTCAGCAAATAAAATTCCTACGGTTGCCCACGTAGCGTGCACGTTATATTTTTCTAGTAAATCAAGTATTGCAGGGATTGCTTTCCAAACCCCTAAAATATTTTCTCGATAATCGTTAATTCCTTTCTTGTCTCTAACACCCCAATAAAGTTCAAAATCTAGTGATATAACGAAAGTTCCCTTCTCAGAATTCATCAAAGCCTCCTATAACAAATTCATATAATAAGTTTAAATTATATGTGTAATTGCTATCTACTTTATGCATTTGTAAAAGTATTTTATCCTGCTAAACATTAACATTCATAAACATCTAACTATGAAATTATACTCTATTAGCCATTTTCTTAAAAATTTTGTTATTTTCCGCTAGTTCATCATAAGTTCCACTATCAATAACTTTTCCAGCTTCCATAAGAAATATCAGATCACACTGTTTTACAGTCGATAATCGATGAGCAATTATAATTACCGTTTTTTTGCCCACAAATTCATAGATTGCATCCATTATCATTTTTTCTGATATATTATCTAAGGCGCTTGTAGCTTCATCGAAAACAAGAACTTCTGCGTCATGGTAAAGAGCACGAGCAATACCAATTCGTTGCCTTTGACCACCTGACAACTGGACGCCTCGCTCGCCTACCTTAGTATCAAGTCCTTGTGGCAATTGACTAACTAACTCATCTAGATGTGCTAACTTTACTGCCCTGTTTAAATCTTTTTCATTGATATCTTGCTCTTCTATGCCAAAAGCAATATTTTCTTTGATACTATTATCGGATAAGAAAATCGATTGTGGTACAAAACCTAGTGAGTTTTGCCATTCCCTGACTTTTTTATGAACATCATCACTTAAAGTTAGCGATATATTATCAATCAGCAACTCACCTTTAGATGGTGCTATTAGTCCGAGAAGAATATCGATTATTGTCGACTTTCCTGATCCAGAAGAACCAACTATACCAATTGTCTTTTTTGCAGGAATCAACATACTTACTTCATTAAGTGCTGGATCTACTTTACCAGGATATGTGAATGATACGTTTTTTATTAGTATATTTTCTTTAACTGACAATTTTCGAGTTTCTTTTCCAAGCTGAAATTTTTGGTTTTCTATTTCAACCGTTCTTTTATAACTTTCTTTTAAATCTGAACGAATTGCCTCAAAAGCCGCCATGTTGCCTTTCACATATGAAAAAGAACTATATATTTGTTGAAATGAAGGCAGCATTTTAAAACCAGCTAATGCGTAAACTGCCAAAACAGGAAGAATATCACCAAGGTCACCTCCATAAACTTTCAGCAAATAAAGAATTAGTAACATGACACTACCAAACGCCACTAATTCCATTGCATAACGAGGAGCTTGAGAAAGGGCTTGATTGACACCTTGGCTCCTTGCAAACCTTTTGCTTGCATCCGAAAATCGTTCAGAAAAGATATTCTGTCTTCCCAGTAAAAGAATATCTTTTATACCACCAAAGCCCTCACCCATTAGCTTAAATCTTTTTGTTTGCATCTCTGAAATCGTTTTTCCATTGCGCATCAAAGGTATTCTTACAAAACGGTAAAGTAGAAAATAGGCTACAGCAAATATAAATGCACCGGCTAATGCGACTTTAGGGTTATAAATGAAAATTGCTGTCATCATTAGTCCCGTCAAAACACTTTTAGCACTCATTTGCAGAAGTGGTTGAATTATTCTATCGGTAACCCGTGATGTCTCTTGCGCAATTTGTTTTGTCAAGGTTGCACTTGAACCTGACGAATGAAATAACCAAGGTTGAAATAAGTAGTGCTGAAAAAGCCGTTCTCCTATTTGTGCTCCAACTTGTTGTGCATATATAAATAAATTCCACATGGTGAAAATGGAAAAAATGTTACCTATCATTAAAACGAGTAATACTAATACGCCCATCCAAAACAAGAAGTTTTCATGAGATTGAAATCCTGTGGCAGTATAAATATTTCCCCAAAATCCATCCCCATTGAGAACGGACATATCTGCAACTACTGCCATAAAAGGCCCAATGGAAAGCACACCCGCAATTTCAGCAAAAGACATCAAAATGACTAGTATTTGCAAACGTAAGAGTTTACTTCGCTGTTTAGGTGTGAGCAAATTATAAAGTTCTTTTACTGTCTTGAACATCGGGTTTAGCCTTTATTTGAATACCTGTAATTTTAAATTAGCTTTTATTTTCAAAAACGCTAAAACTAAAAAACGATCTAATACCTTCTTTCAACACTGACCCTAGTTAATAAAACACCACTCTTTTTAAGCTCATTTAAATTTTCAGAGAATATCTTAATAGCTCTTTCAAGATAAAAAGGTGTAGTTCCCGAGACATGTGGCGTTATTAATACATTACTTCTTTGCCATAGCTTTGAATCTGAAGAAAGTGGTTGTTTTTCGAAAACATCTAATGCCGCCCCACGCAGCTTCTTACTATCGAGTGCATTGATAATAGAGTCTTCATTTACAATTCCTCCCCTTGAGATGTCAATCAAGACACAGCCGGGTTTAACTGTATTCAAAAATTTTTCATCTACCAGTTGTCTGGTATCATCTGTAAGAGGTAAACAAACTACTATATAGTCTGAATCATATATGATTTCTTCAACTTGTTCGAGGGGAACAATTTTATCTATACCATTGCGAGCTTTTGGTTTTCGTTGAACACCAACAATTTTCATGCCGAAAGCATTTGCTTTTTCTGCAACGGCTTTACCTACATGGCCTAATCCTAAAATTGCCAACTTTTTTCCAGTTAGCTCTTCTAGCCATTCACGCTCCCATGTCTTGTCTTGACCTTTTTCGTTAAACCGGTCAAATTGTTTTGCAAAATAAAGCATGGCACCTAATGCATATTCACTCATAGGTGCACTATTAACTCCGCTGCTTTTTGTTAGAATAATATTTTCTTTATCAAAATCCATTTTCCAAATTTTCTCTACTCCAGCAGATAGAAAGTGTATCCACTGACAACCTTCTACTTTTTCTAAGGCTGAAGGAAGCCAATCTAACGTTGGTGTAACTATAATATCAATGTTTGTTCCTTCAACAATATCTTCAGTTTTACTAGCAAAGTAGATCTTGAAATCTATAGATGAATTTTGCTTTATATATTTTTCTACCTGACCCCGCTGCTGTTTCAAAACTTCAGGTTTTTGCATGAATAAAATATTTAGCTTTCGAGAAAAGTCAATCATCACTCCATTTCCCTTTAGCAATTTCAAAAACCTTTCTTTCTAAGCGTTGTCTATTATTTTCTAAAGTAGAATAATTACTTTTTTGTAATAACTCTTCTTCTTTTCGAAGTTTTTTTAACTCCTCTTCAAGATCTATTTTGTCAACTAGCTCTTCCAATCTTTGTGCATTCCCATGAAATGCCCGTGAAAGAATAGCCCATTTCGAACCAAGTCTTACATGCTCGCTGAGCACATATTCCGAAGGCAATTCTCCGTGACCTATACGCGCGATTCCACCGAAGCCAAAATCAATTTTGCGGTTTATAAGCAATTTCGTTCCAAGCTCAAAAGTTCTTGCAGCGAGAGGTTCAAATAAGTAGTTTAGTTTCATATCTAAAGCTAGATCATTTAAGCCAAAATACACTTCATCTCGTGGACCTAAATTATCTACATAAGTAGACAACCTACTCACCGCTTGAATTGTTTCAGCTAATAAAGTTACTGGAACACGTTCATTTACTAGTTCTAAGAATTTGCGTATTTCTTCTGGACGACGGAACATTGGAAGCATGAGTCGCTGTGCACCGTTCTCTATAGCGCCGTCTATTTCATAAGCCGAATTATTGTTCATCGGATTTATTCGAACCATAAGCTCTGCTTGCTTCAAGACGTCTGCTATGGTCGCTACATCATCAAGAGTATGTGAAGCATTATGTGCAGAAAGGTGTTTTTGTCGCTCATACTTACCAAGAGATTCCATATCTACAAATATACGTTGGACACCACATGCTTCTGCATGCTTGGCTATGGCAGGATTTGCGGTAATCAGCATCCAACTCAAATTACGAATCATTAAAATTTTCCTATATTAGTCTTGCCCATCCTGAGTTTTCATTCTATCTCGATACGCTCGCCAATTTTCTGACTCGCCACCATATATTCCTGAACCTCTTATTACGACTAATATTGTTCTCAGTATTATATTCAAATCATAATAAAAATTTCTTTTTTCCACGTATTCTTTATCTGCTTGTAACTGATCAATCCAACCTAAGCTACGTCGTCCTCGAATTTGTGCAAGCCCTGTTAATCCTGGCAACACCTGAAATCTCTTTTCGAACGCTGAAGGTACAACCTCTAGTTGCTCAGGTATTATTGGTCTTGGGCCTACTATACTCATATCTCCCAGCAAAATGTTCCATAATTGAGGAAGTTCATCAAGACTGGTACTTCTCAAGAACCTTCCTGAACGCGTTATTCGAGGATCTTTATTTCCAGTAATAACACGCTCATTCACTTGATCAATGTGACTAGATGAACGATCAATCATAGTTCTCATTTTAAAGACTTGAAAGAATATACGATCCTTACCAACTCTGCTCTGAGTAAAAAAAACGGGACCTTTACTGTCAAACCGAATCCAAATAGCCATTATTAATATCAAAGGCGAAAACATCAGCAGCGCTATACTGCTTACTGCAATATCAAATAGGCGCTTTATTGAAACTTTCATTACTTTTCATCGCCTCCAAGATTATTTTATTAACTTTATGTACATCGTACTTTTCTACCGCTATTTTCCTGGATGCATCTGACATGGTCGTTACCAGCTTCGGATCTTTCAAAAATATTTCCATCGCGTTCTTTAATGGATCTACTTTTCCTGGTGGTACTAAAAAACCATTAAAACCATCAATAACTGTTTCACGACAACCGGGTGCATCACTAGTAATAATAGCCCTACCTACACTCATTGCTTCTAGAACGGAGCGTGGCGTGCCTTCACGATATGAAGGTAATACAAATACTGTACATTTAGCCAACCAAGGGCGAACATCTTTAACCGCGTCAAAAAAATCAACAGCCGAGTTGTTTTTCCACTTTTCAAACTGTGTTGATTCTACTGAATGGGGTAAAGAAGAATCATAAGGACCCACTGCAACAAAGCGTGTATTAGGATAGTTTTCTTTAACATTTGTAGCTGCTTCAACAAATTCAGCAATACCTTTTTCTGTAAGGATTCTTCCTATGAATAAGAAAGTTGGCGTTCCTTTAGGTAGCGGCTGCTGTGCAAATTGTTGAGTGTCTACTCCTGAGCCATTAATCCTTACGATTTTTTCTTTATCACGGACAATACCGAGCTTAGTAAAGTCATTTACATCGTCTGGATTTTGAAAAAAGACTAGATCGCTACATGAAACACCTACTCGATATAATTTAGTGACTAGCCAACGGATAATTCTAGTACGCAATGAATATGTAGTGAAAACATGTCCCAGCCCAGTGATCATTGAATAAACTTTTGGAACTTTAGCAACTCTTGCTGAAATCGAACCATATATTACGGGCTTAATCGTATAGCTAAAAACAACCTTGGGTTTGCACTGCTTTATTATACTTAGCAAAGCAAAGATGGCACGTAAATCACTTATTGGATTAATACCGGTACGTCCGATATCAAATGGAAATATTTTTATCCCAAGATTTTCTACTTCAGCTAAGTAATCCCTAGTAGGTACAGCCGCTGCGACATCAAGATTTGATTCCAGCATTTCGCGTATCAAATCGCCTCGGTTAGCGATTAGTGAGCGAGCATTACCGGCAACAAAAAGTACATCCACGCTCATCTCCTAAGTTTTAACTTAATAGTATCGAAAGAAGCAGCTGCAAGTATGATAAATAGCGCTGTAAATTTGGTTTTGTGGCGTATACCAGTGCCTATATTGGAAACTCCAATTGAAAAGACAAATATAAGACTTATCAATATCAGTAGCAGCGCTAAACATTCTTGCTTGTTGCGTATATTTTTCCAACCTTTAAAAATTCGCCATGTTAAAAACATAAGCAAAAAAGACGACACTAATCCTAAAACATGCCTAGCACTTTTTATATCCCATGGAAACGGTGCATATAAAAAGTAGGCTACTTTTGCAGGAATCAACCATGGCTGTGTTATAGGGTTACCAGTAGCTATTACTGCTGGATATGCTGAGCCACCATCAGGTACACCTAAAAATCTTGACTCTATCTGTTCTGAAATTGCTGCACCTTCTTCTGTTCCTATCGACATCCCTTTTCCTAAACTTACTCCGCCTCCAGCAACGGCTAACCCTACTGATAGAAGTAAAATCGAGAATGAAAGTATTAACTTACTAAAATAATGTTTAGTAATTCTACTACCATTGAAAAGCTGTGGAATTGATTTTACTAAAATGTATAACGAGTAGGCTCCTACACCTAAAATAGCTGCTACCCAACCAGGATGAATTAATGTTGCTAACGCGAAAAAGAAAAGGCATATATATATACCTAATACCGATTCTTCTCGTAGCCAAACAACAAAATAATATAATCCAATTAAAAACAATAAGATAGATGCTTCTTCTCGCATCGCTACCGCAGAGTTGATCGCAGAAAAAGGATAAATAGCGAGAATAAATACGGCCCATTGCGCTGGCCTCACACCCCAAATTTTGTAGGTAATAGCTCCAGTCAGCCCAACGATTGAAACACCAGCTACCAAATTTATAGCTGGAAGTATCATTTTGTGAAATCCAAATACTTTAAAAATTAGGGCACCTACAACTGAATAATTGTAGGATCTAGACGTACTGAACTCATCAAGAATATTTGGAAAGCTAAGTTCTGACCAAAGTCTGGCCTGCCTTATGAACATTGCCGCATCGTCGGCACTTCCAGGAAGTATATAGATCTCATAATGGTTGATTAGAAGTAAAAAACAACGAAAGCCCAAGGCTAATAGTAGTAGTAGAAACAATTTTTTGTACTTAATTCCAAACAAACAAACTATACAAAAAGATAACAAATAAACAAAAGTTAAGAAGAGAAAAGTCGTCACAGAACACCTCAAATACCTTAGTACTTATTATTAGCGCTCTACGCAGATTGAGAACCGTATATAAACCAGTCCTTGACTCGAGAAACCCAGTTGTAGTTATCGAAAGATTTTTCTGCATTCTTGGAACAGATTTCAAGCGCTTCAGAACCCTCGATGAAATCAACTATTAACTTTCTTGCTTCTAACGGATTGTAAAAATCAACAGTAATACCAACGCCATAACGTTTTATTTCATCTGAATAACCTGGCATTTTTTGCTGACCAACAATTGGTCGTCCATTAATCATATAATCATACAGTTTTAATGGACTTCCAGGACTCACACGGTTATCTGCAACTGGGAGCAGACAGGCGTCCGCACATTTGATTAGCTCAGCGCAGCCTATGTCATCCAGTGGTGCAAAATTTATTACTAAAGCATCAGGATCCATTTCTCTAGTAACTTTACCTCCAGCACAAATAATTTTTATATTATCGTTATTTTTATTAAACTCTCTCTGCAAATCAATTAATAAATCTACGCCGCGCCATTTACTAGTTGATCCAACAAAAACTAAGTATTTAACATTAGCGTCTAATAAATATTTTTTTATTGCCAATTTTTTGCTGATTGACACTACTGCGTCAGGGCTTCCTCCATTATACGACACTATGTCATTCTCATTTCCCCATCCCTCTTTAACGAAATGTTCTTTTAGCATTGGGTTATTGTAAATTCGCACATCCGACATTTTATTGACAATAAATGAATAGTAAAATATCAATTTCAAGTACATTTTAACTAACTTTGGTTTTTCCAGTAAGGTTAATTCTTCGAAAGGTCCGCAGTGGATTTCTCTCATAGTAAGAATGCCCAATAGTTTGGCTAATGGTACTGAAAAGAGACCGACATCACCACGACTAATGTAATAATCGATTTTTTTGTTTTTTATTAAAATCGTTAAAAAACAACGTAATTCGCACATTATGCCCGTAAAGAGCCTTGAAAAGCGTTTTCCTATTGTTCCTGGAACAACAATAGTTACGTTATCACCTATCTCTTTTAACGCTTCTATTTTATGTCTCGTTGCACGGTTTTTCCCTGTTGGTATACTAGTATCAAAAGGGCAACAATATAAGATATTCAAGATACGTCCTCGTGCTTTTAGTAAACGTTAGCCAAGTAATTATGTGTTTAATTCATAAAAGCGTAACGCTTCGGCAATTGAATTTTTTAATGAATTAACTTGTATTTTTATCTCACACTTTTCTTATTCAATACTACTACCTTATATAGCTCTTCTATTTGAATTTTCTTTATCAACAAAATTATTTTTATAACTTGCAGTTTTTCCCTTAGCGCGAATTTTTTCGATCTCATTACTTTTGTAAGTCTTACAACTGGAGGCGACAACGTTATCAATATTGCTTTGCTCCCTTTTTTTTTGTTCTTACCTATGCGGCCTCCTATGCGTCTTTCTGCCTTACCTGAAATCTGACTCATACAATCTCTTGCGGGGTGCATCACAATTGATTCAGGAACATATATAAACTTGTAACCTGACTCGTTTGCGCGAGAACAAAATTCATGATCTCCGCCTGAAAAGTTCGATTCATCAAATCCACAAAGCTCTCTGAAAGTCGAATTTTTGACTACAAGATTAGCTGTAACCGACTTTTTTTTCTTTGCATATGATTTTTGATCTATGCCAAGAATCATATCGTACATTTCAAAAGTATTAGGCTTGTCTTTTACTTTTGGATAGAGAATAACATTGCCAGCAATAAGATCTGCTTCGGGATCATTTTCAGAGACAGACTTTATGGTTGCCAACCAATTCTTGTCTGGAACGCAATCTGAATCTACGAAAGCTATATAGTCTCCTTTAGCGATTCTAGCTCCTGTATTTCGAGCCGCATAGGATCCTTCTTTTTTACATTCTAGAACTTTTAAATCTAGCTTTCTTGTCTGTAACGAAGGCAGCTCTTCAAAGCTATCATTATTCACTACAATAATTTCAAAGTCGCTTCTTTCAAAAGTCTGATTCGCTATTGCATCAATGCACTTTCTCAGTCTTTCTAAATCTTTGTAAACTGGAATCACAATAGATATAAACATGGTTTAAAACGTCCCTGGCCACAAAGAAATAGCTTTTCATGTTAACGATTTCTAATAGAGCCATACTTACTCAGTTTTTACCCGCCATGTAGGTTTAAAGAGTCTAGTTAAACGTGTTGCGTTTTCTCTTTGGTGACCATACATCGCTCTTATGAATAAATTGATACTTTTAACTTTTATCGAACATATCAATATCGTTTTAAAATCTATTTTCTCATTTATGGACTTGGACAATCGCGTATATTTTGAAGAATACATTGCCGCTCTTTCTAAAATTAGTCTTTTTGTAGTTGGCAATTTAGGCTTAAATGTCAAGCAAAGATCTACTAAAGACAGCATAATTACATAACAGCCGTATGCCTTTTTTTTACTTTTCGGAGTCGTCATAAATGACATAGGACGAACTCTTCTGTAGAACAGCACTTGGTCCTGAACACATACGCGCTCAGCTGCCAATATCAATGGATACAGTATCTCTTCATCTTCATGGGAAGATTTTTTGAATTTTAAGTTATTTGCTGACCATAAGCTACGCTTACTTATATAAAGGCAAGGTTGAGACGAGACTCTTCCATGCTTAGAAAACATGCTTAGCGCTTCTTCTCCACTTACATTTTCCGCTTCAAACCCCCGTGAGTAATCGGGGAAAAAATCTGTTTTATAGCCTGGTGTGAAAAAGCTTTTTCCTGCGAAAAAGAGGATATCCGGAAAATTACTTTTTTGTAGCTTATGGTTAACCCTCCTCACAAATTCGTCATGAAGAATGTCATCTGAATCAAAAAAGTAAATATAGTCCCCAGATGATGCAGCCATTCCAATATTCCGGGCATTACCCTGGCCACCATTCGCAATAGAAATTATTTTTATATTTTTTGCATTATTATAATTTTTAAGAATTTCAGAAGTTCCATCATTACTGCCGTCGTCAACAATAATAATTTCATGAAAACCACTGTCTTGGACAAGTAGGGAACGAAGAGATTCTTCTATATAGTCTTTTACATTATAAGCAGGGACTATAACACTAATTTTAATATTAGCCATCATGCTACCTATTTTCCAGCTGCGTATATTTCTGTAGTTTTTATGTATTTTTAAATATTTGAATGTATTAAATTTCAGCAAAAATATTCAAAACGAGATTTTGTGAATGTCCTTTACTTGTAAGAATAGTTGTAATAACCATAACCGTAACTAGTTGCAGCTTTGCGCTCCATTGCATTAAGAATACAGCCTTTTACCCTTACTCCAGATGTTTCAAGGCGACGTAGCGCTATTCTTATCTCTCGCGGCGGGTTCAGCTCATACCGAGCCATCATCAAGGTAGTACCTACGAGTTTTCCAATGACTGCAGCATCAGTAACAGCAAGTATGGGCGGAGTATCGATGATAACCAAATCGTACTCTTCACTAACTTGCTCGATCATCTTCGTGAAGCTACGCTGCATCAGCAATTCCGATGGATTCGGAGGGGCAATGCCACGTGACATGTAATACAGTCCTGATAGACCACCATTGCGCACGGCGTGCTGTATATCAAGCTTCCCCGATAGCACTTCTGAGAGTCCTGCTTCAGAGCGATCATTGAAAGCCATATGAACACCGCCTTTACGCATGTCTCCATCGATCAACAATACTCTTTGACCCGCTTGAGCGCATACTGCAGCGAGGTTGATACTAACAAAACTTTTTCCTATCCCCGGACTAGGACCAGTAATCATAATGCAGTTGTTATGGGCATCTAACATGGCAAAATGCAAACTAGTGCGTAGACCTCGCAATGCCTCGACCGAAATGTCAGTCGGATTTATTTTAGCCAGCATTCCACCGATAACTTGTTTCCCGACTTGATCGCCGTGGTGTCTAATTCTTTTGATAAGCTTTGTTTGGTCTTCCGATAATGGCACTGTTGCATAGACAGGTAATCCCAATTCTTCGAGTTGTTCAGGGCTTTCGACTCCGCGATTGAGAAGTCCTCGTACTATTACGAAACCAAGTGCCAAGATGAGGCCAATAATGGTTGCTAACAACACGATCACTATCGTTTTGGGCTCGATGGGACTTGGATTGACTAAGGCAGAATCTATGATACGAACATTGCCTACCGTACCAGCTTTGGCGATGTTCAACTCCTGCATGCGGTTTAGCAGCTGTACATAAATCTGTTGGGTTACTTCTACATCGCGTGTCATACGTAGTATTTGCTGCTGTGTTTCGGGTAAGCCTCCAGTACGCTCTTCTAGATTTTCTTGCTCGCGCTTAAGCTGAGCCTTTTTTTCAAGCAAAGCTGCATACACTGGATGGTTGGGTGTGAAACGCCGGGATAATTCGGCCTCCTGCAGCTGTAACTCATTGAGCCGACCTTCGATATCAACCATACCTGTCAACATATTTTGAGTTTCAAGGGTTAGATCGACACTATCTTGTTCAGCACGATATTGATTGAGCCTATTTTCTGCGTCTAACAGTTGCTGACGTACGTTTGGCATCTGTTTTTCAAGAAATTCAAGGCTTTTTTCTGCTTCAGCGGCTTGGCGAGCGATGTTTTGCGCTAAATAAACTTCAGTAATAGCATCTAGCGAGGCACTAACCTGATCACGATCGGTTCCTGTTAGCATCAATTGCAAGATTCCGGTCTCAATACCCTTTTGTAATACAACGAATCTTGATTTCAAAGAACCGATAGTGTCTTGACGGCTGCGCTTGAGTAGGGTGAATTGCGCTCCGGGAGGAGCTTGAATGTCACCAACACGAAGCTCGATCCATGGGTTGTCGATTTCCAACACTTTGCCCATCTGGCCGGTTCCTAACGTATCTCCTTCACTGTCAAGAATTTGATAGCGATTCTCAGGAAGGACTTCAAGTGTAAACGGTTGTCCCACTAGCTCAGGAGCTACACTGAGTGATTCAACTTTAATACTTTCGCCGCCCCAAATTTCTGGACGTCCTTCGGCAAGGTCGGGGCGTTGAATGCCATAGCGTATCAATGCATCGCCTAAAATTGGCGGTGTGACGGGACGAACGACAGTATCAAGATTCACTTGATACGCTGCTTGGCCCAAGATGAGTCGGGATGCCAGAATTTCCATTTGGGCAGCGGACGCAGGTTCTTCTTCGCCAAGCAACCTTGCTAGATCAGAGTTATTGCCACTAGTGGCCGTCTTCTCGACCTGCACTAGAGCGTCTCCCTGGTAAACCGGCGTGACCAGTAGCGCATAAACTAGTCCGGCCAGCATGAATAAGATGGTAAAGATTAATATTTTCCACTTGTTGTCTATGAGCAACCCGAACAAGCGGCCCAGATCGATGGTTTCATCGTTCTGGTTAGTGCTCCTTGTCGTAGGAGGTTGTTGTTCTTGAGACATGGTATTTCCTGGGGCGAGGCTGGTCATAGGGTCAATCCCTAAGCTTTGTGTGCCAAGTATCTGCAGCACGAGTCAAAATTTGATGAACGTGGACGTAAGCTTCACGACTTTTACGGTAAGGATCGGGAATGGAATATCCATGAGCCCCTCCATCCGGCAACCAACGGCCAAACAACATGGTTTTGCCTGTGGCTGCCGGAGAGAGTTCGCCGATCTTGCGACGCTGACCTTCGCTCATTACCAATATAAGATCCGCGAGCTCGATCATGTCGCGATGGATCTGTCTTGCGCGATGCCCATCAAGATTCAGTCCAGCGGTTTCCGCCAGTTCCTTGGATAGAGGAGCTGCTTCATGACCTTCAAGCTCACCTACAGCAATCCCCGCAGATTCGATTTGCCGTTTTGGGAACCGAGCCCTCATGAGGGCTTCGGCTACCGGACTACGGCAAATATTGGCGGTACAAACCACTAGAATAGAATCAAACATAGGCTTTATAGATCACCGACTTCATTACCAACACCGGCAATATCACCCGGCAGTGTGACTGATGGGAGTAGCAGGCTGATGACCTTGTTCCAACGTGCCAGCGGTGCTGTGGTGACATACACGACATCCCGTGGCTCGAGAGGGAAATATGAACCCATGTTCAATGCCACCGCGTTGCTGATATCGAGTTGGTAGACCGTAGCTATTTTTTCGTCGCCTGCAGGCTTGGCACGGATGACGAAGATACCGGATGGTTCTGCACGGAATTCATCTACACCTCCAGCACGAGCCAGTGCATCAGTGAGAGAAAGCCGCTCGTTGCCTACTTGAATGTTACCCGGCTTTAGCACCTGGCCAAGAACTGCCACATTCTGATTTTCTAGAGTGGAAACGTGAAGGACGTCGCCCGGCTGGACCAGAAAGTTTTGAGAAAGATCACCCTCTTTGAGCATGGCGAACAAGGACAATGAGCGTTCGTCACCGTTGCGGTTCAACGTTACGTTCCGCCAGTTAGCCATTTCATTCATTCCCCCTACTTTGCTGATGACGTCCAGCACAGTCATGGGCACGTTGGAAACAGGAACCACGCCTGGCGTCGCAACGGCTCCCGTTACGTAAACTTTCTTGGATAGAAAAGCCGCCATGCTGACTTCGACCTGGGGATCGGTAATGAAATTAGAAAGGCGACTGGCGAGGATGCGTCGTATCTGATCGACGGTCTTGCCTTCAACATTTACCCGGCCAACATAGGGATAATAGATAGTGCCATCGGCTTGTACGACGGTGCCTGCCTCGGTAGCGCTTCGCTCTGCACCAGCCGGAATGGTTAATTCAGGATGATCGTAAACGATGATCGTTAGAACATCACCCGGACCTATTTGGTACTCGTAGGAATCGATTTCACCGCTCAACTCCTCTGACATCCCCGTTGCACCGGTTGCATCAACTTGTTCACGGTAGGTTGCTATCAGGTTGGGAGTGATCTGCTGAATTTCCACACGATCGTCCAGAGGAGGCGCGTCGGCTTCATAATCGATGTGTCCTCCGGGTGCCATGGAACATCCAGCCAGTACACTCGCTGACAGCAATGCTGTGGCCAGACTCCAGGTACGCATTGTTTTTTTCATCATAGATTCCACTATTCAGAGCTAAGATTCATGAATCAGGGAAAGCTAAATTTGCACTTCCAAGTAGAAAGTACAAAACGTAGCTCTCGGAAACTGTGGGTTTTCTTTACCCACGCTACCGCCCGAGAGATTTTATGGCGTTTCTCCCAAGCCACTGCTTTTGTACCCGTATCGTCCACGAAAGCGTAACGGGTTGTTTACAAAACTGCAAACCTTCAATACACAATATTACTGTTTCAGTGAGTGGGTGCATAACCTTTTTTTCTAGTCACATGGCTATTAGGAAAACAGTGCTTTCATCTGATCGAAAAATTAAATTCTTAGTAAAATAAAGGAGCGCGTTGATACAAGAAGTTATTAATATTCATGCAACGACAGAAACTAAAATATTAACAAAATTTAGAATATAAAATAAAATCAACATTTTAGGTTAACTTATAGTTCATAGCAGTACCACTTTGTCCTGAAACATCCCATGCGCACGCCATATACTTCGCATCAACCTAAACACTGACTTTTAATTTCAAAGTGACAATATGTTTTTTGTCGAAAAAAAAACTTTTTATGGCTAGTTAAAATAGTAAAAAAGAATTAGAAATGTTACTTGATGTTTGCACAATTCTTACTAAAAAGCGGGCTTGGCCGCATTAGCCAAGCCCGCTTCCTTGTATTGCCGCTTTCTGACGGTTTTTTACCAGTTCCGCAGCTTGCATATTGGAAGGGTTGTTGTTCTGTCACGAGAAACCAATCTCTCTGGACCAAAGCTCTCCCAACAGCATGATCTACTTATCAAAACAGGTAGATCGGCTCGCTTACACCTCCCAGGGCGAATGCTTCGGCCGTTGCGGGATCTTCGATAACCGCCGCCACGAAGCCGACTGGTAATGCGTCACTACCCTCGAAGCTAGCTGTACCGTTCTGGAACTCGTTGTAGTCGAATTTGGCAGAAACGTCAGCGAAGCCATTGCCATCCAACTGTACGTCGGCGAACTGAAACTCCATGGCGTTGTTGGCGGGGAAAGCATTATCTTCCAGCCGTTCCTCCACGATGCTTGCGATACCGCCTTCCTTGTTGACAACCGGTTGATGCCCCTTCGTCATGACGACCCGCACCCACTCGTTCGCAGGGCCCGATACTTCCACGGTTGGGGCTTCCTCGAAGGTTCCATCTTCTCCGCGAGCCACATTGGTGACAGTGAGCTTCACCTCGGCATTTTGTCTCGGAGCCTGAGTTACCAGCGCCTGGGCACCGGATTGACTGCCATCCGCCATCAACTGCGCATGAGCAACACTACCGTCGGTGAAGGCAATATAGACCTTCGAGCCAATCAGCTCGGCGCCGGAAATGCCGCCTACGTCCCACTTTGGGTTCGTCCCCGTGTCGACGCCTGTTTCACCTCGCTTATCCATACCGGCGATCGAATTAGTCCATGTCCGCACTGAAACCGACGGTTTCACCATTGTTGAAGCCATCCTCCTGCGTGGCGGAAAACTTGACCATCGCGCCTTTGAAGCCGCCATTCACCGAGTCGTTTTTCGGTTCCGAATCGGTTCCCGGTTGGAGGTAGTGCTCGTACTCCGAGGCTGGATCACTCCGCTTGCACCGGCACTGTCGATAGTCAGAGGTTTGAATATGGAGTCACCACCCTTGCCATCCGAATCAAACACGCTGTCATCGTAGAGCGCCGAGCTTACGTCGAAATAGACCGCTGCAATCTTCTTGTCACCGGTATTGGTGATCTGGAAAGAATTAGCGTCGTAGTTCGATTTCTGAACACCTCCTCCTGGGGTGATCGTAATCGTGGCGGAGCCGACTGCTCCATCGCCATATGACTCGGAGGCCTCCAGGTTGGCATTGGCAAACGCCTGTTTTACCGCACTTGGTGTCGCCTCATCATTGGAAGCAGCATCGCCTTCGGAAGCAGTGACGTTCAGATACTCCCAGCTCGCTTGGAAAGAGCTCATCGTCTTGTAATCGTTGGAGGTCACGCCAACGGCGGTAGGCACGTCGGAATCGAGTAGATTCTCGAGTACCGCACTCGGCAACGTCTGTGCCTTGGCAGTAACGAAACCATCCGTTTCCTTGGCACGCAGCCCACCAAGAGCCACATCATCAGTGCCGTACAGCGTCACGATGGGCGTAACCGTTCCGGCTGCCTTGTCGATCTGCAGCGTCATTTCCACGTTGGCAACGTCTTTCAGGCCCTGACTCTTGTCTACCAGCAGATCCTCGAGGACGTACTTGTCGTCGATGTTCTCTGGATCTTTTCCACTGCCATTGGACCAGAGCTGTACGATATTGCCCTTGTTGCCCCCCAGGGTGAGTTTGACCAGCTCATTGTTACCCTGACTGCCCGTGCCGAAAACGATACCTTGTTGCGCGTAGTTGGGTATCTGATCGCTGGACAGACCTTGAGCCTCCAGAGCCGCCGGGAAGGCATTGGAAAAGCGGGTTGCGATCTCTACCAGCGCCTGAGATGCATCACTCAGATCGACGTTCTTGATAAAGTCATTGGCGCTTGCACTCTTGGAGATATCGCCGTCGGAAGTATTGATCACCAGCTTACCATTCTCGACGCTGGTCACTACCGCCCCATCATCGATACCGCCGAGCAGGCCATCGAAGCCGCCTTCTTCCAGCGGATTGCCCGCGGTCTCGAAGTCCAGTTCGAACATCGAGACGTACTCGACATCATTTCCCGTATCGGTACCGCCTCCCGTATCGGACTCGCTGAAGTCAATATCGAAGCTGGTTTCATAGGATGGCGTCCCGTTGCCGACGCTGTCCTGATAGCTCCCCGCGTTGACACCTACTTTGAAGGCGCCCTCGGGCCAGGCATTGGTTGCCTGGGGTGGGGTGATGACATAGGTGATGGTAGCGCTCTTGCCATCAGCGCTGACAGTGATGGGGTTATCTTCCGCAAGAGCGACCGAGGCCGGCTCGATGCCGGTGAAGACAAGTTCATTCCCCTGGATAGCGTCCACATCGATGCCCTTGTCATCATTCAGGGTTACCTTTACCTGCAAACTGCTATCACTGTCGGTCGCTTCTTCGACCTGAATAGAATCGACTTGAGGCGCCACGTCAACGGCCGGGGGCGGTGTCGTATCCGTTGCCGAATTGAGCCCCAGCTGCTTGATCTCGATGGCGTTGATCTTGGGATTCTGGGCACCGTGCTTGAATGCCAGATTGATGACATCGTCCTGAGCGGTGAACGTATAGGTACGAGACAGCCCGTATCCCAATAGTTCATCCTGAGAGGCTTCGGAACCCAGAGCCTGCTTGGCCTCTGCCAGCGGGTTAATGCCAGAGAAGATGTCGGGCACATTGCCATCCACCGCGACATCGAAGGAGCGACCCCCGGCGTCATTGAAGATGCCATCCCAGTTTTCGGTGTAGTACAAAGTGATCGAGTAGGTACCACCGGAGGTTACCGGGAAGCCATACTCCAGCATCTGCTCATCGTTGGTATTGTCGCTACGCTCATTCGTGTAAAGCTGCCAGGGCACGATATCGTCACCAAGACCCGAGAGATCGATTTCGCTCTGCTCGTCAGTCGCCTTGCCACTGTAGGTATTCTTTGTATTGCCCAGCAGATATTCGAATCCGGTGGTCTTGTCACCGAGCCAATCCGGCCCGCCATCGATGGCGGCAACATCGTCACCCCCGGCGTTGATGCGATACAGCACGCGCTCTTCAGAGTAGGTGATACGGGTACCCTGATTTGTCAGCTCGATATTGAAGACACTGGCGCCATCGCTTGGGTCGAAGTCCTTGAACTGATCACCCGTCAGGCTGATCGTAGCGGTCTGCTTGCTGGAAGGATCGGTAAATACCAGCTTGACCACACCATTCTCCACACGGTAGCTGACATCCTTTCCAGTCAAATAGCTATCAAGGATCTGGATATCGTCTTCCGGTTGGAAATCCTCTACAACGCTGCCATCGATGGTGGCAAAGGAACCACGCACGCTGTCTGCGCCATCGCCGCCGATGAAGGTATTGTCACCGGAACCAGCGATCAAGATATTGTCGCCAGCGTTACCAATGACCGTGAAGTTCGCATCGGAACCGCTACCGTCGAAGTTTTCGACGTTGTCTGCTAGGGGCGCCAGAACCTCATCGCTACCGGTATAGACAATGGTGTCGATACCATCGGTACCCTCGACGCCAACGTCTTCGCCAGTGGTGCCCACCTGGATCGCGTTACCCCGCGCTTCGATTTCAAGGTTGTAGAAGTCGATTGCGGCGAGGCCTTTTTCACTTGCCGCATCCAAGGCAGAGGTTTCCGCAAGGAAGCCGACCGCTGCACCAGAGGGTAGCGTCGTGTCGCCATCGGTGATGGTATGGTTGCCAGTGAGAATGTCCTGCAGCACGCCGGGCGGCAAGGAGAAACCATTGAGATCGATTGAGTTGATCTTGTCGTTACCCAGACGATAGCCTGCCTCGACTTCAAAACCGTTGGCGGTATTCACCGCAAGCTGAAGTCCAAGGGTACTGACGCTACCGTCGGTCAACTGTGGCACCGCGACCCGAGCCAACGTGGTGTAGGTATCCTCGACTTCATAACCCACTTCGAAACCCGCGGCGAGTTCACCATCGATGACCATGGTGCCAAATACCAGGCGCAGAAAGTTTTCTTGGGTGCCATCGCCGAGCATGACGCCAGTGAGTTGACCACTTACCAGGCTCTCGCCGGAGGGCATCCAGTTCTTGATCTTGGAGTTGATCACCAGGCTTTCAACATCATCGCCAGGATTGATGCCGACATGCATGGCGTCCCGGGCGCTATTGTCACTTCCTACCACGGTACCGCCGACGACCTTCTTGATCTGGAAGATCGGGGCATTTCCGCCGGGAATGATATTTCCACCAAGATCGTAAAGTCCATCTTCCAGCTGATCCGCTTCGAAATTCTCTTCTTCCGTCTTGGCGTCACGGTTGGGGGTCTTGCCATCCAGGGCGGCACCCATCAGGCCGGTGTCGTTGATAGTTCCGGGATAGGGGCTCTTGGTAGGATCGAAGTCGAGCACGATACGCTCGCCGGCGGCAAGATCCAGGCCATTGTCCGCGTCAAACTCAAAGGGATCGTTGATATGATCGACACCGTCCTGGTCACGATCGGTGGAGTTGACGACAATGCTGCCGGCCAGGGGTACCTTGCCGTTGTCAGGCTGAAGTATTTCGATTGCCGGGCCACCCTGTTTGAAGATCGTCGCCCATACCGAGCCCTGGAAGGCCTTTTGCCCATTAAATGCAGCAAGATTGTCACCGATGGAAGCAAGCCCTAGCGGTGCACCGCCAATATCCACCACATCGCGTTCCGCTGCCAGGCTTGGCCCTTTCCCCCCTTCCTTGGAATTCATCAAGCCGTTTTCATCGCGGCCCATGATAGTCAAGTTGCCTTGACCGAGACTCGCAGCGAAAATCGCCCCGGACATTTTCATTCCACTATCGGCGTCGTCGAAGATCGTCGAAGTGTATTCGGTCAGACCGTTAATGGAGCCTTTGCCGGAGTCGATGGCGCCATCGGTGTAGCCCCCCTCAAGATAGTTACCTTCGATGGGATTGAGTTTGGCCACCACCGAATCGAAGTCCTTGGGCATGCCGCTCTTACCCAATACTTCTTTGCCGTTGATTTCAGAGGGCGCGCTGGAATAATCGCTGACAAGGTAGGCGCCGCCATCCTTAGTGATGTAGTACTGCTCGCCTGGCGTTACAGCAATGACACGACCGGTCAAATCGCCAGTATTTACATTGTCATATTCTTTTTCGACAACCTTCAAAAAAGCCATGACGACATCATAGTCGCTGCTGTTCTCACCGCTTTTGTCGACGTCAGAAAGCATCAAATAGGAGTTTTCCACACCATCTTCAGGGGTAAAGAGCAGCCCGGACTGTCCGCCGCTGGCGCGAGTGGGATTGGGGTGGCCACCGTATACTAGCGTGAGTGTTTCGCCGCTATCCGGATCTGTCCACTCATAGGTAGCCGCGCCACCTTTTCCAGCGGAAAGCTCACGACCCTTTAGATCGTCGGAGCGGGTGATCTCATGGAACTGGTCATAGTTCTTGGGATCCCAATCTTTTTCCAGAGTGATGCTATCGCCACTATTGCCGTCACCATTATTGAGGTTGGTGGCGATGAAATTGACCAACTGCTCATTGTCGGTATATTTTCCACTTTCACCAGCTTCACCGACCGGGCGTCCACCCCAGCTGTTGTTGGCGCCGTTATCGTAAGTCCAGACGCGGCCATCTTCTGTTACTTCTACATCATAAGCATTGCGGTAGCCCGCAGAGTAGATCTGAACGGGGCCGTTCAGGTCGATCTTGCCGCCATTAAGACCATCGTTGCCGCCAAAGGGGTCGTTGGCGTCATTCTCACCTTCCCGGGTAGGATCATCCAGGGTCGGCACGTCGTAGATGTATTTGCGTCCCGAATCGGCGTCGGTCAGCACTTTCATGGTTTTCAACTGGTTGAGATCGATCTCGAGAATTGCGCCGCTGTAAGCGGTTTCCTGCTGGCCGGCAAAATTATTGGAGGGCGCGCCGGTATTGGTATTACCGCCGTTGGCCACGATCAAACGCTCGCTGACCAGCTGGCCCTGCTCATTGGTCTCTTGTACGACTTCGAGGCCATTCAGGGAGTGATTCTCTTCCGAGCGGGCCAAACCGCGCACGATATCCGTGGCTTCCCAGCCCGAGGAAGTTTGGTCGATACGGGTGATGGTGCCGGAATTGGTATCCAGGTTTGAATCTTCACCATCATTGCCGGCACCAATGCGACTATCGCTTGAGGTCACATAAACGCTGACCGCAGGCTTGCCGTCGATCATCACCGGGTTGCCATCGGCGTCGTAGCGAGGCACAACGCTGATACCGGTCACCTGCCGCGCGCTACCACTGGCATCTGTGCCGTCATCATTATGATTGGTAATACCCTTGACCTGGTTTAGGGTTTCGGCACTGGTGACATAAAAAGCGTTGGTCTGATTTTCATCAGCAGGATTGGGGCTGCCAAAGGCGACGGTCAGAACCTTGACATTACCATCGACTTCGGTGACATAGAGTCGTCCATCAGGACCCCATTCCAGTGCCGTCGGTTGAGTTAGTGTTACCTTGTCGTTGAGATCAAGACCACTCCTGGAGAAATCATTTGTGACCATTTTCAAACCCTGCGTAATGTGATTATGGACTCCCAACCTCTGCGTGCTGGAAGACACCTGCTGGACGTTCGATAGTCATCATGTGTCACGCTTTACGGTAAGCACGCATTCGATGACATCGGGTATCCTAGGCCATAATCATCGCCTTTAATTACACAAGGTAACAAGAATGAATATTTTGCAACATTTTGATTCGAAGTATTAACTTTTAACCATTCTTTAACTAGAGGTTAATAGCTGAAGCAGTATTACTTTTTGTAAGCGAACACTAATTAAACTGGAATCACCGCATGAAAAATGCCGCTTGGTAAGCGGCATCGAGGCATTTCATCTACGTTGAGACATCAGGCTGTGTAGCGGGTAACATCCAGCCCTTTGGGGTCAATGGCCGGTTGGCGATTGCTCATCAGATCCGCGAGCAGATGAGCGCTGCCACAGCTCATTGTCCACCCCAAGGTGCCATGGCCGGTATTGAGCCATAGGTTGCGGTATCTGGTTCCGCCCACAATCGGCGTCGAGTCCGGGGTCATGGGGCGAAGTCCTGTCCAGAATTCCGCCTTTGCAATATCTCCCCCTTCAGGGAATACATCACCGATTACCATGGCGATGGTGGCACGTCGCTTCTCGAGCAGGTTCAAATCATAGGAGGCCAGCTCAGCGGTGCCGCCAACCCGAATACGGTCGTCGAAACGAGAGATGGCGACCTTGTAGGTTTCGTCCATCACCGTGGATTGAGGCGCACCAGCATCATCGGTGACCGGCACGGTCAGACTGTAGCCCTTCACTGGGTAAATCGGCAGACGAATGTCCAGATCCTTGACCAAAAACGGTGAATAGCTGCCCAGACACACCACGTAACTATCCGCATTGAACTCCCCGGCAGAAGTCACGACCCCTTCGACATGATCGCCCTGGCGCTTGATGCGCTGGATATCGATATCGAAGCGGAATGTCACATTCAGATGATCGCGGCAATAATCCGCGAGACGATTGGCAAACAGATGACAATCGCCGGTCTGATCGTCTGGCAGATGAAGCCCCCCGACGAACTTGCCCGGCACCCGGGCCAGCGCGGGCTCGACGTTGACTATGTCAGTGGCATCGAGAAGCTTGTGGCGAACACCGCACTGCTCGAGCACTTTCATGTCCTTGGCGACGGCATCGACCTGGCTTTCATAACGAAACAGCTGTAAAAGTCCGCGCTGACGGTCTTCGTAACGGATACCCGTGTCGTCGCGCAATTCATTGATACAAGTACGGCTATACTCGGCAATGCGTACCATGCGCTCCTTGTTGATCGCATAGCGCCCGCTGGTGCAGTTCTCGAGCATCTGCACCATGAAACGCGCCTTGGCTGGGTCCATGCGCGGCTGAATCTTGAGCGGCGCATGTTCTTGAAACATCCACTTGAGTGCTTTTTGTGGAATGCCCGGTGCTGCCCAAGGGGAGGAGAACCCGAAGGAGACCTGGCCGGCGTTGCCATAGCTGGTTTCCATGGCCGGTGAAGGCTGGCGATCGAGAACGGTAACCGTATGCCCTTGTCGCGCCAGGTAGTAAGCGCTCGTCACACCCACGACGCCACAGCCAAGTACCAATACGTTCATCACTGCCCCCAAGGGAATTTTTTATGCATTATCGGCTGGCCAGCGGCGCCCGCTGGCGAGTGGAGAAGTATAGGGAACAGTTTGAAGAAAATAGCACTCTTTTAGCGGTGAAAAACACGATTACCCGCTTTATTTAAAGTCCTATTTGGCGATTTTTTCTTTATGTGAATTGCTCTGTAGTGGTTTGAACTGTCCTACCTCTAGATCCGATCGAGCGTCGATACATCGCGAATGCCAATCCGCCTGCCAAGACATTCCCGAGCGCTGCGCCTATTGCCACACCGAAGATGCCTGCCCACTGCGCCCCTAGCCATAAACAGGGTAGATAGCACACGAACAAGCGCACTCCGGACATCAGCATGGAGCGTAAAGGCCACCCCAGTGCGTTCGAAGCTGATACCACAACCATGCACACGCCCAGCAGGGCATAGCTAGGTAGTAGACCTCGTATCAATAGGGTCAGCTCACTGCGGATTTCAGGATTGCCTGCCAACAGCTCTCCCACCCAAGGTGCAAGCAGCGCCATCAGCAGTCCCAGGCTCAATTGCCAGATCAAAACCACACGTAGCGCCAGCCACATCAAGCGCCGAATCTGCTGCCAGTCGCCGGCACCATAGCAACGCCCCAACCAGGGGGGCAATGACATGGTCAGGGCTAGCACGACCATCAGCGATACGGTTTCCAGACGGCTTACCAAACCCCAGGCCGCTACAGCAGTCTCGCCAAGAGAGGCAATGATCGCCGTTGCCAGCATGGCTGCCAGCGGCGGCATGAGCTGGCCGATCATGGCAGGTCCGGCGATGCCCGCAAACGGTCGTGCGGACTGACGCGCCTCTTCCATCAACCCCTGATTCGAGAGCCAGTCGGTACGCTTTAGCCGCAGGGTGACTATCAGCAGTCCCAAGGCGAACGCGATGGTCGTGGCCCAGGCAGCACCAGGCAGACCCAGTCCTTGCCAATCACCGATACCGAAGATCAGCAGTGGATCCAACGCCAGGTTAATAAGGCTGGTCAGCACCATCATGTTGCCGGGCAAACGCATCTCGCCTCGGGAACGAAACAGGCTATAGCTGAAATAGAGCAGAGCGCCGACCCAGGCAGCCAGCAGCTGTGGCCCCCAGTACTCGCCTATCAGTGACAGCAGCGATTCATCCGCCCCTAGCAGACGAAACAGCGGTGTTTGCAAAGCACCCAATAGCAGACACAGAACGCCGACGATCAGACTGCCGCCCAACAGCACCAAGCTACTCAAACGCCTTGCTCGAGGTGCTTCCCCAGCGCCCAGCGCTCGGGACACGAGAGCGGCAATCGCGATACCCAGCCCCACCTGGACACCGATGATCAGAAAAGATAGGGGAAAGGTAAACGACTGGGCCGCCAAGGGCGCGGTGCCCAGTCGCGCAATGAAAGCACTATCGACAAGCTGAAACCCCAGTAGGGACAAGGCGCCGAGGGCCATGGGCCAGGTCTGCTGCCACAGCTGGCGTTTAAGAGAGGATTGAGACTGGCTCACGGACACTCCGCAAGAACCGGCTGATTTTCACCGGCCGGTTCCTTTAGTTCATTACAGAATTTTCGCTGCAGAAAAACGCTAACTGCATTAGAAGCAGTTACTCATCCCATTTTGGGGCGAAATCTGGATTGGCAATACGATCACCGGCATCGAGCTTGTCGATCCTCGTCATCTCATCTTGCGAGAGATTGATATCGAGTGCCTCGAGGTTGGATTTCTGATGCTCTGGCTTGGTCGAAGAAGGAATTACCACGATGTCACGCTGAGCGACCCAGGCCAGGGCAATCTGGGCAGGTGTGGCATCGTGCGTCTTGGCAATATCTTTGAGCACCGGCTCGTCCATCACCTTGCCTACCGCCAGCGGCATATAGGCCGTCACCTGCAGCCCCTTGGACTGGCAATGCTCGACCAGCTTACGGTTGGCGAGAAATGGATGCACTTCGATCTGATTGGTCACGATGTGCTCCCCACCAGGCATCGATAGTGCCTCGTTGATCTGGGCAACGGTAAAGTTGGAAACACCAATTCGCTTGGTCAGACCCTTTTCTCGTGCCTCGCTCAAGGCGCCAAGATATTCGGACATGGGCACTTCGTCATTCGGCGACGGCCAGTGCAGCAGGGTCAGATCGACTTGATCCACTCCGAGCTTGCGACAGCTTTCCTCAAGACTTGCAATGAGATCGTCATGCTCGAAACGATCCCACCATATTTTCGTGGTCAGGAATATTTCGTCCCTGGGTATACCGCTTTGCTTGATAGCCTTGCCGACGGCTTCTTCGTTTTCATACATCTGAGCGGTATCGATATGGCGATACCCCAACTCCAGCGCAGAGGTAACGGAATCGATGACGTCCTGCTCCTTGAGGCGGAAAGTACCTAAACCAATGGAGGGCAATATCTGGGTACGTGCCATAGTGAAACTCCTTGCGTGCATGCGATTGGCTGTCATGATCCTGAGCGCTGGCTAGAACATGGGGATAAAGGGCTGTGTTTCAAGGCCCAGGCGCGTCAGCCGGGCAAACCCCATGCTAGACTGAACGTCCACCCTCAAACACACATTTCGATGACCGAGACCACTCATATCGTTCTGGTGGGGGCGGGACATGCCCATCTGCACGTCGCGGCAAACGCCGGGCAATTAATCGATGCCGGTGCCGGGGTCACACTGCTGTCCCCCGGCAATTTCTGGTACTCGGGTATGGCCAGCGGCATGCTGGGCGGCGAGTATAGCGATGATGACGATCGATTGGACCCGGCGGCCTTGATCACGCAAGCCGGCGGTCGCTTCATCGCGGATCGTGTCATAGCCATCGACCGGGAGCAGCGATTGCTCCATCTGGCCAAGGGCGATCCGCTTCCTTTTGATCTGCTTTCTCTCAACCTGGGTAGCCGCGTGGACGCACCTTCGATCAGCGGTATCGAAGATGCCAAAGGGGTTTGGCCCGCCAAACCCATTGATAATCTTTACCAACTACGGGAACTGCTTGAGTCGGCCCTTGGCGACTCGGCACCGCTGCCTCGGCTGGCGGTGATTGGTGGTGGCCCTACCGGTGCCGAACTTGCCGCCAATCTCCTGGCACTCAGTGAGCGTTATGGCAGGAAATTCGACATCAGTCTGATCAGCGCCAGCAAACGGCTTCTGGAGCATGCACCTCGCAGTGCCAGTGCCTGGCTAGCCAAACGCCTGCGACGGCGAGGATTGAGGATCGAGATGGCCGCCAGCGCCGTTACCTATCGGCAGGGCATGCTGACCCTGGACGACGGCATGCAGCTTCCGGCAGATCACATCGTCATGGCCACGGGACTAGTGGCGCCGTTACTGATCAGTGAATTGGACCTGGAGCATCATCCGCATCATGGCCTCGCAGTCACATCTGCGCTCCATACCCCCTATGACGATCGTATCTTTGCGGTAGGCGACTGCGCCTGGCTGAAGGATTCTCCCTACCCCAAACTCGGCGTGTTCGGCGTGCGCCAGGCGCCAATCCTGCTGCACAATCTCGTAGCGCACTTGAAAAACACGCCATTTGAAGCATTTCAGCCCCAGCGCCGCTATCTATCGATACTCAATCTAGGCGATGGTCGCGGCATGGCATTGTGGGGACGTCTGTGGTGGGCGGGGCGCCTGGCGATGCGGACCAAGCGGCGCCTCGATCATGATTTTATGCAGCAGTATCGTCCGTGAACGTGCAGTCTTAACCTGGCGTCAGCCCCCGCAGCCGCTCTCCCCTGCGCCTGAGCAGCTCCAGGGTTGCCAGCAGCAGCATAGATAGCAATACCAGCAGGGTCGCCACCGCCAGAATGGTCGGACTGATCTGTTCGCGAATGCCCGACCACATCTGGATCGGCATGGTGCGCTGCTCGGGTCCGGCGATGAACAGCACCACAACAACCTCATCGAACGAGGTAATAAAAGCGAACAGCGCGCCAGATACCACTCCAGGGGTCACCAATGGCAGCACCACCTTGAAGAAGGTGCGCGTCGGGTTCGCACCCAGACTGTGGGCGGCACGGATCAGTGTGGTGTCGAAGCTCGAGAGTGTCGCGGTCACGGTGATCACGACAAACGGGATGCCCAGCACGGTGTGGGCAAGGATCACCCCCAGATAGGTCTGGGCCAGGTTGATCTTGGAGAAGAAGAAGAACATCGCCGCCGCGGAAATGATCAGCGGCACGATCATGGGAGAAATCAGCAGCGCCATGATCGCTCCCCGGGCCGGCATGAAGCGGCTCGAGAGCCCCAGGGCGGCAATGGTGCCGAGTATCGTCGCCAGCAGCGTCGAGGCGATGCCGACGATGAAGCTGTTCTTGATGGCGTTGAGCCAGGCACTCGAGGTAAAGAAATCCTCGTACCAGCGCAGGGAATAGCCCGCCGGATCGAAGGACAGCATCGCTTCGCTGAAGGTGAAGTAGGGTTCCGCGTTGAAGGATAACGGAATGATGATCAGCAGCGGGCCGATCAGAAACAGGAAGATCAATCCGCATAGCGTCAGGAAGACGTAGTGCCAGACTCGCTCGCCGGTCGTGGCATAGGAAGGAAGCGCCATCACGTTACCCCAGTTTGACCTTGTCGACGCCAATCAGGCGATTGAATATCCAATAGAACACCACCACCACGAGCAGCAGAATCGACGCGATCGCTGCCGCCAGTCCCCAGTTGAGGGATGTCTGCATGTGGTAAGCGATGTAATTGGTAATGAAGCGCCCGGACTGGCCACCTACCAGTGCCGGCGTGATGTAATAGCCAATGGATAGAATGAAGACCAGAATCCCCCCGGCAGCGATACCCGGAATGGTCAGCGGGAAATAGACGCGCCGGAAGCACAGGAAAGGACGCCCACCCAGGGAACGCGCTGCGCGCATGTAGCTTGGCGGAATAGTCTTCATCACCGAGTACAGCGGCAGGATCATGAACGGCAGCAGAATATGCGTCATGGCAATGATGGTGCCGGTCTTGTTGTGTATCAGCTGCCAGCGCGCCTCATCGGCAATGACGTCGAGGGCTACCATGACATCGTTGAGCACCCCTTGGGATTGAAGAATGGCAATCCAGGTGGTGGTGCGCACCAATAGCGACGTCCAGAAGGGTAACAACACCAGAATCATCAATAGATTCGATTGGCGCAGCGGCAGATTGGCCAATAGAAAAGCAATCGGATACCCCAGCACTAAGGTCGCCAGGGTAATGACGGCACTCATCCAGAAGGTCCGCCAAAAAAGCGTCGCATGAATCTGCAAATACTCCGGCACCTTGACGATCTCGCCTTCGGGCGAGAACTGGCGATCCATCGCCGCCAAATAATAGGACAAGGTATAAGGAGACGATTCGCGTTGAATCAGCTGCCAGGTGTCAAGCTCACCCCAGGCATCGTTGATCTCGATCAGCGCTTCACGATACGGCGGTTCAAGCGTGCGCAGACGGCGTGCCGTGCGAGAGATAGCCGAGCGCATGCCGGATTTTTCGTAGTTCAAACGGCTCGACAACAGGCCCAGGTTACGTTCCTTTTGGCCTTTTTGAAGATCTTCCACCAAGGCTTCGAAGACCGGCTCGCCAGGTATTGATTCGCCATCCCAGTCATTCAAGGCAGAGACGGTTCGACGTAGCGTCGTCGAGACTTCCGGGTTGTCCACGCTGCGCCAAAGCATGTCGAAGATCGGCATGACGAAGGCGATTCCCAAAAACAGCAACAGCGGCGATACCAACAGCAGCGCCTTGATCTTCGAGCGTCGCACAGCCCGACGCAGACTGACTTTCAGCGGCACGCCATCGGCGGTGGTCAAGGGGGGAGTAGAAGAATCGGACACGCGGGCCTCTCCATCTGGATGGCTTATCGCAAGACCGCTTGCGATGAATGCCCCACTCGAAGACTGATCGAGCGGGGCAATGTACTTAGGCTGCTAACCTATTGCGACAACCAGGCGTTAAAGCGCTGAGTCAGCTCATCGTTGTTGTCTGCCCAGAATTCGTCGTCCTTGGGAATGGCGGTTTCGAAATTGGCCGGATAGGTTGGCATGTGCGGTTTCATCTCAATGCCGGTTTCCGCATGGGTCGATACCATGTCCGAGGAGGACTTGCGTGCCGGGCCATAGGAGATGTATTTGGCCTGATCCGCAAGACGCTGGGTATCCGTGGCGAAATAGAGATAGTCCTTGACCTTGTCGAGCTTACCGGTAGGCACCACCCAGCCATCCAGTTCGAAAACCTGAGCATCCCAGATGATCTCGAACGGCTGGTCCTCGGTGACCATGGCATTGAAGATGCGCCCGTTGTAGGCAGAACCGAAGGCGACCTCCTCGTCCGCGAGCAGTTGCGGCGGTTGAGCCCCTTCTTCCCACCAGATCACTTGATCCTTGATGGTATCCAGCTTAGCGAAAGCACGCTGAACGCCTTCTTCGGTTTCCAGCACGTCATAGACTTCTTCCGGTGCCACGCCATCAGCCACCAGAGCCCATTCCAGATTGTTGATGGGCTTGCGCAATAATGTGCGCTTGCCGGGATAGTTCTCCAGATCAAACACATCAGCGATGGTGCTGGGCTGCTTGTCCTTCGGGAACATCTCGGTATTGAAGGCGACGACATTGGAGTAGACGATCGAAGGCACGAAACATTCCGTCAGCGAGTCGTCGATGAAATCCTCCGTGGGGGGCGTGCCGTCTGGCGCTTTGGCCAACAGCTGATCGTGATCCAGCGGCTCGATCAGCCCCTCGGCACAGGCGATCAGCGCATCCGCCGGCAGCATGTCGACCAGATCCCAGGTCACATTACCGGCCTGATTCTGTGCGCGCAGCCCGGCCAGGGCATTGCCGCTACGATCGATATTGACGATTTTGTCACCGCTCTTTTCCATCCAAGGTTCGTTGTAGGCCTTCTGCTGACTCATGCTATAGGCTCCCCCCCAAGACACGATATTGAGCGTCTGTTCAGCCTGAGCCGCTACCGCGATTGCAAGCGTCGACAGTCCCATTGCAGCGATCGTGGCGCCTTTCATCATTGGCTTGTTCATAGCACTTTCTCCGATTGTTGTTGTGAAGCGCGTTTTGGCCCGTATTGGATGAAAGGCGTAACGTCACGGCCGACTCGGCTACGCCTTTTATACAAGACTTTCAGGCATCCAGCGCCCGGCAGTCGCTACTCGACCACCCGACCTTGATCGTCTGTCCTGGACGCAGACCGGCAGTACCCTCCGCATTGGGTGTCTTGAGGATGAATTCGTCGTTACCGCACACCGAAAGCCGGGTGCGTAGGTGGTCGCCAAGATAGATCACTTCCTGCACCTGAGCCGTGAAGCAGTTTTCCAGGGAAGTATCATCATCTGCCACGATACTGACCCGCTCGGGACGCAGCGACAGCGTGGTTCTTGCCCCTACATCGCTGACGGCAACGGGTTTGGCAAGTACCGTGTCACCGCTGTCCAGGCGTACCCTACAAGTATTACCTTGGTAATCGATCACATCGCCACAGAGACGATTGTTTTCGCCGATGAAGTAAGCTACGAAGGCGTTCTCCGGTTCCTCATAAAGCGCTTCAGGGGTGGCCAGCTGCTGTACGACACCATCGTTGAACACCGCGATACGGTCCGACATGGTCAGTGCTTCAGTCTGATCGTGGGTGACATAGATCATGGTCACCCCAAGACTTGCATGAATGCGCTTGATCTCGTACTGCATTTCCTCGCGCAGATTCTTGTCCAGCGCGCCGAGAGGCTCATCCATCAACACCAGTTCGGGCTCGAAAACCAGTGCTCGCGCCAAGGCGACGCGCTGCTGCTGCCCTCCAGAGAGCTGGGCAGGCCGACGGTCACCGAACTCTTCCAAGCGAACCATTGCCAAGGCACGCTGCACCTTCTGCTTGATATCGTTCTTGCTCAAATGACGAACTTCGAGGGGAAAGGCTAGATTTTCAGCCACGCTCATGTGGGGAAACAGCGCGTAGTTCTGGAACACCATGCCGATACCGCGCTTATGAGGCGGCAGATCATTGATTGGCTCACCCTTGAGCAGAATTTCGCCGTGAGTGGGAGTTTCGAAGCCTGCCATCATCATCAGGCAGGTAGTCTTTCCAGATCCGGAAGGGCCCAGCAAGGTCACGAACTGCCCTTTCTGGATATCAAGGTTGAAGTCCTTGACGACCAGCTCGACGCCGTCGTAACTCTTCTGGACATTGATGAAGCGCGCAAAACTGGTATCGGCGACCTGCGTCTCATCGACCCGAAGCTCTGCTTGAAGGGACTGCGTCATGAAGACTCCTGGCGTTCGGTTGTTATTATGTCTATGTCGTACAACGCCTTGGCTAGCAACGCCATTGACTCGACCATAATTCGGCTTGAACCTGGCCACAATCCTTCTTAGGGATAATAAGCGTTGAACTCAAAGGCTGATTCCTGAAGCCATTTTGGGTATGGCATCTTAGGTAAATACTTCCTCGATCCAGCGCGAACAGACCATAAAAAAAGACGCCGACGAGGCGCCTTTCAATGTAATAGGTTAGTGGCCGCTTACTGGCGAATGCCCTCGAATACCACATACAACTCGAGTTCTTGCATCACCGGCGGAAATTTGCTCATGTCGATATCGTAGTCGGCGAGGGTCAGGTTGGTCGTTCCTTCGAAACCATCACGATAGCCACCCCAGGGATCTTTGCCACCACCGATATGCGTCACATCCATGGTGATCTCATTGGTGACACCATGCAGAGTCAAGTCACCAGTAAGTTTACCTTCCCCCTCACCGGTAGACTCGAATCCGGTGGACTCGAAGGTCGCGGTGGGATACTCGGAGGCATCAAGGAAATCCTCGTTCAGGATATGCTTGTCCCGCTCGGCGTGATTGCTGTTGAGACTGGAGACATTGACATCCACATTGACGCTCGAGGACGCGACATCTTCCGGATCGTAGCTGAAGTTACCCGAAAAATCCTCGAAGGATCCAAGGATGTAAGAGTAGCCCAGATGGCTGATCTTGAACTGGATGAAGGCGTGCTGGCCCTCCTTATCGATGATGTAGTCGGCGGCCTGGACTTGAGCCAAGGGCAGCAGTGACGACACCGACAGTGCGGCAATCATGGTCTTCTGGAACATCGGGAACTCCTTGGTGTTATGAGTAATACGTCAACGATATACCAAATGAGAAAAGATATCAGGACAGACGCCGCGACGTGCGGGGGTCGATCATGCGACGCATGACATCGTTGCGATCAATCAATAGATGCTTGAATGCCGCCAGCGCATGTCCCAGGGAAAGAATCATCAGTGCCCAGGCGCTATACCAGTGGACCTCGCCAGCAATACTGGCTTGATTGGGCAAGCCGGAGACAGTAGCGGGTACGGTGAACCAACCGAACACGCTGATACCGCTGCCATTGGCGGTAGAAATCAGATAGCCGCTGATCAACACGACGAATAGCAGCGCATAGATCAACAGATGACCAATCTTGGCTGCCACCATTTCCAGCCGCGTCCCTTGCTCCCTAGGCGTCGGCTGAAACAATCGCCAGAGAACGCGAAGCGCAGTAAGCGCCAATATCAGCATGCCCATAGAGCGATGCCACCAAGGAGCTAGATTGTACCAGGCGTCGTAATAAGTGAGATCCGTCATCCACCACCCCAGCGCGAATAGCCCTATCACCGCGATAGCACTCAGCCAGTGGATCAGGATACTGATCAGCCCCCATCCTCGAATCGAGTTACGCCACATGGATACCGTCCTCTCTCAATCGATATTCAGCGCAGGTTCTGCCGAACGTTTCATTGACATCAGATCAGCCAGCATGACGGTATTTAAAGTAAAAAAACAAGGGCCCGCACTGCGGCGAGCCCCTTGCTACTGCTGAAATTACCGTTGCGCTGTTCTGGCGTTATGTGGAAAACGACGGCGCCAACGTCTCAAACTATCCTGATGCGGCTGTCTATTTCACAACAAGCTATCGAGACCCCGGGACAGATCGGCCTTTAGATCCTCGGTATCCTCTAGCCCTACCGCAATGCGAAGCAGGCCTTCGCCAATTCCTGCCGCCGCTTTTTGTTCGTCGCTGAGACGGCCATGTGTCGTGGTGGCCGGATGGGTAATAGTGGTCTTCACATCGCCAAGATTGCCGGTGATCGACATCAATCGGGTGGCATCGATCACCGTCCAGCGCCCTCGCGCTCCCCTTTGATCTCCACTCCCAGCACCGCACCAAAACCACGCTGCTGACGACGCGCAAGCTCATGCTGAGGATGGCTTTCAAGACCACTGTAGTGCACCCTCACCACCGCAGGGTGGGCGTCCAACCACTGTGCCAGTTGCAGGGCGTTCTCGGACTGGGCCTTCATGCGTAGCCCGAGGGTCTCGAGCCCCTTGAGAAATATCCAGGCATTGAACGGGCTCAGACAAGGGCCACAGGTGCGCACGACCCCAAACACCTCTTCCAGCTCCTTGTCTCGCCCCACTACGGCACCGCCAATGGCTCGGCCCTGACCGTCGAGATATTTGGTCGCGGAATGAATGATCAGATCCGCTCCCAGCTCCAGCGGTCGTTGCAGCGCCGGGGTCAGAAAACAGTTGTCGATGGCAAGCCAGGCATCTTGCTCCTTGGCCAATTTTGATAACTGCGCAATATCCACCACTTCGGACATGGGATTGGAGGGTGTTTCGGCAAACAGCAGACGGGTTTTCGGTGTCAGCGCCGCCGCCCACTCCTCGAGATTGCCAAGCTCCACATAGCGCGTAGTGATGCCGAACTTGCCCAGGTACTTGTCGAACAGACTGACCGTGGAGCCGAACAGCGATCGTGACGCAACGATCTCGTCACCGGCTTCCAGTAGCGCCAAGGCCGTAGAGAGAATGGCCGCCATGCCGGAACTGGTGGCAACGCACCGCTCCCCTCCTTCGAGCGCCGCCAGACGACGCTCGAAGGCTTGAACGGTGGGATTGGTAAAGCGCGAGTAGATGTTGCCCGGCTCGTCGCCGGCGAACTTGCTTGCGGCTTCGGCGGCGCTGGCATAGACAAAGCTCGAGGTCGGAAAGATCGGATCCCCATGCTCTTGTTCATTGGTGCGCCTCTGCCCGGCTCGTACCGCCAGAGTGTCGAAGGCTAAGGCGTCAATGTGCTCGAAAGCGCCATCCTGATGCATAAGTTTTCACCCGTTTGGGATTGAGTCGCCCTGCTTGTGCTCAAGATTATGCAAGGCAATGTTGAGTACGATAGCTAGCCGTAATCTTCGACATCATTGTGCAGATCGACAACGGAGTGCGCCGAGCCGGACTGCTGCTTGACCGCATCGCTGCGCGAGGCTTCCAACGCGCCGAGATAGGTCGAATCGATATCGCCGGTGATGTACTCGCCATCGAATACCGAACAGTCGAAGCGCTCAAGCTGCGGATTGACCTTGTGGCAGGCCGCCTTCAAATCCTCTAGATCCTGATAGAAAATTCGGTCGGCGCCGATCAGCTCGCCGACGTCCGCTTCGCTGCGGCCATGGGCGATCAGCTCGTTGGCCACCGGCATGTCGATGCCATACACATTGGGATAGCGCACCGGCGGCGCGGCGGAGGCAAAATAGACCTTGCGGGCGCCGGCTTCTCGGGCCATCTGAATGATCTGCTTGCAGGTGGTGCCGCGCACGATGGAATCATCCACCAGCAGCACATTCTTGCCTTCGAACTCACTGTCGATGGCGTTGAGCTTCTGACGCACGGATTTCTTACGCTGAGTCTGGCCTGGCATGATGAAGGTACGCCCGATGTAACGATTCTTGACGAAACCCTCGCGATAGGTCACGCCAAGATGCTGGGCCAGCTCCAAGGCAGAGGTACGCGACGTATCCGGGATCGGGATCACGACATCGATGTCGTGATCTTGCCACTCTTTGAGGATGCGATCGCCGAGCTTGCGGCCCATTTCCATGCGAGTGACGTAGACGTAGGCACCATCGAGCATCGAGTCCGGTCGTGCTAGATAGACATATTCGAAGATGCAGGGTGCCAGCACCGTGCGTTCGGCGCAGGACTGAGTATGTATTTCACCCTTCATGTCGACGAAGATCGCCTCTCCAGGCGCCAGATCACGGGTGAGCTCGAAGCCGCCTACGTCTAGGGCCACCGATTCCGAGGCGATCATCACGTCGCGCCCCTCTTCGGTCTCGCAGGTACCGAAGACCACCGGGCGGATGCCCTGAGGATCGCGGAAGGCCACCATGCCAAAACCGTTGATCATCGCAACCGCGGCATAGCCTCCGCGACAGCGACGATGCACGCGACGCACTGCATCAAAAACGTCTTCTGGCTCGAGATGATGGCCCTGTTTGCCTAGTTCGTGAGCAAATACATTGAGCAGCACCTCGGAATCGGAACTGGTGTTGATGTGACGCAGATCCGTGGAGTAGAGCTCCTGCTTCAACTGATCGGAGTTGGTCAGGTTGCCGTTGTGCGCAAGCGCCAGACCATAGGGCGAGTTGACGTAGAACGGCTGGGATTCCGCTTCGCTCGAAGAGCCCGCGGTGGGATAGCGCACATGACCGATGCCCAGGTTACCCTTGAGTCGAGTCATGTGGCGGGTATGAAAAACATCCCGTACCAAGCCGTTGCTCTTGCGTAGCAAAAAGCGCCCTTCGTGCCAGGTCATCATTCCGGCAGCATCCTGCCCACGATGCTGAAGCACCGTAAGGGCATCATAGAGCGGTTGATTGACCGGCCGAGTGGCCATAAGGCCTACGATACCGCACATGTCGCCTTACCTCACTTCAATGAAACCACGTCGATAAAACAGCAGCCGAGACTCGCTCGAGCTGCATTGTGATCCTATTACTGGGCATCGTCTCTAGGCGATCCAAAGGGCAGCGCGGTAGGCACGGATAAAGAACGTAACTCTTCTTCGGCTTGGGGAACATACTGTTTCCAGTCCGGGATACGCGCCATCGTCCAGTCTCTCAACCCTTCGAAAGCAGGGCGCAACTCCGCTTGCTGCCAAGCCTGCAGCTGCACCAGAGGCGTCAAGGTGATCACGACCGTGGCCACCACCAGAATAGCGCCGCCGCGCAGCGTCCCAAAACCCGCACCGGCCAGGCGATTGAAAAATCCCAGGCCAACCCACTCGACGGCGGCTTGCACCAGACGAATAACGATTCCACATACCACGACCACCGCAAGTATGATCAGCACGAATGCCGCTATCAAACGTGCATCCGGATGATCGATGACGCCTTCGAGCCTATCCGCAACGGGCTGGGCGAACATTCGTGAGGCTATCAGCGCAAGAATCCAGGCCCCCAAGCCCAGCGCCTCCCGCATAAGACCCCGCGCAAAACCTGCTAACATCGACACTGTCAGAATGGCCAGAAACACCCAATCCAACCAGGTCAGTGTCACTCCTGCCCCCTCAGTCGAATCAGCAGACCTTGTATGTTGGCTTTCTGCTTGAGTTCGGTACGTGCCTTCTCACCTGCCTCGGAAGAGGTGTAAGGACCGACGTAAACCGTCGTCAAATCATTGTCCCGAGTCCGACTGAACGCATTAAAGCCTTTTGTCTCGAGATCGGCCTGAAAGCTTTTTGCGTTATCCGGCTCCCCGAAGCTGCCTGCCTGAACCGCCCAGTCGCCTTGCGTTGCCTTGGGCGTCTCCTGCTGAGCACTCTCCTGGGGTCGGTTCTTTTCGCTCTCTTGGGCGTTCGCACGTTCCTGATTGCGACGTGCCAGCTCCGCGATGGGATCGGAGCGGGTATCGGGCTTGGCGATCTGCTGAGTGGGCTTTTGCTGCGAGGCCTGCTGCCTGGCGCGCTGCACCTCTTCGGGCTCGACTCTATCGACCGATGAGGACTCATCGAATGATCTGGGCGTATCACCACGCATCTGAGGCGTTTGAATCTGCCCCAGGCTTGCCGGTGGTTCTGGTTCAGCAACATCCTTGCGCTCGACGTCGATAGGCTTTTCAAGGGTCAATGTCGGCTCGGGCTGCGTTTCCCGGGAAGGAGGATCGTCAAACAACATGGGGATAAAGATCACTGCCAACGCCAATAAGATCACTGCGCCACTTATACGTTCGCGCATGCCGTATTTCATGTTTTCCTCCTGGAGGTAGATGCTGGCTCCGGATCGACTTGCGAGTTTCGCGCATCATACCAGCCAAGCACGTCGGCGACGGTAAAGAAAGAACCACATACCAGCACCTCGTCAGTATCGGTAAGCATATCGATCAACCACTCGGCCCCGGCTCGAGGTGATCCAGCCTGATGCAGCACCGTTTGCTCATGGCGCTCAAGAAGAGCCGCAAGGGACTCGGCGTCACGGCCTCGTTCAACGTTGAGACTCACTGTCACCCAGCCATCCACCTGGGGAGCCAATGCATCGATGACGGCACCAGCGTCCTTGTCCGCCAGCATGCCGAGTAGCGCTATACGACGACTGGGAGGCTCGCGCTCCGCTAGCCTCGCGCTCACGTATTCAGCTGCCTGCGGATTGTGGGCCACATCCAGGCACCAGTTTTCCAGCCACTGCATGCGTCCAGGCAACGACACCGCGCCAAGCCCGCGCCGACAGGCTTCAATATCGGGCGCGATACCCGCAAGCGCCAGTGCTTGCAAAGCGCTGGCGGCGTTATCCAACGGTAATCCTGGGTCCGGCAGTCTCTCGAAGCTCAACGGATTGCCTTCGCCGTCACGCCCCTGCCAGCACCAGCCTGTACCGTCTTCTTGGCGATGGTGAGAAAAATCATTTCCCAACGCATGAATGCCGGCACCCAGCGACAGCGCTGTTCGATAGACGCTAGCCGGCAGTTCCCGACTGCCCAGCACTGCCGGACGCGCGCACCGCATGATACCCGCCTTTTCGCGCCCGATACCTTCGATATCGGTGCCTAGAAAGGCCGCATGATCCTGAGCAATGGTGGTAATGATGGCCACGTTCGCATCGATAACGTTGACCGCATCGAGACGCCCGCCAAGGCCGATTTCCAGAATGGCTATTTGAGGACGGCGCTCGGCGATCGCCCAGAAGGCCGCCAGGGTGCCGACTTCGAAATAGGTCAAGCTGATGGGCTCGAAGGATAGGCGAGCCGCCTCAACCTGCTCGAAGCCTTCGACCAGCAGTTCATCCGAGGCTTCAACCCCGTCCAATCGCAAACGCTCGTTGTAGCGCAGCAGATGAGGAGAGGTATAGGTGGCCGTGGACAAACCATGAGCGCGAGACAATGCTTCGAGCATGGCAACCGTCGAGCCTTTGCCGTTGGTACCCGCCACGCTGATGACCCGCTCCACAAGAGGCATATCGGTCAGCCCCATCCGACGGGCAACTTCAGCCACCCTCTCAAGGCCAAGATCGATGCTGACCGGATGCTCATGCTCGATACGCGCCAACCACTCGGTCAGCGTCAGACTAGCGCTCATTCAGCGTTCAACGTCCTGGGGCGTTTCCTCTTCGAAAGGCAGCTCTTCCTGCAGATCATTCGATTCTTCGCTAGGCTCCACGGGGATACCGAGTACGGGCTGATGCGTCAGCTTGCGCAATATGCCGCCGACCCGTTCACGCATTTCCTGACGATGAACGATCATGTCCACCGTGCCATGCTCGAGCAGGAACTCGCTGCGCTGAAAACCCTCCGGCAACTGCTCGCGCACGGTCTGCTCGATGACCCGCGGTCCGGCGAAACCGATCAAGGCATTGGGCTCGGCGATATTGAGATCGCCCAGCATGGCGAGAGAAGCGGACACGCCGCCGAACACCGGATCGGTGAGTACGGAAATATAGGGGATTCCTGCCTGCTTGAGTTTTTCCAGCGCGGCGGAGGTCTTGGCCATCTGCATCAAGGAAAAAAGGGCTTCCTGCATCCGCGCGCCACCGGAGGCGGCAAAACAGATGAAAGGAATGCCCTCATCCAGAGCGAGCCGCGCAGCACGCACGAACTTCTCGCCCACTACCGCGCCCATGGAGCCGCCCATGAAGGTGAACTCGAAGGCGACGACCACTACCGGCAATCCCCCGAGCATGCCTCGCATGGCGACCAATGCATCATTTTCACCGGTTTCCTTCTGTGCCGCAGTGAGGCGGTCACGATACTTCTTGGAATCCCGAAACTTGAGGCGATCGGCGGGCTGCAAATCCGTTGCGATCTCCTCACGCCCTTCCTCGTCCAGAAACCAGTCCAGACGCTTGCGGGCGGTCAATCGCAGATGATGGTCGCACTTGGGACAGACATCCTGATGTCGTTCCAGCTCGGGAAGATAGAGTACTGCGTCGCACTTGGGACACTTGCGCCATAAACCATCCGGCACGCTGGTACGCCGGTCGTTGCGCTGAATGCGGCCCATGGACGGCACGATCTTGTCTAGCCAACTCATGGTAAAAAGATTTCCGTTCTGCTGCTGTTGTGAATATCCGAAAGCAATGATCCGACACGCCTTTCGGATTTGAAATTGAAAGCGGTAAACTTTTACTCGGCGTCAGGCGCGTCCAACCCATGACGCATTTCACTCATCAACGCCTTTAGCCCCTCACGAGCCTGCTCAGGATGCTCGCAGTTATCAGCGATTCGCGACACCAAGGCACTGCCGACGATGACGCCATTAGCCACTTGACCTACCGCGGCGGCGGTGGCGCCATCACGAATGCCGAAACCAACGCACAAGGGGATCGAAGTCAATTGACGCAAAGAGTCGAGCTGACGCTCTATACTGGCGACATCCAGATTGGCGGCGCCGGTCACACCCTTGAGCGACACATAGTAGAGATAGCCTTCCCCATGAGCACAGATGATTGCGGCCCGCTCTTTCGAGGTGGTCGGTGCCACCAGGAAGATCGAGTGCAGATGATGTTCTTTGAACAGCGGCGCTATCTCATCGGCTTCTTCCGGTGGCATATCCACCACCAATACGCCATCAACCCCGGAAGCGGCGGCCTGCTCGGCAAACGCCTGCAGCCCCATGCGCTCCATGGGATTCAGATAGCCCATCAATACCACCGGTGTTTCGTTATCTTGCTGGCGGAACTCCTTCACCATGGCAAGAATGTGGGTCAGGCGAACGTCGTGCTTTAGCGCTCGCTCACAGGCCTTCTGAATGACCGGCCCGTCCGCCATGGGGTCGGAAAACGGCATGCCGAGTTCGACTACATCAGCGCCGGCCTCGACCAGCGCATGCATGAACCCGACAGTGTACTCAGGACTCGGGTCCCCGGCGGTGATATAGGGAATCAAAGCGGTACGTCGTTGATCCTTCAGGGTGTTGAAACGTTGATCGATGCGATTCATTCCTGCGCCTTTCATTTTCACCCCTCAAAAGTCCATGCCGTCAATTTTGGCCACCGTCAGGATATCCTTGTCGCCCCGCCCGGAAAGATTGACGATAATGTGCTGGTCGGGGCGCATGGTGGGCGCGAGAACCTTGGCATGGGCCAGGGCATGGGCTGGCTCCAGGGCCGGCATGATGCCCTCGACATGGGTAAGTTCACGGAAGGCTTCAAGCACCTCTTTGTCGTTGGCTGCCACATACTCGACGCGACCGACATCCTTCCACAAAGCGTGCTCCGGTCCTACCCCGGGATAATCGAGACCTGCGGAAATCGAGTGGGTGCTGGATACCTGACCGCCTTCATCGGACATCAGATAGGTTCGATTGCCGTGGAGCACGCCCTGGGGTGCATTGGCGCTCAGCGGAGCGGCATGGCGGCCGGTTTCGATACCGTCACCGCCTGCCTCGACCCCGATCATGTGCACGTCCTCATCCTCGACGAAGGGATAGAACAGCCCCAGCGCATTAGAGCCGCCTCCGACGCAGGCAATCAGGGTATCCGGCAGGCGGCCAATCTGCTTGAGCGACTGCTCCCGGGCTTCGCGACCTACCACCGCGTTGAAATCCCGCACCAGCAATGGATAGGGATGCGGCCCCGCCACGGTGCCGATGATATAGAAGGTGTCGTCGACGTTGGTGACCCAGTCCCGCAGCGCTTCGTTCATGGCGTCCTTCAAAGTGCGGGTACCGGACTCCACGGAAATCACATTGGCACCCAGCAGACGCATGCGATAGACGTTGAGCTTCTGGCGCTTGATGTCCTCGGCCCCCATGTAGACCTCGCACTTGAGCCCCAGCCGCGCCGCCACCGTGGCGGTGGCTACACCGTGCTGACCAGCGCCGGTTTCGGCAATGACCCGCGGCTTACCGCTTCTCTTGGCCAGAAGCGCCTGGCCAATGGTGTTGTTCACCTTGTGGGCGCCGGTATGGTTGAGATCCTCGCGCTTGAGCCAGATCTGTGCACCGCCAAGCTGGCGCGACCATCGTTCGGCGTGATAAAGCGGCGATGGACGGCCAACATAATGCGCCAGATCACGATCGAATTCCGCCTGGAAGTCCGGATCATTGCGAAGACTCATGTAGGTCTTCTCCAGATCCTCCAGTGCGAAGCTCAGGGTCTCCGAAACGAACCGGCCACCATAGGGACCAAAGTGGCCGCGGGCATCGGGCAGACGGGTCAGGTCACTGAACTTGGACACGAAAGACACCTCTTAGGGTCGCTTTTTAGAGCCGCTTGGGCTCAAGAGTGTTGAGCGAGAGATACTTGATCAAAAAATGCATGGATACGTGCAAGATCCTTTATGCCGGGAGAGCGCTCGACGCCTCCTGAAACATCCACCGCATAGGGGCGGACTGCACGAATGGCCTCATCGACATTGGTCGCGGTGAGACCACCCGCGAGAATAACAGGTTTTTCCAGACTTGCGGGGATTCGCGACCAATCGAAGGTGTCTCCGGTACCCCCGGGCACGCCGGGTCTATAGGCATCGAGCAACAGCCCGCGCGCCTTATCATAGGCTTTTGCCGCTGCCTCTACATCGAGTCCTTCACGCATGCGCAGTGCCTTGATCCAGGGACGCATCGTTTGGCCACAGAAATCCGGGGATTCATTGCCATGATACTGCACTAGATCCAGATAGGGTTCGCAGCGACGAATGAAGTCCATCGGCTGATCGACAAATAGTCCTACCCGGGTGACAAACGCGGGCACCCGTGAGGCAAGTTGCGCCAAGCGCTGCACATCGATTGCCCGCTTGCTGCCCGGCCACAGCACAAAACCCAGCGCATCCGCACCCGCCGCTACAGCCGCATCGACGTCTTGTTCCTGGGTCAAGCCGCAGATCTTGACTCGGGTACGGCCTGTCGTGAACCGGCTCATGTTCCTGTACCTTCAATGGGCGGAATTTCAGCTTCGGGCAGTCGACTACGATGACGTACCCTAGGGCTATCGGGTATTGCCCGCTCCCCGGTCCACTCCCCCAGAAATGCCAACAGGTTCGGCCCCAGCGGCTCTTGAGGCAATGCAAAGCGCTCGGCATAGACCGAGTCGACGAAATGCAGGCCACAACCCGGAGCCGTGACGTTGGCCTTGGCCCTATCCCGCAGCGTCAGCAGATAGGCCAGGTAATCCACATCCTGTTCTCCCCTGCCTACCGCCACCAGAGCGCCGGCAATATTGCGAATCATGTGATGTAAAAATGCGTTTGCCTGAACGTCGATCACCACCAGCGGCCCATAGCGATTGACTTCGATGAAGTGCAGATGGCGCCAGGAAGATTTGGATTGACAGCCTGCGGCGCGAAAACTCGAAAAATCGTGTTCTCCCACCAAGGCTTGCGCGGCTTGATGCATGAGCGCGGCGTCCAGAGGCTCACGACACCAGGTAGCATTGGCGCGTTCCAGTACCGGACGACTGGGCTGGTTGAGAATCACATAGCGATAACGTCGCGCCAGCGCCAGAAAGCGCGCATGGAAATCGCTTGCAACGGGCACGGCCCAGCGCACGGCGACATCCCGGGGTAGATTGACATTGGCGCCGTAGACCCAGGCTTTTTGACTACGCGGCACTGGAGCGTCGAAATGTACGATCTGGCGAGTTGCATGCACGCCGCTGTCGGTGCGACCACTGCACAACACCTTGACCGGCGCTGCAGCTACCTTGCTCAGCGCATCTTCCAGCGCCGCCTGTACCGACGGCGCCTGCTTGAGACGCTGCCAACCGCAGTAGTGGCTGCCGTCGTACTCCACCCCAAGGGCCAAACGCCCCGTCAAGGGGCGGGTATCGTCCAGGTACTCGAATAGGGCCATCGATGCTCAATATTCATGCTGAAAAGAAACGCCTATTTTATACGCAAGCCGGTTCGATGTCTTTTTTCCGTTTTATGACATGACAAAAACGACGCCCCTCGGTGAGGGGCGTCGTTTCTATCAAGACAGCGTTTATCTCGCGTCAGAACGCGTCAATGGCGAAAGGCGTCCGGGGCTGGATACTGATCGCTCTTGCGTCCTGGCTCGAAGGTTATTTCCTGAATGTCCCAGTTTTCGTCGCTATCGGACTGCTGATCGAGCGGCGATGCACCCTGCCTGTCGCGCTTAGCCAATTCCAGATTGCTGGGGTAAACGATCTCCGAGGAGCGCTCACCGGGACGCTGCGTATCCGCTACTTGAAGGTTTGGCGGCTGATAGTCGATAACATGCTCATCGAACGGGTATTGCGTCGCTTTTTCCTCATTCTTCATTACGGGCGGCTCAGAAACCGGTTCCAGAATATCGCTGTCGTCCGTTTCGAAGGACGATTCCATTTCAAAAGACGGTGTTTCTTGTGTCGCCTGTTCGAAAACCGCATCTTCGTACTGTGCATCAAGGCTTGCCAACAACCGCTGAACTTCCTGATGATAGGCTGGCTGAGCGTGATTTTGCAGGAAATCCGCCTCGCGCTCAGCGGCTTCACGCTCATCGAGAGCGATATATACCGACAGCAGCTTGAGCCTGAGATCATGACGCTCGGGGGCATTCTCAAGCTCCTGCTCCAGCAGTTCACGGGCAGCAGCATGACGGCCATAGGCAATAAACACATCCGCATCGTTGAGGGTCTGTGCCTGGGCCGGTGAATCCTGAAACTCATCGGCAACACTCATGGGTACCGCCCGGGCTGTCATCTCGTCCTGCATCTCGTCTTGCATCCAGGATAAGTCGCTCTCTTGCGCGACCGAGGGCGGCTGCACCTGTTCGACTTCCTCGTGCTTCTCGACACGGGAACGCTGGCGACGACGCAGCAAGGCCAAGGGCAGTAGCAATGCAATGGCAGCAACGCCACCGACGGTAATCATGTTGCCCTTCATTTGCTGAACCAGACCCGACAGGCCAATGCCGCTGCTTTCCAATGGCTCCGGCTGCAAGGAGGCAACGAGCCGGTCGTGCAGGCCTTCCACACTCTTACGCAGACTGGCCATCATGCCACCCAGCTGATCGCTTTGTTCACGGACCTGGGCCAGGGTGTCGTTGGTCATTTTCAAATTCGATTCCAGCGCGCTCAGGCGCTCATCCTGGCGAGCGGTGACGCTCTCTAGTTCCTCTGCGCTTACCAGGTTGGCCTGCAATTCAGATGCATTCGTAGCACTTTGCACCGTATTGGAAATGCCAGGCTGAGGAAGCACTGCGGAAGAGACGCTGCTTTCCGGCAAGATGTCAAGAGTTTCAGTAACGGCTGCCGCTTTCGCAGCTTCAGCTTTCTCGATGCCGCCATATAAAGCAATCGCCGCCTCGGCATCAACCATGACCGTCTCGGCCGAACTGACGGAGGCTGTCTCATCAAAAGAAGAGCTTGCCACTGTATCTGGCTGTGCGGAACTCCAGGCCCGGTTCTGTTCAAGTACCTGTTGGCGAGCCTGACGCGAATCGATCGAAGTCATCGCAGCGCGTGAAGGAATGGCAAGCACCGTGCCGGCCTGTAGGGTATTGATATTGTCTGCTTCAAAGGCTCTTGGGTTGCTGCGGAACAAGGCTAGCATCGCCTGTTCAGTGCTGACCTCGAATTGACGACGAATGCCATCCGCAAGACTCCACAGCGTATTACCCCGTTCTACAACGAGCTGGTGTGGCAAGGCACCGGCGGTCTTTCTGGCTGCGTCTACCGACACTGCCGGCTTGCTGGTGGGCAGAAGCGGTTGATCCGCAACGGATTCGCGCTGAGTGTTTCTTTCTGCGGATTTCGAGGTTTGCGCCGCGGTAAGCAGCGATGGCGGGAGCCTGTACGCTGGCGGATCGAGCAACACGTTGATCTGGCGACGCTGCTCGCCACCCGGCCATTCCAGGGTCAGTAGCAGTTCAAGATAGGGTTCGCTGACGGCTTGATCGGTACTCAGCAATAGCACGGGATCGCCACCCTCGCGGTTTATCGCTAGATGCAGATCATCGATTAGGTCGGCCCGAGGTAGCCCCGCCTCCTGAAATTCTGCTTTGTTCGCCAGATGCACGCGAAGCCGACTTGAGTCGATTCCCTGCAAATCGATCAGCGGGATACGCGCACGTAAGGGCTCATCGAGACGGGACTGAACCTGCATCTCGTCTAGATCCAATGCTTGCAGTCCGGGACTGGCAACCGCAAGAGTAGTCGCGACGATCAGTGGAAGTGTACGTTTCATGGTTATCCCCTAGCGCATTTTACTGTCCCGATCTGCTGTCGATGGGTTCATGGCAGATAACGGTATGATGTTGTTTGAATACTTATATCGTCCTTGCCGTCAGCACATTCACTGCTCTTTAACGCAACGACGCCTCCCGGAGGAGGCGTCGTGAATACTGGAAACCGGCCTGCGTGGTTACTGCTCGCGCAGGATTCCAAGCATACGCTTGAGCGGTTCCGCAGCACCCCAGAGCAATTGGTCACCCACGCTGAAGGCGGTCAAATATTCACCTCCCATGGCCAGCTTGCGCAGGCGCCCTACCGGAACGCTCATGGTGCCGGTGACGGCAGCAGGCGTCAGACCTTTGAGCGTTGCATCCTTTTCGTTGGGGATGACTTTGACCCAGTCGTTGTGCCTAGCCAGACGATCCTCTATCTCATCTATCGGCACATCTTTCTTCAACTTGATAGTAAAGGCCTGGCTGTGGGAGCGCATGGCCCCGATGCGTACGCACAGGCCGTCGATGGGAATCGGATTGGCTTCGTGACCGAGGATCTTGTTGGTCTCGACCCCGCCCTTCCACTCTTCCTTGCTCTGGCCGTTGTCCATGGCCTTGTCGATCCAAGGCAGCAGACCACCGGCCAGGGGTGCGCCGAAGTTTTCCACGGGGAAGTCGCCGCCGCGCATCGACTCGGACACCTTGCGATCGATGTCGAGGATTGCGCTGGCAGGATCCTCAAGCTCCCCCTGTACTGCGTCCCGCAGCGAGCCCATCTGATTGAGCAATTCGCGCATGTGCTTGGCGCCGGAGCCGGAAGCGGCCTGATAGGTCATGGAGGTCATCCATTCGATGAGATCCGCCTCGAACAGACCACCAAGCCCCATCAACATCAGGCTGACAGTGCAGTTGCCGCCGGCAAAGGTCTTGGTGCCCTTGGCTAGCTGGGCATCGATCACATGACGATTGACCGGGTCCAGCACGATGGTGGCCTCGTCGCTCATGCGTAATGTGCTCGCCGCGTCCAGCCAGTAGCCCTTCCAGCCGGACTCGCGTAGCGGCTTATAGACCTCGCCGGTATAGTCCCCGCCCTGGCAGGTCACGATCACGTCGAGCGCCTTGAGCGCCTCTTGATCAAAAGCGTCCTTGAGGGGCGGCACGTCCACGCCGATATCCGGCCCGGCCTGCCCCACCTGGGAGGTGGTAAAGAAGACCGGCTCGATACCGGCGAAGTCATTGTCGTCGCGCATGCGGTGCATGAGCACGGAGCCGACCATGCCCCGCCAACCAACGAATCCGACTTTCAACATGATAATTCTCCTGATGTCTTAAGAGCGGCTTAAGCGTGATTAAAGGCGGCGAGTACGGCGTCGCCCATTTCGGCGGTGGATACCTTCCGAGTACCCGGGTACGCGATATCCGCGGTACGCAGGTTGTCGTCCAGTACGCGCCCCACCGCTTTTTCGATGCGCTCGGCCAGCGCCGGCTCGTCCAGGGAGTAGCGCAGCATCATGGCTACGGACAGGATGGTCGCAAGCGGATTGGCCACGCCTTGACCTGCAATATCCGGCGCGCTGCCGTGGCAGGGCTCGTACATACCCTGGTTGTGTTCGTTGAGAGAAGCAGATGGCAGCATGCCGATGGACCCGGTGAGCATGGCCGCCGCATCCGAGAGAATGTCGCCGAACATGTTGCCAGTGACCATGACATCGAACTGCTTGGGCGCCCGTACCAGCTGCATGGCTGCGTTATCGACGTACATGTGGCTGAGTTCCACGTCTGGGTACTCCGGCGCCAGCCTGTTCATGACTTCCCGCCACAGCATGGTGACTTCGAGCACGTTAGCCTTGTCCACGCTGCACAGCTTGCGATCGCGTTTGCGCGCCATCTCGAAGGCAGCACGCCCGATGCGCTCGATCTCACTCTCGGAATAGACGTAGGTATTGAAGCCCACCCGCTGGCCGTCCCGCTCCTCGATACCCCGAGGCTGACCAAAATAGATACCCCCGGTGAGCTCCCGCAGAATCATGATATCGAGCCCTGCCACTACCTCTGGCTTCAAGCTCGAAGCTTCCGCTAGCTGCGGATACAGCAGCGCCGGACGCAGGTTGGCGAATAGGCCAAGGTGCTTGCGCAGTCCCAGCAGCCCCTTCTCCGGACGCTTTTGAATATCCTCGAGGCTGTCCCACTTGGGACCGCCCACGGCGCCGAGCAAAATAGCGTCCGCCGCCTGGGCTTTTTCAAGCGTCGTTTTGGGTAGTGGATCGCCCTCGGCATCAAAGCCTGCACCGCCCACCAAGGCGTCTTCCAGCTCGATATCAAGACCTTCCTGCTGACAGGCTTTCAATATCTTGACCGCCTCAGCGGTGATTTCCGGACCGATGCCATCTCCGGCTAGAATGAGAATCTTGCGACTCATGGTATCTCTCTATAACGCTGTAATTTGATGCCAAATAAACGGGTGCAGCAGGTTTCAACCGCGAAACAGCCAAGGCTGGGCTACACGATGGCGCTGCTCAAAATCGTGAATTGCTCCTTCATGCTCCAGGGTCAGACCAATATCGTCTAGGCCATTTAACAGGCAGTGCTTACGAAACCCATCCACCTCGAAACTGAACACCTCGCCGCTCGGGGTGGTGACAGTTTGGGCCTTGAGATCCACCGCGAGACGATAGTCATCGCTGGACTCGACTTCCTGAAACAGCTGATCAACAATCTTTTCGCCCAGGGGCACCAGCAGGATGCCGTTCTTGAAGGCATTGTTGTAGAAAATGTCGGCAAAACTCGGCGCGATGACCACGCGAAAGCCAAAGTCTTCCAGTGCCCAGGGCGCATGCTCCCGGGAGCTGCCACAACCGAAGTTGCGTCGGGTAAGCAAAATACTGGCATTCCGATAGCGTTGCTGGTTGAGCATGAACTCCGGGTTCACCGGGCGGTTTGATGCGTCCTGTCCCGGATAGCCTTCGTCCAGATAGCGCAGCTCATCGAACAAATTAGGGCCAAAGCCGGTGCGCTTGATCGACTTCAAGAATTGCTTGGGAATGATCAGGTCGGTGTCCACATTGGCGCGATCGAGAGGCGCCACCACACCCTGATGCTGTTTGAGGGCTTGCATGGCTCAGGCCTCCTGAGGTTGCTGGGTGAGGTTGCGAACATCAACAAAGTGGCCCGCAATGGCGGCAGCCGCGGCCATGGCCGGACTCACCAGATGGGTACGCCCGCCATAGCCCTGGCGCCCTTCGAAGTTACGATTCGAGGTGGAGGCGCAGTGCTCCCCGGCGCCGAGCTTGTCTGCGTTCATGGCCAAGCACATGGAGCAACCCGGCTCGCGCCATTCGAAGCCGGCTTCCAGGAATATCTTGTCGAGCCCTTCCGCCTCCGCCTGGCGTTTGACCAGGCCAGAGCCCGGCACCACCATCGCCAGCGCAATGGAGTCCGCGACCTTCTTGCCCTTGGCCACCTTGGCCGCCTCGCGCAGATCCTCGATGCGGGAATTGGTGCAGGAGCCGATGAACACCTTGTCGAGGCGAATATCGGTGATCTTCTGACGCGGTGCGAGCCCCATGTATTCCAAGGCGCGAACCACGCCACGCTTGACGGTGTCATCGGCGATGGCATCTGGGTCCGGCACCTCTCCTTCGATCGGCGCCACCATCTCGGGACTGGTGCCCCAGCTCACCTGGGGTGCGATTTCTGCTGCGTCCAGCAAAATCTCCTTGTCGAACACCGCATCCTCATCAGATACCAGCTCACGCCAGGCCGCTACGGCCGCGTCCCACTGCTCGGCGGTGGGCGCATAGGGGCGCTCGCGCAGATAGTCGATGGTGGTGTCATCGACGCCCACCAGCCCTACCCGGGCACCCGCCTCGATGGCCATGTTGCAGATGGTCATGCGGCCTTCCATGGACAGATCGCGAATCGCGCTGCCGGCGAACTCGATGGCACAGCCGGTGCCGCCGGCGGTCCCGATGCGCCCGATGATCGCCAACACAATGTCTTTGGCGGTCACGCCGGCGCCCAGCTGACCCTCCACCCGCACTCGCATGTTCTTCATCTTCTGGGCCAACAGGCATTGGGTTGCCAAGACGTGCTCGACCTCGGAGGTACCGATGCCGTGGGCCAGGGCAGCAAAAGCACCGTGGGTGGCGGTATGGGAATCGCCGCAGACCACCGTCATGCCGGGCAGCGTTGCGCCCTGCTCCGGGCCGACCACATGCACGATGCCCTGGCGCTCATCGTTGATACGAAACTCCTCGATGCCGAAGGCCTCGCAGTTGTCGTCCAGAGTCTGCACCTGAATGAGCGATACCGGATCGACGATACCCGCATTGCCGGCGGCACGTTCAACGAGGGTGGTCGGCACGTTGTGATCCGGTGTTGCCAGATTGGCATCAAGACGCCAGGGCTTTCGTCCGGCCAGACGCAAGCCTTCAAAGGCCTGGGGTGAAGTCACTTCGTGCAATAGATGACGATCGATGTAGATCAGCGCGCTGCCGTCGTCCCGCTGTTTTACAAGATGCTGGGACCATAATTTGTCGTAAAGTGTCTGGCCTGCCATGTCGTTCTCCCGGGTCATCGGCCCTGTGTTTGTCTAATCGAGTGCTGTTTAATCGATTGTCACGGCATTTGCGTGAAAAATACTGTTCTTTTCAAATAGTCTCACGCGACTCGAACATAAAATCAATTCATGTTATTCATTCTTTGCATTCCCGAACGGAATAAGCGCCGAAGCAAAAAGCGCGATCCAAACATTGGACGACTGTGAATGGATACTCAAAGCCTGCAAGCCTTTCTCGCCGTCGCCGAAAACGGCTCCTTTTCTCTAGCCGGGGAGCAGCTTTACCTGACCCAGCCGGCAGTAAGCAAACGCATTGCCACGCTGGAAGATCAAATCGGTGAGCGCCTTTTTGATCGTATCGGTCGTCGGATCAGCTTGACGGAAGCCGGCCAGGTACTGCTACCGCGCGCTCGGGAAATACTGGTCATGGTAGAGGACAGCCGTCAGGCACTGGCCAATCTGGCCGGGGATGTTCGAGGGAGTCTGACCATGGCCACAAGCCATCATATCGGCCTGCATCGCTTGCCGCCGATACTCAAGGCTTATACCCAGGCCCATCCGGAAGTGCGCATGGATCTGCGCTTTCTCGATTCAGAGCAGGCCTATCAGGGGGTACTCACCGGCGAGCTGGAGATTGCGGTCGTTACCCTTGCGCCAATACCCGATCGACGCTTGCACGTGGTGCCGATATGGGTCGATCGGCTGCGTTTCGTGTGCGGCAAGGAGCATCCCCTAGCCCGGCAGGATCAATTATCCCTGTCCGCCTTGTCCCAGCACGATGCGGTACTGCCCGGCCATCTGACTTTTACTCGCGACATAGTCCTCGACACTTTTGCCCGGGAAGGACTCGATGTGAGCGTTGGGCTTTCCACCAATTATCTAGAAACATTGAAGATGATGGTCGATATAGGACTAGGCTGGAGCGTGCTGCCGGAGACATTGATCGACGCGAATGTTCATATTTTGCCTGTCGCGCACCGCCCTATCGAGCGACCCCTGGGCTATTTGACTCACAAGAGTAGAACCTTGTCCAATGCCGCCCGCTCAATGATCTCACTGCTCGATAACGCAGCAACGCCCCGAGACGATCGTCTTGGGGCGTTGCACGAACACAGAAACGAGTAACTCAAAAACAGTAAGGGGCTTAGTCAGCTGCCTTGGCCATGGCACTGGCTTGAACTTGCACTTTTTCGCCTTCTATCTGCTGGCCAGTCACCTCATCGATGGACTGACGCACGTAGCGGCCCGGTGCAGGTTCGATAACATCCAATTTACCGTCGCCGGGTTTGCGAGCCGTTACTTTCTTGCTGGGGTCCGCGTAGCCGTTGTCGGTAATCCATTTCTGCCAGTGCGGCCACCAGGAGCCTTCGTTGAAAGTTGCACCCTCAAACCACTCCTCAGGACTTTCAGGTAGCTCGTCATTGACCCAGTAGCCATATTTGTTCTTGGCCGGGGGATTGACGATACCAGCAATATGGCCCGATCCGCCTAGCACGAAGGTCACTGGCCCCTTGGGCAAATGAACACCGTAGTAAGTCGAGTTCCACTTGGCGATATGGTCTTCTTTCGCCGAGATGAAATAACTGGGTGTGGTAATCTCGCCTAGATCGATCTTGACCCCGTCAAGCTCAATGCCATCAGGCTGGGCTAGACGATTTTCCACGTACATGTTGCGCAGATACCAGCCGTGGGTGCCTGCGGGCAGATTGATGCCGTCGGTGTTCCAGTACAGCAGATCGAAGACCGTTGGCGCCTCACCCTTGAGATAGTTGTTGATGTAGAACGACCAGAACAAATCCCTCTCTTTCAATAGATTGAAGGAGAACGACATGATGCGGCCATCTAGATAACCGTCAGCCTCAAGCTGACGCTCGATGCCTTCCAGCGCCTTACCGGTGAAAAAGACGCCAATATCACCGGGATCACGAAAATCGTGCAGGGTCGCCATGTAGCTGACCGAGCGCACCCTGTCGGCCTGTCCTGTGCGAGCCAGATACGCCAGCGCTGAGCCTGTGAGGGTACCGCCGATGCAATAGCTGAGCATGTTGACGGATTTTTCGCCGCAGGCCTTTTCAATGGCGTCCATGGCAGAAATCAGTCCCATCTGCATGTAGTCCGCCCAGGTGATATCGCGCTGCTCGACGCCAGGATTACGCCAGGAGATCAGAAAAACGGTATGCCCTTGATCGGTTAACCACTTCACCATCGAATTGTCTTGGCGCAAATCGAGGATGTAGTACTTGTTTATCCAGGGGGGCGTGACCAGCAGTGGCGTCTTGAAGGTCTTTTCAGTAGTGGGGTAATACTGGATCAGCTGAATCAATTCATTTTCATAGACGACTTCTCCCGGGGTCGCGGCGACGTTCTTACCGATCTCGAAGGCGTTTCGATCGGTCATGGTCACGTTCAGACCTTCAGCGGAGTTATCAAGATCTTCCTGCAGACGTTTCATGCCATCGATCAGATTCTGACCTTTGGTTTCCAGGGTAATGCGCATGACTTCTGGATTGGTCGCAATGAAATTGCTCGGTGCCATGGCGCTGATGTACTGGCGCACATAGAATTTCAGGCTCAACTTCTGCTTGTCGGTGAGGGTATCGATGCCCTCGACCAGCTCATCCATCATGCGAGACGAAAGAAGATATTGCTGCATGATGTAATGATAGAAAGGCTCGGTGTGCCAGGCATCATCTTTGAAACGCCGATCCGAGCGCTCAGGCTCGATAATCGCTTCGCCGGCTTTACCACCGGTGTAGAAAGACTGCACCGTCTGCTGCCAAAGACGCATCTGATCCTGCATCAGACGCATCTGTGCGCTATAAAGCAGCTGGGGGTTGCTTGCCAACGCCTGAGCACCTCGGCTCAGACTCTCCTTCATATCTTCAAGCATCAAGCCGCTGGCTTCGCTGGGCATCATTCGTGTCAGCAATGCCTGAGTCAACGATTGATATTCTTGGCTGATAGCGCCTAGCCTTTCAGCCCAATGCTCGTCCATGAACGGGCCTAGCTCGGATTGGGAATTAGACTCCATACACCCCCCACGCGCCTAATGCGCCTTCGTTGAACAGGATTTTACTAGCTCAAACGCAAACTCCATCGCTATGAAGTTTGCGCTACATGTTCAAGCTACTATGACAAAAGGCCGGCAGCGCCGGCCCAACTTGATCAGCTATTCTTGGTATTGCGCGAGCTTGTGGACTTCGATGAGTCTGCAGCACCCTTTGCCGAATTGGCGGTAGACTTGGCAGCGTCCTGAGTATCACGCATCGCCTGATTGGTGCGATTCATGGCCTGTTCGCTGGCTGAAGAAAAGGCATTTTGCAGCTCTTCACGAAACTCAGAGCTCAGCTCCGCCATGGTGCGAGCGTCTTCCATCATTTGCTGGGAAAGCTCATTCATCATTTCTTTCTGGCGGCTGCTGAAATCACGCATATCGTCTGCATCCTTGATCTCGGAGGCAGCACGCATGCGCTCAGTGCCCATTTGGCTGTAACGCTTCATGGAATCCAGCTGGAACTGGGTCATCTTTTCCATGTTCTCAAGCATGACACCACTGAGCTTGCGCATGGGCTCGAAGAAGCCGCGAGTCTGCTCGGTCAAGGCGTTGTACATTTGCTCTTGCTGATCATTTTGCTGACCATTTTTTTGATCGTTACGTGCCATATCGAATCCCTCCTAATAGAAATTGCATCACCTTATGGTGCGCTCTTTGCTGCACTGCACAAAGCGTAGACGACATCACCTCAAGTTGCAACAGGCTCTCGCTCATATAAACCGACAAATCTTTCCATGGTGCATTACTCGATGGGTGCAACGTGTCAACTCTGGGTCTTGCGTGTCCGACTGCTACCAGAAGACCTGCTAGAGGCACTGCGCGACGAATTGGCGGAACCAGAACGAGTCGACGATGTTTCACCCTCCTTGTCGTTATCATCCTTTTTTTGCTGTCTTCTTTCTGGCTGTCTTCTTTTTTGCTAGATGAAGAAGCCATGGCATTGCTTCCCGCCTGGCGGAACATGTCCATCATCATCTGCTGATAATTTCCGAAATTGGCCATACCCTGGCTCAATCCCTGGTTCAGCCCTTGATTCAAGCTTTGGCTTCCTGACTGCATGAAAGGCTTCATCAGGCTCCATGGGTCATAGCCTGCGACACCCGCTTCCATCTGCTGCTGAATGCGATCCATCATGTTGCGTTGGAACGCCTCGAGGTTCGGAAGCCCCAGGGACTCCCTGAACTCTTCAGGGGTGAGATCGAATTCAACGTTGATTTTCATGTAACGACCCGATTGCTGAACATTTTCGTAAGTGTAGCAGTAATACCGGCAAGAGCACGCCGGCGTATTTGAGAGAGGAAACGCTCAACGCAAATGAGGGGTATCGACGCTTATTTTTGGATTCTGAGCGCGCTGACGCAGTAGGTGATCCATCAGGGTAAGCGCCATCATGGCCTCCGCAATGGGCGTTGCACGGATGCCAACACAGGGATCGTGGCGTCCCTTGGTGATAACCTCGATGGCATTACCTCGCACGTCGATGGCTCGACCCGGCTGAGTGATGCTCGAGGTGGGCTTGAGGGCCAGATGCGCAATGAGTGGTTGCCCCGAGCTAATGCCCCCCAGCACGCCGCCTGCGTGATTGGAAAGAAAGCCTTCCGGGGTCATCTCGTCACGATGTTCGCTGCCTCGCTGGGATACCGTTGCGAAGCCGTCACCGATCTCCACGCCCTTGACCGCATTGATGCTCATCAGCCCATGGGCGAGCTCTGCGTCAAGTCGATCGAAGACCGGCTCGCCGAGTCCAGCCGGTACGCCCTCGGCGATCACGGTGATGCGGGCGCCACGGAATCCTGATCTCGCCGCAGTTGATCCATGAAGGCTTCGAGTTCTGCCACCTTGTCCGGATCAGGGCAGAAAAAGGCGTTGTCATTGACCCCTTCCCAGGATTTGAACTCAATGGGTATAGGACCGAGCTGACTCATGTAGCCCCGCACGCTAATGCCTCGGCTGGCCAGATACTTCTTGGCAATGGCGCCGGCGGCGACCCGCATAGCGGTTTCACGAGCACTGGAGCGCCCACCGCCACGATAATCACGAACCCCATACTTATGGTGGTAGGTATAATCTGCATGAGCCGGTCGGAACTGGTCTTTGATGTTCGAGTAATCCTTGGAGCGCTGATCCGTATTCTCGATGGTGAGACCGATCGGGGTGCCGGTGGTCACACCTTCAAACACACCGGATAAAATGCGAACCTGATCCGGCTCCCGACGCTGGGTGGTGTGCCGCGAGGTCCCTGGACGACGGCGATCCAGATCCCGCTGCAAGTCGTCTTCGGTCAGCGGCAATCCGGGCGGACAACCATCGACGATGGCAGCGAGCGCTGGGCCGTGGCTTTCGCCGCAGGTAGTGACGGTAAATAGCTTACCGAAGGTATTGCCGGACATGCTGCGTTCCTCAGAGGATGTTTACAAAACAGGGCTCAAATAAAATATTGGACGTACTCATCGAGTTCGCCTGCGGTCAAAGCAAACACCCCATGCCCGCCACGCTCGAACTCGAGCCACAGAAAAGGCACGTTGGGAAACGCGCTTTCGAGCGCTCGATCCGAATTGCCGACTTCGACGATCAGCACACCATCGTCTTCCAGATAACCCCGCGCTTCTCGCAACAGACGCCGCACGACGTCCAGGCCATCCTTGCCCGAACCCAGCGCAAGCGCAGGCTCATGACGAAATTCGGCAGGCATGGTGGCTAGATCCTGGGCATTGACATAGGGCGGATTGGCGACGATCAGATCGTAACGCTGGCCTTTGACACCCTCGAACAGATCGGAGAGCACCGCCCGCACCCGCAATCCCAGGTCGTACAGGGTGATATTGGCCTTGGCCACTTCCAGGGCTTCGGCGCTGATATCGACAAGGTCCACTTCCGCGGTGGGCAGGTGTAGCGCCGTGGCAATGCCGATACAGCCCGAACCAGCGCCCACGTCCAGCACCCGGTCGGGGGGGTTATCGGGGAACCAGGCCGCGAAGCCATGCTCGATCAGCTCGGCGATCGGTGAGCGTGGAATCAATACCCGCTCATCGACTAGGAAAGGATAACCTGCAAAAAACGCCTCGCCCAGCAGATAGGCCAAGGGGCGGCGCGTCTCGATACGCTGGCGCACCAGTTCAACGAGTCGTTTACGTTCGGGTGCCAGCAAGCGTGCGTCTAGTACCGCCGGATCCACATCCCAAGGAAGATGCAAACCGCCCAGCACCAGCGCGACCGCCTCGTCCCAGGCGCTGGCAGTGCCATGGCCGAAATGAATGCGGCTTATATGGAACTCGCTGGTCGTCCAGCGCAGAAAATCTCGCAGGGTGAAGAGCTCGGCAGCAAGCTGTTCGTCATTCAGCGTTAGCGTCGAGACGGCGGTTGAACGAGGGTTCACGCAGCATCCTGTCATCAAAGTGGTCGAATAAGGTACGGAAGGATTGTACCCGTCGAGCACAGCGGTTCACAGTCAGAGTCAAGTCGCTATACTGAAACGCTGTACACCTTACCGAATATCAGCAAAGGCCCAACAATGAGCCGACACCGCCGCGATACCCCCGACGACAACGAGATCACCCTGTTTCGTCAGGCGCTGGAAGATGCCGGCGTGCGCAGGCTCAGCTCCGATCGCGCCGATCCTGGCAGGCGCCGGCAGGACAAGGCAGCGCTCGATGAACGTAAAAATGCCGCCACCGCTGCGGTGACCGCTGCGCTGAGCAGCCGTACCAGTGATGGTCGGGTCGAGCCGGTACGCCCCAGTACTCATCTGAATTTTGCGATACCGGACTTGCCGTATCGGACTCAAAGCGCCTTGAAACGAGGGCAAATTCCCTGGGAAGCAGGACTCGATCTGCACGGCTACACGCTGGACGAGGCGCGACAGGAGCTGGAAAGCTTTCTTGATGAGGCGCGCAGCAGGCGCATGCGCTGCGTGCTGGTGGTACATGGTAAGGCGCGTAGCAGTGCGGGCAATTTGCTTGACGACTATCCGGTCATCAAGAGTCACGTCAATGCCTGGCTGAGAGAGTGGCCCACCGTCTTGGCCTTTTGTTCCTCTCGAGAGCTTGATGGCGGTACCGGCGCGGTGTATGTGCTGCTGCGTCGCCGGGGCGAAGCCTAGTTGACAGGTTTTCCTGTGGCGGGCTCGCTTACCATCTCCTGACCGCCCTCACCTAGCACCGCATCTCGCCCTTCGTAGCGATCCAAGGCCTGCACCGCCAGATGGCGCCCGAGCCGGATCAGGGCATCAGCCCGATGAAACTCATAGGCCCCACACACCGTTTTGGGAATCTCGATCAGGATATCCGGCGGATAGCCGGCGATCTTGTACTTGGCCAGCGCCCCTTGAGTGATCTCGAAGGAGGCAAGCATGATATCGAGCTTGCTCCAGGCGCGTTGCGCGGCACGCTTGTGCTTGTTGGTTGGATCTTTCTTTTCTTCCACTTCGGCGCTGTCTTCATCCTCTTCCTGTGGACCGTTGAACATGCGCTGAGCGCGCTCACGCACCCATTTGGAAAAGCCCTTGCCCTGAGCCTCGAGTTCCGCTTCTCGAGCTTGCTCTCGCGCCGCCTCGTCCTCTGGCAACAGCTCTTCGAGAGACACCGGCTGATGGGACTGGGCCGTGGCGTTGACCGCCAGTACCAGATCCGTACGCGCCGATACCGTGGGAATGATCGGCAGTGGATTCATCAATCCGCCGTCTACCAGTATCTGCCCGTCGAGGCTTACCGGCGTGATGATACCGGGTACGGCGATCGAGGCACGAATCGCCTGCAAGAGTGGACCACTTTGAAACCACACTTCCCGCTGACGATTGAGATCCGTGGCCACGGTCGTCAGCGGGATAGGTAAATCCTCCAGCAGCACATCGCCGATCAGGTCCTCGAGCTTGTCCATCACCTTGTTGGCGCGCATCGCCCCCAGTGGGCTCCAGGTCACGTCGATCAGTTTGAGCACGTCAAAATAGGCCAGATCACTGACCCACTCGCGATAGCCGTCCATCTGGCCCGCCGCAAAGACGCCACCGACCAGAGCCCCCATGGAACAGCCCGAAATGGCGACGATGTCATAGCCTCGGGAGACGACTTCATCGATCACGCCAATATGGGCATACCCTCTTGCCCCACCGCTGCCCAACACCAGGGCGATACGTTTGCTCACATCGATATCCCTTTCATTCGTTGCCACGAATCTCGGCGACGATCGTTTCGCTGACCGCTGCGACCGCGTCTGGCTCCAGATGCAAATGATGTCCTCCCGCCAGTACCCGGCGACGCAGCGGCTTGACCGCGCTGCGAGCCTGTTGCGCTCTGTCGCGCTCACCCAGAATACCGCCATCACCCTCGATCAATAGGGTCGGTGTCTCGATGGCATTCAGAATCCCCTGCACCTGCTCCGGGCAAAAGCGCACCATTGACGGCCGCAGCAGACGTCCATCGGTACGCAGACGGTAGCCATCTTCTCCAACCTTCTCGAGATTGCGCCGCACCAGAGGCTCGGCGGTAAGTGCATCGATGGCGGTCACGCCGCCATTGACCCGGGCTGCGATGGCACTCTCGACATCTGCATAATGCGGCGCGCGGGAGCTGCGCCGCCGATGGCCTTGTAATCCCTTGCGCAACTGCTCAGCGGTCTTTTCCGCGGGGGTGCTTAAGGTACCGAGTCCATCGATCAGAACCAGACGCTCGACCCGTTCCGGCAATGCGGCCGCTACCAGACAAGCGACCCCGGCGCCCATGGAATGACCGAGTAGCGGCGCGCGCTTGAGCCCCAGAGATTTCAACGCGTCCAGCACATCCTGAATGTAATCCCAGATAGCATAGTCGGCCCCGGCGGGGTGACGCTGGGATTTGCCATGACCGCTGAAGTCGATGGCAACGATACGTATGCTCAAATGTTCGACGAGCAAGGGGGCCAGCCGCGAGAAACTCGCCGCGTTGTCTAGCCAGCCATGTAGTGCAAGCCAAATGGGTGAGCTTTCACGACCCCAGCTCAAGCCGGCCAGTCGCCCCTCGGCCAGGGATATTTCAGTTGCTGCAATCATGAACGATGCTTCTCCAGCAGGGAGTCGATGGTGATCAACAAGGTAGTGCGCGCCTCATCAGGATGCTCCATGGGAAACATGTGGCTGCCCGGGGTGGTGACGACATGAATGCCATGGCGCATTAATCGACGTCGGCGGGCAGGGGTCAATAGATCGGAACGATCGCCGGCGATCAACGCCAAAGGCGTCTCGATGCGCCGCGCAATACCATGCAAGCGATCCGGCAAGGATCGAAATATCTCGACCTCCACCGCAGGATCGAACAGCAGCTCGACGCTGCCGTCGTCCCGGAATCGGGTGCCACCCTCGATATAATCCTGCAGCGCCGCCTCGGTAAAGGGTTTGAACAACCCTCGCTGGCGCAGATAGTGGCCCATGGCATCCCGGTTGGGCCATGCTTGACGCCGCCCCTTGCTACGCCCCGCCGGTGTGACGCGATCTACTATCTTCAGACGCTTGGCGGTGCGCAGCGCCAAGGCGTCCAGTCCCACCATCAGCGGTGAGTCGAGCATCACCACGCAGCGCAGTGATTCCGGTACTATTTCCGCGGCCATCAGCATCAATACGCCGCCCATGGAGTGGCCCACGCCGATGACCGGCGTATCGAAAGAGCGCAAATGCGCCACCAACTCGTCGCGCAGGGCTGGCCAGTTGTCGCTTACCGGATGTGCCGGATCGTGACCGAGACGATCCAGGGGATGAAGATCGAAGCGGGAATCCAGCGGGGCTAGAAAGCTTTTATAGCTGGCGCCGGTAAAACCATTGGCATGGGCGAAAAGCAGTCGCGGCAATGACATCGAAGCCTGTGTTCCCTATGGTAAATGATGTGATTGTGACAAGCATAAGGACCTGCTAGGCGTAATCACCCTGGCGGTTTACCATAATGCATCGACCTTTAGAATCATACAGTCGTTTAAATTCCGCCTTTTACTATCGACAAGGAAGCCGCTGTGTCACGCTCCCGCCCCCCTCGCAACACAGGCCGCGCAACGCCCTGTTTTTTGCCACGGTGATTGCCGCCGTCATTGTTGGCCTATGGCTGGCCCGTTAGGTTTTTGTCCATGAACCTCATTGCTATCTTTGCGCAGACCCTGGAAATCACCCTGCCGGTCTTTGCCATGGTCTTCATCGGCATCGGGCTAAAGCGCATCGGCTGGATCGACAGCGCCTTCATCACCACCGCATCGATGCTGGTATTCAAGGCGACGCTGCCGGTGCTGATCTTCCTTAGCATTATCCGCGCCGATCTCGAGGCCACCTTCGATCCCGCACTGATGATCTTCTTTGCGCTGGCGACCGTTGCGTCGTTCTTGTTCAGCTGGATATGGGCCGGTTGGCGAGTCCCCAAGGACGATCGGGGCATCTATGTGCAAGGG
>NZ_JIBT01000080.1 GCF_001039575.1 Halomonas sp. PR-M31
GCGCCGGGCCGAAATTGAACCAGATCAGTGCGGTGATCACGGCGATGATCATCACGCTGGGCACGAAGATGGCGGATACCTGATCCGCCAGCTTGCCGATGGGTGGGCGCGAGTTCTGTGCCTTGGCCACCTGTTCGGTGATCTGGCCCAAGCGGGTGTCGTCACCGACCCGGGTTGCACGATACATCAAACCGCCACGACCGTTGACCGTGCCGGCGCTGACCTCGCTGCCTTGCTGCTTGGATACCGGATCGGGTTCCCCGGTGAGCATGGATTCGTCGATATAGCTCGAACCTTCCGTCACTTCGCCATCCACCGGCAGCCGCTCTCCAGGGCGCACGCGAAGCCGATCGCCTTGGCGCACTTCATCAAGTGGGATCTCTTGTTCCTGACCGTCGCGAATCACTCGAGCGGTCTTGCTCTGCAGATCCAGCAGGCGCTTCAGCGCATCGCTGGTGCGCCCCCGGGCCTTCAGCTCCATGGCCTGACCCAGCAGGATCAGACCGATGACCATGGCCGAGGCCTCGAAGTAGACGCCTTGAGCCACCTCCGGCAGCCAGTCGGAAAACAGCACCACCACCATGGAGTAGAGCCAGGCGGCGCCAGTCCCCAAGGCGATCAGGGTATCCATGTTGGCCTGATGCTGGGTGAAGGTCTTCCAGGCATTGACGAAGAAGTGCCGTCCGGGTCCTACCAGTACCCCAAGACTCAGGGCACCGATCACCAGCCAGAACAGCTTGCCCCAACCTTGGGGGGCAGGATGATAGATGAACATCAGCACCATCAGCGGCACGCCCAGACCCAGCGCCATGGCGCTGCCCCGCAGGCGCTTCTTGTATTCCCGGGCATCCTGTTCCTGTTTGGTCTGCTGAGCTTGGCGCAGATCTTCGATGCGGCTTGCGCCGTAGCCCACGTCTTCCACCGCCTTGATAAGCCGATCGAGAGGGGCGTCGCCACTCACCTCCGCGGTGTGGTTGCCGAAATTGACCTGGGCGTGGGTGACACCCGGCGTTGCCCTGAGCGCCTTTTGCACGGTATTGACGCAACCTGCACAGGTCATGCCGGAGATCGCCAATCGCTGATCGATGTCGGTGGTCTTTGCTGCGTTAGCCGTGGGAGTAGCCTCGACGTCGGTGGAAGATACGGTGGTGTCCTCTTCGCTCTCTTCTTCAACACTGGCCGCGTCGCGCTCACGAGACGGATGGCCCGCTTCCTCGAGCAGCGCGTCGATACGCGCCTCGTCAAGGCGGCTTGCGATCTCCACCCGCTTGTCGTCCGGGAAACCCGTGACCTCGGCGGATTCATCCTCGGCTTGCAGGGTACGGCGAATTTTACTCACGCAGCCTTGGCAATTGATGCTGGGCACGTAACGATCCAGCAAAGCGGTGCTCATACGTCCTCCTTATGAAACGCTGTAGTGGAAGCAAGAGGAGAAGACTCGGGGAAGCTTTCTATCAAGCGGCACAGGCTGTGCCCGTCTGGGGTGCCGTCCGGCATGTCCTGCCAGGCGGTTAGCGCTTGTTCCATGCGTGACGCCAGCGCTTGAAGCTCGAGGATCCGTGCTTGGATTTCCGGCAGTCGCTGGGCCAGTAGATCCCGTACCAGCGGGCAGGGTGAATCACCGTGATCCGCGTGATCGAGGATCTCGCCGATCTCCCGCACGCTAAACCCCAGGGTGCGGGCACGCTGGATGAAGCGCAGCCGGTTGAGCGAAGCATTGTCGTAAAGCTGATAGCCGTTTTCCGGATCGCGCAACGGTTGCAGCAGCCTTCACGGGTATAGTGGCGCACAGTCTCGGCGGTGACTCCTGCGCTCCTGGCCAGTTCGCTGACCTTCATGGTCTCTCTCCGCAACATGATGTCTTGGAATGAGTGTAAAACCTATGTGTAACCCAAGGGTCAAGGGCGGATAGCAGACGCTATCCCTGAGACGACAGCTACAATGAGATTTAGGAGTCTACGACCAATGACTAACAACGCAAGTGATTGAAACGTACGTTTGACCTTGACTTGTGCATGACGATCAGTCAAAACCCATCAAGTATCTCGACATCTCTGCCGATAGTACGACAAGAACCTACGCTTTAATGGGAACAGGACGCGCGCAATGCATAACAAGACCAACAAGCTCACCCTCGCTATCGCCACAGCTGCCGCAGCGCTTTCATCAAATGTCATGGCCGGGGGCTTTCAACTCAACGAACAGAGTGTCAGCGGCCAGGGCTATGGCCACGCCGGACGCAGCTCCAACGTCAACGATGCCACTATCGTCTTCGGCAATCCGGCGGGCATGTCGTTTCTCGACAGGGCCCAAATAAGCGCAGGGGGCACCTTCTTGGACGTTCACTCGGACATCTCCAACGTTCGGGCATCTCAATCCAGCCCTGCCTTTCTACAAGCCACCGGTGGCGCTACGGACACGCTCCCTGTTCAAGGCAGCAACGATGGCGACATGGTGCCGAGCAAGCTCATTCCCTATGCCTTCTATGCCCAGCCGATCAACGATCGCCTGGCCTCGGGTTTGGTGTCTATGCACCTTTCGGCTCAAAGACGGACTATGAGGACTCCTTTCAGGGCCGTAACCAGGGCAACTATACGGAAGTGAGAGTCGTCAGCGCCCAGCCGACACTCTCTTACCGCTTCAACGAGCAGTGGTCCGTGGGTGCCGGCGTGACCTATAACCGGGTCGATGGCGAGCTGCAGCGCCAGGTGCCGCTGGTTACCCCACTGGGGCGAACCGAAGCGGATTCCCGGGTAAAAGGAGATGATGAG
>NZ_JIBT01000081.1 GCF_001039575.1 Halomonas sp. PR-M31
CTCATTGTAGGCCGAAGAACTCTAATGACGTATGTACCGATTTTAGGGGATGGTTACACTTTGTCATCAATAAAAAAATGGCATGCGTCATGCTGGGTCAGGCATTACGAGATGAAGGAAAAGCGCTGAAATTCTATTCCCAACTGTGCCAGGCAAATCAGTCGGCCAAAATGCATGACTTGCTGGATGAGTTCACCGAGCAGCGTCTGATTCAATGCCAAGTCTTGCAGGAGTGTCACCAGCGCCTGAGGGATGTGGCATAGCGCTTTCAATTCTAAAAAGAAGCGGCTGAATACAGCCGTTGTAAACTTGCCTAAACAAACACGGCACATGCAACTAACAGTAAGCGGTCAATTAAACTCGTCGATTGGGCGTGGTCTACCCAGCGCATAGCCCTGAACGAAGTCCAAGCCAATCTCGCTTAGTGTCGGCAGTACGTTCCTATTTTCGACACCTTCGGCAATGGTCTTTTTCCCCATGAGATGGGCGATTTCATTGATGGAAACCACCATGGCCCGATTTACGCTATTGTCCAGTCCTGCTATCAAGGAGGCGTCAATCTTGAGAAAACAGGCCGGTAGCGTCTTGAGATAAGCAAACGAGGTCAATCCACTGCCGAAGTCGTCCAGGGCGAAATGAGCGCCCAAACCATGAAGTGTTTCGATCGATTGAAGAGCGCCGTCCAAATGACGGATTGCGGCGGTTTCGGTTATTTCCAGGCAAATCTTGTTAGACGCCACGCTGCCATCGGTCAATCGCTTGCGCAACAGACCCAGGCATTGCTCGTCGTTAAGCGATTGAGCCGACAGGTTAAGAGTGCAGGTGTCGAGCCCCTCGGCAATGGCAGGCTGGTCCCGCAGCCAGTCAAAGGCAGCGGCGATAACCCACTGGTCGAGCTGGCTGATCAGGCCGTAGTGCTCCACGGCCTGCAGAAACTCGCCGGCGGACACAACGCGACCACCCGGCTCGATCAGCCGTAAAAGCAATTCACAGCCATGAAGCTTTTTGTGGGTATTGTCCTGCATCGCGACTGCCATCGGCACGATGGGCTGATACATCAGTCGTAGCCGCTGGTTCTTCAATGCGCGGGTCACTCGGCCAACCCACTTGAATTCGCTTTGGCGCTGGGTGAGGGCCATGTCTAGATCCTGATAGACATAGCTGCGGTGGCGGCCATGGCTTTTGGCCTGATAACAGGCTGCATCGGCGGCTCTCAATACCTCGGTGTAATCAGCTGAGAAGTCGGTGATGGCCGCCAACCCAATGCTCATGCCGACCGGCAGCACTTCTGTCTCGTTGGACGCGTGCAGTGCTTGCATGTCGTTGAGCAGTTGATCGGCAAGCCGCTGGGCATCGGCAATCGTGCAATGGCTGAGTAACAGCCCGAATTCATCACCCCCAAGGCGAGCGAGGATATCGCTGTCGCGTATTCGCAGGCGCAGCATCTGTGCAACCTGGCGTAGTACCGCGTCACCGGCCAGGTGACCGGCAGTGTCATTGATGATCTTGAACTGGTCGAGATCGATAAACCCCATGATATGGTTTGCATGCTCATCTTGGGCGCTATGGATCAACTGATTCGCGTGGCGCTCGAACTCGCGTCGATTCAAAAGGCCCGTCAGGCTGTCGTGGTTGGCATGGTAAGCAAGTTCTGGCAGCCGGCGTTCATCGGTGATGTCCTCGCACAGGACAAGAATGGTGGGGGTCGAGTTGACCTGCCCGATGGCGCGGACGGTTTCGCGCATCCAGCGCAGAATGCCTTTGGCGCACACGATGCGTGTCTCCCAGCGCTGAACCTTGCTCGGCGCCTGAGCGAGGCCGGCCAGACCGTTGCGCACCTGCTGCTTGTCGTCTGGATGCAGCTCGATGAAACTGCGACCGACCAAGATGTTCTGTTCGATACCCAGCGTCTGCTCAGCATAACGATTGCTGGAAAGAATACGGCCGTTGACTTCGAGCGTGAAACAGAGCATCGGAATGGCCTCGAAGAGCACCCGGTATCGATGCTCGGTGGACGCAAGCGCAAGCGCATCCTGAGTCTCGCGTTTCTGGTGGCTGATATCGGTCATTGCCAGCAAAATGCGTACCGAGGTTTCGTCTTGAACATCATCCAGACGCCGAGCATTGAGCAGCATGACGCGCTCACCGGCGGTCGCATTGTCGAGCGCACCATCGAGCGTCACTTCGTAGTCTTTGAAGGTGGTACCTCGAGTCTTCAGGTCTTCCAATAGCCTGCGCAGGTGTGTCGTGCCCCATTGCCCCCCATCCAGATCGTAAATGGACCGTTTTTCGACGTCGTTCTGCGCCATATTGAAAACGGTGTAGAAAGAGCGGTTGGCGGATAACACACAAAGATTTTCGTCGAGCACCACGACCGCCTCGTGTAGGGTTTCTATCAGATGCTCGGCGAGTGCGTGCTCGGAAGCGAGTGCAAGCGCGGCCTGCTGGCGTTCGGTCACGTCAACGAACGTCACTACGACACCGTCGACGCCATCCTCGCAGGTGCTATAGGGACGAATCCGCCGGTCGTACCAGCGTCCATCCGTGGAGCGCACCTCTGTCTCGCTGGGCGTCAACGTCTCGATCACCGTCTGCGCCTCGACGAGCAGCGTCTCGCTTTCATCGAAGCGGCTGGCGATGTCGCTCAGCGGGCGCCCCTGGTCGCTGTCGATCAGCTGGAAAAGTTGCTGTGCCGCCGGAGTGAAGCGGCGGATATTCAGCTCTGAGTCAAGGAATAGAGTCGCGATATCGGTACTGGTTAGCAGGTTCTGCCAGTCATTGCGGGCCACCTCTAGCTCTTGGTATTTGCCCTGCAGATCGGTATTGACGGTTTGTAGCTCTTCGTTGAGCGCCTGCAATTCTTCTTTCGAGGCCTCCAGTTCTTCATTGGTGACCTGGAGTTCCTCGTTCATGGCGCCGGTTTCTTCGTTGGCCTCTTCCAGGCGCTGGATATAATCCTGCGACTCCTGTTGTGTGACCTGCAGTTCATATTCAAGCTGTGCGACCAGGGACTCATCATCAGCAATCATGTGATCGACCCTATCGGCTTGGGCCGGTTCGTTGTCCGAATCGATGAACGAGATCAGCAACAAGTCTTCGGACAGGTCGGGCCGACGTAGCGGGCGAGCTGCAATCTGCACGGGGCAGCGTTTGCCATTGCGATTGAATGCGGTGGTGACGGTGATGCACTTGCTGCTTTGCTGAGCCTGTTGTACGGCATCGCCGATCGCGCGTTTCAGTCCACGGCGGACCATGCGCTTGAGGTTCAATTTGGCCTCGCCGCTGGGAAATGTTAGGTATGCCTGGGCATCACCCTGAAAATACAGGATGTCAAGCTGACTATCGATCACCACTGAGGCCGGTGCGTACTCCTCCAGCAGCACACTGCGGGCGGCGTCGCCCAGGCTTGTGTGTGTACGCGTGCGAGGCGCGGACTGGCGATAGATGGCGTCCCCGGCTGCCACACCTGACGGTGTCGCCGTTTGCACTACGGACGTGCCGGTACGGCGAAACAGTCGGACACTGCGCGATAGGGTATCGAAATGCGCCGCCTGTGCGCCCAGGGTCTCGGAGAGGCCCAGCCACAGATAGCCGCCGGGATTGAGCGCATGATAAAACATGCCCACCACACGCTCCTGGGTTGGCGTGGCGAAATAGATCAGCACATTGCGGCAGACAACTAGGTCCAGGGCGGCGAATGCAGGGTCCGAAAGCAGATCATGGCGGGCAAATGTGATCCATTCTCGCTGCTCGCGATGAATCTGGTAACTGCTGCCCCGCGCGTTGAAATAGGTCTGTTTGCGCTTACTATCGAGCGTGCTGAGCGACTGTTCGGAATAAACGCCGGCTCGGGCATAAGCCAGCGCCTTCTCGTTGATATCGGTGGCCAGAATACGCACATCGAGTCGTTTACCAGCCGAGCGCAGATGCTCGGCGATCAGTATGGCAAGCGAGTAGGCTTCTTCACCGCTGGCGCAGCCCGCGACCCAGAGGCGTAGCGAACCGCCTTCGGGTTTCGTGCGCACCAAAGGTGTGATGACGTGCTCCTCGATATAGTCGAACGCCACCGGATCGCGGAAAAAGCGGGTCACGCCAATAAACAGATCCTGAATTAATTGATCCAGTTCGGCGGGGTGCGCTTTTAGATATTCCAGGTAGTCGGTGACATGCTGGATATTGCACAATGCCATGCGCCTTGCGATTCGACGCACGGGGGTACCCGGCCGATAGTCGCTGAGATCGAACTGAGTGCGTGCTTTCAGCAGCGCAAGAACATCGGACAAGTGGGCTTTGACATCGCGTTCGGTGCGACTGTAGGCCGGCTGGCCATCGTCGTTGTGGTGCAAGTGGTCGATGATCCAGGCCGGCATGGCTTCCACGGGCATTACATAATCGGCCACGCCAGCCTTGATCGCATGTTCCGGCATGCCGGTAAAACCGGCGTTTTCCGGGTCCTGAACCAGCACCAGACCGCCATGGGTCGAGATCTCGCTTGCGCCTTCGGTGCCGTCGGTCCCGGTACCCGAGAGTATGATCGCCACGGCATCGGTTCCCCGCGCCTGGGCAAGCGATGCAAAGCAGCGGTCTATCGGTCGCCAGTGACCGGCGGCGTCGCTGCGCACGCCAACCTCGAGCTTTCCATCATTCAGGGTCAGCTCCGTATCCGGGGCAATGACATAGACATGATTGGCCTGGAGCGTGGTGGACTCAGTGACGGCCGTGGCGGGCATAGCGGTGTGCCGGGCGAGCAGGCTTGGCGTCAGGCTCTCATGATCCGGCGCCAGATGCTGTATCAGCATGAAGGCGACGCCAGGCGCGTCTTGCATTGCATCGAAGAAGCGCTGAAAGGATTCGAGCCCGCCCGCAGAGGCGCCGAGTGCCACAACCGGTACCCTTGACGCATCTGTTCCAAGCGAATTCTTGGCGCCGTCTGTCTTAGTCGATAGGCGATGTGTTTCCATATGCTCCCCAGCAATCCAACTATTATAGTAAAAGTTAATTTAAAATATGTTTTTTTAACCTTTTTAAATTACGTTCGTATCATTTTTTTAGTATTTATTAATTAGCTATCGAGAGAACGCGTTAGGTTATTATTAACCTGTCTTATATTTGAGCGCGATCCGCATTTAATTGCTTGCATTTGTTCTATACTAAGTAAATTAGAAAGTTTTAAATGGACGCCTGTTTCGTATGATCAGGATTCGTCATTTTCGATTTTGCTAAGTTAAAGATCCCAGTTTGCTTTCATCTGCAGAAATGGTGGCATGGTTTCGCCTGTCCGCCTAGTCGTGACGCGCCCATTTCCTCAAGGTTTTGCACTTGTTCAAAGGCTCTGCAAATGCCCAAAAAGGCTATTTTATGACGCAAGAAGTTAGCGCCATTCTGTCAAATCTAGGCCGCTACTTGTCCCTAAGCGATCAGGATCAGTCGTTTCTTCTAGGGCTGGAAAAAAATTGTCATAGTATGGTAAACAAGTCCGTGCTATGGCAGGCAGCGGACAAGGTTGAAAAGCTCTATATCATTCAAAGCGGCTGGGCCTACACCTATCGGGACAAACTCGATGGCCAACGTCATATCATCGATGTCTTGCTTCCCGGCGATATCGTCGGACTGCGCGATCTGACCTTCGCCAAGCACAAGACCACGGCACGGATGCTGACCCGGGGCACGGTGAGCGTTTTTTCCCATAAGCGCATCGTCGATATCATCGATGGATCCTCAGCGCTGACCCTGTCTCTGTTGGCCGCCATCGCGCGGCAGGAAGCGATGCTCACCGAACGCATGCTGATGGCCATTCACCGCAGCGCCCGTTCGCGCATCATGCATTTCATCGTCGAAACCCATATCCGACTCAATAAGCTGCATACCACCGACTTCCATCAGTTCTATCTGCCGCTCACCCAGGCCATGCTGGGCGAAGTGCTTGGGCTTACAATAGTGCACGTCAACCGCACCCTGGCTTGCCTTGAACGAGACGGCATACTCATCAAGCATCGCCACCACATCGAGATCCTGGACGAACGAAGGTTGATTACGGAGACGGATTTCGATGGCGATTATCTCAGCGACGAGATGGATGGCTTGGCGGAATACCTGCGACAGATGAAAGCTTGAGGTAAACCATTAACCGGAATCACCATTCCGATTATGATGGAATCCTGACAAACAAAACTGACTCACAAGGATTCCCGATATGCGCCTCTCTTCCTCACTGCCTTCCATGGTGGGTGTCTGTCTGCTGGCCCTGAGCCTGCAAGCCGGTGCCGCAGACAAGCTGTATCTGTTCAATTGGACCGAGTACATGGATCCTGAGGTTTTGAAGGATTTCGAGCAGGAATATGACGTCGAGGTGGTTCAAAGCTATTTCACCTCGAACGCGGAGATGTTTTCCAAACTGGCCGCCGGGGGCGATGCGCAATACGACGTGGTGGTACCCACGGACTACTTTGTGCCACGGCTGATCAATGCAGGTCTGATTCAAGAGTTGAACCTAGAGATCATCGACAATCGCGACAATCTGATGGAAGCCTTTCGTCGTCCGGATTACGACCCTGACGAACTCTACAGCGTTCCTTATCTCTGGGGGGTTACCGGTATCGTCTACGACACCAAGACCTTCGACGATCCAGAGCACTCATGGAGTCTACTGTTTGATCCGTCAGTCAATCCGGATCAGCCCTTTGCCCTGCTGGGTGGCGATCCTCAGGTCAGCCTGGGCATGGCCTGTGCCTACCAGGGCGCGGGTTTCAATTGCGTAGGACAAGAGCCTTGGGTCGAGGCGGCCAGACTGATGAGCAAGGTGCTCGATCGCGACAATTTCACCGGCTTCGTCGACAGCACTGCGGCCATTGATCAGATCGCCCGAGGTGTCACCGAGGTGGCGGTGACCTATAGCGGCGATCTCGACTATCGCAAGGCGGACTCCCCGGAGACCTACGGCGATCTGGAGTTCTTCGTTCCGAAAGAGGGTTCCCAGCTAGGCGTCGATACGCTGGTGATCCCCAAACGCGCCCCGCACCCGAAACTCGCCAATCAGTTCATCGAATTCTTGCAGCGCCCGGAAAATGCCGCCAGGTCGGCGAACTATGCTTTTTATCGCACCCCCAATGAGGCAGCGCTGGACAAGGTTGCTCCGGAGCTCAAAGAGTCGTCGCGTTTGAGCACCCAGCAGCGCGAGACCCTGGTGACCACGCCTCTGATCGAGGGCGATCAGCTTCAGCTGTTGCAGCAGCTTTGGAACGAGGTGAGAAGCCGCTGAGGCTTGCAAGGTGTTGTGAAAAACGATCACTAGGCTGATCGTTTTTCGTGGCTAAAGCGATGAATACAGTCGCTCTGAACCTATCATATCCAACTGCCATACTGGTTTCATGACCATGACACTAACGTTATACGCACATCGTTTATCCCAGCCCTGTCGCGCCGTCGAAATACTGTTGCGGGAGCTTGAGGTGCCTTATAAATGGCACGAAGTTGATTTTGCCAACGGGCAGGCACGCGAGCCCTGGTTTGCAGAGCAGATCAATGCGTTCAAGTCCATACCAACGCTGATCAGCGCCGGCGACGAGCAATCCAGCAACGCGGATTTTCGGCTGGCGGAAAGCCATGCGATCCTGCGCTATGTGTGTCGTGAGGCAGGTGATCAGGAACAGGCGCGACGTTGGTATCCAGGCGATGAGGGCCCTCGCCGCAGCGCCGAAATCGATCAGTGGCTGGCCTGGCATCATGGCAACATTCGAAGCTATGACAGCTTTCATCCCATCATGAACCTGCACCTGACCCTGCCCATGCTCAAGTACGAGCTTCAGGACACCCAGATCAGACCCTTGCAGGAAGGCTTGAAATCCGGACTGGCGATGCTGGAATCCCACTTTGAAGGGCAGGGCGCGGACGGTTCATCCCCGGCCACGCTATGCGGCGGCGAACATCCGACGCTTGCTGATCTCTCCACCGTCTGTGAGCTTTATCAGGTCGTCGCGATTGGCTATCAATTCAAGGGCTATCCGCGGGTTTCCCAGTGGATCGAGACGATCGCCAGCCGACCGCATTTCAAGGATGTCTCTGCTGAGATTCTCGATCAGGGCAGAACCATCCGAGAGCAGAGCGGGAACTATCTAGAGCTTGAAAACGCATTCATCTGACGAGAAAAAAGCGACTTCGACAGATTTCGTGACTCTAAGTGTTTTAAATAAAGTACCACTTGCTTGAGAGATTTGATCCAAGTGACGTACTATCACGGGCATACGTTGAATAAAAGAAACGCTTATCTGGAGAACGTCGATGCCATCGCCTAGCACGTCTCATGTAGGTTCCTATTACGCCGCCTCGGCCAATCCCAGTCCTGAACGCCCTGGGTTACAAAAAGAGATTCGCTGCGATGTCTGTGTCGTGGGGGCCGGTTTTACCGGCATCTCCGCGGCCTTACATCTGGCAGAAAAAGGGCAGCAGGTCGTGGTGCTAGAATCGGCTCGGGTTGGCTTTGGCGCCTCCGGGCGTAACGGCGGACAGATCGTCAATAGCTACAGTCGCGACATGGATGTCATCGAAGACAAATACGGTACCGATACAGCGAAGGCTCTGGGCGACATGGCCTTCGAGGGCAATCGCATTATTCGCGAGCGTATCAAGCGCTACGACATTCAATGCGATCTCAAGGAAGGCAATCTGTTCGCGGCCTGCAATGCCAAGCAGATGAAAGGGCTTGTCGAGCACAAGGCGCTCTGGGAGCGTTTCGGCAACGATCAACTGGAGTTGCTGGAAGGCCAGGCCTACCAGCGCGAGATCGGCAGCAAACGCTATACCGGCGCCTTGCTCGATCATTCCGGCGGCCATATGCATCCACTCAATCTGGTGCTGGGTCAGGCAGCGGCCTTCGAATCCCTCGGGGGCGTGATCTATGAGCAGACGCCGGTAACGGACATCGCTCAGGGCGAGCCGGTAAGACTTACAACCCCCCAAGGCAGCGTCATTGCCGAGCGGGTGGTGCTAGCAGGCAATGCTTACATGAAAGGACTGATGCCGTCTCTGGAAGGCAAGTCAATGCCGGCCAGCACGCAAGTGGTTACCACGGCCCCTCTCAGCGAAGAACAGGCGCGAGACATTCTGCCCAACGATCGTGCGGTGGAGGACTGCAACTATCTACTCGATTACTACCGTCTATCCGGCGATCGCCGTTTGATTTATGGGGGCGGCGTCAGCTACGGCGGTCAGGACCCCAGCAGTATCGAGAACGTCATCCGTCCCAAGTTGGAGATGACCTTTCCGCAGCTCAAGGGGGTGAAGATCGACTATGCCTGGAGCGGTAATTTCCTGCTGACGTTGAATCGCCTGCCCCAGTTCGGACGCATCAATGACAACGTCTATTATGCTCAGGGTTATTCCGGGCATGGCGTGACCTGTACCCATCTGGCCGGGCGCTTGATTGCTGAGATCATACAGGGGCAACGCGAGCGCTTCGATGTGTTTGCCGGGCTACCGCATTTACCTTTTCCGGGTGGACGCTTGTTGAGTGTGCCGCTGACGGCCTTGGGCGGCTGGTATTACAGAACCCGCGATGCATTGGGAGCCTGAGCGCTTGTTCTCGGCAATGCTGATATGACAAAGAATAAGGAAACAGCGTTCTAAAACTTATTCGATCGCCTCTTCAGAGTAAACTTCGTTTCGGTATTACTCGCATTATCAAGAAGAAACGAGGAGGCGACCCATGAGTAAATCCATTGCTGTCGGCAGCACACTTGCGGTACTGGGGCTAGGCGGTCTAGCCTTCGGGGCCTATCAGATCCAGACAGCGAGCCCGACGCCGCAGTATGCCGAAATCATCAACGTCGAGCGCATCACTGATACCGTCGAGACACCTCGCGAAGTGTGTGACGATGTTGCAATGACTCGTCAGCGTCCAAGCAAGGATCCCAACCGTATTGCCGGCACTGCGGCAGGAGCCATTGTTGGAGGAGTACTTGGCAATCAATTTGGCGGTGGCAACGGCAAGAAGATCGTAACTGCCGCAGGCGCCGTGGCGGGCGGTTTCGCCGGGCGTGAGGTGCAGGGGCGCATGCAGCAAGGCGACACCTATACTATGACCGAAAAGCGCTGTCGGACCGTGACGGATACGACTGAACAGTTCAAGGGATACGATATCGAGTACCGTATTGATGGTAAGGTCTTCGATACGCGCCTTGATGAAGCACCCAAGGGCGAGCGAGTACCATTGGTGGATGGCAAGCCCCAGTGGCAGGCAGCCGGTGAAAGTTTCAACACCACGTCTTGAGTCAGTTTAAGCGTCAGTAGACAAGGACCCCGCCGTGAAGCGGGGTCCTTGCGTTGGGGGAGTGGATGCCCTTGCAATCAGGTCATCGCGAAGCCGAGTATCAGAAAGACGATGCTGGCAACGACAGCCCCAAGCGCTGCATAGGGGATCTGGGTCAGTGCGTGCTGCATGGGTAGACAACCGCTGCCCTGAGAGGACAGCACCGAGGAATCCGAGAAGAAGCAGGCGTGACTGCCGAAACTCGAAGCGGAGAGCAGGGCACCGACCACCAAGGGCATGGGTGCCTCCATGTGCTGGGCGATGGGTATCACGATGGGAATCGAGATCACGAACACGCCCCAGGAAGAGCCGGTGGCGAAGACCACGATCGCCATGGAGATGAACACCACCATGGGCAGGATCGCCACGGTCAAATAGGGCGTCAAGGTCTCGATCATGAACTCGGTCATGCCCAGCTGCTCGTTGATGTCTTTCAGTACAAAGCCCGCGGCTACGATAGCCAGGGGCAGCATCATGATACGAAAGCCGTTCAAGATAGAATCCATCAGCGCATCGAAGGTGCTTAGACGCTGAACCAGGAACAGTACCAGGGTGAACAGGGTGGCGACGATCGTTCCCATCAACAGGTCGATATCGTAATAGGCGCTGGCGCCGATCAGTACTACCATGGGGGCGAGAAAGTTGAACAGCCCCATCCAGGGATGGACTTGCGGCGCCTTCTCATCTTCCAGAGGTTCATCCGGAGCACCGTCGGGAATCGGCTGGCCTGCCTTGGCCCGCGCCTCGGCTGCTTTCATGGGGCCAAAATCCGGCATCAGTCCGCCAGCGACCAATAGCACCATTCCCAGCGCGACCCAGCCATAAACCATATAAGGAATCGACTCGATATACAGCCACATGCCGTTGCCGTCGGTGGCGCCATTGCTCTCTAGCAGCTCGGCGAAATAGACCGCCCAGGTCGAGATCGGCACCAGGATACAGACCGGCGCCGCGGTGGAGTCTACGATGTAGGCCAGTTTTTCCCGAGATACCTTGTAGCTGTCCGTGAGACGTTTCATCGATGAGGAGATCGCCAGGGCGTTGAGATAGTCATCGATGAAGATCAGCATGCCCAACACCGAAGTCCAGAGCAGTGACTGGCGCCGACTCTTGACCAGGCGCTGCATGAAGTGGCTGAAACTCAGGGTGCAGCCAGCTTTTTCGAGCATCCCGATGAAGCCGCCCATCAAGCCCACAACCAGTATCAGCCAGGCGATTGTTTCGTCCATCATGACGCTCAGGGAGATGTCCGCGAGCTCGCCGATATAGCTCTGTGGCTGCAGCATGAAAAGCCCGGACAGAGCCCCGGCGACCAATGCCTCGAGAGTGCGGCGGGTCGTCAGGGCGACCAGCAATACCAGCCCGGATGGCACCAGGCTTATCCAGCCGAACTCGCTGCCGGGTTCGTGATAGAGCGTCAGCCCACCGACGATTGCAATGATGGTCGCCAGCAGCGCGAGTGGCTTGAGCTGACCTCGCTCCAGGGGCAGAGAAGGGGCGAAGGGATGGGACGTGCTCATTGCTCGGCTCCTGTACGCGGGTCGGTAGGTGTGGGGCAAAACGTTGGCAGTGGTCTTGTGGTTGTCATTACATCAATCCCGGGAATGAACGATTTATTTTGGGCACAGGTTTCCCGAGACCGAGCATCGTGCTGTGCTCGGCCTTGGAGTCTTGGGCAAAAGGAGGCGGGCTGAATTCAGGCGCTTGAGCGCAGCGTCACCCGGTACGCCTCTGGTTTACACGTTGCGCAGGTACCAGTCATATTCCAGCGGGCTGACCGCCTGCATGGCCTGGGCGCGCTCCTCCCGGCGATTGATGTGATACACATGATGGAAATCACGTCCCAACGCCTCGGCCAGTACGTCATTGGCAGCGAACAGATCCAACGCCTGCAGCCAGCTATTGGTCAGCGTTGGCTCGAGTTGCTCGTAGGCATTGCCTTCGATGGGTGCCGGCGGTGTCAGCTCATGATTCAACCCGTGCAGTATCGAGGCCAGCAGTGTTGCCAGCAGCAGGTAGGGATTGACGTCCGCACCGGCCACCCGGTGTTCGATGCGCCGGGCAGCGTTGGGTCCGGAAGGAATGCGCACCGCCACGGTACGGTTGTCATAGCCCCAGGAAGGGGTCATGGGCACGTAGAGGCTTGGCTGAAAACGGCGGAAGGAGTTGAGATTCGGTGCCAGGATTGCCACGGAGGCCGGCATCAGTTCCAGCACGCCGGCGATGGCCTGTTTCAATACTGGCGTGCCCAGCAGATCTTCATCGTCGCTGGCAAAAACGTTGCGGCCTTCTTCATCGATCAAGCTGATATGGACATGAGCGCCGTTGCCTGCCTCGTTGCCATAGGGCTTGGCCATGAAGGTGGCCTCGAAATCATGATTGAGTGCCACTCCCCTGATCAGTCGCTTGAGCAACACCGCGCTGTCTGCGGCGCGAAGCGCATCGTCGCAGTGAATCAGGTTGATCTCGAACTGGCCCGGCGCGCACTCCTTGAGAGCGGTATCCAGGGGCAGTGACTGCTCGATGGCGGCCTGCTGGATCTCTTCGAGAAAATCCGCGTATTCATCGAGCTCGTTGATCGAATAGAGCTGACTTTGCGTGGCACGCTCACCGGTGCCCGGTGAGCAAGGGGGCTGAGCCTTGCCCCGTTCGTCGCGACGACGATCCACCAGATAGAACTCAAGTTCCAGCGCTACCACCGGCGTCAGACCGCGCGCCGTGAAGTTCGCAAGCACCCGGCTCAACACCTGGCGCGGATCGGCGAAGAAGGGGCTGCCGTCTATCTCTTCCATGGTCATCAGCAGCTGGGCCTGGCGACCGTCCCTTAGCCAGGGGGTGCCCATCAAGGTGCCGGGAATGGGGCGGCATACGCGATCGCTGTCGCCGGTGGCAAGCCCCAGACCGGTTTCCTCGATGGTGTTGCCGTTGATGTCGAGAGCGAACAACGAGGCAGGCAGGTTGACGCCGTTCTCATGGGCCTTGAGGAGATTGTCCCGAGGGATGCGCTTGCCTCGCAATACGCCATTGAGATCACTGATCAGTAGATCGAAGCTTTCGACATCCGGGTGCTTTTCAAGAAAATCACTGGGTTCGTGAGTGTCTGATGCAGGCGTCATGAGAAAGTCCCTTTGTATCAAAAAATGTGCCAACGAAGAGTGTTGATGGTTTCATTCTGCGCTGGCAAGGATTGTTGTCAATTATTTTACAGCAAAAAAGTCTGCTACTTTTGGATGCTATTCTATCCTTTCCTTTTAAGGTGTTGATTAATAAAAATTAGTTTTTTGTCGGAAGAAGAGTCTATGGCAAGTCTTGGTAAGCATGATTAACAGCGCTATGTTGAGTAAATAATACCATCGCTACAAAATCATCCAGTAAAGGAGTTCCGTAATGCAACAACGTCCGCTGGTCGGGGTGATCGCTTGTCGTCGCCAGGTCGAGGG
>NZ_JIBT01000082.1 GCF_001039575.1 Halomonas sp. PR-M31
CCCCTATTTGATAGTGATTCATCAGCATAAATAGCGCTTTAGCGTGATTCTCAAAACCAATATCCCATGCCTTGGGACACAAGCTGCGTCAATGCGGACCAAGGTGGTAGCCACGGGATTAGGGCACTCATCAATAACAGCATCAGCAGCGAGTTTAGCGGCTCACGGTAGTCGAAAAACTTGAGCGCCGTACCGAATGAACGCTTCACTCGGATACCGACAAGATCAACGCTATAGCATTCATCCAGAAGCAAATGCACCATCATACCAAACCCCAGAGCAAGCCCATGAGCCCAGGCCATCCAGGCACTTTCTAAAAAGAACTGATAGCTGGCACAGGCTGTCAGTAAGCTGCCCAATAATGTCGCGAGAAGAGAATGCCAGATACCTCGATGAACGGAAAAGTGCTTGAATACCGCGCTAAGCACGTAGCGTATGCCGAGAAAGAGCACGGCACAGAGCATCAATAGCATTCCCGGCGCCAACTGTTCTTGAAACATTAGCGCTCCACTGACTGTAGCAAGTGCAGCGAGCAAGGTGAAAACCAAACGGACGGCATGAGAATTATCAGAGTCGATATCAGGCAGAATGCCACCAAAAGCAATCAATACCGTTATTGGTACCGCCTCAAGCGTTGGCCAAAGCGACATTTGCCGGCCACCTAGCCCCACCAATACGCCAGCAACCGTGGCGACACTCAGGTGGGTACGAAAATTGGCCATCAAAAACCTCGCATACTGGATAAAAATCCAGATTATGCGAGGAATGGTTCAACAAAACAATCAGTTGCCGAGCAGCATCAGCTCTAAATAGAGGCATCCAGCCTCTTCAACTAATCTGTCTGGCTATCGACAAGATATTGATCTTTGAGTCTGACATAGTTGCTTGCCGTATAGGCGAAGAACTCTCGCTCGCTGGCCTTGAGTTCACGCAAGGGTTTGGCCGGATTTCCTGCGTAGACATGGCCGCTTTCCAGCGTTTTTCCCGGCGTCACTACCGCACCAGCGGCAATGATCACCTCATCTTCGACGACCGCACCATCCATGACGATGCGCCCATGCCCACCAGGATACGACTACCCAGAGTACAGCCATGAAGAATGGCCTTGTGCCCAATGGTGACATCATCGCCAATGGTCAGCGGATAGCCCCCAGGATTGAAATCACTGGCATGAGTGATATGCAATACGCTGCCATCCTGCACACTGGTACGCGCGCCAATGCGGATACGATGCATATCGCCGCGAATCACCGTCATCGGCCACACCGAACAGTCATCGCCCAATTCGACATCTCCCAGCACAACGCAAGCAGGATCGATATACACTCGCTCGCCGCACTGCGGTGTTTGCCCCTGAAAAGTTCGAACTGTCATGTTCAGCTCCTAGAATGGTTGCAGGTACATTCAGAATAGATCGGATACCAGTACGATCACGACCAGGGGAATGGAAACGTACCGCACCAGGGTTTGCCAGAGACGAAAACGCTTGGCATCAACCCCCAAGGCCTGTTGCGCTGTTTCCTGTGCCATGATCCAGGCAGCGAAGATAGCAATCAACACCCCGCCCACCGGCAGGAAGACATCCGTAGATCGTGGTCACAAGATCGAAGAAGTTCATCTCGCCGATCCAATGTACGTCGGCCATGGTGGAAAACGACAGGACCGAAAGCATACCTGCCGCCCAGACCAGTGCACCGATGATCGCAGTCGCATGACCACGCTTGAGCCCTGCATCTTGCAACGTGACGACCATTGGCTCCGCTAGATTGATCGAGGACGTCCAGGTGGCCAACAGCAGTAATAAGAAAAAAGTGCTCAGCCATAAAGAACCGCCGGGCAGTTGGGCAAAGGCAATGGGTAACGTCACGAACATTAGCCCCGGCCCTTCACCGGGATCCATGCCCTGGGAGAACACCACCGAGAAAATGGCGATACCCGACAGCAACGCTACCGTCACATCGAGTATCGCGACCGCGACTACGGCCCGAGGCAGGCTCTGATGCTCCGGCATGTAAGCGCCATAGGCCATCAGCGCACAGGCGCCTAGTGCCAGAGTGAAAAAGGCATGGCCCATGGCATTCAACACCACGGAGCCCGTAATAGCGGAAGGATCCGGAGCGAACAGCCAAGCCATGGCAGCACCGAAACCATCGGTCGTAGTGGCGTAGATGGCCAGTATCAGAAGCAGCAGATACAGCAGCGGCATCAGTAGATTATTGAGTTTTTCCAGACCACCGGAGACCCCTGCCGCAACCACGGACATGGTCAATAACAGAAACAGCGTATGGTTGAAGGTCATACGCAGGGGGTCGGCAAGGAAGGCATCGAAGCTGGTGCCGATCTCCTGAGGCGAGAGGCCTACGAAATTCCCATTGACCGAGTCGACCAAATACTCGATCGACCAACCCGAGACCACGGAGTAGAAAGAGAGAATGAAAAATACCGTGACCCCACCAAATGCTCCCAACCAGCGCCAATGAGGCGTGGCGCCAGCCGCTCGAGCAAGATGTGCCAAGGACTGCATGGGACTGCGGCGTCCGGCACGACCAATCAGAATCTCTGCCATCATTACCGGCAGCCCTAGGGCGATCACGAATACTACATACAACATAAGAAAGGCGGCGCCGCCGTTTTCTCCGGTCATGTAGGGAAAACGCCAGATGTTACCCAACCCCACGGCGGCACCGGTTACCGCTAGAATAAATGCACGCCGCGTACTCCAGCGCTCCAATGTTTCGCCCATGTATGCCTGCCTGCGTTGTGTTCGATGAAGCCGTATCGTTCCGACGTTAAAGGCGCGAGAGTAGCAGTCTGACTTTCAGCGGCCAATCTTGCCTGTGCGATATTGAAACGCAGCGCTGGCAGCCGCATCTAAACTAACAATCATGCTCATCACGACAAGGAACTGTGTCCATGCCCAACAACCCACTTCTCGAAAGTCATACGCTGCCACCCTTCGGTGAAATTCAGCCCGACCATGTGGTGCCGGCGATCGAGCAGATTCTTGATGAGAATCGCAGCGCCATTGATCGCCTGGCCGAGAAAGCAGCTCATTCTCCTCGCTGGTCGACTCTGGCGGCACCGCTTGAAGAGCTCAACGATCGTCTGTCCCAGGCCTGGTCACCGGTGTCACATCTTAATGGCACCATGAACACACCGGCACTGCGAGAAGCGTATCAAACCTGCCTGGCCAAACTCTCCGACTATGGCACCTGGCTAGGTCAGCATGACGGATTGTTTCGCGCCTACCAGGCATTGAAAGACTCTAAAGCCTACGGCGATCTCGACCATGCCCAGCGGCGCTCGGTGGACAACACCTTGCGAGATTTCCATCTTGCCGGCGTCGACTTACCTGCAGAGAAAAAACGTCGCTATGGTGAAATCCAGGCAAAACTGTCGGAGCTTTCCAACAGCTTTTCCAACAACGTGCTGGATGCCACCCAGGCCTGGCACAAGGACGTAAGCGACGCAGCCAAGCTCGACGGCCTGCCTCAAAGCGCCTTGGATACGCTCAAGGCCAACGCCGAGGCCAAGAATCTCGAAGGGTATCGTATCACCCTGGATTTCCCCAGCTTCTATCCGGTACTCACCTATGCCGATGACCGAGAGCTGCGCCGGGAAGTGTATACCGCTTTTGCCACCCGCGCTTCGGATCAAGGCCCCAATGCCGGGGAGTACGATAACGCTGGAAATATCGAACAGATCCTGGCACTGCGTCATGAACTTGCCCAGCTGCTCGACTTTGATACCTACGCCGACTACTCCCTGGCCACCAAGATGGCGGAGTCACCTGCGCAAGTACTCGAGTTTCTCGAAGACCTTGCCAGACGTGCTTATCCCCAGGCTCAGGAAGAGTTCAACGAACTCAATGCCTTCGCTGAGGAAACCCTGGGGCTGACGAATCTCGAACCCTGGGATGTAGGCTATGCCAGCGAAAAGCTGCGGGAATCGCGCTACGCCATTTCCCAGGAGCAGCTGCGGCCCTACTTCCCGGCCCCTAAGGTGATTGATGGCTTGTTCAAGGTCACCGAGCGGCTTTATGGCGTGCAGTTCGTCGAAGACGAGGACGTGCCTCGCTATCACCCGGATGTGCGCTTTTTTGAGATTCGCGAAAGCAATGTGCCTATTGCCGGTTTCTATCTTGATCTCTATGCCCGGGAAGGCAAGCGTGGTGGCGCCTGGATGGACGAGTGCCGGGTGCGCCGTCAACGCGAGGACGGCAGCCTGCAGTTACCTGTCACCTATCTGACCTGCAATTTCACTCGCCCGGTAGGCGACAAGCCGGCCCTGCTAACCCATGATGAGGTAACCACGCTGTTTCACGAGTTCGGTCATGGCTTGCACCATATGCTGACCCAGCAAAGCGTCGCCGATGTCTCGGGCATCAATGGGGTTGCCTGGGACGCGGTGGAACTGCCCAGCCAGTTCATGGAGAACTTCTGCTGGGAGCGGGAGGGTCTTGACCTGCTTGCCTCTCATGTCGATAGCGGCGTGGGTTTGCCGGATGAACTGCTTGAAAAATTGCAGGCCGCCAGAAACTTTCAGTCCGCCATGGGCATGCTGCGTCAAATCGAGTTTTCACTGTTCGACTTTCGTTTGCATTACGAACTCAAAGAGCCAACCGCCAGTGACGTTCAGACGCTGCTGGATGAGGTACGCGACAAGCTTTCTGTCGTACCTCGCGCTGATTTCAACCGCTTCCAGACTAGCTTCAGTCATATTTTCGCCGGTGGCTATGCGGCGGGTTATTACAGCTACAAATGGGCCGAGGTGCTCTCCGCGGACGCCTACAGCGCCTTCGAGGAAGCCGGCGTATTCGATGAAGAGACGGGCACGCGCTTTCGCCAGGAAATCCTCGAGCAAGGCGGCTCAAGAGATGCAGCAGAGCTGTTCCGTGCCTTTCGCGGACGCGATCCCAGCGTCGACCCTCTACTACGCCATAGCGGCATTCGTGCTGCTTGAGGAGGATACTGATGACGACACCCAAACGCTTCATCGCCGGGGCGATCTGTCAGCGCTGCGCCGCCATGGACAAGATCCGTACCTGGGAACAGAACGGCATCCGCTATCGTGACTGCGTGGCCTGCGATTTCTTCGAGCAGCTACCCATTGAGCAGTCAACGAATGCCGAGGAGCTCGAGACCCGGGTCAATCGCACCCGGGAGGAGCAGAAGAAGAGCGATGTGCAGACCGTGCGCATCCTCGATCCCAAAAGCTGATCGCCTCTCTATCAAAAAGGCCTCCAACAAATGGAGGCCTTTTTTGTTCATGTGCCGCATGCATGACCCGAGAGACTACTTGCCAACCGTGCCGCAGGCGATGCGCGAACCGCCCC
>NZ_JIBT01000083.1 GCF_001039575.1 Halomonas sp. PR-M31
GTATGAAAATTTAAAGTCATATCCTGAAAATAGAAAAGCTGGTTAGCTTTTTTACGTTGATATATTTATAAAATATACGCAGTTAATTTTATGTGCTGCCTAAAATCTTAGTTAAGGAAGCTATTAGTTGATATAACATCCTAAAAATTAATTATACTTAATAGCTTCGATTTATTTTAACAATGTAAATTTTGATAACGGAAAATAATAATACCATAAAAGAGAAAATAGTCGCAGTTTGTAATATCAAGCTAGAATAATAATAATGGTTCAACACTTTTATTATTAAAGGGAACTTATGATGCCTAAAATAGTTGCAGTTATATTAACCTATAACAGAAAAGACTTACTTGAACGCTGCTTAAAAGCTGTCTACTCACAGACATACTCTTGTAATAGCATTCTTGTTATTGATAATGCTAGTAAAGATGAGACTGAGAAATTTTTAACTGAAACCAAGTACCCCAATCTTAAAGTATACGTATTATCACATAATATTGGAGCTTCAGGTGGGTTCAATGCTGGATTTCGTCTTGCGTACGAAAATGGTGCTGATTTCATATGGATCATGGACGACGATGTTATTCCCGAACCCAATGCGTTACAAAACCTGTTAGATGCAGAAAAAAAATTAAATATAAAAAAAGTTAATTACTCTTACTTGTTGTCGTCTGCATTTACAGAAAATGGTTATGTAACCAATACTCCTGGTTTAAGTTCAAAAAAGAATAACATTGGCTATTTGGAATGGCCTGAGATGATTGAATTTGGCATGGTGCCAATTTGGCGAGCAACATTTGTTTCAATCCTTTTACCACGTGCAACTTTGACTGAACATGGGTTACCTATAGCGTCAATGTTCATATGGGGAGAAGATTCAGAGTACACATTAAGGGTTACACGTAATAGCCCAGGTTTTCTAGTCGGTAATAGTAAAGTTCTACATCTTCGGCAGGAAGACGGACCTATTAGTATACTTTCTGAGAAAAATCTAGGGCGTATGAAATATCATAAGTACTTTATGCGAAATAAAATTTTCATTTCACGTAAATATAGCTTGCATCACCGTCAATTAATTTCAGACATTTACAGTGTTGTAAGGCTGTTTTTTAAATTACTCATACGGAAAGAAATCAGCAAAGCAACAATCGTTTTACGAGGATTAATAGGAGGAATCTTTTTCTCGCCACAGACAGAATTAGCAGATGCATCAATAGACAATCTTGGTGTAAGTATTCGCTCATTTGAAACTAACACTGAAAAAAAAGAAATTAGCAATCAAAATTCAATGCAGCATAAATGTGTAGAGCTTATTGGTAATGGCAATCAAAATTAAAATATACAGGCTAATCACATCGCTACCATGGTAAACAGTAGTTATTGATAGTCTGCATTTATGCGCAATTAACAAGGTATACTGGTGTCTTAGTATTAACCCTTAATTTGGGTGCAATACTTGATCATGGAGATCGTCAAGTCAAAGGAGAAGTATATGGGTATGGAGTATAGGCCCGAAGTAGACGGTTTACGAGCGATTGCTGTAATCCCGGTAATTTTGTTCCATGCTGGCTTTGAATTTGTGAGCGGTGGTTATGTTGGTGTCGATATTTTCTTTGTAGTTAGTGGTTATCTAATCACTAATATTATTTACAACGAAATCCAGAATAACAGCTTTTCGATTATTAAATTTTACGAAAGACGAGCTCGAAGAATTCTTCCAGCGCTTTTTTTCGTAAGTTTAATATCCATACTTTTAGCCTGGATATGGATGCTACCTAAAGAATTTGAAGAGCTTAGTAGAAGTTTAATAGCTGTAAACTTATTTATTTCCAATATATATTTCGCTACTGACATGGGGTATTTTGCTGGTGCAGCAGAGATGAAGCCATTTCTGCATACATGGAGCTTGGCTGTTGAAGAGCAGTTTTATTTGTTTTTTCCACTCGTGATGATGGTGCTTGGTACTTTAAAAAGGCGCTATTTGCTGTTTTTTGTTTTTGTAGTATTTGTAATTAGTCTAACTATAGCCGAATGGGCATCTACGAGATACACTTCTTATAACTTTTATCTATTGCCATCACGTGTTTGGGAATTAATGGCTGGTGCAATTATAGCAATTTATTGTTATAAAAAAGAATTGAATTTTCCTAAATTTTTTTGCAACTTAGGTGCCTTTTTCGGATTAGGACTTATTTTTTATTCAATTGTAGCTTTCGATGAAGATACACCTTTTCCTAGCCTTTGGGCTATTTTCCCTGTTCTAGGTGCTTCTTTAGTAATATTATTTGCCAGAGTAGACAATACAGTAGGAAAGCTTCTTAGTCTTAAACCTATCGTAGGAATAGGTCTTATTAGTTACAGCGCCTATTTATGGCATCAACCCGTATTCGTCTTTGCTAGAGAAAGAAGCCTAGAGAGTTTGACTCATTTTGACTTTCTACTTTTGAGCTTACTTTCCTTAATTTTGGCTTACTTTTCCTGGAAATTCATTGAGCAACCTTTTCGTAACAAAAAAAGGTTTACTCGTTCCCAAATTTTTTCGGGAGCATTCGCTATATCCATTCTAATGCTAAGTTTCGGGGCATATGGTATATATTCTAAAGGAATTCCCAATCGGTTGGATGAAGAAGTTGCGCGGATTGCGAATGTCCGGAATGATCGTCATCTACAGTCGGAAGGATGTCAATCAACTCCTAGTCATACAATATCTATTAAAGACAGTTGCGAATATAATGAAGATTACTCTAAGAAAGTAGTAGTATGGGGTGATAGTCAGGCCACGCCTTTAGTAGGGCCAGTTGCTAAAAAATTCGAAGAGTTGAACATGGGGGTAAAACAATTTGTTTACACAAATTGTCTGCCAATAGCTGGCTATAGCCGTAGTGATCGGCCTGCTTGTGGAAAGTTTAATAATGAAGTATTGAATTCAATTGTTAACGACAAAAATATAGAAATAGTTTTTATGCTAGGTCGCTATCCTTTACAGTTAGAAGGTAAATCTTTTGATAACCTAGAAGGAGGAGTCGAAGAAAAGCATAAAATTTATGCAGTACCAATTGAAAATATAAAAAGTAAACAAAATATCCACGATAAAGATAGAATCGAAGCCGTAGGAAAGCTAATTAAAGAGACAGTGAATACTCTTATCGACAATGGTGTAAAAGTCGTACTTATATACCCAGTTCCTGAGGCTGGATGGGATGTGCCATCTTTGTTAGCCAAAGAAAAATTGTATGGTATTGAACGGAATGAAACTCTTTCTATCAGTTACGATGTTTTCAGAAAACGTACTAAGTCTTCATACGAACAACTCGATTTGATAGAAAATCATAAAAATTTAATAAAGATAAGACCCGAATTTTTGTTTTGTAATACTCGATTGCCAGATCGCTGTATAACACAAATAGGAGGAAGGCTTCTCTATTATGATAGTAATCATCTTAGTCGGTATGGTGCTAATATATTAATTAATCATATCTTCTCAGAGATAAAAAAATCAGGATGGCTAAGAAAAAAACAAGAAGAAATCGAAGACTTTCTTAGCGTCAATAGTAATTGGTGAGTTTAACTAATAATAATATTAATTATGGTAAATTTTAGAAGTATTTTAAAATTTTAATTTATAATTTTTAAAAGGGATTTCTTATGAAAATACTTATAATTGGCAATATGGGTTATATAGGACCAACGGTTGTTCGCGAACTTGCATATCAGCATCCTAACGCAGTTCTCCATGGATACGATAATGCTTATTTCGCTCATTGTTTGACAGGTTCTAAGTGCTTACCAGAACGATATCTCGAAAAACAGTTTTTTGGAGATGTCCGCAATATATCTGAGGATATGCTTGAAGGCTATAGTGCGGTAGTACAGCTGGCTGCTGTTTCCAACGATCCAATGGGTAGCCGATTCGCAAAAGTTACAAAAGAGATAAATCAAGACGCAACTGTTTTACTTGCTAAGTATGCAGCCAAAGCAGGAGTCAAAAATTTTGTTTTTGCTTCCAGCTGTAGTGTTTACGGTGTTGCTAGTGGTGCTCCTAGGAAAGAAAACGATCCAGTGGCGCCAGTGACGGATTATGCAAAATCCAAGATAGGCTCAGAAAATTCATTGACAGATATTGATGGTGAGATGGTGATCACCAGCTTACGTTTTGCAACAGCTTGTGGTATGTCAGATCGCTTACGACTGGATTTGGTTCTCAATGATTTTGTTGCATGTGCACTAAGCCAAAGAAAAATAACAGTACTAAGTGACGGAACGCCTTGGAGACCCTTAATCGATGTAGCCGATATGGCAAGAGCGATCGATTGGGCAGTACAGCGTAAAGCAAATAATGGCGGAAGAATTCTCAATATTAATACCGGATCCAATGAACGTAACCATCAAGTGCGTGATCTAGCATCTGCCGTAGCTGATGCAGTACCAGGTACAACGATTAGTATTAATACTGATGCTGCTGTGGACAGTCGCTCCTATCAAGTCGATTTTGACCTTTTTGCTAAGCTAGCTCCAAATCATCAACCCCAAATGTCGTTATTAGATTCCATAGATGGTTTGATAAAAGGGCTACGACGCATGCAATTTTCGGATGTCGAATTTCGTACTTCGCCGCTAATGCGTTTACGTGTGCTTCAGTCCCACATTGATTCCGGAGATTTGTCGGAATCACTAGAATGGTCGAAATAAAACTTTAAATGGATTAGTTTATTTAATATTAAACTATTTTTTCTAATTTTATCTATAAACAACAAGGATGAATATATGAAAGTCGTAATTTTAGCTGGTGGTTACGGTACGCGACTAAGTGAGGAAACTTCTATCCGTCCAAAACCGATGGTTGAAGTTGGAGGTCGCCCAATTCTTTGGCATATTATGAAACTATATGCTTATTATGGTTTTAAGGAATTTGTTATATTAGGTGGTTATAAAGTTGACTATATTCGGAATTACTTTCTTAATTATCGAGGAAAGCAAACAGATTATACTATAGATCTTAAGACTGGAAAGATTGAATGGCTTCAAGGTACCAACGAAGATTGGACAGTAACTGTTCTTGACACAGGAATTAATTCCTTAACCGGAGGGCGAATCAAGAAGGCCACATCAATTTTGTCTGATGGACCTTTTTTTCTGACATATGGCGATGGTGTTAGCAACGTAGATATCAATGCTTTAGTAGCTACACATCGAGCATCTAACAATTGGTGTACTCTCACTGCCGTTACTCAACCAGGACGGTATGGTGCATTACGGCTGAATGAAGATGCTAACAAAGTCATGGCTTTTCGAGAAAAGGGTGCTGTAGATGGTGGTTTGATCAATGGCGGTTTTTTCGTTTGTGAGCCAGAGGTTTTAGACTTAATTGATGACGAGAAGACTACATGGGAGAACGAACCTATGGAGCGAATGATCGATCTTAACAAGCTTGGATATTATCATCATCAAGGTTACTGGCAAAGCATGGATTCCCTTCGTGATAAAATGGTGCTTGAAGCTGCATGGTCAGATAACCCCCCTTGGAAACTCTGGGAACGTTAAAATCAAGCATTATCTTGGTTACGTCAAAAAATCATAAAATAACTCTATTATATTTATGAAATTTTACGCCATTAATCATACATGCACTTTTAAGGAGGTCGCGAGAATGGGATGATTGCTAGTCCCATCTGCTTACAGCGGACTGGCTCGCGAGATGACAATGATTATTATTGATAACGAACTAGTTAAAAGAGAAACTAATAACAATCCTATACGTGTTGGTCTAATAGGGGCAGGATTTCAGGGCAGTGGTATCGGATTGCAGATATTGACAGCAACGCCTGGAATGCGTTTATGCGCTGTTGCCAATCGAAACTTAGATTCTGCTATTAGTGTTTACAGTCAAGTTGGTATTGAACCAGTTCGCTGTAGCACTGGATTGGAGCTGGAAGCGGCGATTTTGGCAGGGCGTCCAGCTGTCACAGAAGATGCTATTGCTTTAGCTTCTGCTGATGGATTAGATGCAATAATTGAGGTAACCGGTTCTATAGAGCATGCCGCCCAAGCCGTTCTTACAGCAATCGAAAATGGTAAACATGTTATTCAAATGAATGCCGAACTTGACGGTACCATTGGTCCGATTCTCAAGGTAAGAGCTGATCAAGCAGGAGTAATCTATAGCTTCTCTGATGGTGACCAGCCGGGTGTACAGATGAATCTCTATAGGTTCGTTCGGGGGTTAGGAGTGACCCCGGTTCTTTGCGGAAACATTAAAGGGCTGCACGATCCCTATCGAAATCCTGCTACGCAAGAAAGTTTTGCCAAACGCTGGGGTCAAAAGCCTGCAATGGTTGCTTCTTTCGCAGACGGAACTAAGATTTCTTTCGAACAAGCTATTGTCGCCAATGGTACTGGAATGAAGGTTGCACAGAGAGGTATGCTTGGCCCTGACTTTTCAGGAGGAGATCCTTCGGCACCTCAAGTACCTATCGAACAGACTATTTCAGCTTTCGAACCTTATCTTGATTCGGCTGATCCGGGAATAGTGGATTATGTTGTTGGAGCTCGCCCAGGTCCAGGAGTATTTGTATTAGGAAAACACGAACATCCTCGGCAACAACATTACCTCGAGCTCTACAAATTGGGCAAAGGGCCATATTATTGTTTTTATACTCCTTATCATCTATGTCACTTTGAAGTTCCCACCTCGGTTGCTCGCGCCGTAATTTTCAACGATTCAGTTCTTGCACCAGCTGGGGGCCCTAAGGTTGGTGTAATTGCTGTTGCTAAAAAGCAACTAGCTGAAGGGGAAGAGGTTCGAGAATTCGGTGGATTTGAAGTTTACGGTGTTGCTGAAAACATGAATGTCATTCGTCGAGAAAATTTGCTTCCTATTGGTCTGGCTATCGGTTGCACATTAGCACGTTCAATTGAAAAAGATATGCCATTAACATTTGACGATGTAATTTTCCCGAAAGGTCGTTTAGTCGATCGGTTGTATAGAGAACAAGAAAATTTATTTACGCATCAGTAAAAATCATATTGCCGTATAGTGAGGTGAAGAATGAAATTTAATCGCACTGAATTAAATGATGCTTGGCTTATCGAGCTAGAGCTTAGAGGTGATGAGCGTGGATATTTTGCACGTACTATGTGCAAGGACGAATTTTCTAAGAATGGCCTCATTTACAATTTTGAACAGCAGAATGTTTCTTTCTCAGCACAGTGCGGCACTTTGCGTGGATTACATTATCAGCGACAGCCTCATGCCGAGGCTAAATTAGTACGATGTTTAAAAGGTGCTATAGTAGACGTAATTGTTGATATTAGGAAAGATTCTTCTACGTATTTAAAGCATCAGTTGTTTGAACTAAACGATAGTAATTTTCATCAACTGTATGTTCCCCCTGGTTTTGCTCATTCTTTTTTGACATTAACTGACAACACTGAAGTTAGCTACTTAGTATCAGCATCATATCATCCTGAGTCAGAAGATGGTTTACGGTATTGTGACGAAGAACTCAATATTGAATGGCCAGTTGCCGTGACGGTTCTTTCTAAGAAGGATGCTAAATGGCCGTTATTGAGTGAACGAACTACTCCACTTTTTTAATGTTTTCGTAAAAAACGATCCGGATCATTCTTGAGAGTGATCCGGATTTTTTGTTTGGCTTGTTCTCAAAGTTACTTACAAACGCAAATCAGCTTCGCCTCGCGGAAGGGCGTATTTCAAATCGTATAAAACATGGATCGGTTTGCCCCATGCTCTTAATTGTTGGGCACCTAAGTCACAAAATTCACGATGTCCAACTGCTAAAATTATAGCATCGTAAGAGCCTTTTCCTGGTTTATCAACAGGACGAATGCCGTATTCTTGTACTGCTTCGTCTTTGCTCGCCAATGGATCGTAAACATCCATTGTAATACTGTAGTCTTCAAGTTCTTTTATAATATCAACTACACGGGTGTTGCGCAGATCTGGACAGTTCTCTTTGAAAGTCAATCCAAGGATTAGTACGCGTGCACCTTGCACATGTATACGTTGTTTAATCATTTGCTTGATGAGCTGACCTGCTACGTAAGCACCCATGCCATCGTTAATGCGCCGACCTGAAAGAATTACTTCCGGATGATAGCCTGCTTGCTGAGCCTTATGGGTTAAATAATAAGGGTCTACTCCAATACAGTGCCCACCTACTAGCCCCGGTCGAAAAGGTAGAAAGTTCCATTTTGTACCTGCGGCTTCAAGTACTTCTTCTGTATCGATGTTCAGGCGATTAAATATTATCGCTAATTCATTAATTAGCGCTATATTGACATCTCTTTGAGTATTTTCAATAACCTTGGCGGCTTCAGCTACACGAATAGAGCTTGCTTGGAAAGTACCAGCGGTAATAACTTTCGAGTAAAGCCTATCCACAAATTCTGCTATCTCAGGAGTCGAGCCTGACGTTACTTTTTTAATGTTAGTGACTCGATGCTCTTTGTCACCTGGATTTATTCTTTCTGGACTATAGCCGGCAAAAAAATCCGTATTATAAGTTAAACCCGATACTCGTTCGATTACTGGAATACAGTCTTCTTCAGTAGCGCCCGGATAGACAGTGGATTCATAAATGACGATATCGCCTTGAGCAATGACTTTGCCAAGTGTTTCACTCGCTTTGAGTAAAGGCGTGAGGTCCGGACAATGTTGCTCATCAATAGGGGTAGGAACCGTAACAATATATACATTACAATCGCGAAGCGCATCAAGATCAGTCGTGAATGATAAATGAGTTGCTTCGGACAATAACTCCGATTCTACTTCACGCGTTAGATCAATGCCAGTATTTAGCTGTTCAATACGTTGCTTGTTGGTATCAAAACCTATGGTGGGAAGCTTCTTGCCAAATTCGACGGCAAGCGGCAATCCAACATAGCCAAGTCCAATAATACCGAGACGTGTTCTATCCAAATTCATTACGCTTTTCATTTTATTATCCAGCATATGTGTAAATTAAAAGACCTAACGCTGTCTTGCCTCGATGGTCCAATTAGTTGAAGGGGAGAACGTTTGTTCTAGCTCGATTAAACCGGCTCTTGTTCTAGTCTGGCTTTTCGTCTCTAAGGTAGTGACTTCTGGAGCAGCAGAAGCACTGGAACTTTCCTCGATCCAGACCAGATCAGCAATTTGGCCTTGCGGGTGATATGCTGCTGGTGCTTCTAGCAACAGTTCACGAATATCATCATGTCGAACTTCTACTGCGGCTTCGTGTAGCCGTTGAAGATATTTTTCCAATCTATGCCACACCCAGTAATTTTCTTTGGCCGTCATGATTCTCGGATGTGCAGTTTCAATGACCTCATCACCAATAAGTAACTCTTCGAAGAGCTTTTCGCCCGGACGGAGCCCTGTATAGATGAGTTCGATATCACCGTGAGGAGAGTTGGCGTCCATCACTTCGAGGCCAGACAAGCGCACCATATGCATGGCCAGATCACTGATCCTAACGGGATCACCCATGTTGAGAACAAAGACGTCACCACCATGACCCATGGCCCCAGCCTGAATTACCAACTGTGCTGCTTCGGGGATAGTCATGAAATAACGGGTGATATCAGGGTGGGTTATCGTGATCGGACCCCCTTCTCTGATTTGCTTACGGAAAAGCGGTACAACTGAGCCGGATGACCCAAGCACATTGCCAAAGCGGACCATGCAGAAGCGGGTTGCACTCTGTTCTCGAGCGAACGCCTGGCAAATGAGTTCGGCAAGACGCTTGGTAGTTCCCATTACATTAGTGGGACGGACAGCTTTGTCGGTGGACACAAGTACAAAGGTTTCCACGCCGCTAGCCATTGCTGCTTTTGCAGTTTCTAATGTACCAAATACGTTGTTACGAATACCTTCGATAGCGTTGTGTTCAACCAAAGGTACGTGCTTATAGGCGGCCGCGTGATATATGGTCTGTACGTTGAAGGCACGCATTACTCCTTCGAGCCGCTGGCGCTTCTGCACCGATCCGAGTAGCGCCTTTATAGGAATCGTCAAACCTGCCGCCTTGGAAAATTGCAGTAACTCCTTTTCTATTTGATAAAGTGAATACTCGCAGACTTCGAACAGGATGAGTTGCCGTGGGGATTGCTGGAGTACCTGGCGACACAGTTCAGAACCGATAGAGCCGCCTGCACCTGTGATCATTACCACCTTGTCCCGGATATTTGCATCTAGAAGAGATTGATTGGGAGGTACCGGATCTCGACCGAGTAGATCTTCTATAGTGACATCACGAATCTCGTTTATACGTGCGTGCCCGGCAATCACATCCGCCATGCTGGGTACGGTTTGTACTGGAACTGCGCTAGGTTCCAGCATTTTCAATATTTCTCTACGCCGACCAAGTGAAGCACTAGGGATGGCCAGCAATATACGCTTCACGCCATATTGTTTGATAAGACGTGGAAGCTCATTGGGTGAATAGACCTTAAGTCCTTCGACGAGAGTGCCACGCATGCCACGCCAATCATCGATGAAACACATTGGCACGTATTCCTGGCCATGGCGAAGGGAGGCAACCAATTGAGAACCCGCAGCGCCCGCACCATAGATTGCAACGCAGGTCTTGTGGCGCACCAAGCTTCGTTGATAAAGAGAGCGCAAAAAAACGCGAATGCCACCAATGGTTAATAAAGCAAGCATGGCATATATAACAGGTACCGAACGCGGTATTGGCAGGTTCAATAAATAACTGATGACTGCCATGGCAATGGCTGATCCAACGACGCCTAGCAGTATCGCGTGCAATGCTTTTTGGCTCATGTAGCGTACGACTGCGCGGTAAAAACCTAATCGAATGAATATGAGCAAACTCAAAGGTATTAGCGCTGCCAGCATTAGCCAAGTACGCTGTTCGTAAATGGGAGCCCAACTATCCAGTCGAAGAAGCATTGCAAGTACGAAGCTAAGCATTAGCAACATCGTATCAACTAGCACTTGAATAATACGTTTATATATGCGCGGTAGCCTAAAAATTTGCTTAAAAAATGAAAGCATGCGTGGTATTCCCTTATAAATGCTTATTTAACCTGCATAAAATAGTAGAAAGTATTGTTTTCTTAATATTTTTAATTTTGGTTTCCTACTAATGACGTTTTAATTTTTTAGCCTTTCTTGGGATGAGTTTTTCGGTCATCGCTTGATGGCAATTTAATGAATTTGCTTTTGACGTGCTTTCACATTGACCATAAGAAACTCTAATAAAATCAATATTTGCTAATCTAAATAACAATATGGCGGTTAAGCTATTCTCGTATCCAAGGATTCACCTAAAACGTTCATCGTCGTCGCAAGATCTTGTTCAATGATGACAGTATCATTGATGGAAATATTCTTTATAAAGAGGAAATTTTGGTTTACATATTTTTGCCACACTGTTTATGCACTTGGCACTTCTCGAATAGCTGATAATGTATGGGCTAAATCGCCGCGTGTTTCAAAAGGTATACTTTTGTTAACCATGTGTCTATGATAGGCGTCTACATCGCCGGACCCAAGATCATTTTGCTAATAGCAAAAACCGTATGAATAATTAGTTTAGTAGTACTTAAAAAATTACTTAAAAAAATTTGTATTAATTTTTTAGTTTTATTGGATGACTTGTTTAGCTGATCAATTCTGTTACGTGGGATTTTCTGAATCAACCTGTGAAAGTAGTGATGAAAATTTTGTGACTTCAAAATTCAAGGACATGCACACATGGCTATTTTTGGACAAGTAAAAAAAGATATGACAAAAAATTCAAACACTTGGCTGATAAGTGGAGTAGCAGGATTTATAGGATCGAATCTACTTGAGCAGTTACTCAAGCTGGATCAGATTGTGGTGGGGTTGGACAATTTCGCTACCGGTCATCAGCGTAACCTCGATGAGGTGCATGGCTTGGTAAGCGCCGAGCAGTGGGCACGCTTCACCTTTCACGAGGCTGACATTCGAAAACTCGAGGACTGCAAACGTGCTATGGAGGGTGTGGATTATGTTCTGCATCAGGCAGCTTTAGGCTCGGTACCGCGCTCATTGAACGATCCACTAGCCACCAACGCCGCTAACATCGATGGTTTTCTCAATATGCTGGTCGCCGCGAAGGAGGCTGGTATCAAACGCTTCGTTTATGCCGCTTCGAGCTCGACCTATGGCGATCACCCTGCACTACCGAAGGTAGAAGACACGATCGGTAATCCGTTATCACCCTACGCAGTGACAAAGTATGTCAATGAGTTATATGCAGATGTCTTCTCACGCTGCTATGGCGTCAAAACGATCGGATTGCGTTATTTCAATGTCTTTGGCCCACGCCAGGACCCAGAAGGCGCATACGCGGCAGTCATTCCCAAATGGACCGCTGCGATGCTCAGTGGTGAGCCGGTGCTAGTAAATGGCGACGGTGAAACAAGCCGTGATTTCTGTTTTATCGACAACGCTGTACAAGCCAACCTGCTGGCAGCCATGGCGAGCGATGAGATCGATAGCGAAGTGTTCAACGTTGCAGTGAATGGAAGGACGTCGCTCAACGAGCTGTTTTCCTACCTAAGAGACGCATTGGCGGAGCAAGGCGTTAACTACGAAAAATCACCTGCCTACCGAGATTTTCGACCAGGAGATGTGCGTCATTCTCAAGCCGATATTAGCAAGGGTGCCAGCAAGCTCGGATATGCGCCGACCCATACTGTGGTTGAGGGTATTCACCAAGCCATGCCATGGTATATCAATCATTTTAAGAAGTAGTGCGACCGCATTCGCCACGGCAAGATAAGACAGCAAGAACAGCAACGCCCGGGAGTCAGTTAAGATCCCGCGTTGCTGGTTTCAAGGCTCAAAGTGTAGACGTGTCATGAGAACGATTACTTTGAGACAGCGGCAATCGCCTCGGTCACATAGGGCAGGTTTTCGCTTGACAATCCGGCCACATTGGCCCGGCCTGAGCGCACCATGTAGATACCATACTCATCGCGAAGTCGGTCGACTTGATTCGCTGTGAGACCCGTATAGGAGAACATGCCACGCTGCTCGGCCACGTGTGCAAAAGTTCTATCCAGCCCATAGGGCTTGAGTGCCTCGACGAAGTCACGACGCAGGCCATTGATCCGGTCACGCATTTCGGTCAATTCGTCGCGCCATACTGCCGCCAACTCCGCAGATGCCAGAATCTCACAAACGATGGCGCTACCGTGGGCCGGGGGGTTGGAATAGTTCTCTCTGGCAACGATCGCCATTTGCGAGCGCACGTTCTCCATTTGCTCGGTATTCTTGGCCACGGCGATAAAGCAGCCGGTGCGCTCTCGGTAGATACCGAAATTCTTTGAGTAGGAGCTGGTGATCAGTGCCTCGTCGAGATTTTCTGCCATTAGTCGGGCACCAAAGGCATCTTCTTCCAGTCCATCACCGAAACCCTGATAGGCAAAATCGATCAGAGGCAGCAGGCCACGTTCCTGAACCACCTCGAGTACCTGTCGCCATTGGTCCTGGTTGAGGTCGAAGCCGGTCGGGTTGTGGCAGCAGGCATGCAACAACACCACATCGCCTTGAGGAATCTGCTTCAATGCGTTCAGCATGCCATCGAAATCGAGACGATTCTCGGCATCGACATAAGGGTACTTGTGCAGTGTAAGGCCGGCGGCAGGAAATATACCGAGATGGTTGGGCCAGGTCGGATCGGAAACCCATACATCCTTGCCCGGAAGCTGAGCTTTGATGAAATCCGCAGCCAAACGCAGCGCCCCGGTACCGCCCGGTGACTGAGTTGCACTGGCACGCTTTTCGGCAATGACCGGTGAGTCCGCCCCCAGTACAAGGGGCAGGGTGACATCGCCATACTGAGGATCGCCGTGAGAGCCGATGTAGCTCTTGGTGGTTTCCTTCTTCAGCAGCAGCGCTTCCGCTTCCTTGACCGCCCGCATGATGGGAGTATTGCCCTCGGCGTCGCGATATACGCCGACACCAAGATCGACCTTCTGAGGGTTGCTGTCCTTCTTGAAAGCCTCGATTAATCCAAGGATGGCATCCCCGGGCACCCGCTCAATCTGCTCGAACATTGGACTGTGCTACCTCGTCGATTCTACCGGCCAGAATGAAGTCGTTCTTGTGCAAACCCTTCGTGGCGCAAGACCGCCGGGTATCGGTGACCTTGCCCATTCGGTGATTAGAGCCGGAGAGCGGCCGGCTTTCTCGGCTATGTCACCCACCTGGTTGGTAAAGGCGAGGGCCTGCTGGAAGTTGTAGAACGTGAAAACACGTTTCAATTGCATGATGCCACCGCGCTCGATCAACTGCCAATCGTGAATGTCTCGTCTTGAGGTTTTGATCTGTTCTCAAGCGTCCTGGAAAGCGCCCAGGCTAAACGATTTCGTCATGCAAGGGCGGTGTGATCCTATTCCATCATCTATGTTTGTTTAGTTGATGGATTACAACCAATAAGGACCAACAGGAGCGTGTCGCCATGGGATCCATAACTGTCGTAGCTGGGTTTTTATCAGGCTCGATTCCCGTTCTAGCACTGAGTCTCATGCCAGCCCCGGCCTCTGCCAACGAGCATGTGCAAGCTCAAACCTGCCTTGGTGGTGCTAAAAAGCCCATCGTCATCGGCCACCGTGGGGCCAGCGGATTTCGTCCGGAGCATACCCTCAAAGCCTACGAACTCGCCGTTGAGCAGGGTGCGGATTTCATCGAGCCGGACCTGGTGGCGACCAAGGACGGCGTGCTCATAACGCGTCACGAGAACGAACTGAGCGGTACCACGGACGTGGACGAACGCCCCGAGTTCGCCGACCGCGAGACGACCAAAGTCATCGACGGCGTGCCGACGGACGGCTGGTTCAGCGAGGACTTCACCCTCGAGGAGATCAAGACCCTGCGCGCCGAGGAGCGCATCCCCGAAACACGGCCGGACAACACCCAGTTCGATGGCCAGTTCGAGATTCCAACCCTCAAGGAAGTTATTACCTTGGTACGTGACTTGGAAAAGCGCACCAAGCGCAAAATAGGCATCTACCCGGAAACCAAGCACCCGACCTATTTCGCCAGGGAGGGCGAGTTCCTCGGCGGCGGCCGCATCGACATGTCCCTCGGTGAGATGCTTATCGAGACCCTGGTGGAGCAGGAGTTCGCTGACCCCGATCGAGTGTTCATCCAGTCCTTCGAGGTCGAGAACCTGCTCGAGCTTCAGAACGAGATCATGCCGCGCTTCGACGTGGATCTTCCACTGGTGCAGCTCTTGGGCGATATCACCAACGCCTATCAGCCGCCGGAAAGCAACTTTTCGGCCCCTTACGACATGGTCTATAACGCGAAAAACGGTGACGTCGAGGCCATCTACGGCGAGCTTGCCAATCGCGTTGGCAATAGCGGCTCGGGCATTACTGCCAAAATCGGATATGGTGATCTGGTCACGGAAGCAGTACTAAGCTATATCGCACGGGACTATGCCGAGGGCATTGGCCCCTGGAAGGACAGCTTTCTGTTGCGCGAGACCCTCGACGAGCCGGTCGATGCCGACGGGAACGGCAAAGCAGAGATTGCCACGCGTCTGACCGGCGAGGTGCATCCTTACCTGTCCCGCGCCATCGACGCAGGCCTGCTCGTTCATCCCTATACGCTGCGCGCCGAGGAAGAATTCCTGACCCTGCACCCCAGCGGCATTCCCCAATCTCTCACTGGCGAAGTGATGCAACTGCTCGGCCTCGGCGTCAACGGCTTCTTCACCGATCAGCCGATCATCGGGGTCGAGGGGCGTGAACGGTTCCTCGAGATCAATGGCTGCGACACGATCTCAAAACAGTCGCCGAAATCATGAAAAGAACAGGGGAGCATTCTTGAGCCGATGACGTCTGAGCTACGTGGCACCAGGTTTTCACACATTGTCGGTTTCGACGATTGCCCCTTTTCTCGAGATCATCGAGGTGATGTGTCTTTCATCGGCGCGATCTATTCCGGCAGGCGCCTGGAGGGCGTGGTCTCGGGCAAGGTGCGTCGCGACGGGGTTAACAGCACCCGAGAGCTGATCCGCCTGGTGCGAGACTCCAAGTTTGCCGGCCATCTTCAGCTCGTGATGCTACAGGGCATTGCCTTGGCGGGCTTCAATGTTGTCGATGTTGAAAAACTGCACGAGACGTTGGGCATACCGGTATTGGTAATCGCTAGATACGCACCGCGGCGAGAAGCCATACGCAAAGCGTTGCTTGAGCATGTGCCCGCCGGTGCACGCAAGTGGAGGTTGATCGAGCGTCTCGGACCCATGGAACCCCTGGCTGGCATCTATGTTCAACGTAGAGGGCTCGATCGCGAAGAGGCCAGCGCGGTGATACGCGCCACGGCGATCAACGGGGTGATTCCCGAACCGTTGCGCACGGCTCACCTGATCGCCGGTGGAATTACCGACGGCGAAAGCAGAGGGCGCACCTAGATTGCTTCTTGGCGGCAACCAGACGCGCGTCGCGCAGCCGGATCACCGCGGGGCATCGTAACGTCCGCTACGCCACTTGGAGAACACCACCTGCCAAAGCTGAATATCCCGTGCACGAAAGGCACCCGCACACATGCTCAGGTAATAGCGGAACATGCGTCGAGTCTTCTCGTTGTAGTTGGCAGCAATCTCGTGCCAACAGGCATCGAAATTGGCAAGCCAGGACATCAAGGTACGGTCGTAGTCCGCGCCGAAGTTCTGCCAGTCCTCGATCAACAGTCGCCCCTCGGTGGTGTCAGTGATATGCGTTGGTGAGGGAAGAATGCCATTGGGAAAGATGTACTTGTTGATCCAAGGATCGATGGAAATGCTCGAACTGTTGGAGCCGATGCTGTGCAGCACGAAATATCCATCTTCTTCCAGCAGGTTCGCGACAGTATCGAAATAGGTAGCGTAATTACGGTGGCCTACATGCTCAAACATGCCAATGGAAACGATGCGATCAAAACGACCCTGCAGATCGCGATAGTCTTCGAGCAGAATCTCGACCGGTAGCCCTGCACAGCGCTCCCGCCCCAAGGCTGCTTGTTCCTTGGAAATAGTAATGCCTGTAACCTCGGCGCCATAGTGACGTGCTGCGTGCTCGGCGAAGCTGCCCCAGCCGCAGCCGATGTCCAGTACCTTCATGCCCGGCTCGATCTTCAGCTTGCGAGCGGCGAGGTCGAGCTTGGCTACTTGGGCCTCATGCAGTGTCCTGGCCTCTTTCCAATAGCCGCAGGAGTAGCACATGGTGGGATCTAGCATGCGCTCGAAAAGATCGTTGCCAAGATCGTAGTGGGCTTCGCCTACCATATAGGCACGAGTCTTGCTTTGCAGGTTGATAAGCCCTGTTTGCAGGCGATAGAGGCATTTCTCTGCCAAGGTATGGGCACGCTTGCCCAGGCCGTAACGTAAAAGACGATCCGCCATTTCGTCGATACGCTCACATTCCCACCAGCTTTCCATATAGGATTCGCCAAGACCGAGACTGCCTTGGCGCAAGATGCGAGAGAAGAAATCCGGCTGTAGCACCTGAATGTCCCAGGGTCTTCCACCATTGATGGTGATGTCGGCTCCTGCGAGCAAGCGTTCGACGTGGCGACGGGCACGACTGTCAGGCAATGCGACAGGGCCGATTTGCGTGTTGATGGTCATACCGAGCTCCGGATCATGTATATTTTCAATAAGATACGGGTATCGGGCAAGGCTTCCTTGCCTCTGCACAACATCATGATTGCGTTTGCCCTTGGCTAGTCAATCCCATGGCTTGATGCTGTATTAAGTTAGCTTAGCGCAGAATGCAAAAGATTACCGGTCGAGGAAAAATTACCACTGGATCTTCATCTGTTAGAAGCCGAGCAATTGATTTAAATCAATTTAACTTAACGTGCCGGTCTCAAAATGGCCTCATTTTCAACTGCATCCGTCATGGGTGTCAGCCAATGCGGACAAGTCGCGACGAGATGATCCGTCAAGGCGGTGAGCGTTCTACCGCCGCTGCGCCAGTAATGCCAATAAAGTGGTACATCAATGAAGCTATCCGCATCAAGATCCATCAGCGTACCTTCAGCGAGTTCTCGTGTTACTTGCTGTTCGGGAATCAGGCCATAGCCCATGCCAGCCAAGGCAAGATGCAAGAATCCTTCCGATGAGGGGCAAAGATGATGTGGAAAAGGATTGAGATAGCCGTGCAGGGCCAGGTAGCGATGTTGCAATCGATCATCTGGACCGAAAACGATGACGGGCGCTCGACTCAAAGCGTTGATCGTCACGCCTGCCGGAAAGTGCCGCGCTATGTAATCCGGGCTTGCCAGGGCGCGGTAACGCATGCTGCCAAGAGGCTGTGAGCGTGCACCCTGAACGGGGCGTGATGAGGCACAGACGCAGCCTGCCACTTCTCCATCGCGCATGCGTTTGAGTACTACATCCTGATCCTCGACGATCAGGTCGAACAGGACCCCTTCACGCCGGCAGAAGTCGCCTGTAACTGGCGCCCACCAGGTCGCCAGACTATCGGCGTTGATGGCCAGGCGCATACGTTGTTCTCGCTCACCCAGGGCCGGGATTTGCTCGAGCAGATCATGCTCCAACAACGATACCTGTTGAACATGATTGAGTAGACGCTGGCCGAGAGGCGTCGGGGCAAGCTTGGGCGTGCGTATCAGGACCGGTTGTCCGAGCCGGGCTTCCAGCAATTTGATGCGCTGGGAGACTGCCGACTGAGTCAAACCCAGATATCGAGCGCCGCGCTCGAATCCAGACTGATCAACGACGGCAGACAGTGCCTGTAAAAGCTTGTAGTCAAGCATCAGTTTTGCTAACCGCTCAGCATTTAAATTAATTCAACTTATCGACAATCCGACTTTACCCTGTCATGAGATCACAATCATATACAAACGAGGGCAACATGCTGATCTCTGCTCTTAATGGAGTGGTAACCGGTGCCGGGTTGATCATTGCAATAGGTGCTCAGAATGCCTTCGTGCTAGGACAGGGGCTTCGCCGGGAGTATCCCTGGATCGTTGCGGCCATATGTGCACTGTGCGACTGGTTGCTGATTGGTCTTGGTGTACTCGGGTTGGGACAATTGATCGCCAGTCAGGAAGGGTTGATGCTGATTGCGCGGCTGGGCGGTGCGGCATTTTTGCTGTGGCAGGCGTGGTTGGCAATGCGCCGTGCCTATCGCTGTTCAGGGCTTGCAGCAGGGCGTGCTGTTCAAGGCTCTCGGTATCGAGTGATCCTGGCATCCTTGGCGGTCACGCTGCTCAATCCCCAAGTCTATCTGGACACCTTGATCATGCTGGGGGCGATCGGTTCAACCCAGGCAAGTCCACTAGGGTTCTACCTGGGGGCGGCCATTGCTTCCTTCGGCTGGTTCTTCGGACTGGTAGCCGCCGCTGGCTGGCTTGCACCGCGACTGGCAAACCCCAAAGTATGGCGTGTCATCGACATGCTGATCGCTATCATTTTGATCGCTGTGGCGGCGGGGCTGCTGATAAGGTCTTGAGGCGTTTTGAACCAGGTTGTATAGAGTACTTTCAATGACTAGCCAATATGTACCTGCCCCTCGGCATACTTAATCCCGTGGGGGCGTCTCATGGCGAGAAAATAGCCAAGTGAAATCGGTCCTGCCCGCCCAAGCAGCATGGCGACGATCACCGTGAGCTGACCAGGTAGCGAGAGTTCATCGGTAATGCCCCGGGAAAGTCCGACGGCGCCGGAGGCGGAAACCGCCTCGAAAGTCAGGTCAAGAAAGTCCTTGCCTGGCTCGCTGATGGTCAGAATGAAAAGACAGGTGAAGATAAGCAGCAGTACCCCCAGTGCCACGGCGATGGCCTTGAACACGGTGCTGTCGGGAATCGCACGACCAAAAGCTGTCGGCTGCGAGCTGCCTCGCACAAAAGAACGAGCTACCAAAATAAGCACGACGAAGGTCGTGATCTTGATGCCGCTTGCCGCAGACCCAGGACCGGCACCAATGAACATCAGCAGTATGGTCAGCAAGGTGGTCGGCTCACGTAGGGCGGCGGTATCAAGGGTGTTAAGGCCGGCAGAGCGCGGAGTAACGGCCTGGAAAAGTGCCGCCTGCAGGCGCACGCCAAGGCCGTCAAGTCCGCCAAGGGTCGCCTCGTTGCCCCATTCCAATAGCAGAATGGCGATCGTGGATATCAGGATCAGCCAGAAGGTGGCATGGAGCATGATACGAGAATGCAGCGATAACTTATGGCCCCGAAAACTGTCTCGGACTTCCGCAACCACCACGAACCCCAAGCCGCCGGCAACAATCAGCATGATGACGGCCGCATTGACCATCGGATCCGCTACCTGCGTGACAAGGCTATCGGTCCACAGGGTGAAGCCCGCGCCATTGAAACCTGAAATTGCGTGAAAAAGACTCAACCACAACCCCCACCAGAGCCCGTGTTCAGGTACCCAGGCACTGGCTAAAAGCGCCATGCCAAAGCCTTGAACCAGTAACGTGAAGGTGACGACAGTACGCACAAGTTGGGTCAGATCACGAAACGAGGTGTGATTGAAATTCTCGCGGATCAAATTCTGGTGATTGAGGGGAATGCGCATGCCCATGATCATTAAGGTCATGGCGGTAAAAGTCATGAAACCGAGCCCGCCCAGCTGAAACATGCATAGCAACATGACTTGCCCGAACAGAGTCAACTCCGAGGTGCTGATCACGGTAAGCCCGGTCACCGTGACAGCGGACGTGGCGGTAAACAGGGCCTCGTTCCAACTCAAAGGGGAGTGGGCCGAGATCGGTAACATCAATATCAGGGTGCCAAGAAGGCTAAGAAATACGAAGCCCAGGAGCAGAAGTTCGGGAGGCGACAGCTGAATGACTCGGCCGTGAGGCATTGAGCGCAGGGGTTTGAAGAAGCGCCGGCGAAACCTCATCCTGATCAGCGTCCTTGCGGGATAGAAATGATCAAAGTTTGTTGCCCAGTTTGCGCAAGTCGTCGAGATCGCCCATCAGTATCAGACTATCTTTTTCCTGTAGAGGCGTGTCCGGGTCCGGTGCTTTCAGCACGTCACGACCGCGTTTGATGGCGATGAGGGATAGCTTGTCGTTATCGAGCTCGAGTTCGGCCACCGTGGCACAGGAGTTGCACAAATTTTCCGTGGTTTGCAGTTCAACCACGAACTGATGATCGCCCATGTCAATGAAGTCGACCAGCGCATGATAGTGCAGACTTTGCGCTACCCGCACCCCGGTATCATATTCCGGATAGACCACATGGCGCGCGCCAAGATGCCGAAGCAGCCGATAATGAGTATCCGAGTGCGCCTTGACCCAGATTTCGCGTACGCCGAGTTCTCGTAGCAGCAATGTGCAGGTCATGCTGTCTTCAAGATTGTCGTCGACATCAATGATGACCGCATCGTAATCCGTCAACGACAGCTCGGAAAGCGTCTGTTCATCGGATATGTCGGCAACCAGCGCATGGGTCAGCAGATTGGAAAGCGCATTGACCCGGTCCTGATTGCGATCGATGCCCAGCACGTCATCATTCTGGCGTATCAATTCCTGAGCGACGGTGACGCCGAAATATCCCAATCCCAGAATAGCGAACTGACGTGACATGCGCGTTCTCCCCGATGGCTCAAAACACCATAACATCCTGAAAGGGCTCGTTACCCGGGCTTACCCTAGCACAGAGCGCTGTATTAGCAGAGTTTTCGTGACGTTGACGATTTAGGCACAGGATCAATGCGGTGCGGTCGCGATACGGGGTGAATTAACGCTACAATCCTGCAGCCGTAACCTGGTTACGGCACAGGGCTAGCAAAGCGCAACGATCTTTCCATTCAGGTGCTTCATGACAGCAAGAGAAAAACCCAAGACGTTGTGGGTTGGCCGCTGGGGGTTCATTCTCGCGGCGACGGGCTCCGCCGTCGGACTGGGCAATATCTGGAAATTCCCTTACATGACCGGAGAGTACGGTGGCGGGGCCTTCGTACTGGTTTACCTGGTCTGTATTCTGGCCATCGGTATTCCCATCATGATGGCGGAAATCAGCTTCGGGCGTCGTGGACGCGGCAGCCCCATCGATGCCATTCGTCGCTTGGCGCAAGAATCGGGGCGCAGTTCCGTCTGGTCGCTGTTTGGCTGGATGGCGATGCTGTGCGGTTTCATGATCCTGTCCTTTTATGTGGTGGTGGCGGGCTGGTCCGTCTCTTACCTATGGAAGGCCGTTAGCGGTGGCCTGGCTGGCTCGAGCGTCGAGGAAATGGCCGAGATCTTTGCCGCCAATAACGCCAATCCCTGGAATCTTGGATTCTGGAGCACGCTAGTAACCCTGGCCACCATGCTCATCGTTGGCAAGGGCGTTCAGGAGGGTATCGAAAAAAGCGTACGCTGGATGATGCCGGGCATGGTGCTCATTTTAGGCATCATGATCGTCTACGGCATGTTTTCCGGCGGCTTTGGTGACGCGGTGAACTTCCTGTTCGCCTTCGAGATCGGCAAGCTCTCCAGTGAAGGATTGCTTGCTGCCATGGGCCAGGCTTTCTTTACTCTGTCCCTGGCATCCGGCGCGATCCTTACCTACGGCTCCTATCTCTCCGATGACAAGTCCATTGCCCGCACCACCTTCAGCGTCGCATTCTTCGATACCCTGGTCGCATTGATGGCGGGTCTGGCAATATTCCCGATCATCTTCGCCAGCGGCATGAACCCGGACAGTGGTCCGGGGCTGATCTTCATGAGTCTGCCTCTGGCGTTTCAGCAAATGCCTCTGGGCACACTGCTCGAAATTGCCTTCTTCATCATGCTGACTCTGGCGGCCTTGACCTCT
>NZ_JIBT01000084.1 GCF_001039575.1 Halomonas sp. PR-M31
ATGACGGCAGTCGTCAGATGTTCCAATAATCGTTGATGCATCCTGTGCTCCCTGATGGACATGCGTGCACATGACGATGCAAGAACTGCATCGCAGGCACGTTTAAGGATTCATCCTGTTCCTGGCTGGAAAGGCATCAGGGCCATGCACCATAGTGGTGCACATCCGGGAAAGCATGCCTGCTCTATCCCTGCTTTTGGAGTCGACAACGCTTAGTTGCCTGTTTGATCTGGGGGACGCCCCGCAGGATTGTTCGGGTTGGAGGGCAGATTGACGCTGGCCCGTTGTACGTAGAGAGTCACTGGGTCGCTGCGATGACGCACTTGGCCTTGGGAATCGATCAGCTCCGCACGCAAGGTGTGTTCGCCACGATTCAAGTTGCTGAGCATGAAAACCTGGGTATGCATTGCGGATTGACTGACGTCACCATCCATCAGCAAGCGGATGCGATGATCCTTGCGCAGTTCAGGCTCTACCGCTATGTCGATGACGATATCGCCGCCGTACCCGGTCTGCAGCGTGTATCCGTCTTCAGGCGACGCAATCCTGAAGGTGGAATAGGGCATGAAGGGCCCGCCTGAGACGTTGCGTGAAGAGCGAGGGGCCGCTTTTTTCTCGGCTGAGGTCTTAGGCGCTTTCGAAGCAGGAGGTTCAGGCTCTTGCGAAGGTACCACCGTAAGGGATTTGAGCTTGATGCGCTGGCTATCTTGGCTTGGGGTATCGGTAAAGACGGTATTACCTTGAGCGTCCACGCTTCGATAAACCGTAGCCGCATCGACGCCACCCAATGAAAAGCAGCTTATGAGTATGCAGGATAGAAAACGCTTCATGAAAGCTTCCTCGTGATCCTCGTCACAAGCATAGAGCGGTGTCTTGATGTGACGTAAAAAGGGCTCCCGAGGGAGCCCCTGCTTCTCATGACCTATCGGCCATTGATCTCTTTTCTGTAATCAGCAGCTGTAATACATATCGAACTCGAGCGGGTGAGTGGCCATGCGCAGACGCTCGACGTCCTCACCGATCACCTCAATGTAGGCATCGATCATGTCATCGGTGAATACCCCGCCTTCGGTGAGAAAGGCACGATCCTTGTCCAGGCATTCAAGGGCTTGCTCCAAGCTCGTTGCCACGGTGGGCACGGACTTGCCCTCTTCCGGCGGCAGGTCGTAGAGATTCTTGTCCATGGCATCGCCGGGGTGGATCTTGTTCTTGATGCCGTCGAGCCCCGCCATCAGAAGTGCCGCAAACGCGAGATACGGGTTGGCGACCGGATCCGGGAAGCGCGTTTCCACCCGCTTGCCCTTGGGGCTCGCGGTATAGGGAATACGAATCGAGGCACTGCGGTTACGCGCCGAGTAGGCCAGCATTACCGGCGCCTCGAAGCCCGGCACCAGTCGCTTGTAGGAGTTGGTGGCCGGATTGGTGAAGGCGTTCAGGCTCGGGCGTGCTTGATGACGCCGCCAATATAGTAAAGCGCCATCTCGGAGAGTCCGGCGTATTCGTCACCGGCGAACATGTTCTCGCCATCTTTCCAGAAGGACTGGTGAATATGCATGCCGGAGCCGTTGTCACCTACTAGCGGCTTAGGCATGAAGGTTGCCGTCTTGCCGTAGGCGTGAGCCACGTTGTGAATGACGTATTTCATCTCCTGGACCTCGTCGGCCTTCTTGACCAGGGTGTTGAACTTCACCCCAATCTCGTTCTGCCCGGCATTGGCCACTTCATGATGATGCACCTCCACCGACTGGCCGATTGCTTCCAAGGTGTTGCACATGGCGCTTCGTATGTCGTGATGGGAATCCACCGGGGGAACCGGGAAGTAGCCGCCCTTGAGCCTGGGACGATGGCCGAGGTTGCCACCCTCGACGCTGGTGGAGTCCGTGGCCCAGGCGCCCTCTTCCGAGGAAATACGATACATGGTGTGCTGGATATCGTTTTTCCAGTGCACTTCGTCGAAGATGAAGAATTCAGGCTCTGGCCCAAAGAAAGCGGTATCCCCCAGTCCGGTGCTGGCAAGATAGGCTTCGGCACGCTTGGCAATGGAGCGCGGATCACGCTCGTAACCCTGCATGGTGGCGGGCTCGATGATGTCGCAGCGCAGTATCAGAGTGGCATCTTCAGTGAACGGATCGAGAAAACCCGAGCCATCTTCCGGGCGCA
>NZ_JIBT01000085.1 GCF_001039575.1 Halomonas sp. PR-M31
GCAATTCCATCGCCGTCGATATCCGCAACCTGCGGGCTGGACAATCCATTGCAGTCGCTGGCGGCCTCAAGGCAATTGCCGTTGTCGTTACTGCCGGCGCCGGTGTCGATCAGCGCATAGTCATCGGGATTTTCGAGACTGACAATGAACAGCTTGGCCTTGCCATCGCTCTCGGCGTTGTAACCGTTGCCGAAAATCGCATACCAGCTGTCATTGACGAGTTTAGCCACATGAATGTCGCTGAAGCTGTAGCCCAGATCTAAATGATCGAACTCCCACTTGACGATATCGCCAGGCGTCGTCGTGCTGCCCAAGGCATCAAACGTTTCTGGGTCGGTGATATCCAGCATGTAGACGGATTTTCCACCACCGCCCAGTCCGCCCAGCAGCAGGGTATGCCATGCGGCTTCGGTTTCCCCCGGAAGCGTGACAAAGGCATCCCGCGCTACTGGCGTAGCATCGACATAAAAACGATGCAAATAATCCTTATCTGCCAGTTGGCGAACGCCCTCGCCGGACTCGGCGCTGAATACGCCATGGGGCATAAAGGCGAATTTCTCGGCACCGGTTGCCTCATCGATGGCATGCAGCATACCGTCATTGGCCCCAACATAGATCATGCCCGCTCGCTGGCCGTAAGTGCCGCGAAAGGCTGAATAGGGCTTCTTTGCAATAGCATCTATATAGCTTTCCGCGGGAGCATTTACGATGATCGGATAAGAGCCGATGATATCGCCAAGATATTGACCGTTACGCTTGCGAAACGCCTCACCTTCGCTAGCGGCATCACCCTTGAGGTAATTCATCAGCGAATCGAAGTGCGATTTATCGATCTTGACGTTTTTAATATGCACCTGGTCGCTTCCAGGACTGACGTTGATATTGACATTCTTCTTGTCCGCCAGCGTCAAAACGCTCTTATTGAAGAAACCTCCCAGATCGAGAACTTGATGGCGGCTCATCTTTTCAATGTTGTCTGCATTAAAATAAAATGCTTCATCACTTTCACCTTGAGGGTTGATCGTCAATACCTGACGCGTCAGGTGACGATCTTGCAGTTCCCGAAGCTGCTGCGAAAATACCCAGCGGGCATCACCTGGAAAGCCGTCCCCACCAAACGGGCGCGCAACTATATCTCCTTCCCAACTGGAAGGATCGTATTTTGCTTCGATTAAAACATTGTCGCTCCTGTCACTATTAGTCCCTACTTCCAGACCCGACACGCTCGACGAACGTGCGTTGATGTTTTGAAAGATTCTGGTGAAAGCAGCATTGAGGGCTTCGGGATCGGCTGCACTCAGAAACTCTCCTCGGGAGTTCCAGGCGGCATGACGCATATCGTCAATAGATGAAGGCTGGTTTTTGAATGGTTTTGGCCAATCAAACTTCTTATCGGGATCTACCGGATTTTCAGTCAAATTACCATTGACACCGAAACCCAGCGTATAGGTCACCAGATGCTGAGCCGTGTTTTCATCGATCCCGGGCACAATAGGCACTACGTTTTCAAGATCCGGTCGCAAGTCTTCCTTGTAATACTTCATAGCCACATCGGCAAGCGTATTAGAGTAATCGTCGCTGTCACTCTTGCGCACCAATCCCCCCACACGGCCATCCTGATTGCCGACGGAGATTTTCTCATTGTCCCAATAACCGTCGCTCATCAATATGGCAAAATTCTGTTGGCACATGCCTTTTTCTTCCGTACTCAGGATAGGCGATTTGGATCCCTTGAAGTATTCGCCAGTGCGCTGAAGCGCGCTGCGCAATGGGGTGCCGGATTTAGGACGACTGGCAAAAATCAAATCTGCAATCTCCTGACGATTGTTCCCTTTATCGATATCGTCCACGGCGTGCTTACCGTGGTCGTTGATAGTGGAAAATCCCATGCGCGCGCTACCGAAGGAAACAGTCTTGGCTAGTGCAGCTTGAGCTACTTTCATTCGGTCACGATAGTAGTAGAACCAGTTCGCATAGTTTCTTTTTTAGCCTTACCATCCTCATCATCCTTGAATTTTTTTACATCCTGACGGTACTCTTTATCGTTAAAATAAAAGCGCGTTTCCTCATCCTCCCATTCATACCTTTCGTCCTCTTCATCGTCATCAGCTTCCGGGT
>NZ_JIBT01000086.1 GCF_001039575.1 Halomonas sp. PR-M31
AGATCGGGGGTTCGGATAGATGCCTGACGAGGAGCTGGCCGGCATCCCGGGGCTTTATTCGTCTCATCCTGAGACTTACCCTTCGGGCCCGCTAAAGCGGTTCCCGTTTGTTCCCGACAAACGGGTCCATGGGGAAAGCCCTGAGTGACGTTCTCACCTCGCTGGGCGTAATAAATGCCTGACGATGACCTACTCTCACATGGGGAGACCCCACACTACCATCGGCGCTGAGCGGTTTCACTGCTGAGTTCGGCATGGGGTCAGGTGGGACCCGCTCGCTATGGTCGTCAGGCGTAACTGGGACAGCGGCACTCGCCGCTGCGTCAACAACCTGAATCCGCCGACAAAAAAGGCGATACGCCATGGCGTATCCCGGCAACACTGAATCCCGACCCACCCCCTTGGGTGTTATATGGTCAAGCCTCACGGACCATTAGTACGGGTTAGCTCAACACCTTGCGGTGCGTCCACATCCCGCCTATCAACCTCGTCGTCTTCGAGGGTCCTTCAGGGAGCTTGTGCTCCAGGGACGTCTCATCTTGAAGGGGGCTTCCCGCTTAGATGCTTTCAGCGGTTATCCCATCCGCACTTAGCTACCGGGCAATGCCATGGGCATGACAACCCGAACACCAGCGGTGCGTCCACTCCGGTCCTCTCGTACTAGGAGCAGCTCTTCTCAAACGTCCAACGCCCACGGCAGATAGGGACCGAACTGTCTCACGACGTTCTAAACCCAGCTCGCGTACCACTTTAAATGGCGAACAGCCATACCCTTGGGACCGACTTCAGCCCCAGGATGTGATGAGCCGACATCGAGGTGCCAAACACCGCCGTCGATGTGAACTCTTGGGCGGTATCAGCCTGTTATCCCCGGAGTACCTTTTATCCGTTGAGCGATGGCCCTTCCATACAGAACCACCGGATCACTAGAACCTACTTTCGTACCTGCTCGACGTGTCTGTCTCGCAGTTAAGCACCCTTATGCTCTTGCACTCACTGCACGATTTCCAACCGTGCTGAGGGTACCTTCGTGCTCCTCCGTTACGCTTTAGGAGGAGACCGCCCCAGTCAAACTACCCACCACACACGGTCCTCGACCCGGATAACGGGTCTGAGTTAGAACGCCAATGATGCCAGGCTGGTATTTCAAGGTTGGCTCCACGACCACTAGCGTGACCGCTTCCAAGCCTCCCAGCTATCCTACACAAGCAACATCAGCGTCCAGTGTGAAGCTATAGTAAAGGTTCACGGGGTCTTTCCGTCTAGCCGCGGGTACACAGCATCTTCACTGCGATTTCAATTTCACTGAGTCTCGGGTGGAGACAGCGTGGCCATCATTACGCCATTCGTGCAGGTCGGAACTTACCCGACAAGGAATTTCGCTACCTTAGGACCGTTATAGTTACGGCCGCCGTTTACCGGGGCTTCAATCAAGTGCTTCGCTTGCGCTAACACCATCACTTAACCTTCCGGCACCGGGCAGGCGTCACACCCTATACGTCCGCTTACGCGTTAGCAGAGTGCTGTGTTTTTAATAAACAGTTGCAGCCACCTGGTATCTTCGACCGCTCTTTGCTTCACCCGCGAGGGGCTTCACATAACAGCGGCGTGCCTTCTCCCGAAGTTACGGCACCATTTTGCCTAGTTCCTTCACCCGAGTTCTCTCAAGCGCCTGAGGATTCTCACCCTGACCACCTGTGTCGGTTTGGGGTACGGTCGCTCATGATCTGATGCTTAGAGGCTTTTCTTGGAAGCAGGGCATCAATGACTTCCGAAGCGTACTTCGTTCGTCTCGTGTCTCGGCCTTGAAACGACGGATTTGCCTATCGTCTCAGCCTACGCACTTTCACCAGGACAACCAACGCCTGGCTCACCTAGCCTTCTTCGTCCCCCCTCGCAATCATGACCGGTACGGGAATATTAACCCGTTTCCCATCGACTACGCCTTTCGGCCTCGCCTTAGGGGCCGACTCACTCTGCTCCGATTGACGTCGAACAGAAACCCTTGGTCTTCCGGCGGGGATGGTTTTCACATCCCTTATCGTTACTCATGTCAGCATTCGCACTCGTGATACCTCCAGCCCACTTCCCAGTGAACCTTCATTGGCGTACACGACGCTCCTCTACCGCGAATCCGTATTCGAAAATACAGACTCACCCGTAGCTTCGGTAGCTGGTTTAGCCCCGTTACATCTTCCGCGCAGGCCGACTCGACTAGTGAGCTATTACGCTTTCTTTAAAGGATGGCTGCTTCTAAGCCAACCTCCTAGCTGTCTTCGCCTTCCCACCTCGTTTCCCACTTAACCAGCATTTGGGGACCTTAGCTGACGGTCTGGGTTGTTTCCCTTTTCACAACGGACGTTAGCACCCGCTGTGTGTCTCCCACGCTGCACTCATCGGTATTCGGAGTTTGCCTCGGGTTGGTAACCCGGGATGGGCCCCTAGCCGAAACAGTGCTCTACCCCCGATGGTGATACGTGAGGCGCTACCTAAATAGCTTTCGAGGAGAACCAGCTATCTCCGGGCTTGATTAGCCTTTCACTCCGATCCACAGCTCATCCCAGCATTTTTCAACATACTTGGGTTCGGGCCTCCAGTTGATGTTACTCAACCTTCACCCTGGCCATGGATAGATCGCCCGGTTTCGGGTCTATTCCCAGCGACTGGTCGCCCAGTTAAGACTCGGTTTCCCTACGCCTCCCCTATTCGGTTAAGCTCGCCACTGAAAATAAGTCGCTGACCCATTATACAAAAGGTACGCGGTCACCGAATAAATCGGCTCCCACTGCTTGTACGCATACGGTTTCAGGATCTATTTCACTCCCCTCGCCGGGGTTCTTTTCGCCTTTCCCTCACGGTACTGGTTCACTATCGGTCAGCCAGGAGTATTTAGCCTTGGAGGATGGTCCCCCCGTCTTCAGTCAAGGTTTCACGTGCCCCGACCTACTCGTTTTCACCAGGTGTTGATTTCGGCTACGGGACTATCACCCGCTATGGTCCGACTTCCCAATCGGTTCGCCTATCAGGCACCTGACTTAAGGGCTGCTCCCCGGTCGCTCGCCGCTACTGGGGGAATCTCGGTTGATTTCTGTTCCTCGGGGTACTTAGATGTTTCAGTTCCCCCGGTTCGCCTCCCGTCACTATGGATTCATGACGGGATACTCATTTGCATGAGTGGGTTTCCCCATTCGGACATGCCCGGGTCACAGGTTGTTTGCCACCTCACCGAGCCTTTTCGCAGGCTGTCACGTCCTTCATCGCCTCTGGCTGCCTAGGCATCCACCGTATGCGCTTAATCGCTTGACCATATAACCCCAAGGGGGCGGGTCGCGATTCATATTGCCGGATACGCGTACACGTATCCCTTACATTTGTCAGCTTGATTCACGTTGTTAAAGAGCGACTGTCAATCGACAGTCACAAGCCCAGTTTATCTCGATTGCTTTCGAGGGCATGGCTTGTGACTGCGGACTGGTTGATTGACTGTTGGGGCACCCCAGAAATGGGGCAGGTAACGAATGGTGGAGCCTAGCGGGATCGAACCGCT
>NZ_JIBT01000087.1 GCF_001039575.1 Halomonas sp. PR-M31
CCTGCCAGATCCGGGGTAATCAGTAAACCGTACTGGCTGTCCTCGATCTTGACGGTTCCGATGCTGTTACCGACACCTTGATCATCGACTTCATGCATTTCGATCTGCTGAGCGGCTTGAGCGCCGGCAACTAGCGCAAAGGAACCGCCGATGGCAAACATCAAACTACGTAAATGGCTCATATCCACTCCTGCCCTTGAGTTGAACGTACCGCTTCAAGGCTAGCCAACCTTGCTGACAGCTGGCAACACGTCGCATACCGAGGCAGTAGAGAAATATCAGAAAAACTTGATCGATGTCATACACGAGATAACCACCATACAAGCGCATTCAACGTTCGTTCAGTTTACAAATGATGACGATTAGTGATTTAAATGACAGGTCGATTATCAATCAGAACAATAAGCATGGAGTGTCCTATGTGCATTCAACAGCAGACCGATTCCCACCGCACTAACCCTCGTTTTACCAAAACGCTGATTTCCACCTCTCTAATTCTAAGTCTAGCCGCTATCGGCAGCGCTCAGGCTCAGGACGATCGCGAAGGCTGGCCACAAAGCTTTACCGTGGGTACCGCCAGTCAGGGTGGCACCTATTTCGTTTACGGTTCCGGCTGGGCCAACCTGATCGCCGATCAGCTGGGGCTTTCCGGGGGCGGTGAAGTCACCGGTGGGCCGACTCAGAACCTGGCCCTGGTACACAATAAAGAAGTCGCCTTTGGCCTGACCACCATGGGGCCAGCCAGCGATGCGCTTTCCGGCAAGAGTCCGCTGGCCCCGGGGATCGTCATGGACAATGTCTGTGCCATGTTCCCCATGTACGAAACACCTTTCTCGATCACCGCACTTTCCAACTCCGGTATCACCTCAATCTCCGAAATTCCTGATGGCGCCACCATCGGCTTTGGGCCTGCGGGGTCGACTTCGGACACCTACTTCCCGGCCATTCTCGAAGAGCTGGGGGTGAATTTCGAGCGACGCAACGGGGGCTGGAACGATCTGGCAGGACAGCTTCAGGATGGCCTGATCGATGTCATCGCCTTTGCTGCGGGTATCCCGATCCCCGCGGTCAGCCAGCTCGAAGTCCAGACCGATGTGAACATCATCGAATTCACCGACGAAGAGCAGGCCAAGGCCATCGATGCGTTCCCGGTATCCGAGTTCACCATTCCCGCCAGCACCTATTCGACCCTGCAGGAAGACTCCGACGTCGTGTCGATGTGGAACTTCGCGATCGCAAGCTGCGACCTGCCAGAAAGCCTCGTCTACGAAGCCACCCGTATCACCATGGAAAATAACGACAAGATGCGCTCGATCCATCGCAGTGCCGAAACCACGGTGCCGGAGAACATCGAGTACAACGAGGTCATTCCTTTCCATGCCGGCGCGGCACGCTGGTACAAGGAGAATGGATACGAAATATCCGAGGACATGATTCATCAATAAGGCCGGACGCCTTCGATCCGTTCGGGAGCGATGCTTACCGGCATCGCTCCCCAGTTAGTCATGACCACTCGACGGTGATCCCGCATGAGCCCTCCTTCAGACGAACGTTCAGTAAATAACACTTCTCAAGACGCCAACCCACCTACTGAAACAGAGGCCGTTGCCCAAGGCGTCGATGACGATGTCGTCGAACCCAATCGTCGTCTGCTGGCAGGCTGGCGCTGGTGGTTATTCGCAATCCTGGCGGTCGTCTATTCCACTTTTCATCTTGTCTCCCTGAACATCTTTCCCCTAGAGACCTGGTCGTTTCGTATCATTCACATTTGCGGTGCCTTGATTCTCGGCTATGGGCTTTATACCGGCGCAAGATTTGCCGAAGACGAAACTCGGCCGACCGGGCGCTGGGCGACTTATCTCAGCCTGATACTGCTGGTCCCGGCGCTCTACGCGCTGGTCCAGGTCGGCCTGATGTATCAGACATTGAGCGGCGAGACCATGCGTATCGAGCCTGCCGTGGAGACCTGGCATTTCGGCTATCCGCTGATTTTCGCCACCGCGGCCGCGATCGTGCTTTCCTGGACCTATCGTCAGGCGCGCTATCGATTGAGCCCGCCAGATATTGTGCTGATGGTTTGCGCGCTGGCAAGCGCCGGCTATCTGCTAGTGATCTACAACACGCCGCTGCGCATGTCCACGGGCACGTCCTTTGCTCCAATCGGCATTACCTTTGCCGCGATTGCCGGCTCACTGCTGATTCTAGAGCTGACGCGCCGCGTGGCGGGGCTGGCGCTTGTCATCATCGCGGCCATTTTCCTGGTCTATGTGTTTGCAGGGCCCTATCTGCCAGGTTTCCTGGGCTATCCGGGGCTCTCACTGGGACGCTTTTTCAGTCAGGTTTATACTGACGCGGGCATTCTTGGGCCTACCGTCGCGGTATCCTCCACCTACATCATTCTCTTCATCATCTTTGCCGCCTTCCTGCAGGCCTCCAAAGTAGGCGACTACTTCGTCAACTTCGCCTTTGCCTGTGCCGGCCGCTCCCGAGGCGGGCCCGCCAAGGTGGCCATCTTTGCTTCGGGGCTAATGGGAATGATCAACGGCACCAGCGCGGGTAACGTGGTCTCAACCGGCTCGCTGACCATTCCATTGATGAAGAAGGTGGGCTATCCCGCACGCAGCGCCGGCGCCATCGAGGCAGCAGCCTCCACCGGCGGCCAGATCATGCCGCCGATCATGGGCGCCGGCGCCTTCATCATGGCGGAGATCACCGGCATCCCCTACACCGAGATCGCCATCGCCGCATTGATACCTTCCGTGCTGTATTTTGCCTCGGTCTATTTCATGGTGGATTTCGAGGCGGCCTATAAAGGCATGCGGGGCATGCGCGAAGACGAGATTCCGCGCTTCTCCCGTCTGATCAAGCAAGTCTATCTGTTCGCGCCGATCATCATTTTGATTGCCGCGCTGTTCATGGGCTATTCGGTGATTCGGGCCGGCACCCTGGCCACCGCCTCTGCCGCGGTCGTAAGCTGGCTTTCGCCCCACAAGATGGGGCTTCGCTCCGTGCTGAAGGCGCTGCAGCTGGCCAGCAACATGGCCATTCAGATCATCGCGGTCTGTGCCTGCGCCGGTATCATCGTCGGGGTCATTTCGCTGACCGGCGTGGGGTCACGCTTCTCGTCGCTGCTGCTGGGTCTTGCAGGATTCAGCCAGCTACTGGCGCTGGTATTTGCCATGCTCATCAGCATCCTATTGGGCATGGGCATGCCAACCACTGCCGCTTACGCGGTGGCGGCCTCGGTCGTTGCACCGGGTTTGATCGATATTGGCATTCAGCCGCTGATCGCGCATTTCTTCGTGTTCTATTTCGCCGTGGTCTCCGCCATTACCCCCCCGGTGGCCCTGGCTTCTTACGCGGCGGCGGGTATCTCCGGCGCCAACGCCATGCAGACCTCGGTAACCTCTTTCAAGATCGGTCTGGCCGCGTTCATCGTGCCCTTCATGTTCTTCTATAGCCCGGCGATGTTGATGGAAGGTTCCTGGCTGCAGATCCTGCGGGTCGGGCTTACCGCGACGTTGGGTATCGTATTGTTGGCGGCATCCGTGCAGGGTTGGTTCTTTGGGCCGATCAAGGCGCCAATACGATTTCTTCTGCTGGTGGGAGCGGTCTGCATGATCTACGGCGGAATTTTGAGCGATCTGGCAGGACTTGCGATCGGTGTCGGTGTATTTCTGATACAGCGGGGATCGTCTCCGGGAGGCAAGGCTTCGGTCGCCGAATCCTGACGCGTCTCTTGAAAGACTCATCGCTAGTTATCAAAACAAACGGCCCCGTCAGGGATTCTGACGGGGCCGTTGTCATCGCCAAACAAATTAGTCAGGCATTAACTTTCGCTCATGACACCACAGGCGACTCGCGCACCGCCGCCGCCAAGATGGGGCTCGTCGGAATAGTTGTCGCCGCCTTCATGAACCATCACCGCATGGCCTTGCAGATCCGATACTTCCAGACGCGGTGCCAGTACCGGCGTGATGGCATTACCGTCCTCACCAACCATGAGTACCGGCAGATCGCCTAGATGACCCTCGCCATAGGGCCCTTGGTGCGTACCGGTATCTTCCGGATCAAAATGCCCACCGGCGGCTACCGCCGCCGTCATTTCGCCATCCTTTTCGCCGGGTTCGCAGCTGGCATTTTGATGCACATGAAAACCGTGCATGCCTTCTTCCAGATCACTCAAATCCGGGGTCAACAGCAGCCCATGATCGGTGTCTTCGACCTGAACGGTACCGATGCTGTCGCCAACACCGTCGTCGCTGACCTGATGAATCTCGATACTTTGCTCGGCCTGAGCTGCACCTGCCAGCAACAATGCGCCTACACCCAGTAGTAGCTTTGAACGTAGCATCTGCTCCTCCTATCCGTGAGTACTAATCAAGCTTACAGCCTAGTCAAGAAGCCTTGTTCTGCCAACCTTGAAATACTCAGGCAAGATTGTCGATGACCCTGAGGCTCGGCGTTGCTTGGTTTAGCGTATAGAAATGCAGGCCCGGCGCCCCGCCTTCGAGCAAGCGCTGGCAAAGTCGTGATACCACCTCTTCACCAAAGGCCTCGATGCTCTCTTTATCATCACCGTAAGCCTCGAGCTGCTTGCGGATCCAGCGCGGGATATCGGCGCCACAGGCATCGGAAAAACGTGCCAGCTTGGTGTAATTGGTGATCGGCATGATACCCGGCACGATAGGTGCTTCGATGCCAAGGCCCCGTACCCGATCGACAAAGTTGAAATAGGCATCCGCGTTGAAGAAATACTGGGTAATGGCAAGGTTGGCGCCAGCGCGCATCTTGCGTGCAAAGTTTTCCAGATCCTTATCAAAGCTCGGTGCCTGAGGATGTGACTCGGGGTAGGCCGCCACGGCAATCTCGAAATGGTCACCGGTTTCGGCACGGACGAACTCGACCAGCTCGTTGGCATAGCGCAACTCGCCCATGCCGCCCATGCCGGAGGGCAGATCGCCGCGCAGCGCCACCAGACTATCGATACCGCGCTCGCGATACACTCCCAAAAGATCGCGCAGCTCGCCCTTGTCGCTCCCGACACAGGAAAAGTGTGGCGCGGTAGTGATACCGGACTCACTGATCTGCTTGACGGTATTGACGGTGCGCGCCTGGGTCGATCCCCCTGCCCCATAAGTCACCGAGAAGAAGTGGGGATTACGCTCGGATAAGGCATCTCGTGTATGTGCCAGCTTTTCGCGGCCGACATCGGTATTCGGTGGAAAGAATTCGAAGCTGATTCCCAGCGGGTGTTCTTGCGTACTCATCGATAGCGGCCTCATGAATATTTTTCAATCATCTTTTGGCAGGCGTGCTCAACTTCAGCCTTCAAGACCTATTGATGCTGATATTGTGCCCACTGTCGGAATCAGGAACCAATGAAAGTTTCGCGGTACGACTTCGAAATCATTCATATCGGTGATGTCGACGTATTCAATAAAGCCTAACGCGCCGCTCCAGAAAAGAATGTCGTTTCGCAGTCGCCGCCGGTCAAGCAGGCTTCGCCTTCGATCTGCAAGGTGGCATGGGTAATACCGAAGCGCTCGCGCAGCACGCTATAGGCCTTCCGTAGTACCTCGGCGTGATCGGCATCGTCGCGTACCACAAGATGTAGGCTGAGCAATGGGTCCTGGGGCGTCAGCCCCCAGAGATGCACATCGTGAAGACTCTCGATCTCCTCGATCGTTTCCAAGGCACTGCGAATTTCAGAGACATCGGCGCCGTCCGGCGTGCCTTCGAGCAGGGTGTGAGCAGAGCGACGCACGATCGACCAGGCAGCCCGCAGAATCAACCCCGCCGCCAGTACCGACAGAATCGGATCAGCGGCATTCCAGCCGGTGAACATGATGATCACCGCCGCGACGATGGCGGCAACGGAGCCCAGCAGATCGCCGAGGACGTGCATGGCGGCACCGCGCAGGTTGAGGTTTTCGCCATCACCACGATGAAGTATGACGAAAGCGATGATATTCACGAAAAGCCCAAGGATCGCGATGATCATCATGGGAGTCGCCATGACCGCAACCGGGGTCATCAAACGATCAATGGCGGAATAGAATATCCAGATCGCGATCGCGAACAGCGTCAGGCCGTTGACGAAGGCTGCAAGCACCTGGAAGCGCTGGTAGCCGAAGGTGCGCTGATGATCCGGCGAGCGTGAACTCAAACGAAAGGCCACGAGCGCCATGGCAAGAGAAGCGCTGTCGCTGAACATGTGTCCGGCATCCGCGAGCAGCGCAAGTGATCCCGAAATGATGCCACCCACGATCTCGGCGAACATGAAGCCTGCGGTCAGCAGCATGGCCCAGAAAACGCGCCGCTCGCTATCGGCGGACACGTTGGGGGCATGGTCGTGCCCGTGTGAATGGCTGTGAGAATCACCATGTGCATGACTGTGTGAATGATCGCTCTGCGACGATTCGTGGTGCGCCATCTATAAACTCCGTCGGTATTGAACGATAGCGCCAGTGTAACGTTTTCCTTTGGCCTAGGCGTCATATGGCTCTCTAGATGCCTATCGTCAACCCAAACCGACATCAATATCGCCATTTTCTGCCATTTACGCGGTTTTATAGGCACCATGACGTTCACGAGTCATCGAATATACGGAATCGCTGATGCTGGAGATCGATCTTTCCCAACCCCTGTGGATGCTGCTGGCGTTTGTTGGCCTGGGTTGCTCGGCGCAAAGCGCCTATCATTGGACCCGCGCCCAATTGCCACGTTGTTGATCTACATCATCGCCCCGCTGACCTTCTTCCGCGGTTTGACCCTGGGCGGCCCCAGCGTCGATTACCTGCTGCTGACCGCAGCGCTGTTTGTCTTGGCCAGTACCATCGGTTTGATGGTAAGTCTATTGGCACGGCCCTTTTTTGCACCTGAAGAAGCCGCGCTGCTGGCTTTCTCGGCGGGCACCGGCAATACCGGCTACTTTGGCCTGCCAGTCGCCATGGTGTTGTTGCCACCAGAAGGTGTGACCCTGTATCTGTTCTCCCTGCTGGGCATCACCCTGTATGAATTCACCGTTGGCTACTATCTGAGCGCACGAGGGCGATTCTCGATACGCGAAAGCCTTGCCAAGATCCTGCGCCTGCCCTTGATCTACGCCTTCGCTGCTGCCTTGCTGGTCAGCGGACTCGGCCTGACGGTGCCCGGTGCCATCATGGAGGGGCTCGATTACTTCAAGTACAGCTACACGGTGCTGGGCATGATGATCATCGGCATGACCCTGGGTCGGGTGACCCTGCGGGAGGTGGACGCCCGTTTCATTGCCGCCTGCGTTGCGGCTCGCTATGTGCTCTGGCCGATGATCAGTCTGGCTGCGGTTCTGCTCTTGCAAGCGAGTATTGGAATTTCCGAGACGCTGGCTCTGGCGCTACTGCTGCTGGGCATCGTCCCCATGGCCGCCAACGTGGTGGTAGTCGCCATGGAATTGAACATAGGTCCGGAAAAAGGAGCGATTGCCGTACTGCTGACGACCCTGGCGGCGCCGTTGCTGATTCCTTTTTATCTGAAAATTCTACTGCCGTTGAGTGGGCTTCAATGAAAGCTTTCAGAGTGCGCCGGCCGCATGCATGTGCGAATAGAAGATCGATAGGCCGATGGTGATCAGCACCAAGCCACCCAGCACTTCGGCGCGACGCCCGATCAGCGCGCCGACTCGTGGACCGATCAACACCCCTAGAGTGCTGATACAGCAGGAGACGACTCCCACGATGGCGACGGCATGCCAGATGGGAACATCGATGAAGGCCAGGGTCACGCCAATGGCTGCCCCATCGATACTGGTGCCCAACGCCGTGAGCAGCATCTTTACTCCACTTTGTGACGGGTCATTGCAGGCGTCGCTATCGCTAGCGTCATTAATCCCTTCGTGAATCATGTGACCGCCCACAGCACCTAGCAGCAATAGTGCAATCCAGTGATCGATGTCGGTAATCAAGCCGGCGAAACTCGAACCCAACAACCATCCCAGCAAGACCATGCTGGCCTCGACGCCACCGAACACCAGTCCTGTTCGAACCGCTAAACGCAGATCGGCTCTCACACTGCAGGCACCCCGCGCGACGCTCACCGCAAAGGCATCCGCTGATAGGCCAACGGCCATGAAGAAGTTCGATACAAGGGACATCAACTCAATCCTGTGACAATGGCAGTGCAAATGATGCCCCAAGTAGCGGCCCGGAATATAGTGCCGATACACACAGCCATGCTTGATCGTTTTGCATTTCCGATCAAGCCAATCAATGGCACGGCCATCGTGCGTCAAAGTGAACTTGATACTATCGACTCAGTCAGAGACTGCCGTCGTACCAGTAAATTGCACACGCGATTTCTTCATCGAACGGCTAAACTATGTCGTTTTTGATCCCTATGTTTTCTTTAACACCCATATGGATACAAATAGCCATCGTCCAACAGTGGTGTGTCGCCATTGAAAGCTTGCGATTTCCTTGAGTTCATCGATACACATTGATTGCGCATATCCTCGGGAGTAATGCATGAAGGTCCTCATTACTGGCATGGCAGGCTTTATCGGCCATGCTCTAGCGCGTCGACTCGCAGAGGACACGCAGCATGATATTGTCGGAATAGACAATCTCAACGAGTACTATGACGTTGCCATCAAGCAGGCGCGATTGAGCGATCTTTCGACCTTCGACAACGTTCGTTTCAAACAGATGGATCTGACAAATCAACTGGGTATGCAACGTCTGTTCGCGGAATCCGATTTCGATTGTGTCGTACATCTTGCCGCTCAAGCCGGTGTGAGATACTCCCTCGAGCATCCTCATGTCTATGGCCAGTCCAACCTGATTGGGCATCTAAACGTGCTGGAAGGCTGTCGCCAACAGCAGGTGGGTCATCTAGTTTACGCGTCATCCAGTTCGGTCTATGGACTCAATGCCAAGGTTCCTTTTTCCGTCGAGGACAGCGTCGATCAGCCCGTCAGCCTTTATGCCGCCACCAAGAAATCCAACGAATTGATGGCCCACTCCTATTCCCACCTTTATGGCCTGCCCACGACGGGACTGCGCTTCTTTACCGTGTATGGCCCCTGGGG
>NZ_JIBT01000088.1 GCF_001039575.1 Halomonas sp. PR-M31
CTTTTGAGCATCTCGCGGTAACATTCTGCCTTTGTTTCTATTCCAACGTTACGCTCTTCGACTTTCTGTCATTCTCCATGCCGTACCGGATTGCAATGACGAGCGCAGGGCAAGAGCGATTCTTCAAGGTAAGGGCGTATGAAGAAAAATGGCGCGTGGCGGCTGTGGCTGATGGCTGCGGCGGTAGTTATATTTTCCAGTTTGGGCATGGCGCAAGCCCAGGATGAGGGGGGCGAGGAGACGCGCTGGTTTTCCATCGATTCGCTGAACGCGGGACTGGGCGAGGCTCCTAAGGCGGTTAAGCGAACGACGCCTCGAGAGGCGGTCCGGAGTTTCCTGACACTAACTGAAAAGGAGGATTTCGACGCAGCGGCCCATGTCCTTAACCTGTCCGAGCTGCCCCCAGCGGAACGGCGAAAGCAAGGGAGTCAGCTGGCCAAGCAGCTAGCCGAGGTCCTCACCCGTGGCGAGTGGCTCAAGGTTTCCAACCTTTCGGGGCGCCAGGATGCCGCCATCGAAGACCCAGCAGGCAAGCATCCTCAAACAGGTGTCCCACGTCGAAATTTGAAGTTGGCAGCTCTTACGGCCGAAGGCGAAACCTACGATATTCGTTTGGGCCGATATCGAGTGGATGACAAGGAACCTGTCTGGCTGTTCATGCCGGATAGTGTCTTGTCGGTCCCTATGCTTTATGAGGAATACGGTCCTTCCGTATTAGAAGAGTATATTCCTGAGCGCTTAAAAGCCCCGCTGGGGATTCTCAAGATTTGGGAGTGGATCGCCATCCCAATTTTCCTGCTGGCGGTTGGCTTGGTGGGAATGGGAATCCACTACCTGGTCGGGTTGATGGCCCGCTGGTTGCCTTCGGGCTCGCGCACCATCTTTGTCGAACGAATTCGCATGCCGGTAGTGCTCATCGTTGTGTCGCTGGTGACCCAGATGGCGCTCGACTACGTGGTATCTTTTTCAGCAGCGGCAACAACCACCTTCCGCGTGCTGCTGATAGCCATTCTGGCTTGGGGAGGCGGTGCGATCGCGCTTCGCCTTGTCGATACCCTCATGCTGAAAATGACCCGGCAACTCGTGGAGAAGGATGGCGCACCCCAATCCCGAGAAGATCGCCGATTGCTGACGTCACTCTACGCGTTGCGCCGGCTCATCATCTTGATCATGGTTACCGTTGTTTCGATCTATGTGCTGAGCAAGATTCAGCTCTTCGAGTCGATGGGCTTATCTCTTTTGGCCTCGGCCAGTGTCCTGACGGTGCTGGTGGGTATTGCAGGTCAAGCCGTACTTGGCAACATTCTCTCTTCGTTTCAGTTGTCGTTGGCGAAGCCCATACGCATCGGTGATCTTATAGAGTTCGAAGGTCAATGGTGCTATGTGGAGGGTATTTTTTACACGTTCATTCGCTTGCGAGTCTGGAATGAACGGCGCTTGATCGTGCCGGTCACGTACTTCGTTTCCAGGTCCTTCGAGAACCTGTCGGTCAAGAGTACGGTGGAATACAGAAGCCTGGAGATGACGCTTCACTTGAGCGCCGACATCCAATGCCTTAGAGAAAAGTTCCTGGAGTATGCGAAAGAGGAAGAAGACGTCATCCAGCACCACAAGCTTTCGTGTTATGTGACGGGGCAAACCGAGATGGCCCAGACGGTCGCGTTCTATCTCATGACATCGGACCCCTACTCAGGCTGGATTGCCGAAATGAATCTTCGGGAAAGGTTAATGGCCTTTATCCGGGACAACCATCCTGAATGGTGGCCAAGAGGGGTGATGGTCATAAGTCAGCAGGATATTGCTCGCGGCGAAGGTCCGAACAGCCCCAAGGTAACCATGACGGACAGTCCCAGTGAGGGCCACCACGGTAACTAGACGAAAGGAGCGTTTGCCCAGAATGACATGGATTCAATGAGCCCGCCTATTCGGCAGGCTCATTGCTTCTGCCGGAATAACAACGGTTAGGCTTGATCACGCTCCACCCGCACCGGCACGGATTTCGAACCCGGTGTTTTCGACAGCACGTCGTGGTGGGTCACCGGTACCAGGACGTTGCACTCCGGGTAGTAGGACGCCACGGTTCCCACCGGAAGACGGAAAGGCGTGATCACAAGCCCCCCCAAGCGTCGGTCCACGCTATCGTCCAGGTCCGTGATCAGTTGCACTACGTCGCCTTTCTTGAAGCCTGCGCGTTCGATGTCCTCGGGGTTCATCAAAAGCACGTCCCGGGTGCCCTCGATGCCGTGAAAACGATCCGAATACCCATAAATGGTAGTATTGAACTGATCGTTGGAGCGAATCGTGAGCAGGTTGTAGCGGCCCGGCTTCTGATCGTATCCTCGCGACGTCATCATCTTCGGTGTCGTGAACAGCGCCTTCTTTTCCGGGGTCTTCCAGATGCGTTTATGGGCGGCGATGCCTCGGTAGAAACCGCCGGGCTGGAACATGCGTTTGTTGTAATCGCCGAAGTCGTCCGGGTAGGTCTTCTCGATCAGATCCCGCACCAGAGAGTAGTCCGCGGTCCATTCGTCCCACTTGACCTTGGGGTTGGGGGGCAGCAGCGCCTTGGCGATGCCGGTGACGATGGCAAGCTCGCTCTTCAAATGACGAGAGGCAGGCGAGCGGTGCCCAGTGGAGCCGCTGATCATGGCAAAGCTGTCTTCCGTCGAGATCGCCTGAGGCCCGCTTGCCTGCTTATCGACCTCGGCGCGGCCCAGGCAGGGCAGGATGTAGGCGGTCTTTCCGGGGTAGAGATGGCTGCGGTTGAGCTTGGTCGAGACCATCACCGTTAGATTCTGCCGCGACCAAGCCTCTTCGATGCGTTTTTGATCCGGCACCGCCCGCAGCAGGTTGCCGCCCAGGCACATGCTGGCCTTGACCGAGCCGTCGAGGATGCCCTCGACCATATCGACGATGGTGACGCCATCCTTGGTCGGCGGCTCGAAGTCATAGAGTTCGCGCAGCTTGTCCATGGGCACGAGTTCGGCTTTCTCCGCGATGCCCACGGTACGCTGACCCTGAACGTTGGAATGACCGCGTACCGGACAGGCGCCGGCGCCGGGCTTGCCGATGTTGCCCCGTAGCAGCAATAGATTGACCAGCATGCCCACGTTGACGGAGCCATGGGTGTGCTGGGTCAGGCCCATGCCGTACACACCGATGACGCTCTTGGCCTTCATGTAGACGTCCGCTGCGTCCTTGAGCGCCTCTTTCGTAAGGCCACTGTCGGATTCGATCTCATCCCAGCTTGCCGCTTTCACCGAATCCAGAAAGCTGTCGAACCCTTGGGTGTGCTCCTCGATGAAATCCACATCGAGGATGCGCTTGCCGCCTTCGCGCTTGGCCGCCTCGTCCGCGTCGATCACATGCTTGCAGATGCCCATGATGGCGGCCACGTCGCCGCCGGCGCTGAGCTGATGATACTGATCGGAGATCTTCGTCTGATGGCCGGTGGCCATGTCGACGGGGCTTTGAGGGTCGACGAAGGCCACCAAACCCTGCTCGATGATGGGGTTGAAGGTGATGATCTTGGCGCCGCGCTTCTTGGCATCCTTTAGCGGGTGAAGAAAGCGCGGGCTGTTGGTGCCTGGGTTCTGGCCGAAGAAGAAAAACGCATCCGCCTGCTCCAGATCCTCCCAGACGATGGTGCCCACCGGGGAGCCGATCACCTTTTTCAGGCCCACGGAGGTAGTCTCGTGGCACATGTTGGAGCTCTGGGGCAGGTTGTTGTTGCCGTATAGCCGCGCCATCAGGGCATAAAGATAGGAGGCCTCGAGACCCGCATGACCCGAGGCGTAGAACACCGCGCTCTCCGGCTCAAGCGGCTTGAGTTCTTGTGCGATTCCGTTGAACGCAGACGGCCAGTCGATCTCTTCATAGCGGTCGCTGTCCGGGTTGTAGCGCAGGGGATGGGTCAGCCTGCCGGTCTTCTCCAGTTCGTGATCGGTCCAGGAGCGCAGCCCGGCAACGGTATGTTCCTTCCAGAACATGGGCGTGCAACGATCCATCGTCAACTCCCACATCACCGCTTTTGCGCCGTTTTCACAAAACTCAAAGGCGCTGTAGTTCTTGGGCTTGGGCCAGGCGCAGGAATTACACATGAAGCCGCCGGGCTTGTTCATCCTGCGCAGCGTATCCATGGCGCTCGGCGAGGCGGACGCTTCGATGGATATGCTGGTGATGCCTTTCACCGAGCCCCAGCCGCCAGCGGGCTCGTTACTCTCAACGACACCGTCTTCCTTGCTCATGCGCGTTCTCCAATTGTATTCACGGTCCCACAATCCCTACTGTCAGGATCGGATTGCGACAGGAGGGTAAATTCGCGTTGCTTTAATTAGCGCGACTCTCTGAGCCCCGAATATCACAATAGCAAAAGGGGGCAATACTTTTAGTGCACCCGTAAAGGCAGGTCTTGCATTTTGTCCTGGCGATTACCAAAAAGTTCATGGCTTTGTTGAAAGCGTGGGATCAGTGCTTGCTGTGGGATCTCATAACGCTTAGCGGCAAGGCTCCCTTTCCTTCCAGCTAAATCTGGGATTGGGAATCAATGCGGTGTTATTACATCCGCTAAGTTCAGAATGCGAGTCATGGCTCACCGATCAGGAGTACTTTCATGAATGGCACCCTCTATCGACTTTCCGCGTTCACTCATGACCCCTTGGGCGGTAATCCCGCTGGGGTCTGGCTGGGTGAAACGCTACCCGATGCCGCTACCATGCAGCGCATTGCGGCAGAAGTTGGCTATTCCGAGACGGCGTTTATCGCACCGCTTCAGGGGAAGGCGCGGAACGTGCGGTACTTTAGCCCCCAGGCTGAAGTCAGCTTCTGCGGTCATGCCACCGTGGCTAGCGGTGTGGTGTTGGGACGCCTGAACGGGGAGGGCACCTACGAGTTGAATACCGCCGTGGGCACGGTGCCGGTGGTTGTACGTCAGATAGATAATGGCTGGCAGGCGTCGTTGACCTCGGTGATGCCGGACTACCAGGCCGCCACGCCAAGTTTAGTCAAAGAGGTATTGACGATTCTCGGCTGGCAGCTTTCGGAGCTCGATACCGAGCTGCCACCGGCCAAAGCCTATGCCGGGGCTTGGCATCTGGTGCTGGCGGCAGCATCAAGAACACGACTTGACCGGCTGGACTATGATTTTGAGGCACTCAAGGCACTGATGCTGCGAGAGAATTTGACCACGCTTCAGCTCGTCTGGCGCGAATCTGCATCGTGTTTTCATGCGCGCAATCCCTTTCCAGTGGGTGGCGTGGTGGAAGATCCAGCCACCGGCGCTGCGGCTGCAGCATTGGGCGGTTATCTACGTGAGGCAGGATTGATAGAGGCACCTGCCCAACTGACGATCCATCAAGGGGCAGCGATGAGGCGGCCAAGCCTGCTTGAGATCGACATACCATGCGGTGGCGGTATTCAAGTTACGGGTATGGCGGTGGATATTCCGCGTCAAGCATAGCTTCTGCACCGTCGCGATAGCGCAAATATCGCGCTTGATGACGAGCAATGCATAATCTGGCATGGCTGAACGATTTGAAGGCGCATGGCAAATTATAAGTTCGTTTTCTTACTGAACGGCAACGTCGTCAGAAGGGGCCGAACTACGCCCATCACTTGATACCCAGCGAGTTCAGTTTTTCAGCGGCCACTTGCAGATCCGCCACGAAGCGTTGGAATTCCCGAGGGTTTTCGCCGCTGCGCAGCAAATGAGCAGGATGCACGGTGACCAGATACTGACGCCCCTGTCCTGCAAGAAGCTTGCCTCTGTCTTGGGCGATGCGTAAGTCTTTGCCAAGCTGCGCCCGGGCGGCGGTCACCCCCAGGCAGATGATGATGCTCGGCTGTACCCGTTCGATCTCTGCTGCAAGCCACGGAGCGCAGGCATTGATCTCTTCTTCGTGGGGACTCTCATGCAGGCGGCGTCTGCCCTTGGCGTGAAACTTGAAATGCTTGACGGTATTGGTGAGATACAGCTCCTCGCGGCGCAGGTTTGCTGCGGCCAGGGCACGGTTTAGCAATTCTCCTGCCGGGCCGACGAAGGGCTTGCCGGCAAGATCTTCACTATCGCCAGGCTGCTCGCCGATCAACATGATCTTGGCCGGCACCGGTCCTTCGCCAAAAACCACTTGGGTAGCGGTCTCACATAGGTGGCAGTTGCGGCAGTTCTGTGCCGACAGTGCCAATTGATGGATCGAGCCTGACTCGCTTTGCTGTATTGCCTCGTCCAGTTCTTGGGCAGGAGTTGCAGGGCGCGGACCGCAGCGAAGCCGCTCCGAAGATTTGGCGTTGCGTGCCATGACCGCGACCCGTTTGTCCGCCTCTTGGATCAATGTGGGTATGAGCCGGGACTCCGGCAGATTCTTCCAGTACTTCTGGGGCATTTCCGCCATCATGGC
>NZ_JIBT01000089.1 GCF_001039575.1 Halomonas sp. PR-M31
GTGGCATTGATCGTCTATTCACGACTGGTAGGGCTCGATCCGACCCTGTTCGAGGCGGCAAAGGATCTTTATGCCACGCCGTTCAAACGCGCCTGGCACTTTCTGCTGCCGACCATCAAACCGGCGCTGATCTCCGCGTTTTTCCTGTCCTTCACCCTGTCCATCGACGACTTCGTGATCAGCTTCTTTACCTCGGGACCGGAAAGCGCCACCTTGCCGATTTATATCTGGGGTGCCATCAAGAAAGGCGTGACGCCGGAAATCAATGCCATCGCGGCCCTGATGATCGGTGCCGTTGCCATTGCGGCCTTGATGAGTTTGTTGGTCAACCGCCAGGGACAGCGCTGAATGCCTTTGGCAGTGCAAAACGTTAGATGATGCAACGCGATATGTAATGTAAACCGAAGGAGAGCAACACAATGAAAACAATGACCACGATTGCCACCGCGCTGGGAAGCCTTCTTCTTGTCGGCAGCGTACAGGCCCAGGAAAACAAGCTGTATGTGTTCAACTGGACCCAGTACATGGACCCGGAGATCATCACGGCGTTCGAGAAGAAATATGACGTCGATGTGGTGCAGAACTACTACAACTCCCTGCCCGAGATGTTCGCCAAGCTCAACACTGGCGGTGTCTCTCAGTACGACATCATCGTGCCTTCCAACTACTATGTCCCGCGTCTGATCGAGACCGGTCTGGTACAGAAGCTCGACAAGTCCAAGATTCCGAATCTGGACAACGTCATGGACCAGTTCGACGACCCGAGCTACGACGAAGGAGCGGTCTACTCCGCGCCCTATCAATGGGGTGTCTCCGGCCTCGTCTACAACGCTGCGACCTTCCCGGATGCACCCAAGAGCTGGTCGCTGATGTTCGACCCGGAGGTCAATCCCAATCATCCCTTCGGTTGATGGGAGACGGTCAGGTGAACATGGGGGTGGCTTGCGCCTATCTCGGCCATGGCTATGACTGTACCGATGTGGATGCCTGGAAAGAGAGCGCCAAATTATTGCTGGAGACCAAGAACCGGGGGCGTTTCAGCGGTTTTACCGACGGTACACCGGCGCTTCAGCAGCTTGCCCGGGGCGTGACCCATGCGGCGATCACCTACAACGGCGACTATTTGTTCTACAAAGATGAAAACCCGGACTCCTTCAAAGACATCGAGTTCGTGATTCCCGATGAAGGCACCGAGAAGTGGGTGGATGTCATGATGATCCCTTCCAAGGCGCCCAACGTAGAGATGGCGCACAATTTCATCAACTTCATACTCGACGCCGAAGTGGGTGCCCAGCTCTCCAACTACAACTACTACGCCAGCCCCAATGAGGCGGCCGTGCCGCATTTGGATGAGGTGCTGACCAAGCCGCCGGTGCAGCCCAGTGAAGACGATATGGAACGTCTCGAGTTCACACCCAGCCTGAAGGGGCAACAGCTGCAGACGTTTACGCAGCTGTGGAATGAAGTTCAGTCTCGTTAAAAAACATGGGGCCGTAAGGCCCCATTTAATGATTCCAAGAGCAGGGGTCATCGTGGTTGCCCCTCTGCATTTGTGATGTCGGCACGACGCTGCCGATAAGTGCGCAACCCGCCAAGAAAGGAATGTTGTATGAGTAGTGACAGTCAGCACCACGAGCTGAGCGAGTGGTTTCAAGCCAACGGCATCACCGAGGTTGAGTGTCTGGTGAGCGACCTGACCGGTATTCTCAAGGGCAAGATCATGCCTGCCAAGAAATACCTCAATGGCGGGAGGCCGCGCCTGCCGGACTCGATCTTCATCCAGACGGTCACCGGGGGCTATCCCGAAGACGAGGATATCCGCTTCTGGAATGCCGCGGAACTCGACATGGAACTGGTGCCGGATCCCAATGCCGCCTACCTGGTCCCCTGGGCAGAAGACCCCACCGCTCAGATCATTCATGACTGTTACTATTTGACCGGCGAGCCGGTGGAGCTGTCCCCGCGAGGGGTGCTCAAGCGCGTGCTCAAGTTGTTTGATGATCGGGGTTGGAAGCCGGTGGTAGCCCCGGAGGTGGAGTTCTATCTGGTCAAGACCAATACCGATTCCGATTATCCCCTGGAGCCGCCGATTGGACGTACCGGACGCCAGGAAAGCAGTCGCCAGTCCTTTTCCATTGATGCGGTCAACGAGTTCGACCCGCTGTTCGAGGAGATGTACGACTACTCCGAAGCCATGGGCCTGGACATCGATACCCTGGTGCACGAAGAGGGCGCAGGGCAGATGGAGGTCAACTTCCAGCACGGCGATCCTTTGATGCTGGCGGACCAGGTGGTCATGTTCAAGCGCACCCTGCGGGAAACGGCGCTGCGACATGGCATGTACGGCACCTTCATGGCCAAACCCATGGCCAATGAGCCGGGTAGCTCCATGCATGTGCATCAGAGTCTGGTGGACATCAGGAGTGGGCGAAATCTGTTTGCCGGCGAAGACGGTCAGCCCAGCAAGCTGTTTCATCACTACATTGGCGGCCTGCAGCAGTACCTGCCCGCGGCCATGCCGTTCTTCGCCCCCAACGTCAACTCCTATCGCCGCTTGATGCGCACCGAAACCAGCGGTTCGGCGCCGGTCAATACGGAATGGGGGTTCGACAATCGCACCGTGGGGCTGCGGGTGCCGATGGGGGCGCCGGAAGCGACCCGGGTCGAGAACCGCCTGGCCGGTGCCGACGCCAATCCTTATCTTGCGATCGCGGCTACCCTGGCCTGCGGCTACCTGGGCATGATCAGCCAGATCGACCCACGCCCTCCCATGATGGGCTCTGCCTGGGCCACCGGGGACAAGCTGCCGGACGATATCAGCCCGGCCCTGGATAGCCTTCAGGAGTGTGCGGCGCTTGCAGACCTGCTCGGCGAGCGCTTCATCAACAGCTACCTGGCGGTCAAGCGAGCCGAACATACCGCTTACTTTGGCGTCATTAGCTCCTGGGAGCGGGAGCACCTGTTGCTGCGGGTGTAAACTGACGTTTTATTAACCCGTCTAAATAATGCTTTTCGTCATTCTTGTTTAGCATCTTGAGCGGCGTATCCGGTGACGGGTACGCCGTTTTCCATGTATTTCCTGACACTATTTATCAGCCTTAACTGCTGCTTATTACTTGCCAAAACCATGCTCAACGAGGCGCTAGGAATGAACATCCTGCACCAAGAGCGTTTTTATTAACTTGTTTTAACAGAGACAGTGCGCACGCCTATTACGCTTTCTCAGACGATGGGCTGCCAACAGTCGGTCCGTTTCCTGTACTGACGATGCGTAGTAGTCGGGAGATTGTAGCCATGCAAGGACAAGCAAGGCAGATCAGTAGTCACACCCTATTGCCTCAAGAAGTATTGATCACGGCAAGCGTTCATGAGAGGCAACATCTTTATCGTTACAGAATACTAGCGCTACGTTTTCAGCCCTTCGATCAAGGTATTTCTAAACTCATGGAGGTACTGGTCGATGAGGGGCGACGTCGCATTAAAATGCTCCAACAGCTTGCACATCGTCTACAGCTTAGTGGCCTTTTGACGACAATGATTCATGAGCAGTCATGCTTTGATCGGCAAACTCACTTCTTTTGTAAACACCCCTGTTTTAGTGGCACCGCCGATTAGAGTTTTCCGCCCGTTGATGTTTCGCCAGGTATTCCCATGGCGTCAGGTCTTCCAATGAATCGTGAGGTCGCTCGTCGTTGTATTCCGCCATCCACGATTCGGTTAGCTGCCGGACTTCGGTGAGACTCCGGAAGACATACATATTCAGGATCTCGTCCCGGTAAGTCCGGTTGAAGCGCTCCACGTAGGAGTTCTGGGTCGGCTTACCTGGATTGATAAAGTCCAGCACGATAG
>NZ_JIBT01000009.1 GCF_001039575.1 Halomonas sp. PR-M31
CCCCAGGGTATGCGCATTGGGCGCCAGTTTGCGAAAACGCTGACCAAAGGGGTAGATGAACAGAATCATCAGCGCGCCCCATAGCCCGTAGTGCAGCGGCCCGGAAACGCCGTAGGTATAGCCGGAGGTAGCAGCAGCGTAGAAGGAGGCGGCCCAGATCCAGGTGGCGGTCATGCTGGCCGCTCCCATGCCGAAGCCAATACGATGATTAGAGACCATGAAGCGTCGGTGTCCTCCTTGCCTTTCTTGATGGTCAAGGTCAACAGATAGGTACCGCCATAGAAGGCTGCCAGCAGGAGCAGTACCGTGAGGGTGGAAAATTGATAAAAGCCTGCGTCGTTCAAAAGAGTATCTCTCGGTTGGGCTGAATGCCGAATTCTTGGCCACGGCATTGCGGCGATCATCTCGATGGACGGCATCAGCGTTGATGGACGGACCAGCGCAGAAACGTTGACGCTATGGTCGTAGCGGAATGTGGCTTACAAAACGCAGACCGACGCTAATCGATCAGGCCTAGACCTTTAGAGCTTAGGGCGATGCCAGAACTCACGGGTTCAAATAAGCAAAAGGCGTTGGTAGAAGCGACATGAAAAGACTGGTCGCTAGGAGCCAGTATTGCGGGGGGTCGCTAAGGATCGCCTTTCTGACGAAAGGAGGCATATGCTCGGGGATTCATGCGTTTGGGAAAGATATCGCCAATCACGGCAACAGCAATGAATAGGTACCCGACTAGAACAGGACTTAGCGAATTGTACTTTGTCATGAACTTTCTCTCCGGCGATAGCGTCATGTCGGTTGACGTTCGTTAACGCTGGTGATGCAGTCATCGGCAAAGCGAGACCAGCGGTGGAGCGAAATAGGCGCCCCACGAGGGCATGACATACTAAAGACAGAGCAATCCCATGTCCAGTTTCCCGGGAAAACTCTCAGCTACGTTCAGCATCAGGCAGTTTCGGTTTGAGCAGGCGATACGGACGACAGCAATGGGCTGCTCGTAGGCAACAGCATACGGATAGCACGTGGTACCAGTGTCACCTCGAATTCGCGCAGAAAACGCGGTTCACCGTCAAGATTGATTGGAAACGCACCATCCGCACGAAAGGCAACACGTGAAGTCCGCACCGTGCGTACAAAATCCCCGCTCTCGGGAATACGCTCGAGCTCGCTCATCAACTGGCGCATTTCACCCAAGGATGAGAAATGGCGCACGATCAGTATGTCCAGCAAACCATCATCAATCTTGGCTTGAGGCGCCAGCTGTTGGCCCCCTCCAGCCTGAGATCCATTGGCGATGGCGAGTAGGAAAAGCGGGGCATCTATCTCCTTCTCCTCACCGTCCTCGTGCCAGCGTATAAGCCCACTGTAGGGCCGATAATGCCAAACCTTGAACATGCCCATCAGTGCGTAGGCGCCGCCACCCAGTACACGCTTGAGCGCTCTTGGTGTCGAGGTGGTCACCTGAGCGCCAAATCCTCCGGAAGCAATGTTGATAAAAAAATCTTCCCCCAGATGCGCTACGTCCACGGCTCTGGATGAGGCGCTGAGTGCTTCGCGCAGAGCGATCGCTGGCTCGAGAGAGAGACCAAGACCTTGAGCAAGATCGTTGGCACTCCCCAACGGCAATATGCCAAGGGATGCACGCTCTGCCTCGTCAAGACGCATCAAGCCATTGACGACCTCGCTGACAGTGCCATCGCCGCCGCCTACGACCAACCGGCCGATTCCTTCATGGCAGGCTTCCTGCGCGTAGTACAAGCCATCTCCTGCCTCCCAGGTAACGCGCACCTGTAGATCGTAGCCCTCTTTACGCAGTGCCTTCACGGCCTCGCGGACTTCGAGATTCTGGGACGACTTGCCATTGAGAATCAAACGCGCCGTACCTGCCATTGTATCGGCCATTCCTGCGTTCCTTACTTATGATGTTGTGCTCTTCAGCAATCATGTCGACGACACTAGCCGATACTCTTGAATGGTATTCGAGTCCCGCAGATAGGCCGCCAGTCTGGCCAAATTCTGCTGATTGTTGGTTTGCAATACCATATGGTAACGATAAAGGGTGCCGCGTTCCCCCAGACTATAGCTCATTGATTTGATGGTGCATCCATGCTCGGTAATCATCTTACGTACCTTCACCTCATCGTCTACCGCATCAATGGCGTAGCACAGCATATGATCGGCGAAGAACTTGCTAGGCAGACGGTTTTCCACCCAGCGAAAGGTCGAAAGCGTCACCAACGTTGCAATGGTTGACACCACCGCAAGATAGAAAAAGCCGATACCAAACAGGATGCCCAACGCCGAGGTAACCCAGATCGATGCTGCCGTAGTCAGACCACGTACCGTCAAGCCTTCCTTGAAAATCACTCCCGCGCCTAGAAACCCGATGCCGGTCATGATGCCTTGCGCCATGCGAGTGGGATCGGTCCGTATTGCCGTCTCCGCCAGGCTGCTGCCTGCCATCCATTCACCCTGGTGTACGGAAACCAGCATCAGCATCGCCGACGCGCCGCATACCAGGGCATGAGTACGAAACCCTGCCGGGCGACCGTGATAGCTGCGCTCCAGCCCAATCAGGCTACCCGCAAGCCAGGCGGTGCCTAGATTGATCATAATCGCTAGTGAAACGTCGGACATGTACCTTCCCTGCATCAATCAACCATGTTTATCTAAAATACAGCTTTCCAAGGAACATCGTTCAGAATTTGATCCTAGAACCTTTTGAATGCAGTTGATCCGCTGAATAAGCGATAAGACGTTGCGGTACTGAATCTTATCGCCCACATTCAAAGACACCTGCTTTCTCCATTGGAAGGAATCGCCCCTTTGTCCACGATCAACGACTCATCTAGCGTCTCCGATTCAGAAAACAACTCTCAACAAACCGAAGTAGCCGCCATACACAAGACGATCCGTACTCAAGGAGAAAAAGAGCTTGGTCGTACCGTTTCGGCGCTGCTGTGGTCGGCCATTGCTGCCGGCCTGTCAATGAGTTTCTCGATGCTGGCCATCGGTTTGATCAAATCGCATCTTCCGGAAAACGATATCGGCGTATTGATTTCCTCGCTGGGATACGCCGTCGGCTTCATCGTGGTCATTCTGGCGCATCAACAGCTCTTTACCGAAAACACCGTTACTGCGGTACTGCCCTTGGTGACCGATCCGGGATTCTACAAGCTTTTCTGTCTGCTGCGTTTATGGAGCGTGGTACTCATCGGCAATCTGATCGGTGTCGCGATCTCCGCCTATCTTCTTTTGGCCATGCCCTTGTTCGATACCCAGACCCACGGCGTTTTCATTGCCCTGGGAGAAAAGATCATGAAAAACGACGTTAGCCAAATGTTCGCCAAAGGCGCCATCGCCGGCTGGATGATTGCGACCATGGTATGGCTGCTACCCGCAGCCGGAGAGGCCAAGGTCTGGGTGATCTTGATCATTACTTCTCTGATCGGCCTTGGGGGATTCACTCACATCATCGTGGGTTCCACGGAGGTGCTGTATCTGGTTTTCGACGGCAAGGCCAGCATGAGCGACTACGCCTTCAAGTTTGCGCTACCGACACTACTGGGTAACGTCCTGGGAGGCACCTTCATCTTTGCATTGATCAGTCATGCCCAAGTTCGCAGCGACAACTGAACAGTCGCGAGCCGCAGCGTGGTGTTTCAAAAAAATCGGCCGCCCTGAAGGCGGCCGATTTCATTAAAAAAAGATAGGCTTCATGAATTTTCAAGCATTCGCGGCCTGAGCCTGTGAAGCGCCGAGTATGTCAGAGGCGGCACTGCTGCGATTGATCGCCGAGAGCACCGCCTTGAGGGAGGCGCTCACCGTATCGCCGTCCTCGGCCATGCCGCTGACCCTTACCCCGTCCACGTTGAGCTGCACGAAGGCGATGGCCACGGCATCGCTCCCTTCCCCCAGCGCGTGCTCGCCATAGTCCACCACGTTGATGTTCTGGCCGGTATGACACTGCCAGGCGTCCATGAAGGCGGAAATCGCTCCGTTTCCCTGGCCTTCGAGCGCAATGGTATCGCCATTATGCATCAAGGTTGCCGTCAATCTTTCAGCGCCTTCCCGATCCAAACGATAGCCCTTTAGGGTCAACGGAGCATCACGCAGGAAGGTATCGAGCAGGATATCCCGAATCATCTGGCTCGAGAGTTCGCCATTGGTTTTTTCGCTGGCAGCTTGAACATGAGGCGCCAGTTCCAAGGTCATCCAGCGCGGCAAGCTGATACCGAAATCCCGCTCGAGCAAGAAGGCCATGCCGCCCTTGCCAGACTGGCTGTTGACACGAATCACCGCCTGATAGTCACGGCCCAGGTCCTTGGGGTCGATGGGCAGATAGGCCACCTGCCAGGCCTCGCCCTCCTGCTGCTTGTGCAGGCACTTGCGAATGGCGTCCTGATGACTGCCGGAGAAGGCGGTGTAGACCAGCTCACCGATCCAGGGGTGACGTGGATGTACCTCCAGGCCAGTGCATTCGGTGCACACCTGAATGATCTCATCCGGGTTGGAAAGATCGAGCTTCGGATCGATGCCCTGGCTGTAGAGATTCATCGCTAAGGTGACGATGTCCATGTTGCCGGTGCGTTCGCCGTTACCCAAGAGCGTTCCCTCGACGCGATCGGCGCCGGCCAGCAGCCCCAGTTCCGCCGCTGCCGCAGCACCGCCTCGGTCATTGTGGGTATGCAGCGAGATGATCGCGCTTTCACGGTTGTTGAGATGAGTGACGAAGTACTCGATCTGATCGGCGAAATGATTGACCGGCCCCACTTCGACGGTGGCCGGCAGGTTGAGAATGCAGGGCTTTTCCGGCGTTGGCTGCCAGACGTCCATCACCGCCTCGCAAATCTCCACGGCGAAATCCAGCTCGGTGCTGGTGAAGCTTTCCGGGGAATACTGGAAGGTCCAGTGGGTGTCCGGATAGCGCGCCGCGTGTTCCATGACCCAGCGAGCGCCCTGCTCGGCGATACCGATGATGCCTTCACGCTCCTGCTCGAAGACCCGCTCACGCTGCACTTTGGAAGTGGAGTTGTAGACGTGAACGATAGCGCGTTTGGCACCCTCCAGTGCGGCAAAGGTCTTCTCGATCAGATGCTCCCGAGCCTGCACCAACACTTGGATGTTTACGCCTTCCGGAATCTGGTCTTCCTCGATCAGCCAGCGCACGAAATCGTAGTCGTGCTGACTGGCTGCAGGAAAACCGATCTCGATTTCCGTCAAACCGACCTTGACCAGCAAGGCCCAAAGTCGCTTCTTCTGCTCCACGCTCATAGGCTCGAGTAGCGCTTGGTTGCCGTCGCGCAGATCGACGCTGGCCCAGTAGGGTGCCTGGGTCAAGGTGCGGGAAGGCCATTGACGATTAATGAGCGGGACCGGCTCTGCCGGCGCGTATTTGCGATGATCAAAAGCAGTAGAAGCCATGGGTCGTGTCCTTGCCGGAGACTGATGCCGGATGTCAGCTTGGCCGGCGAATGTTTGAACGATGTGTCAGACCTTGTGAGTCTAGCGCCGACAAGGGCTCTTGTGGAGCCGCTGCCGGCACAACGGGATTATCGCGATAACGACAGTGTCCAGCTTACGCCATTTGACTACACAGAAGATTGCGAAATAAGATGAGATTTTAGCCTTAAATGGCATAAAATAGCGCTATAAATCAATTGAGCGACACGGAATTTCTCTCTTGCCAACAAACGAGACTTCTACTGCGCTAGATCGCTATGATCGCTACATTCTCGACATCCTGCAGCGCGAAGGCCGCATCAGTAACCAGGAACTGGCGGAGCGTATCGGGCTTTCGCCGTCGCCTTGTCTGCGTCGGGTTCGGGCACTTGAGGAAAACGGGCTGATTACCGGCTATCGCGCTCTGGTGGACGCAAAACGGCTCGGCTACAGCCTGATGGTGCTGCTGCACATCTCAATGGATCGTCACACCCCGGAGCGATTTGCTAATTTTGAGAAGGAAATAGGCGCCTTGCCTCAAGTCCTCGAATGCCTTCTGATTACCGGCCAGGAGGCCGACTATCAGCTCAAGGTGGTGGTACGGGACATGGATGACTACCAGAACCTGCTGCTCAATCGCATCACTCGAATCGAAGGCGTCAGCGGCGTGCATTCAAGCTTCGTGCTGCGCCGAGTGATCGACCATCCCCCGGCACCAACAAGCTGAAGCATATGCATTGATGTCTTCATCAAGAGATGGGAATGAGCAGCCTTGATCAGCAGGAATGTGACATTCTATTCCGATACTCCCGACACACTCCATGGATGATTCATGCAAACTGATGGTTTTTTCAACTGGCTCGGTGAGAGCATTGGCGATGCAATTCGCGCCTTGGTCGATCTTTTTTCGGACTTTTTTGCCAGCATTGGCATTTTCATTTACGAATTCATCGAAGGATTATCCGGCTCTCTAGGTATCAACACGTCGCTGTTCAACATGGTGATGCTGGTGATCGGTCTGCTATTGCTGCTCAAAGGCATTCGCAGCTTCCTGAGTCGTTCCCTCATCGGGGGCATCGTCTGGACGGTGATCGGCCTGCTGGTGCTGAGCTGGCTCATGGCGTGATGAAAACCTTTCCACGCCCATGACGAAGCCCATTCGGTCACGTAAAGTAGCGGGGGTGGACCACAACCAGGGACGACATATCCTATGCTTTCTCGTTTCAAACTACGGCTTGGACTCTTCGCGCTGCTGCTATGCGGCGGGCTTCTCCCTCCAGCCTTCGCACAGCAGGGTCAAGCAGGCCCCAACATGAGCGTCGAAAACTTCCAGGACTGGGAGGTGCGCTGCCCTCAAGATGGCGGCAGTGCAGAACTCTGTTCAATGATGCAGCTGGTCGACAATCCCCAGGGCGGCCAGCCCATCATGCAGGTCATCATGGCCTATCCCAAGGAGCTGGACGCACCAGCGATGGCGTTCATTTTACCTTTGGGTACGCGCCTGGCGCCGGGTCTGCAGCTGGTCGTCGATAGCAACGAGCCAATCAACTTCCCCTATCAAATGTGCCAGGAGCAGGGCTGCCGTGCGGACATCCCGGTCACGGAAACCCTGCGCCAGCAGATGCGAAATGGCACCCGTGCCACCGTCAGCATCATGGGGCCGCGGGGAGAACGCCTAGATCTGCCGGTGTCGCTGCAAGGTTTTACCGCCGCCAACGACCGTATTGCCCGCTGATCTTCATATCAGTAGGCGTAAATAAAACGGGCCGCTCATTCGAGCGGCCCGTTTTATTCGGCATTGGCGAGCTTTCAACGTCAGCCTGCCAAGGCTTTTTCCACCACTTCATAGACGTTCGGCGACAGATCCTCGGCGCGAATACGCTCCAGTTCTGCCTTCATCAGCGCTTGGCGCTGCTCATCGAAGCGCTGCCAGCGGGTGAGCGGGGTGATAATGCGGGCGGCGATCTCCGGGTTGAGCTTGTTGAGCTCGATCACCACGTCCGCCAGCAGCTTATACCCTTCCCCGTCCAGACGGTGGAAGTTGACCCGGTTCTGACCCACGAAGGCGCCGATCAACGCCCGTACCCGATTGGGGTTCTTTAGGGAGAACGCCGGATGCGCCATCAGGTACTTCACGCGATCCAGCGCATCGGATTGCGGCCGGGTGACCTGCAGGCTGAACCATTGATCCATGACCAGCGGGTCATGGGCCCATTTTTCGCCGAAGGCCTTGAGTGCCGGATCGGCGATATCGCCCCTAGAGCTATGCACCAGTAGCGTCAAGGCGGCCCGCACGTCAGTCATGTTGTGATCCGCCTCGAACTGCTGCTGAGCCAGGGCGACTCCCTGCTCGTCCTCGATGCTCATCAGATAGGACAGCGCGACGTTCTTGAGACTGCGCTGGGCGATCTGCCCCGCGCTGGGAGCGTACGCCGCCTCAATCTGGTTGGCTTGATAGATCGCCAGGAACTCGTCCCGCAATGCATAGGCCAGGGACTGCTTGACGAAGCTGCGGGCGGCATGAATGGCATCCACGTCCACCACCGGCTGCTGCTCGGCGATATAGGCTTCGGAGGGTAGTGTCAGCATTTCCGCCAGCACCGCCTTGTCTTCCGTCGGCGTGGTCAGGAGGCTGCGGAAAGCGTCGACGACACGCGAATCCATGACCTTCTCCACCCCGTTGCGGTGGGCGGCGATCAGATCGTCCAGCGCCAGCATGGCCAGTCGCTGCCCGGCGTCCCAGCGATTGAAGCCGTCGACATCATGCATGAGCAGAAAGGCCAACTCGTCGCGCCCATAGGGAAAGCGCAGCTTGGCCGGCGCGGAAAACCCTCTCAGCAGTGACGGGATCGGCGCTTCATCGAGTCCTGTAAAAATAAACGTCTGCTCTTCTTGGCGCAGATGCAGTACGCCGCCCTTGTCCAGATTCGCCTGATCCTCCGGATCTTCCAATGTCAGCCTTAGATCCTCGCCGGACTTGGTACCCACCAGGCCGACCTTCACGGGAAGGTGCAGCGGTTGCTTGTCGGGCTGATCTGCCGTGGCCGGGGTGCGCTGACGCAGGGTCAGATGATACTCACCCTTGGCGTAGTCGTAGTCGCCGCTGGCATCGATTTCCGGGGTGCCGGCCTGGGAATACCAGCGCATGAACTGATCGAGATCGAGCCCTGAGACCTCTGCCATGCAGCCGACGAAATCCTCGATGGTCACCGCCTGGCCGTCGAAACGTTCGAAATAGAGATCCGACCCCTTGCGAAAGGTCTCCCACCCCAGCAGATGGCGCAGCATACGCACGATCTCGGAGCCTTTCTCGTAGATGGTCAGGGTGTAGAAATTGGTGATCTCGATGTAGTGATCCGGGCGTACCGGGTGTGCGGTCGGGCCGGAATCCTCCGCGAACTGGGCGGTACGCAGGAACGAGACGTCCTGGATGCGCTTGACCGGCGCCGAGTTCATGTCCGCGGTAAAGCCTTGATCGCGAAAGACGGTAAAGCCCTCTTTCAGCGACAGCTGGAACCAGTCGCGACAGGTGACCCGGTTGCCGGACCAGTTGTGGAAATACTCGTGGGCCACGACCCCTTCCACTCGCTGAAAGGCGGCGTCCGTGGCGGTCTGGGGATGAGTCAGCACCGCGGCGCTGTTGAAGATGTTGAGACCCTTGTTCTCCATGGCGCCCATGTTGAAATCATCCACGGCGACGATCATGAAGCGGTCGAGATCGTACTCCCGGCCATAGGTCTCTTCGTCCCACTTCATGGATGCCTTGAGAGAACGCATGGCATGCTCGGTCTTGTCCAGGTTCTGCGGCTCGACCCAGATCTGCAGAAGTACTTCGCGCCCGCTCATGGTGGTGAAATGATCCTCAACCTTCTCGAGCTGCCCCGCCACCAGGGCAAACAGGTAGCTGGGCTTGGGATGAGGATCTTCCCAGGTAACGAAATGCTTACCGTTTGGCAGCTCGCCCCGTTCCACCGGGTTACCGTTTGAGAGCAGCACCGGTAGTTGCGTCTTGTCGCCTATCACCGTAGTCGCAAAGGTTGCCATCACGTCCGGACGATCCGGATAGAAGGTAATGCGGCGAAAACCTTCCGCCTCGCACTGGGTGCAGAACATGCCGTTGGACACATAGAGCCCTTGCAGGGCGGTGTTCGAGGCAGGGTCGACAACCACCTCGGTTTCCAGTCGCATCCGCTCCGGCGGGTTGTCGATGGTCAGGGATTTCTCATCGAGCCGGTACTCCCCTTCCTGAAGCTCTTGCCCATCGATGGCAATGCGCTGCAAGGAAAGCTTCTCGCCGTTGAGGGTCAGCGGGCGGCCTGGATCGCTATCCGGATGACGTTCGAGATGCAGCAGGGCAGTTACTCGCGTGTTCGAAGGATCGAGATCAAACTTGAGTTCGGTATGGGTCACTCGAAACGCAGGTGGCTGGTAATCACTCAAATAGGTGGGTTGTGGTTTCTCATTCGTCGGTGCTGCCTGGGACATGGTCATCAACTGAAACTCCTGAATCGAATTGCCGATCATTGTACGCCCCGGGCGTCCCGAGCCTCAAAGAGAGGCCGAAGCCCTGAAAGCAGTGATCAGCGACTCGAGCGTTGGGTGGACAGACGATCACGACAGGATGTCTGGTTATCGGTAGTAGAGGCTTTTCCTGACATAGCGGGTTCTGGCGAGACAGATTCTGGCGAACTTGGGTCGGCACAGACTCCTTGGGTTGGCTCCGGCCGAGTGGCAAGCCACACACCTATCAAGGCAAGCCCCGGAATCAGAATCGCCTGCAACCATCGGGATTCAACACTCAGGGCTATCATCAGCATAGACAGCGCCAGCATGGCGCAGGCGAGATACTTGGCCTGGCGCGAGATAGCGCCTTCAGTTTCCCAGCTGACGATCGGCGGGCCGAAGCGAGGGTGGCAACGAATCCAACGCGCGAACCGAGGCGAGCCCTTGGATGCCAACCAAAGCGCCAACAGCATGAATACCGTCGTGGGCATCAGCGGCAGAAAGGCGCCAATGATACCCAGACCGAAACTGAGGCCCGCCAGGCTCGTGTAAAGCGCGCGTCTCAGCTTCGACATGACGGCCTCCTGATAAAGAGAAGATCACCCTTCCCCGGCAGATTCTCACCTCTTCATTCTAGTCGCGAAAATTATTGAACTGCAGCGGCATGTCGATGGATTTATCGTTCTTCAGCAGCATCATGGTCTCTTGCAGGTCGTCGCGCTTCTTGCCAGTGACCCGTACCTTTTCACCCTGAATCTGGGCCTGCACCTTGAGTTTGGCATCCTTGATCGCCTTGACGATCTTCTTGGCCAATGGCTGATCGATACCTTGACGCAGCACGATTTGTTGACGAGCGCGCACCCCGCTGCTGTCCGCATCCTTTTCTTCCAGACAGCTCACATCGATGCCTCGCGCAATCAGGCGCCCCTTGAGGATGTCGATCATCTGACGCAGCTGGAAATCCGCATCCGCCTCCAGTTTCACGTTCTCGCCTTCCTCGCTGAAGCTTGCGGTGACACCGCGGAAATCGAAGCGAGTTGCAAGCTCCCGATTGGCCTGATCCACTGCGTTGGTCACTTCGTGCTTGTCGAGTTCAGAGACGATATCGAAAGAAGGCATGAAAACTCCGCAATATTCATGGAAAGCATCATGCTAGCCCAAGCGATCATGGTTCGCATCCTCGATCTGGCGAGTGTGACTCTCTAAAATGAGGCCTCTACAGAGTCGTTTGGTTCCAATACTTTATCCATCTGCCAGGCAGCGCAGCCATCACTGTAGTAGTTCTCCAGCCAGCGCCTGGGCAAAAAACCAAGCCGGCGATAGAGGCCGATCGCGCGGCGATTGTCCGCACGTACCTCGAGGATCATCTTGTGTCGGTTGCGTTCAAGAGCTTCCTGTTCAAGCCGCTCTGCCAATCGGCGTCCTATGCCTTCTCCTCGGGCCTCTGGATGAACGCAAAAGGAGTAAAGCCTGGCGCTGGCGCTATTGCGGCGCAAAAGCAGGGTTCCATAGCCAAGCAGGATGCCGCTGTCGTTCTCGACAACCCAGGTGACAGCATGGGCGCGGGTGAGCAAGTGGGTCAGCTGACGACGATTGAAGCGATCTCCCTCGAAGGACTCGATTTCCAGGCGGCAAAGACCATCAAGATCTTCCGGGCGAGCCGGACGCAGTTGGGGCAACACGGCGATTTCATCTCTTGCTGACATGACTATCGTCGGCATTGTGGGGGGTGTTTCGGGGTTTGTCATCACTTTGATTTGAAGCGGATTTCCTTGCAGCAGCGTATTGAACCTGGAGTGAAGCCGGTGCATTCTAGCGCCATTCACGAGCCCCTTACGGGCCGCCAAGGCCTTTGCTTTCTTGGCCTCTTCTTCAGGCAGGATATTGACCCATGTCGCTACTGCGCATCGTCGTCGACCGTATTTCCGACTGGCGCCCTTACTTTCCCACGGATGACCTGATCACCGCTGGTGACTATCTTGCTCAGGCACCCAACCCCCAGCAGGACAGTGCTACCCATGTCATCAATCTGTGTGGTGGCCTGGAGTATCTCGAGACCGGCTATTACGTCTCGCTGCTGGCCCAGGCCCGGGGGCAACGGGTACTGCCGACAGTGGAGACCCTCAATCAGCTTTCGCGCAAGGCGCTTGTTGATCTACAGCTCGAATCCCTGGCCCCGTTGATGGATGAGCTTTCCCGGCGCGGCGCCTTGCAAGGTGATGCGTTCCAATTGAGGCTGATGTTCGGTGAGTGTCTGCAGCCAGGGCTAAGCAAACTGGCCCGCCGACTGTTCGACCGGCTGCCCTGCCCCTTGTTGGAAGCGCGCTTTCAGCATCGCCAGGGCTCTGGCGCCTGACCCGACTCAAACCTGTTTCGCTCTCATCCCTGAACGGTGAAGAGCAGGATCTATTCGCTCAGGCACTTAATCGACATTCTCGCCGGGTATGGCGTACGCCAAAGGCACGGCGCCGCTACCGCTATGACTTGGCAATTTTGATCGATCCGGAAGAAGCCTTACCGCCGAGCAACAAGAGTGCGCTGAAGCAGTTCATTCGCGCCGGGCGCCGGCTGGGCATCGATGTGTCGTTGATCACCAAGCGTGATGAAAGCCGTCTGGCGGAATTCGATGCGCTATTCATTCGCGAGACCACGTCTCTTGATCATCACACCTATCGCATGGCTCGACGCGCCGAGCATGAAGGTCTGGTCGTGATCGATGATCCTCGTTCGATCCTGCGCTGCACCAACAAGGTCTATCTGCATGAGCTGCTCGGCGCCAAAGGCGTACCTACGCCCGGCGGCATACTGCTGCATCGAGACGATCTCAAGCGCCTGCCGGAGAAAACCGCAGGGCTGCAGTTCCCGATGGTGCTCAAGGTGCCGGACGGCGCCTTTTCACGAGGCGTGGTGAAGATCACCTCCGCGGATCAGCTCCCGGCGGAAGCCAGCCACCTGTTCGAGTCCTCCGCCCTGCTGCTGCTACAGGAATGGCTGCCCACGGAGTTCGATTGGCGCATCGGCGTACTCGACGGCAAGGTGCTGTTCGCCAGTCGTTACTACATGGCCCGGGGCCATTGGCAAATCTATGATCATTCCCGAGGCAAGACCCGCAGCGGCGGCTTCACCACTCACGATCCCAAGGAAGCGCCCAAGGCCGTGGTTAGGGCAGCGCTCAAGGCGACTCGCCTGATCGGTGATGGTCTTTATGGGGTGGACATCAAGCAGATCGGCGATCGAGTAGTGGTCATCGAGGTCAATGACAATCCCAACCTGGATGCGGGAATAGAAGACGTCGTATTGGGGCGCGACCTTTATACCAAGGTCATGGAAGTATTTCTGGCAAGAATGGACGCTCGTCGATACCAAGCTTCTTGAAAGCCATTCAAAAACCTGTGCCAACTTCCATACTCGTAAACACGGCTCGCTGCGTTATAGTTTAATTCGCGCAAGTCGAGCCGGGTTTATCATTCCTTTTTCGAGGGTTGTCGTTAGTTTGCGCTGTCACCGGCCTCTAGCCAGCCGTCCACCAGCTCGCGATTTTCCTCGATCCACTGTCGAGCACCTTCCGCCGGATCGCCGGTTTCCTCGATGACTGCCATCAGACCACCGAGGGAGTCATCGTCCATTTCCCAGGCATTGAGTACTGCAGTCAACCAGGGATCGTCTTCCGCGAAACCCTTACGCGAGAACCAGTAGATGGCTTCTTCTTCGGCGCCGTAGACGTTCTCAGGGTCGTCGAGATACTTGAGATCGTATTCGGCAAAAGCCCAGTGCGGATTCCACAGGGTCACCACCATGGGCTCCTGGCGCTTGTAGGCATCCTTTAGCGCCGCCATCATGGCGACCTCGGAGCTACTGAGTTGACGCATCGGCAGGTCATAGGTCTCGATGGCGTCTTCGGTGGCCGTCGAGATCGTCGAGCCTGGGTCGATGCCGACAATGGTAGCGCGACCTTGATAGTCGAAATCGTCGGCTTTTTCGGCAAGTTCGGAAATCGAATCGATATCCACATAGGCCGGCACCACCAACCCCAGTCCCGGGCCGTCGTACCAGGTTTCGTGAACGGTCAGCTGCTCCTTGTGAGGCTCGATGTAGTCCTTGTCGGTGGTGGGCAGCCAGGTTTCCAGGGAAATATCCATGTCGCCGTTGGCGATGCCGCTGAAGGCCACGCTCTTGCCAACGTTGGTAATATCCACCTGGTAATCGTAGGGCGCCTGCTCAAGCACGAGCTTCCACATGTTGGCCGCGGCGATGTTCTCGGCCCAGTTGAGGGTGGCGATATTGACCTGCTTTTGTTCCTGGGCCTGAGCGCCCAGCGTCGTCGCAGTCAATCCAGCGGCGAGTAATATCCTTGTTATTCCTGGCATTGTCGCACCTCGTTGATGATTGTTTGTTCAACATATCATGATGCGACGGCAAGGCTACTGAACGCTCACTTCATAACCGGAGAACTTGCGCAGGTTGATGACGCCGGTATCGAGCATCACATATTGTCCTTTCAAGCCGAGCAAGGTGCCGGAAACATCAGGATTCTTGTCGAAGTTATGAGATACCACCTTGGTCGGCGATTGAAGCACCGGATACTTAAAGCTCATGGGTTCTGCGTCGAGAAAGCGCACAAAATCATCGCCGAAGCGCTCACGTAGATTGGCAAGTCCGCCTGCAAGGGATTCCAGCAGGCGATCGCGCTCAGCGCGCAGGTCCATGGGGGCCACCTCGCCTTTGAGCATGGCGCGCCAGTTGGTACGATCCGCGACCTGCTCTTTGAACAGTACCTCGACGAAACCGGATTGCTGACGGGTATCGACCTCGAGAATCGGCAGCGCCTGGATTGCCCCTTGATCCAGCCAACGGGTCGGCATCTGGGTCTTTCGGGTGATACCTACCTTGAGCCCGGAAGAGTTGGCCAGATAGATGACATGGGGCTGGAAGCAGTGGCGCTCGCCCCACTCGGGCTCGCGGCAGGTGCCGGCAAAATAATGGCAAAGCTCCGGCTTGACGATGCAGGTATCGCACTGGGCCAGGCGTTTGAAGCAAGGATAGCAATGACCTTGAGCAAAGCTCTTGCGGATAGGGCGTCCGCAGTGTGTGCAAGCAATGGCCCCGGTATGGCGTAAATGCAACGATTGGCCGAGACGCGCGTTGAGATCGAGACGCTGCTCACCGGCGCGCAGCGTATACTGGGCCGGCTGATCCTTGTCACCCGGTGTGATGCCCATCTTGCTCAAGCAGCCGCTGAGCGCGATCAGTTCACCCACGTGATGCTGTCCTCATCATCGTTCTTGTCACTGCCGCAGGTCGATTTCCCTACGAAGCCAATACGCTCACTTTCCGGCACTTTGTGCTCGACTTCGTAACGCATCACCGCTTCCAGACACAGCTCGGTCTGCTCTTCGGTGAGACGGCGCCCGTCGGGCCATTTGCGCAGGGATACCGCCTGCTTGAGGCTCTCATAGATGGTGGGTGTCATCTGCTGGATCATGCGCTCGAAGGTCATGTCGCTCATCGTCTGCTCTCCAGGAATTGTCATGAAATGCGCCGGGCACGACTGCTGGCCAGCCACCCCATTATCAGGCCGCTAATGAGTCCGCCCAGATGGGCCTCGTTGGCCACGTTGCCAAAGCCGATGGGTTCGGCAAAATCCGTCATGGTAAAGACCATCCAGCCCAGCATGAACACCACCAGCATCTGCGGCACGAAAAAACCGCTTTTCGGCGCTCGCCAGGCCATTAACCAGACATAGCCGAGTAGCGCATAATCCACCCCGGACATGCCACCGAACAAGACGGTACCGGTAGCGTACTGGGCCAGATTGGAGACCAGCGCGCTGAGAATCACTATGCCCAGCAGTCTAAGCGACCCCTGCAGCGCTTCGATCTGACGCCCGAAATACCATAGCCATAGCATGTTGAAAATCAGGTGCGTCCAGCCGAAGTGCAGGAATGCCGGCGATATCAGACGCCAGATCTGCCCCGAGAACAGGGTGTCACTCAGGGTGCCGACGCTAAGCTGGTTCCCTACCACGCCAAGAGGCGTGATGGTCATGGCCGCAATGACCAGATCACCCAAGATGGCCATCAACCCGAATACCGCCAAACACAACAAGATCAGCCCCGCCGCCAGGGGTGCCTCGGCCAGTATTCCTTGGCGCCAGCCTCGCGACCTAGAGCGCTGCTCGGCGTTCAGGGTCAATGATTCACCGCGCTTCCAACGCTCGACCAGCTGCATCAGATCTTCCTGCTGGCGAGGATCCGCCAGCCATAGTACCTGGGCATCATTTTCCTCGGTAAAGCGATGGCCGATACGCTGGGCCCAGAGCGCTTGGCGTAGCGCCCGGGTATCGGTATCCCTGGGCAGCATCAGCACCTTATGCATCCGTTCGCCCTCTTGTTGTCGGTACGCTCAAGCAATGATCTAACGCGACTAGTATCCCACACAATAAAAAGTCCGGCGGAGAGGGCCGCCGGACAACGAGCAAGGAATCATTCAAGGGAACACCTATTGAGACGATGATCGATACGACAAGTTTCCCATGCGGGCAACTATTTGCGTAATAAATTGTAAGGCTTCTAATCCAGGTCGATTTCCCAGGGCCGAGGCCTCGCCTGCTCATCTCGCGGCACCCGCACCCAAACGAACTTGTCGGCGCTCAAGACTTGCTCGCCGTCCCAGCGATAGGCAACCAGACGCCCGAACTTCACCGCGCTGTAATCCACGCAGGCGATATTGGGCGCGGGCAATGCCGGTATTCCCTCACACCAGTAATGGCCGATGAAAAGCGGCCGCTCCTCGGGGCCATAGTAAGCCAGACGAGCCTGCTCCCGTTCCGACAGGGGGCGCTCCTCGAGATCATCGGGCAGGTTGTCCGGCTGAAAGATGACATCGCCGTAAGTGCGCGGCGCCTGGGCCCAGAAATGGGCGCGGAAGGTTCGCCGAGTGAAGCCATCACCGGACTGAATCTTGATGCCTTCCGGCAGGCGGATATGGGTGCCTCGAGTCAAACGCTCCAGCACCTGGAAGGCAAAACTGCCCGGGGTCGCCGAGTCATCGAGAAACGCTTCATCGATGCGCGCGTCTGGATAGTGAGCCAGAAACTGGTTGATGAGCGGCGCATCCCAGCAGGCGTGCACGACCCTGAGACCGTCGAGTTCGAGTAGCAAAGGTATTTCCATGAACCAGGCCAGGGTATCCTCCCATTCGCCTGGATGATCGCGATACTGCTCAAGGGTTTCCTGAATGACCCGGTTATGGCGTGGCGTATGTTCCCGCAGCCATTCACAGCTCTGACCTGGCGGACAGCGGCGGCTGTAAGCCAGGGCATTGATCTCATGATTACCCATGACGATGAACGCTTCCCCTGCCTCGACCATGCTGCGAACGATGGACACCGCCAAACGAATTCGAGGCCCGCGATCGATGAGATCACCTAAAAAGATGGCCTTGCGCCGGGGATGCCGATAGACACCCCCGTCATTGTGATAGCCCAGTTTTTCCAGCAATGCCGCCAGGGTCGCGCCGCAGCCGTGCACATCACCTATCAGATCGTAGCCCTCGATGTCGTCGATCATGGACGTATCACTCTCCAAGCCGGCTGCTCCAGCCCAGTTTGCTGCGACAGATTTCGAAATAGTTGTGTCCTCGCGGATGAATCAGCATGAGTTTGTGTGGTTTACGACGCACGTGAACGATATCACCCGGGGTCGATACTACCTGGGTCTGACCATCGCAGCTGACGTGGGGGTAGGTTTCGTTGGTCTCGCCGATATGCACCATGATCTCGCTGGCCGCATCCACCACAATGGGACGACTCGATAGCGTATGCGGGAACATCGGCACCAGGGTGATGGCATCGAGTTTGGGATGAACGATGGGCCCGCCGCCGGACAAGGCATAGGCAGTCGACCCCGTGGGTGTTGCAATGATAAGGCCATCGGAGCGCTGGCTGTAGACGAACTGACCATCGACGAACAGTTCGAACTCGATCATGCGCACTGCCTTGCCCGGATGAATGACCACGTCATTCAGGCTTTCGCCACTGCCGACCAGGTTATCGCCGCGAAGGACTTCAGTATCCAACAAGAAGCGCTCTTCGATCTCATAGTGACCGGCCAGCACGTCGCCTACGCGCTCTTCGACCTCATCCGGCGAGATATCCGTCAAGAATCCCAGACGACCCCGGTTGATACCTAGCACCGGTGTACCGCTTCGACACAGGGCTCGTCCCGCTCCCAGCATGCTGCCATCGCCACCCACCACGATTACCAGATCGCAGATATCTCCCAACAAACGCTTGCTGGCTTCTTGCTGTCCATGATCGAGCAGTACCGTGGCGGTGCGCTCTTCGAGGATGACGTGGTAATGCGCAGCATTGAGAAAACGAACCAGTCGTTTGAGCGTCTCGACCACTTTGGCGCTGCCAAGACGCCCGATCAGACCGATATTCTTGAAGGATGCCATGGGCGCTCCGTTACCCCGTCGAGATGCGACATTATGCGGGCTCATAACAAGATGGAGCAAACCCGGTCCGGACCCGCCTACCACTAGGGAAGGTTTGAAATGCATCCTCTGCTTGCCGCAAACTGCAAGCTCAGCTCTTCACCGATGCACCGTCGATGTCCTTGCTACCGCTCACCTCCCAGGACGCCATGACTACCGATCTGGCCGGGCTACGTCACCCGTTGGTCCGGGACCTTGCCTGGCTGCTTCACGCACCGGACATACTGACAACACCGATTGCCGGACGCCCCTCACTGCAAGAACTTGGACTCGACGACCCTCAGCGGCGGCGCGACTGGCTGAGTGCATTCGAACACAAGCCCCGGACGATCGAGGCCCAGGTAGGACCGAGCCTGGTCAAACGCCTGGGCCACTATCATGAAAAGCTCTGGCACTTCCTGCTGGAGCATGCCCCGGATACGCAGCTACTGGCGCACAACCTCACAGTACGCGACAGCACAAGACGTACCCTTGGCGAACTCGATCTGCTGTATCGCCATGAAAACGATAGACAACCGGTGCATCTGGAACTCGCCATCAAATACTATCTTGGGCTGCCCCAAGGCCCCCAGGCGATGAATAGCCAGGCACGCTGGATCGGCCCCGGATGCGCCGACTCACTGGCCGTCAAGCGCCGGCACAGTCTCGATCATCAACTGCCTTTATCCTGTCGTCCCGAGGCAGCTGATATATTGGCGTCCTTTGGCGCCCCGCCGCTCACCCATCGTTTGGCGCTACTTGGCGTGCTGTTTCGTTCCTGGCCTGACGGGGCTTCACTCGCCTCGCCCCAGGAAATCGCACCCGATGCCCTTTTCGGTGACTGGCTACCCCTCTCTCGCTGGCCCGACTTTTGCGCCCCGCTCTATGAGAAAAATGCTATTCGTGGCGCCTTTCTCGACAAGCCGCATTGGCTGGCGCCACCGGTCGACACAGACTTGATTGAATTGAACCGACTGAACGAAATGCTTGGGCAGCACTTCGTTCAGCGTCGATCGCCTCGGCAATTGATACTCAAGCATTCCGAAAGCCACTGGCAGCGCTTGTTCATCGTTCCTGATGACTGGCCCCACCGGATTCCGCTTCCGCCTTTTTCTTACGCGGGAACGAATAGCTTCTAGTAGTCGCTAGTAATCGCCGGTTTCAGGCAACGGTGGTTGAGTGGCGCTGATCGCGGCGGCGTACCCACCACTCATTGATCAACAAGGACGCGACGATGATCGCACCGCCCAGGGCCAAGCGCGCAAGGTCCGCGTCACGATTCCAGATCAGTAGATTGACCAGTAGTCCTGCGGGAATCAGCGCATTGTTCATGATGGCAAGCGCGCCTGCGTCGACCTGAGTCGCCCCCTTATTCCACAGAAAATAGCCCAGCCCCGAGGCCATGATTCCTAGCCAGCCAAGAACACCCCACTGCACGCCGGTAGTCGGAAGCTTTTCAGTGGAGCCAAAAATGAGAAAGGCAATGATCACCAGCGCCAGCGCTCCCAGGTAGAACCAACCGAACACGCTGCGCTGAGGAATGTTCCGCGGCAGGCCATTGGCAAGATGCCGGTAGGCGACCTGGCCCGTGGCGAAGCATAGATTGGCACCTTGCACGACCAAAAATCCAAGCCAGAAATCGCTGCTGATACCTTCATAGCGAATGACCGCCGCACCTAGCACGGCCACGGCTGCGGTGAGCAGATAGAATGGTGAAAAGCGCTTGACCATGGCATCGTCGAGCAACGTCACGTAGAGCGGTGTAAAGATGGTGAACAGCAGTACTTCAAGCACTGACAGCAACAGAAATGACTGATAGAAGAAGATGTACATCAAGCCCAGCTGGATCGCCCCGATGCACATCATGGCAAGCTTCATGCCGTTGGAAAGCGCCGAGGGCCGCAGAAATGGCAAGAACAGAAGGCTCGCTAGCGCAATGCGCACCAGCACGGCAAAGTAGCTGTCGACCTGGCCGGCAAGATAGGCGCCGATCAGAGAGAACGAGAAGGCCCACAGGGCCGTGACACCAATCAGGTAGCTCATGTTGTTAGGTAGCTCATGACAGTTCAACCAGTGGATTTAGTAGCGACGGCGCGCATTGTACAACTAAAGGCGCGGCTGTCATCTATCTCGAGTCTCACCTTTCACTCACGCTCCGGCACCGGCTCAACCTGCGGCTGGTCCGGCGAAGGCCAGGGGTCTGTCGTGGTCACACGTCATGCGGATGACAGCGTGACCTTCACCGAAGCCGGCCACTTCCAGCTTGATTCACAACCAGCCGATTCCAGCACAACGCCGCCACGTTCGCTGCCCTTTCAGAACGTCTTTCGCTGGCGCCCTTGTCGTGATCATGTCGCTCTTTCTCATGAGCGTCGTGGACCCGAAGCGGCGGTATGGTTATTCGATATAGTGGCCGCCGATCACGAACATGGCTGCGATCTCATTTCCCGTAAGGCTCACCTGTGCGGTAACGACCGCTACCGGGCGCGTATGACCTTTATGGATCAAGGGTTCGATCTCGAATGGACCATTCGAGGGCCGCGTAAGGATGAGCACCTTTATTATCGATATCGGTAAAGGGCGCATTTTAAAAAAACCGCATGTTCATCCAAGTGCTACTTAAAACACATGTATTTGTAAGACATCGCCGACAAAACGTATAAGCCAAATATGACGATTCGCAATCACTATTTTTATTGAGCAAATTATCGTATAGATTGTGTAACTTTGTGTTTCTTGCAAGGATTACACATGGTTTCTTCGACCGGCCTTCAATTCACCCTGCAACGTGCTAGCGGCGCCAATGACGACACGACCGACGCTCCGGCAGTCATCGACTTCCACTTGGAAGAAACGCTCTCCACGCCTTTCGCCCTCACCGTGAACTTTGCCAGCCGCCAGCATGATCTCTCGGCCAGCGACTGGCTCGATCGCGAGGTATCGTTAGCTATCTGGCAGGACGGCGCCGTGGTGCGCCGCATCCACGGCGTTGTCAGCGAATTCGCTCAGGCGACCGCGGCCATCGGCGTACCCATTACGCCATCACCGTCAAGCCGGCCCTGTGGCGGCTCTCCTTGCGCCACAACTCGCGCATCTTCCAGAACGTCTCGCCGCTGACCATCATCAACACCCTGCTCGATGAGCGCGGCATTACCGACGTTGCCTTCGCGGTGACCCGGGAGCCAGAAGTCCGCGAATACTGCGTGCAGTACCGCGAAACGGATCTGGCCTTCATCCAGCGCCTGGCCGCGGAAGAAGGCCTGTTCTATTTCCATGAGTTTGAAGATAAGGCAGGTAGAGCGCATCGCCTGGTGTTTGCTGACGACCCGCAGGTGCTCGGGAATTTGGGGTCACGTTCCTATCATAGCCACCTTCATCACAGCCCTTCTGGCGGCACGGCCCTGGCGCGCCATATCCGTCGCTTGCGCCAGACCGCGCGGGTGCGCCCGGCGTCGGTGACGCTGAAGGATTATTCCTTCAAGCAGCCGGCATACGCGCAACTGCATGAACAGGTCGGCAGTGGGCTGGAAGACCATGCTCAGCGTGGCGGCGCTGATAAAGGGTATGAACACTTCGATTATCCCGGCCGCTACAAGGCGGACGCCTCGGGCAAGGCGTTCACGAAGGTTCGCCTGGAACAGCTGCGCAGTAACGCTACGATTGCGAGCGCCGAAAGCGATCTACCGGAGCTGTTACCCGGGGCGCGCTTTGCCCTCACCGATCACGATAGCGATGCCCTGAACCGCGACTGGCAGGTCATCAGCGTCATGCATGAAGGCAGTCAACCCCAGGCCCTGGAAGAGGATGCCTTCGGTGCTCACCTGCAGGGGCGGGCAGGCTCAGAGGGCATGACGACCTACCACAACACCCTGGTGCTGATGCCCGCCGACCAGGCCTGGCGGCCCGCACTCTATACAGAACAGAATCCCAAGCCCCGGGTCGATGGCCCCCAGGTGGCCTTCGTGGTTGGTCCCGAAGGCGAAGAGATCCACTGCGACGAACACGGCCGGGTCAAGGTGCAGTTCCCCTGGGATCGCTATGCCGCAGGTGATGACACCAGCAGCGCCTGGATTCGGGTCTCCCAAGGTTGGGCAGGCGGGGGCTATGGCTCGATGGCAATTCCTAGAGTCGGTCATGAAGTCATCGTGTCGTTCCTCGAAGGCGACCCGGATCAGCCGCTGATCACCGGGCGTACCTATCACGCGGTAAACACCCCGGCCTATTCCCTGCCGGAACACAAGACACGCACCGTGATCCGCACCCAGACCCACAAGGGCGACGGCTTCAACGAACTGCGCTTCGAGGATGCCACCGACCAGGAACAGATCTGGATTCACGCCCAGAGGGATCTGGAACTCCTCACCGAGAACGACCGCACCGAGGAGATTCGTCGCGACAGCCACCTCACGGTCAAACGCGACCGCATCAGTGAACTCGATCGCGACGATCACCTTAGCGTGCATGGCGAGCGCCGTACGAAGATCGACGGCAATCAGAGCCTGATCGTCCAGGGCAGCCTGCACCTCCAGGCAGGTCAAGCCTGGCTCTCGGAATGCGGGCGCGAGCTGCATATCAAGGCAGGTCAGAAGGTCGTACTGGAAGCCGGCGACGAACTCAGCCTGAACGCCGGGGGCAGTTTTCTGAAGATCGACAGCAGCGGGGTAACACTCGGGGGACCCAAGGTCCGCATTAATGCCGGCGGTAACCCAGGCAAAGGCAGTGGACAAAAGGCCAACATGGCGATGCTGCCAGGGCAGGCCCAACCGGAAGTTGCCAAGACTATCGTACCCGTCTCTCATGAACAGCTTTTAAGCGCTGCCGTTTACAGTGCTAGTACTGTAGAAGCCTGTCAAATCCAGGATATTGCACTGGCGTCCGGACCCAGCAACTGCGGCTTGGGAGCACAATGCCGATGTGGATAAGCCGCTTCCTGGTCGATCTCTCTTTGCATAAAGAAGCATTGCGCCGGATTTTCGAAATCGAACCCGCGCCTCGTTATCAACTGCTCTATCTGCAGACTGATCAGCACGAGCAGGCCAACGTCGGTCCACTGCTCATCGACCCCTGCTCACCGGTCGCTCATCGGCACTATAAAGAGTGGGTTCAACAGGGGTTGGCAATCGAGCTACAGGGTCAGCAGCGCTTCGAAAGCGTCGCCGAACATCTCAAGACATTGACCATGGTGGAGCGTGAACGGGCACCATTAGCCCTGTTTCGCTACGCTGACCCACGGCTTTATGCGGGGCTTGAATCCACGCTCAATGTTCATGACCTCAGGCGGCTACTGGGCCCCAATGATCGTATGCGCAGCGTCGTATCGGGCCAAACCTGGACATTGCAACAGGACAGTATGGAGGCCGATAGCTATACACCTGCCAGCGCTCCTTTCAGACTTACGCGGGATCACCTACAAGGTATCGATGAGTGGCGCAGTCAGACGATGCTGCAAGCTCTGGCCGAGCACTACGCCCTTCCTGTGGAGCACATAATCGGCTGGTATCGGGAAATACGCACAAAAAGTCATAACAATGAACAAGCCTGTCTCGAGCACTGTCATCGCCTAGCGCGGAACGCTCGGAACAGTGTTACCTCTGCTCATCTAGAAGAAATAACCTCATGAATGATCTCGTTCTTCCCTTCCAACCCAGCTGCCAGAACGGTGGCGGCGCCGTCTACCGGGCCGAATGCGTATCCAAGGTCCTGGTCACTATCGAGCACAAGGACACCCTGGGGCGGCCTCTGCCCGCCGGCAACATCGTCGAGCTGTGCGATGCCCATCGCTACCCCCATACCGGCGTGACCGACGACCGTGGCCACAGCCATCACCCCGGAGTGATCGCCGGCCCCTTCGCCTGGCAGTTGCGAGATGCCCCCGGGCGTCATCTGATCGCCATCGACGAAGTGCCGGTACATCCGGTGGCGTCGGGCCTCAGCGCCCCGGAAGCCCTGGCGGTGATGAACGAGACCACCGTGGTCGCGACCTATCTGCCGCCGCCGATGCTCATCGACCTGCACACCCCCTCCGAGGGGGTGACGCCGGATCTACTCAGTGATGATCAGCTGGAACAGCTGCGCCTGGCCGGCAACAATGCCACCCTGTTCCTGCACGGCTATAACGTTCCCCGGGGCGACTGGGCCCGCTTTGATGCGGCGGCGGACGCCGCAAGCGCCCGCCCACCGCCCCTGCTGGGCACGGCGCTGCTTCATCCGAGCGGCGCAGCGGCCATATCGACGCTGTGTCAGCGCCAGTCAATCGACGGAGACGAACAGGGGCTCAACGGCACCGGCGCCTGCGGCTGGCTGACCAGCATGGAGTATCAGCTCAACCGGGCGGCGGGAATGGACGAGAGCGACTGGCGCCCCTACAGTCGCGTGGTGGGTATCGCCTGGCCCGGGGATACCGGCGCCACCGCCTTCACCGAGGCCGAGTTCATTGCCACACACAGTGGCCGCCGGCTGGTCAACGTGCTCAAGCAGCTGCTCGACGCGGGTATCAAGATCAATCTGATCGGTCACTCTCTCGGGGCTCGAGTGGCATTGACCGCCCTCAACCTGCTCGGCGAGCGCGGTGTGCAACAGCGTATCGACCATTTGTTCCTGTGGCAGCCGGCGGTGGCCGACAACGCCCTGTCCCCGGACACGCCCTTCAGCAAGGTGCGACAGCGCGACGAGCTGTTCAAACCTGATCCCCGCCGTCCCGGCCGAGAAGTGCATCCGCTGGGCATGGGCACCTTCCCCTATGCCCATCGCGCCGTCAGCAACATCGTAGTGCTGCACTCTCATGAAGACGGCGTTCTCGGCCCCTCCAATCGAGAAGCTTCTGGCGCGTGGTACGACCCCAGAGACTGGGTGCAGCGATTGCGCGATATCGCGACGGATTCCAGTGACGATCGCACCGGCACGTTGGGCGGTGCCTATACCAAGAAATGGTGGACCTTTCCGCCGATCATTGCCGGCGGCCTGGGCTACTTCCGCGAGTACTATTTCAATCGCGGTCGTGCGCTGGCCCCGGGCCAGTGGGAGGCGGCCTTGCTGTTGCGTACCCAGGACGATGCCAGCGACCAGTATCGTGTCGATCGCGCCTGGGAGGCCTTGACCCAGGCCCTCGTCGATGAAGCCCGGCGCATTCTGGCCGCAACACCGCCCGGTCCCTTGCATGCGGACACCTGTCTGCCGGACTACGACCTGCTCAAGCCCCTGGCCCATCATGCCCGCATCAGCGAACAAATGGCGCTAACCTTCGCCCAACACCTGCGTGAACTGGGGCAGAAGCACAACTGGCAGCCGGGAGATGGGGAGGTACGTCCGGCGCTGGGATTGGTGGGGTTCAAGGATGTGGAAACCGAACCTTTCTTCGAGACCAAACTAAGATTAGAAATCTTCGACGAAGTCGACCAATCTACGTGGCTCTTCGAACACTCAGCGATGAAGTATCCCAGCAAGGAAATTTTTACCAAGAGTTACAAGCTGGGCATCATGGACAGAATCAAAGGAGGATCGGGCTTTGGACAGTATTGAGTACAAAAAAGCACTGTTGGCTACCAAAGCCGTTTTCGCTTTCGTCATGATCTTGGTATTGACAGCTTGCAGCGCTGCCAGTTCTCAGCCTGGCGGAAAGCTAGGGCCCGTGATGGTATTGGGTGTTTCCAGCGATGGTCGCTATGCCATCAGTACACACAAGTCCAAGCACTTGGTGCTGTGGGATCTGAAGCAGCAAAACCGTGAAATTCTCTCAACCAACGCCAATATCTATAGCGCTTATTTCATCCATGATCGCAATGCTTTCTTGTGGCAGGATCTCGACAACCAAGTGCGAGTGCAAACCGTTGATGGTGACGTGCTCAAGCAGTTCGCGCACTTCCCTACTTATGGGCACATAATGGATACCTCGCTCGAGCACTACATTGCCTCCGACGATGAGTGGAATCTTTTCCATGGTCATGGCAACAACATGCAAACCATTTTGAGCGACGGGGATGTTCCCGGTGTCGTGAGTGCCGGGAAACTACTCCATATAAGTCTTTCCGAGAAACGTGGCCTGTTCACCACGGCTGGCTATGACAATCGCGAACGCTTTGATCTAGAAGAGCACCCTCTCATTGTGGAAGGACAGTCGTTCGGCAATTACGGCGGCGTTTTCCTCTGGGATATCAATACTCTAAAGCCTATCGCACAACTACCGGGTAATAGCGTCAAGGTCGATGCCGCCATCAGTCCTGATGGCCAATGGGTTGTTACGGGCGATGAAAACACCATTGGTCTCTATTGGAATACCGACCAGTTGGAACAACGCAATTACATGGCAAGTTACTACAATGGTATTTTCCTCGACGACACACCATATGAAGATGGTGATAGCCGCCAATGGGACAAGAGCGCCCTCATACCTGTGCCTGTGGCGGATAAACCAAACCGTTGGGGAAATCGTCATTTGACTACCACCACCACCGTTGCCCTCGCCTTCATCAACGACAGCCAGGAATTCCTTCGCTTCGGTTACCGCTCCCACTGGGTTGCACTGTTCGAGGCCGGTAACCCCTGGCCGCAGAAATACTTCGACCTCGGCGACGACCCTTATCCTTCGACGGCGTCCTACCTGCGCAGCCTGAGCATCGCAACCTCGCCCCAGGCCAAAGTACTGGTCACCGGACACCGCTACGATGGCGGTATTACCGTCTACCGTTACGACCCGAACGCGCGCACCCTGACCAAGGAGTGGGTGGGTGAGTGAGTGACTGGCGTCAACGATCGCATCAGCACGCTGGGGGGTGCCTATACCAAGAAATGGTGGACCTTCCCGCCGATCATTGCCGGCGGCCTGGGCTACTTCCGCGAGTACTATTTCAATCGCGGTCGTGCGCTGGCCCCGGGCCAGTGGGACGCGGCCTTGCTGTTGCGTACCCAGGACGATGCCAGCGACCAGTATCGTGTCGATCGCGCCTGGGAAACCTTGACCCAGGCCATCGTCGATGAAGCCCGGCGCATTCTAGCCGCAACACCGCCCGGCCCCTTGCACGCCGATACGCGTTTGCCGGACTACGACCTGCTCAAGCCCCTGGCCCATCACTCACGCATCAGCGAGGCAATGGCACTGACCTTTGCCCAACACCTGCGTGAGCTGGGGCAGGAACACAACTGGCAGCCGGGAGGTGGGGAGGTACGTCCTGCACTGGGACTGGTGGGGTTTAAAAAGATAAAAAATGAAGAGTTTTTTAGATTGAGAATAAGTTCTTTAGATTTTGATGATGTTGATCAATCAACTTGGTTGTTCGAGCATTCGGCGATGAAATATCCGACCGAAGAGATTTTCGTGAAGAGCTATCAGGAAGGGATCATGCGAAGAATGCAAAAGAACTCTCAGTTTGGTCGGTACTAATTGGACTAGAGCACTCAGCATAATGAAAAATATACTTATCCTAGCCGTTATACTAACGCTCACTGCCTGCTCTACTGCCAGTAACCAGCTTGGAGGACGACTTGAAGAAGTCATGGTCTTGGGGGTTTCCAGTGACGGGCGCTATGCCATTAGTACACACAAGTCCAAGCACTTGGTTCTTTGGGATCTGCAGCAGCAAAGCCGTGAAATTCTCTCAACCAACGCCAATATCTATAGCGCTTATTTCATCCATGATCGCAATGCTTTCCTGTGGCAGGATCTCGACAACCAAGTGCGGGTGCAAACCGTTGATGGTGACGTGCTCCAACAATTCGACCACTTCCCGACCTATGGGCACGTGAGGGATACCTCGCTCGAGCACTATATTGCCTCCGACGATGAGTGGAATCTTTTCCATGGTCATGGCGAGGCTATGCAACCGATCAAGCAGGATGGCACTGTTCCCAGCTTTATGGGTGTAGGGAAATTATTTAGCTTGAGTCTTTCCGAAGAAAAGGGGCTATTGGTTTCCGCAGGCTCCAGCAATGACGAAGACTTCGATCCCAAAGAAATACCTCCCATTCTGGACAACCAATTATTCAGCAATTATGGAGGAGTTATTCTGTGGGATATCGAAACGCTTGAACCCGTTGCTCAACTGCCAGGCAATAACGTCAAGGTCGATGCCGCTATCAGTCCTGATGGACAGTGGGTCGTTACCGGCGATGAAAACACCATCGGGCTTTATTGGAATACCGACCAGTTGGAACAACGCAATTACATGGCAAGTTACTACAACGGTATTTTCCTGGAAGATTCTCTTTATGATTTGGATGATCCACGCAAGTTCGATAAAAGTGGCTTGATACCTGTACCCATGGCGGATAAACCGGATCGCTGGGGAGACCGTCATTTGACAACCAATACCACCGTTGCCCTCGCCTTCATCAACGACAGCCAGGAGTTCCTGCGCTTTGGTTACCGCTCCCACTGGGTTGCACTGTTCGAGGCGGGCAACCCTTGGCCGCAGAAGTATTTCGACCTCGGCGACGACCCTTACCCCTCGACGGCGTCCTACCTGCGCAGCCTGAGCATCGCAACCTCGCCCCAGGCCAAAGTACTGGTCACCGGACACCGCTACGATGGCGGTATTACCGTCTACCGTTACGACCCGAACGTACGCACCCTGACCAAGGAGTGGGTGGGCGAATAGACTCAAGCCTATTTTAAATGAGACATGGCTGTGAGCGTTTGCGGTGCGTCACTGTCTTATCGATAGACCACCCCGTGTTATCATCTGCACATCAATTCTCGACCAGGATTTCAGACACTCATGTCCCTAGAAGATCTCCATCTCAATCTGCGCAACCTAGAGTCGGAGGATTACCCACAGTTAAAGACCCTTATGGACAGCATCTACGACGACATCGGCGGTGCTTGGTCCAAGCTCACCATCGACAAGCTGGTCAGCGAGTTCCCGGATGGCCAAATCCTCATCGAGGATGATGAGCGGATCGTTGGAGTGGCGCTGACGGCACGCGTCGACTACGACGATTTTTCCAATCCACACAAGTACGACGATCTGATCGGACATCGTGAGATCATTCTCAATGCAGCCGATGGTGATGCCCTCTACGGTCTGGACGTACTGATCGATCCGTCCTATCGCGGCCATCGTTTGGGACGGCGCCTCTACGAGGCACGCAAGGATCTCTGCCGGTCGATGAATCTGCGCGCGATTCTCGCCGGTGGGCGCATTCCCAACTACTATCTGCATGCTCACGAGATGTCGCCCAGTGCTTATCTCGATGCCGTCGCTCGAAAGGAAATACACGATCCCATTTTGTCCTTTCAGTTGGCCAACGATTTCCTGGTCAAGCGTCTGCTACACAAGTACTTGCCGGAAGACGAAAAGTCCCAGGGCTACGCGACGCTACTCGAATGGAACAACATTCTTTATGAGCCCGCCGAACGGATCATTGAGTCGCGCAAGACCCAAGTACGCGTCGGTGCGGTGCAGTGGCAGATGCGTGAATTCGCTTCGGTAGAATCAGTATTGCAACAGGTCGAGTATTTCGTCGACGCGGTCGCCGACTATCAAAGCGATTTCGTGGTGTTTCCCGAATTGTTCAACACGCCGCTGATGGGCTTGACCGATCAGTCCGATCAAATCCAGGCGATTCACTTTCTTGCGGGCTTTACGGAGCGTTTCAAGACCGAGATATCGCGTATGGCGGTCTCCTACAATATCAACATCATCGCCGGCTCGATGATGGAAGTGGGCGAAAAGGATCGGCTCTACAATGTGTCGTACCTGTGCCATCGGGACGGCAGCATCGAGCGTCAGTCCAAGCTGCATATCACCCCTCAAGAGCGTCGTGACTGGGTGGTGGAAGGCGGCGACGAACTACAGGTCTTCGATACCGATGCCGGGCGGGTGGGCATCCTGATCTGCTACGACGTCGAGTTCCCGGAGCTGCCTCGGCTGCTCGCGGAGCAGGACATGGACGTTCTGTTCGTGCCCTTTTGGACCGATACCAAGAACAGCTATCTACGCGTGCGCCACTGCGCTCAAGCCCGCGCCATCGAGAACGAGTGCTATGTGGTGCTGTGTGGCAGCGTCGGCAACGTGCCCTCGATCGAGAACCTGGACATCCAGTACGCTCAGTCCTCGGTGTTCTCACCGTCGGATTTTGCCTTCCCCCACGATGCAGTGATGTCAGAATCTACGCCGAATACCGAGATGGTGATCTTCTCCGATCTGGATCTGACGCGCCTCAAGCTGGTGCGCTCGGAAGGCTCGGTCACCAACCTGAAGGACCGGCGCAAGGACCTGTTCGATTTGCGTCTGCGGGACTGGTCCTGGAAGTCCGGGAGCCGGCAGGACGAGAGTTAACAAGCGCCATGCTGCGCTGGTGGCGTCAATGGCGGGCGAAGCGGTTTATCGCCCGCCATCCGTTTCCAGAGCAGATTTGGCAGAAAGTACGCTCACGCCTGCCGCTTATAGCGGCACTGAACGATGATGACGCGCAGCGTCTGGGCCTGCGTGCTTGGCGCTTACTGCACAAAAAACGCCTTTCGGTCCCTGAGGGTCATGACGTCGACCTGCCGACCCGTCTCGGGCTGTTCGCCCAGGCGAGTCTGCTGACCCTGGGATGGAGTGATGCGGACGCGAAAGATGCCTTTGCCAATGTGCATGAAATACTGCTGTTGCCGGATGTTTTTCGCCGTCGAGGGAGCTCCATGGACGACGCCGGAGTGATGCATGAATATCCCGACGAGCGTGTTGGCGAGACCTGGTATCAGGGGCCAGTGGTGCTGTCTTTAGTGGATGTCTTGGCCAGCGGCAATTGGAGCGGTTTCAATGTCATCCTCCATGAGTTCGCCCACAAGCTCGACATGGGCAACTCACAGGATGCGGATGGCTTTCCACCCTTGCCGGCGGACATGTCCGCGTCGACTTGGCATCGGATATTCACCGCCGTATGGGATGATCTACAGGAACATCAGGCCCGGGGCGAAACGCCTCCCATCGATGATTACGCGGCGAGCCATCCAGGTGAATGCTTTGCCGTGTGCTGCGAATATTTCTTTAGCGCACCGCAAGTATTGGCCCGCGCCTACCCGGAACTCTACGATCTGCTCGAGCACTACTTTCGTCAGTCACCGCTCAAACGCCTGCCTTCAAACAGCCCATTCGGTCATTCTGGCGACGTGGACCAGACTTGGGAGCGCTCCGGCGGCTTCGAGTCAGGGCACTTCTGATCCCGCGTCGACCAGGTCGTACCGCTGGCTTGATGACAGATACTGGGGCCGCTTTCTTTCTCACCCTGTTCCCTTTCCCTATCGTCATTGCGACGTTCCCCGGGCATCGTCACAAGACGCGAACCATCGATATGGATCTCGACCTCCTGTTGCCAAGCATGGCCCTGGGGTCCACGTCCGATTTCGGCGGCCGTTGACTGATTCGGCGAACCCAGCATCAGCCCACCCATTAGTGCGCCCATCATCACGATGATGGCCTTGTCACGGGTGCGCTGCCCCATTTGTGGCTGCACTCTCCATCGCACTCTCCATCGCACTCTCCATTGCACTCTCATGTCTTCACCTTTGGCTTACCTCAATACTTGGCCAGACTCCATCACTTAGCCACTCCCATAGCAGCACCGCTTCCGATCGAGGTTCACGTTTTACCGGCCTGACCAGCCAGAATCCCTCCTCTGTGGGCGCAGCATGAAAAAAAGGCGCTACCAGATCGCTCCGCTCTCCCAATAATCCTTGGTGAATCAAGGCTACTCCACCTCCCTGGGCGGCAAGGTCAGCGTCATGATTTGGCTATCGCAGGATAGCGCCAGGCACTGCTTTTCGAGTCCATCGATGCCGGCCTCTTCGAGCCAGGCGGACCAGCCCACCGCAAAGCCCGGTGCATGCAAGAGCGTCTCGCCGGCAAGATCTGAAGGCGTATGCAAGCGCCTGGCGACGTCTGGCGAACAGACGGGCAACATCGTCTCGCGACCCAATGACAGGCGCTCCACTCCTTCCCAATGACCCAGCCCATAGCGGATTTCGATATCCGCCCCCTCGGCGCTGAAATCCTCTTGCCAGATCGCGCTGACCACATGCACCACGATATCAGGATGACGCGCATGGAACGCCACCAGGCGCGGCGCCAGCCATATCTGTTGCATGACCGGCGTGGCACGCAGGGTCACCGAGGCTTCAGGGCGGGCGCCGAACACTTCCGCCGTACCTTCCCATAATCGCGAGAAGGCCTCCTGAACGCTGGGAAGCCAGGCCTGGCCCGCGGGCGTCAACGCCAGACTTCGTGGATAGCGTACGAACAGTGCTTGCCCCAAGCGGTCTTCGAGCAGGCGGATGCGTTGACTGATGGCCGACTGCGTCACTCCAAGCTCATGCCCTGCCCGGGTGAAACTGAGCGTGCGGGCAGCGGCCTCGAAGGCCTGCATCCAAAGAATCGGTGGCAATACGTTCATGAGCAAGGGTGCCATAAGCTGAGCTGGGCCATAGCCCCCAGATTAATCGTTTGTCCGCTCCCTGCAAAGAGAACAGGATAGACCGGCGCTTGAGTGATATTCCAATCTGCCAGGAGTCGACGATGAACACGCCCTTGATCGAGATACCCACCGCCCAGCCCCGCATCGATATGGGCGAGCTATCGTCCTATGCCAGCGGGCCAGCGCTCATGGATATCAAGGGCGATAACGGATGCATCTCCCTGCGCTGGAATGATGCCAGCCAAGCGCATTTCCCTGGCTATGGCTGCGGGATCACTGCCCGTGCACTCAATGTCGTCATCCATTGACCCGGGAGCGCCTGTTTTTACCCTTGGCGGATATCGAGAAAGCATCCCAGACGGCCCTAATTGAAGGCAATCTTCGGCTACAGTGGGCCGATGGCCACGTCAGTCTGTTCGATGCAGTCTGGTTACATCAGCGTCGACCAGATAATGACATCGACCCTGTCGGCGAGCTGATCCGGATCCGGCGCCCCTGGCCCATGAACTTTGCACCGACTCATGTTAAGCACGCGGATTTCATGGCTCCAGCAGGAGAACGCCACTGGCTCGAAACGCTACTGCGCGACGGCCTGGTACTGCTTGATGAAGGCCCGCTTGCAGACGAGGAGGTCAGTCGGATTGCAAGGCGCATCGGTCCCATGCGGGCTAGCAATTTCGGTGCACGTTTCGATGTGTATTCCAAGCCCAACCCTAACAACGCCGCCTATACGTCGATCGGCCTTGCCTTGCACTCCGATTTGCCCAACTGGCGCCAACCGCCGGACATTCAGCTACTCTACTGTCTGCAAAACGACGCAAAAGGGGGCCAATCGATCTTCTCCGATGGGTTTGCGGTAGCTGAACAACTGCGTAAAGAAGACCCGGAGGCTTTTCGAACACTTTGCGAGACGCCCATTGATTTTCGTTTCCAGGACGAAGAACAAGACATCGCCACCCGGGCGCCGATCATCGAACTGGACGCTAGCGGTCAACTGAAGGAGATTCGTTTCAACAACTGGATTCGTGACACGCTGCGTTTGCCGCTGAACGAGATCGAGGCTTGGTACACTGCTTATCGACGGTTCTGGCAACTGCTGCACGACCCGAAACACCAGATCGAGCTTGCCCTGCTTCCTGGCCAGATGGCCGCCTTCGACAATCGCCGGGTATTGCACGGCAGGCGTGCCTTCGATCCCAATACCGGCAGGCGCCATTTGCAGGGCACTTATCTAGATATCGACATGATCGAATCACGGCTGCGAGTGCTGCAACGCCAACCATGACAAAACAGACATTGGCCAGCGCGGATGGCGCGAGTATCCTAGGCGCGACTTCCATGAGCGGATCTTATCATTGTCATGTCGCGCCAGCTGATTATCGTTGTTGTCCTGCTAGTTGTGCTGGCCAGCCTGGGGCTGCTGTGGCAATGGCTTGCCATGCACGACGTACTGACCGCTGAACGTCTGTATAGCCTTGTCGATTACGCCTCTGCCTGGCGAGATTCCCCCCTAGCGATACTGGTCGTGACAGGTGTCTATGTTCTTGCCTCGCTGGTGATGTTTCCACTTAGCATTCTGGTCGCCGTCACGGGACTGCTATTCGGCCCCTGGTGGGGATTTGGCTATTCGCTGGTCGGTAGTTTGGCGACGTCGGTGGCCACCTTTTGGCTGGGGCATCGACTGGGTCGCGACGCGCTGTTGCGTTACGGCGGGCAGCGACTGAACAAGGTGGCCCGACTGCTTGCGGGTCGGGGCATACGTACCATGACGCTTATCAATTTACTGCCCCTGGCCCCTTTTACGTTGACCAACATGCTCGCCGGGGCTTTCCATCTGAAGTTTCGTGATTACATGCTGGGTTCGTTGATTGGTATCATTCCGGGTTTGATCGGCATTTCCCTGCTGGGCAGCCAACTGGGGTCGCTTTTCACCGCGGGGAACCGCAGCGAGTTGCTGTATGCTCTGGGCGGCATCGTGCTGGCGGTTATCGTACTGATAGGCTTGAAGCGTTACAGCACCCGAAAACAACGGTCCCAACGCCTGTAGCAACTGCATTTCGTCTTAGGTCGCTACCCTAAAGCGCCTTGGTTTCTTCATCGACAGGATTGATCAATCCCAGCATGGGTTGATCCTGAAAAACCGAGCGCAGCACGCGCCCGCGGTGACGCAAAAGTTGCCATTCCGCTCCCAGACGCTTGCGCACCCGCTCCCAGGCATCCTGATCGGCGTGGCTAACCGGCCCGCCGGCGGCAATGGCGCGACGATAGACCTTAAGACAGCGCTCCGCACAACAGCTTTCATCGAATGCTCTTGCAGTCTCGAGAGCCCCCTTCCGCAACTGATCGCGATGGGTTTTCTCCTGCAAATTGCTCAGTGTCGAGGCAAGTGCCTGAGCATCATTACCTGCAAGCAAATAGCCGTTTTCGGCATTTTTCAGCACCTCCCGCACCCCCGGCGCGTCCAGGGCAACGACGGGCAGCCCGGCAGCCATCGCCTCGACCAGCACCATGCCTTGCGTCTCACTGTGAGAGGCGAAGGAAAATACATCCATGGCATGGTAGGCATCGATCAATTCCTGATCGTGCAGCTTGCCAGTAAAATGGAAACGATCTGCGACGCCGGCGCCCACCGCCATTTCATGCATCGCCATCCGGGCATCGCCATCGCCGACGATCAAAAAATGCGCCTTGGGTTCTTCGGCCAGCAAGCGCGCTACGGCATTGGCCAGAAACGGCAGGTTTTTCTCCTGAGCCAATCGACCCACATGCCCCACGACATAGGCGTCATCGCCGATTCGCAAGTGACGGCGCAACCAGGCACCGTCGCCGCGAGAAAAGCGCCGGGTATCGACGCCACTTGGAGCAACATAGACAACATCGTTGGCGCCGCGCTGAAGCATGAGATCTCGAACGCTGCTACTGGGCGCAATCACCGCATCGCACAGCTTGGTGTATTCCGTGGGTAGTGCCACTGCGAAGCGCTGCATGCGAGGCGAGCTGCCTGGTACGTAGTGAGTGTAATGCTCATAAAGCGTGTGGTGGGTAAAGACCAGCGGCAGGCCGTAGGTTTCTGCCGCTCGGGCAGCCGTATCGCCAAGTAGAAAGGGATGATGCGAGTGTACGATATCCGGCTCGAAGGCTTCGATGGCCTCGTAAAGCTGTCCTGGAATCGGTACGGGTAGCGAAAAATCGCTGCCATTGAAATGTTGAACCGCCGCAACACGAATTACATCTTCCTCATGACGTGGCTGTCCTTCAAGCTTCGGCGCCACCACCAACACCTGATGTCCTTCCGCCTGCAGGCGAGTCTTGAGCCGCTGCACGGACTCGCTCACACCGCCCACGATTGGTCGGTAGGTATTGGTAAACATGAGAATATTCAAGCCATTGTCTCCCTTGGCCATTGACGCCGTTCGCTTGCTCGCTGCACATGATACGTCGCTATCATTCTGCTGCCAGCGTCTTTTTCCTTTCGTGTCCAACGCTCGGTCATTTACATACCTTCTCAACATAATAGATGAATGTTGCTGGCTGCAGCGCCTCAGAACAGCAATCAGCAAAACATTACAAATGCCCGCCTTGTCTTGCCCGCCTCCTCGAGAAAAGTTTGTCAGCCGGGCTGCTAGACTAAGAAGCCACTCGGTGCAGGAAGTCGTCGCGTCGGCGCTTGATTGGTTTCTAAGTATACCGACACATTCATAGCACGCTATCTTATCAAGTGAATGAGGAGTTTTTCATGGTTTATCGCATTGCGGTCATTCCTGGCGATGGCATCGGCACTGAAGTGATGCCGGAAGGCGTGCGCGTGCTGGAAGCCGCCGCCAAAGGGGTTGGCATCAAGCTGACCTTCGAATACTTCGATTTCGCCAGCTGCGACTACTACCTGGAACATGACCAGATGCTGCCGGATGACTGGTTCGACATCCTATCCGAGTTCGATGCGATCTACTTTGGTGCCGTTGGCTGGCCGGAAAAGGTGCCGGATCATATTTCGCTATGGGGCTCGCTACTGCAGTTCCGACGTGGCTTCGATCAGTACATCAACCTACGCCCATGCCGACTGATGCCGGGCATAAAGAGCCCGCTGGCGGATCGTGAACCGGGAGACATCGACTTCTATGTGGTGAGGGAAAATACCGAGGGCGAATACTCAAGCGTCGGCGGCAGGATGTTCGAGGGCACCGAACGCGAAGTGGTCATTCAGGATACTGTCATGACCCGGGTGGGTATCGATCGAGTGCTTGAATACGCTTTCGAACTCGCCTCCCGGCGGCCGCGTCATTCTCTGACCTCGGCGACCAAGTCCAACGGCATTTCCATCACCATGCCCTATTGGGATGAACGGGTGAAAGCGATGGCCAAACGCTACCCGGATATCAGCGTCGATCAGTTTCATATCGACATTCTCGCCGCAAACTTCGTGCTGCACCCGGATTGGTTCGATGTGGTGGTGGCCAGCAATCTGTTCGGTGACATCCTCTCGGATCTCGGCCCGGCCTGCACCGGCACCATCGGTATCGCTCCTTCGGCCAATATCAATCCGGAAGGCCGTTTTCCCAGCTTGTTCGAGCCGGTACACGGTAGCGCTCCGGACATCGCCGGCAAGGGTCTTGCCAATCCTATCGGTCAGATCTGGTGTGGCGCCATGATGCTCGAGCATCTGGGTCACGAGGAAGCCGGCAAGACCATCGTTCAGGCCATTGAAAGTGTGTTGGGCGACAGCGCCCAGAAAAGCGTACTCACCCCTGACATTCGCGGCGAAGGCACGACGCAGACCTTGGGCAAAGCCATCGCCGAAGCGGTGACGTCTGCATGCCCAGGTAAATAGAGTGCGCGAGAACGAACAAGCGTCATTCAATGACCGCGATTGAATCGTATAATTGGACAATAAAAATGACTTGTATAGAATTTGCGTAGGTTTTGGCAAACCTGATTCACCTGATTAGCTCATGCAAGGCTTGAATCATAAAAGGAGATAACCGTGACATTGTTCGAAGCACTTCGTGATGATCATGATACGCAACGTACCCTTCTCGATCTTCTGGTCAAGACAGAAGGTAATAGTGAAGGACGCGACGAGCTGTTTCACAAGGTAAAAGCGGAACTGCAGAATCATGCGGCAGCAGAAGAGCGCGCGCTTTACATTCCGATGATGGAACACGATTCTACTCAGGAAAAAGCCCGTCACAGTATCGCCGAGCACCATGAGATAGATGAACTGATCGAAACCCTCGAGAACACCGACTATAGCTCTTCCAGCTGGGTTACTTCTGCTCAAAAGCTTCAACACCTGGTGACGCATCACCTTGATGAAGAAGAGCAGGAGATGTTCCAGGCGGCGGACAAAGTACTCAGCAACAGCCAGGAGAAGGAATTAGCCGACGTCTATCGTAAGGAGATGGACGCTCATCGCAAACATTAGACGCGATCAAGGCTGTAACAGTGCTCTATCGACCTTGGCTTTCCCAATACCGGGCCAAGGTCGATTTTTTACGCTCGACAAAAAGGAACTCTCATGCCTCCCTCGATTTCCCATAGCGCACTTGCAGCGACTCTTTGCGTCGCTACATTGAGCGCCGGCTGTACCGGCATTCCAGAAGGTACCCAGGCGGTACGGAATCTCGATCTCGACTCCTATCTCGGGCGCTGGTACGAGATCGCGCGTCTTGATCATTCCTTCGAGCGCGGTCTTGACTGCGTAACCGCGCAGTACAGCTTGCGAGACGATGGCGGAGTAAAAGTGATCAATCGCGGCGTGAATCTTGAAGAAGGCGAGCCGGATGTTGCCGAGGGCAAGGCCTACTTCCTTGAAGACGAAAACGTGGGGCATCTCAAGGTCAGCTTCTTCGGTCCCTTCTATGGCGGTTACAACATTCTCGAACTGGACGAAAATTACCAACACGTGCTGGTCGCGGGACCCAATCGAGACTATCTATGGATTCTGGCGCGAACTCCAACTTTGGAGGAAGACGTTTATCAAGGCCTGGTGGAGCGCGCCGAGGCGCTTGATTTTGCAACGGACGAACTGATCGAAGTAGAGCAAGGTCAGGTCTGTAACCCTTATCGCCAGTGAATTTCATTTTCCTACCGATTTTTTCACCTGCTCGACCTCTCGGGTTGTGACATTGTCTTCCGTCCTGTATTCAACGCTTGTCTGGTATTCAAATTTCATCCCGTCAGAGTATCGCCATGCTTGTTGATTGGCTCGATCTAACCTTGGAAGAGCGCGCACCGGCAAGCCATGAAGGCCGCTTGCCGAGCGCACGCTATATCATCCATGCCCCTGGGGTTCTCGAGCTTCTGCCGGATGCAGCTAAGCCCCAGGCTCGAGCCTGTGTATTCTCGGCGGGCATCCATGGTAACGAAACAGCTCCCATCGAACTGCTGGGCGACGTGCTTGCGCGGCTGGAAGCCGGCCTGCTCAAGGTCGGGGCGCCGATATTGATCATTCTCGGTAATCTACCCGCCATTCGACTCGGCCAACGTTTTTGCTCCACCAATCTGAATCGGCTATTTCAACGCGAACTCACGGTTGAGGGTGACGAACCAGGGCGCGCACGCGAATTGATGGCCGCAGTGGACGGCTTCTATGCGCGCCATTCGCAACCACGCCTGCACTACGATCTGCATACGGCAATTCGCGATAGCCAGTACCCGCGTTTTGCCGTCGAGCCGTTCGATGATGACGTTGCCACCAACCCTGAACAGTGGCGCTGGATGGCCGGTGCCGGACTCCAGGCCGTACTGCATCAACATCAACACAGCTGGACCTTTTCCCACTACTCGAAACACTATCACCAGGCCCAGGCGTTCACTTTAGAGCTGGGTAGAGTGCATGCCTTTGGCAATAACGAACTTGCCGTCTTGCAGCCCATGCGGGCACTGCTCGAGGCGTTGATTGCCGGAGACGAGCCTCAGGAGAAGAACCCCGGTAACATGGTTTTTTTCCAGGTCGCTCATGAGCTGATGCGTGAATCCGAGGATTTCGCTTTATGCTTCCCGGATGACACCCCCAACTTCAGCGAGTTTGATGTCGGTACTCGGCTCGCTCGGGATGCAAGCGCAGGGGATTTCACCGTATCCGATGCTCCCTTGGCGGTGGTCTTTCCTAACGCCAAGGTGGAAATTGGCGCTCGGGCTGCTTTACTGGCCCGCAAGATATCGTCACCGAACCAATAATTCAGGACTGCTTTCAAATGTCTTGCCTTGAAGGGCGAGCCACAAAAACAAAAAGCCAGAGGCTATTTTCATGTTCCATTCAACCATACTCAGACATTCCTCACTGCTCCGAATAGACTGCTCCTACACCCAGCGCACTTTGTGCAGAACGATCTGAACAGCCGTTGATCGTCTGTTAGAATCGCTGCGTTTTAGTATTGGGTGCCTTACAAATCCGACATTCCCCTGCCATTTCGGAGCCCCTATGGTCGACACCCCCTTACCGCTTGAAGTGCGTAATCTCAAGAAACGCTTCGGCGACAACGAAGTCCTCAAGGGCCTGTCGCTTCAGGCTCGACAAGGCGATGTCATCACCCTGATCGGCGCCTCCGGCTCCGGCAAGAGCACTTTCCTGCGCTGCATGAACCTGCTCGAGCAGCCCAATGAAGGCGAACTGATCGTTCATGGTGAGACGATTCGCTTCAAGGAAACTCGTCACGGTCGCGAACCCGCGGATTGGCAGCAGGTCGTCAACATGCGTGCCAAGCTGTCCATGGTATTTCAGAACTTCAACCTCTGGGCTCACATGACGCTGCTGGAAAACGTCATCGAGGCGCCGGTGCATGTGCTCAAGAAATCGCGCAAGGAAGCCGTCGAACACGGCCGCGCCCTGCTCGATCGCGTTGGACTCCTGGAGCGTGCCGACTACTATCCAGCCCAGATGTCCGGCGGCCAGCAGCAGCGCGGCGCCATCGCCCGCGCCTTGGCCATGGACCCGGAGGTGATGCTGTTCGACGAGCCCACCTCGGCCCTGGATCCGGAACTGGTGGGCGACGTGCTCAAGGTCATGCGGGATTTGGCCAAGGAGGGACGCACCATGATCGTAGTCACCCATGAAATGGCCTTTGCCAAGGATGTCTCCAGTCAGGTGATCTATCTGCATCAGGGCATGGTAGAGGAAGCCGGGCCGCCAGCGGAGGTGCTGGGTAACCCTCGCTCCGAACGCCTGAAGCAGTTTTTGGCCCCCAAGCACTGAGCAGGAGAAAGATATGATCGACCTGCAGGGTTATGGCCCGCGACTGCTCGAGGGCGCCTTGGTCACCATCGAACTGGCGGTGCTCTCGCTGATCGTGGCCATCGTTTTAGGTCTTTTGACCGCCAGCGCCAAGATGTCGCGCAGTTGGCTGCTGCACAAGATCGGCACCCTCTATACCACCGTCATTCGCGGCGTACCGGACCTGGTGCTGATGCTGCTCCTGTTCTTCGGTGGCCAGATCGGCATCAACATGATCACCGACTCGCTTTACGATCGCTTCGGTATCGACATCTTCATCAACGTCAATGAGTTCATTGCCGGCGTCATTACCATTGGGCTGATTTTCGGGGCCTACATGGGTGAAACCTTTCGCGGCGCTTTCATGGCGGTAGATAACGGCCAGATCGAGGCCGGACGCGCCTATGGCATGTCGGAAAGACTGATGTTTCGCCGTATCCGCTTTCCCCAGATGATGCGCCACGCTCTGCCCGGTCTTTCCAACAACTGGATGGTGCTGCTCAAAACCACCGCCCTGGTCTCGATCATCGGACTGACGGACATGGTGCGGGTGGCTGCCGAGGCCTCCAAGGCGACCCACGAGCCTTTCACCTTCTTGATTCCGGTAGCGGTCATCTATCTGCTGATTGCCAGCGTCTCGGAATGGATCTTTGCACGCCTGCAAAAGCGCTATAACGTTGGATTCGGGGAGGCTGACGAATGGAACAACTAAGCGCCTGGTTCACTCAGCTGCTGGCGGATAACAGCATCTTTACCGCACGCACCCTGGGCTATTACGGCGAAGGCTTGGTCACCACGGTACAGCTGGTGTTCCTGTCCTTGATCATCGGGCTGGTCATGGCGGTACCGCTATCCATTGCCCGCGGCTCGAAGCGCAAATGGATCAAGCTGCCGATCTTCTTCTATACCTATGTGTTTCGCGGCACGCCACTGCTGATCCAGCTCTACATCATCTACTACGGCGTGGTTTTCATCGATGGCATCCAAGAGTCCTGGCTATGGCTCATCCTCGAAGAGCCCTTCTATCCAGCGTTGATCGCTTTCACATTGAATACAGCGGCCTATACCACCGAGATTTTCCATGGCGCGATCAAGGCGACCTCAAAGGGGGAAATCGAGGCAGCCCGAGCCTATGGCATGTCGAAAAGCCTGATGATGCGCCGCATCATCCTGCCCAGCGCCTTTCGTCGTGCTCTGCCGGCCTACGGCAACGAGGTGATCTTCATGCTGCATGCCAGTGCCATCGCAAGCGTGGTGACAATCATGGATCTCACCGGTGCAGCGCGCCTGGTCTATGCGCGTTTCTATGCCCCCTTCGATGCCTTCCTGTTCGTCGCGGCCCTCTACCTGTGCCTGACCTTCGCCATTCTTTACCTGTTCCGTTATCTGGAGAAACGCATGCTGGTTCATCTCCGACCCTGACATTGATCTTGATTGAAACGTCAAACGAACGTTGGAACACTGGCTCAATCAAGGGCTTGCTCCTCTATCACCCAGGGCCGGGCTAGGCTAATGTAATCTGGTACTCATGTTTCAGCGATATGCCTGTAGAACAAACAAAAGGGATACTGACGTCATGAAAAAACTGCTGACCGTTACGTTGCTGAGCGCTGCCATGCTGGCCGGTACTGCTCAGGCTAGGGATTACGATACCGTGCGCTTCGGCGTCGACGTGCCCTACGAGCCGATGGAATATCGTACCCCGGACGGAGAGCTGACCGGTTTTGATATCGATCTGGGCAACGCCCTATGCGATGAAATCGGCATCGAGTGTGAGTGGATCGTGCAGGGCTGGGACGGCATCATTCCCGGCCTAATGTCGCGCAAGTACGATGCCATCATGTCTTCCATGACCATCAACGACGATCGTCGCAAGCAGGTGCTGTTCTCCAACCCCTACTTCACACCTCCTTCCGCCTGGTTCGTCCCCGGTGACAGTGACATCAGCGATCCGAGCGAAGAGGCTCTGACGGACAAGAACATAGGCGTGCAGCGCGGCACTCTGCAGGACAACTATGCCAGCGACATGTATGGCGACGTTGCGGATATCAATCGTTATGCCACCGCCGACGACATGGTGCTGGACATGGAAGCCGGTCGTCTCGACATCGTCTTTCTCGATTTCCCGGTCGGCAAGTCCACGCTGCTGGACAGCGAAGACAATGACTACAAGGTCGTAGGAGAGATGATTACCGAACCCAAGGAGTATTTTGGTGACGGCTTTGGCATCGCCTTTCGCAAGCGCGACGAGGATCTGGCCAAAAAGTTCAACGATGCCTTGTCTACCTTGAAGGACAACGGTACTTACGAAGAAATCCGCCAAAGGTATTTCGAAGACAACGCGAAGTAATGCTTCAGTGAAACTTCGATAACAAAAAAACACCGTGAACCCCTGGTTCGCGGTGTTTTATTTTCACGACCACAGTTAAGCGATCATTCGACAGGAATTCTCATGCAAGCTCATCGATTACTGCTCACCGCCACACTTGTTGCCCTTAGCGTCTCCCTGGTATCCGGTCAGACCTATGCCCGGGATTATGACGAGGTGCGCCTGGCCGTCGACGTGCCCTACGAGCCTTCGAGTACAAGACGCCCGATGGGGAACTGACCGGATTCGAGATCGACCTGGGCAATGCGGCCTGCGCCGAGCTCGACATTCAGTGTAGCTGGGTCGAGCAAGCCTGGGATGGCATGATTCCTGGCCTTCTGGCACGCAAGTACGACGGCATCATGTCTTCCATGGCCATTACCGAAGAGCGCGCCCGGCAGGTGCTGTTCTCCGAGCCCTACTACACTACGCCGAGCGCCTGGATCACTGCCAAGGATCGCGATATCAACATCGAGGACAAAGAGAGTCTCGAAGGTCTGACCGTGGGCGTTCAGCGCGCCACGCTACAGGATCGTTATGTCTCCGACCTTTACGGCGACGTACTGGAGGTTCGCCGCTATGCCAGCGCCGGTGATGTGATCGCTGACATGCAGACCGGCCGTTTGGATCTGACCTTCATGGACTATCCCATCGCCGAAGCCGCCATCGACATCGATACCGAGCAGAGTGAGTTCAAGCGCATAAGCGACTTTATAAAAGAACCAAAAAAGTATTTCGGTCAGGGAGTCGGTATCGCCTTTCGCAAGCGTGACAAGGAGCTGGCCGAGAAATTCAACGAAGCGCTTGCCACTCTCAAGGAGAATGGCACCTACGACGAGATCATGAAGAAATACTTTTCCTACGACGTAAAGCTGTAAGCGCCTATATCACCGTTGATCGGAATGCTCCTGACGCAGCGCCCGGCGCATGAAATTGAGTATCCAGCGCACCATCAGATGATCGTCCACCGGGGCATTGAGTGATGCCATGCCCTCGCGTAGACGGTTGCCTGGAATGACACCCTGGCGCATTGCCATCACATCCGCCGAATAGGTCTTGGCAAACTCCGGATGCCCCTGCACGCCCAGGAACGTCTCTCCTACCTGTATGACGTAGAACGGGCAAAAATTGCTTTCCGCCAGCACTACCGCGCCTTCCGGCAACTTTGCTACCTGATCCTGATGGCTGACCACAAGATCGAGCCCTTCCTGCCAGGGCTCCATCCACTCGGCGCGCTGGGTGAGACGATTGAAAGACATGCCGACGCCCCAGCCACGTTCGCTCTTGACCACCTCACCGCCAAGCGCCTTGGCAATCAGCTGATGGCCGAAGCAGATGCCTACCAGCGGTTTGCCAGCCTCCCAAAGCTCTCGAACGAAGCCGCAGAGTTTTTCGATCCATTCGTCGCCGTCGTTGACCCCATGCTTGGAACCGGTGGTCAGCCAGGCATCCACCGCATCGACATCCGTAGGCAGCTCGCCGTCCTGACAGCGCCACACGCGAAACTCAAGCGTCGGGTCCACCGCCGTGAACAAACGCTCGAACATCTCCGGATAGTTACCGTGCTGAGGCTGCAACGCCTCCATCACATCGTCGCACTGCAGCAGACCAATACGCATAGCATTCCTCCTTGAGATCGGCAAAGCCGCAATTGTCGCTTTTCCGATCCGCCAATGCCAACTCGACCGCTCTAAGCAAGAAAACTAAAGCCGCCCTTCTACCGCGCTGATAAGAATATCGCGGTATTGATTGGCATCAAAAGGAACAGGGTTGCTGGAAGCGGAAGGGTCCACGACCGCCATCTGGCCAACCTTGTCTGCCTGGATGGCATCGATGCCAAGCTCTGCCAGGGTGTGAGCAATGCCCAGGCGTTCGCGCAGATCCAGCACCCAGTCGATAACCGGACCAATGCCTGGCTGGCGCAGATCCAGATAGCGCCCTAGGCGCACCATGGGCTCGCCGATAGCAGATTCGTTGGCCTTGAGTACATAGGGCATCAGTACTGCATTGAGGGTGCCGTGATGGGCGTCATATAATGCCCCCAGCGGATGCGCCAGTGCGTGCATGGCGCCCAGGCCACGTTGAAAGGCGGTGGCGCCCATCATCGAGGCCACCAGCATGTGCTGTCGCGCTTCGAGATTTTCACCGTCGACAAACACTGCCGGCAGGTAGTCGCGAACCCGGCGCATTCCTTCCACGGCGATCCCCTCCGCCATGGGATGATAGTTAGGCGAGCACCAGGCCTCCATGCAATGTGAGAGCGCATCCATGCCGGTCGCCGCGGTAATCGAGGGGGGCAAGCCAACCGTCAGCGCCGGGTCGAGGAACACGATGGCCGGCACCATGCGCGGATGAAAGATAATGCGCTTGATCCGGGCCTGCTCATCGGTGATGACCGATGCGCGACCGACCTCGGAGCCGGTACCGGCGGTCGTGGGTACCGCCACGATCGGGACGATAGCGTCACTGTCAGCACTCTTCCAGTTGTCACCGACATCTTCCAATGACCACAGCGACAACCCCTCACGCTGTCGGGCCATGAGCGCCACTGCCTTGGCCGCATCGAGCCCGGAACCGCCACCGAAGGCGATCACGCCATCATGATTACCATCGCGGAAGGCGGCCACCCCGTCCAGCACGTTCTTGCCGGTGGGGTTGCCCTTGATCTCGCTGAATACCGCGCAGTGCAGTCCTGCCTCACGACAGCCAGATAGCGCCTGCTCGACCATCGGCAGCTGCGCCAGCCCCGGGTCCGTGATCAGCAGCGGTGCTCGCATCCCGAGCGCCTGACAGGCCTCGGGCAACTCCCGAACGCGCCCGGCGCCGGTGCGAATCTGTGCAGGATAATTCCAGGTCGTGGTAAAGCGCTCAACAGTCATTCTATTCTCCCCTCCCTGGCTCAGGCATGTTTCAGGTGGAACGACTTGGGCCGGGTCAGCATCTCATAGCCGATACGCGACAGCGAACACCCCCGGCCGGACTGCTTGATGCCGGTCCAGGCAAGCTCCGGGTCGAGGTAGTCGCAGCGATTGGTAAACACCGTGCCCGCCTCGAGCCGTCGAGCAATGGCCTCCCCTGCTTCGATATCTTGAGTAAACACCGCTGCGGTCAAACCGAAATCGCTGTCGTTCATAAGGTTTACGGCTTCCTCATCCGAGGCCACCGCCATGATGCCGATCACCGGACCAAAACTTTCTTCATTCATTATGCGCATCGAATGATCGACCTGGGTCAGCACCTGGGGCGCCAGATAAGCGCTGCCCGGCGTTGACAGCGGGTAGTCGCCGGCGTCGATCCACGCCCGAGCACCGGCGGCCACCGCCTCGTCGATCTGACTGCGCGCAAGATCCGCCGCCTGAGGGCGCACCACAGGCCCGAGCGTCGTCTGCGAATCGGTAGGATCGCCCAGGGCGAGCTCCTTGACCCAGGCCACCGCCTGCTCGACGAAGGCATCGAAGATCGACTCATGCACATAAAGACGCTCGATGGCGCAGCAGCTTTGCCCGGCATTGAAAAAGGCGCCGTCCATCACCCCGGCCACTGCCTCTTCCAAATCGACATCGCCGCGGATATAGGCAGGGTCCTTGCCCCCAAGTTCCAGCCCGGCAGGAATGAAACGACCGGCCAGATGACGCTCGACGGTTTCGCCACCAGTTACGGAGCCGGTAAAGGAGACATAGTCCACCCGAGAATTGCGCATGACGGCCCCAGCATCCTCATGGGATAGATGCAGATACTGAAACAACCCTTCGGGCATCCCCGCCTGATCGAAAGCTTCTTGAATGCGCTCGGCGCTCAAGGGTGTCTGTGCCGATGGCTTTAGAATCACCGCATTGCCCGCCATGATTGCCGGCACGATGGCATTCACCGCGGTCATGTAGGGGAAGTTCCAGGGCGCGACGACAAAGGCCACCCCCAGGGGCTCCCGAGTGATATAACGGGTAAATCCCGGCTTGTCCGCAAGCCGGATCGGCGCAAGCGCTTCTTCAGCCAGCGTGATCATGCCTCGAGCGCGCTCTTCGAAGCCGCCGATCTCGGCGCCTGCCGCACTGATCGGGCGCCCCATCTGCCAGGTCAGCTCCTGGGCCAGCTGATCGCGCCGGGCCACGAATGCATCGACCATGGCTGAACACAGTCGCGAGCGCTCATCGAGGCTCACTTCCCGCCAGGCGCGCTGGACCGCCCTGGCCCGGGCCAGGGTCTTCTCGATCAGATCCGCCCCGGCCAATTCCCGCTCCACGTAGACACTGCCATCCACCGGAGAAATCGTCTTTTGAATCGCCATCGTCTGTCAGTCCTTTACTCGCCAAAGCCAGAGGTCCGAGCGCACGTTGTCAGAGCAAGGCGGAGCAACGAGAAATCGCGGAGTTGGCTCTCACCAATGAGCAGATTTCGAGGCACTCCAACGCAGCTCTGGCAGCGTGCAGCCGGACCAACCATTAGATGATTTCGAAGTAGCGGTTCAACTCCCAGTCGGTAATATGCTTGCGAAACTCCCGCTCCTCCCACTCCCGGGTTGCCGCAAAATGCTCGACGAACTCATCGCCGAACAGCTTCCGGGCAGGCTTTGATGCCTTGAGCCGCTGAGCGGACTCCCAAAGCGTCTGCGGCAGTGCCTGATGCTCCGGATGATCCACGGTGTAGGCATTGCCCTTGATCTGCTCGTCCGGCTCCAGCTTCTGCTCGATGCCGTACAGGCCCGCCCCGATCGCCGCCGCCATCACCAGATACGGGTTGGCGTCGGCGCTGCCCAGGCGATACTCGACCCGCTGGGACTTGTCCGTGCCGGGAATCACTCGCAGCGCCGTGGTGCGATTCTCCACCCCCCAGGTAGCCTCGGTAGGCGCCCAGAAGCCGGGAATCAGCCGGGTGTAGCTGTTGATGGTGGGGGCAAACATGGCCAGAAACTCCGGCATCAGCTTCTGCTGACCGGCAACGAAATGGCGCTGCACGTCGCTCATGGTGTAGGGCTTGTCCGCATCGAAAAACGCCGACTTGCCGGACTCATGGTCTTTCAATGACAGATGCACATGACCGCTTTGACCAGGGCAGTCCGGCGACCACTTGGCCATGAAGGTGGCCATCAGGCCCCGACGCTGGGCCCAGATCTTGACGAAAGTCTTGAACAGCGCCCCCTTGTCGGCGGCAGCCAAGGCATCATCTACGGCGATCGCGGCTTCCAGCACCCCGGGCCCGGTTTCCGTGTGCAGGCTCTCGATGGGAAAATCCATGGTCTCGGACAGGGAGATCAGTTCATGATACAGCTCGCTGTGCACGGAGCTTCGAATCATCGAGTAGCCCATCATGTCCGGAGTCAGCGACTTGAGATTACGATAGCCCTTTTCGCGCACCGACTCCGGCGTTTCCTGGAACATGAAGAACTCGTACTCAAGCGACCCGGACACGTCGTAGCCCAGCTTGGCACCGCGCTCGAGAATTCGCCTCAGCAACCCCCGGGGGCATATCTTTTCCGCTTCGCCCTCGAACTCCGCCATGAACAGCAGCATATCGCCCTCGAAAGGAATCTCTCGGCAGCTGTCCGGAATGATCCGCAGGGGCGCATCCGGATAGCCGGTGTGCCAGCCGGTGAACTGTACGTTGTCGTAAAGCTCATCCTTGCTGTCCCAGCCCAGCACCACATCACAGAAGGCAAAACCATCCTCCAGGGCAGACAGGAACTTCTTTTGCTGCATGTACTTGCCTACCATCACACCGTCGATGTCGAAAAAGCCCACCTTGACGTGGCTCAAACCACGCTCCTCGACGATGCGTTTTGCATCTTCAGCGGTCTTGATGTCTCGGGTTTTCATTGCGCTCATCACGTCATTCTCCATCAAGTCGTCAGCGTTGTTGTCTTGTCGGACAGGCCCCAGGGGTGGTGCCTACTTTTTCTTGGCCTGCTCTTCTTTCGAGAGCTCCTGTTCGGCGCTTGTGATGGCGGCAAACTCCTCTTCCGGCGCCTGGGCCACCAGATGATGGCGGCTATAAAAACCAAAGTAGGCCAGCATGATGGCGTAGAAGACCGCGGACCATAGCGCGGCCTCGACGCTGACCACGAAGGTCGACAAGAACGCCACGATAGCCAGCACGAAGGCGATTCCAGCGGTCACGACGCCGCCTGGGGTGCGGTAGGGGCGCTCGAGTTCCGGTTCATTGCGGCGCAGTACGATATGGGACAGAGTCATCATGGCGTAGGAAATGGTGGCGCCGAACACCGCCATGGTGATCATCAGATCTCCCTGGCCGGTCAAAGACAGCAAGAACCCAATCATTCCAGGCACGATCAGGGCCAGATAGGGCACTTTGCGACCACCGGTGACGGACAGCCAGCGCGGCAGATAGCCGGCTCGAGAGAGTGCAAAAGTCTGGCGGGAATAACCGAATATGATCGAGAAAAACGAGGCGATCAATCCTGCCAGCCCTACCAGATTGACGAAGCCCGCGATCAGGGAGTTCGTGCCATAGACCGCCTGCAGCGCCCCTACCAAGGGGGCGGCATGGTTGCTGATCGTCTCGGCGCCGGCGCCGCCAGGGGCCAGCAGCAGCACGCAGGCGGCAAACACCAGCAGCACAAGCATGGCGGTAATGATGCCTCGGGGCATGTCCTGGGCCGGATCGCCTGCCTCTTCTGCGGCCAAAGGCACGCCTTCCACGGCTAGAAACAGCCAGATGGCGAAGGGCAGCGCTCCCCATATGCCGATATAGCCTTCCGGCAGAAAGGCAGACGCTCCGATTGCGTCGGTATTGGGGGCGATATCGAACAGATTGGCGATTTCAAAGTGCGGCAGCATGCCGATCGCAAACACTAAAATGGCGATGACTGCCAGGGCCGTGATGCCCATCATGATCTTCAAGGCTTCCCCCGCACCCCACAGATGAATGCCGACGACAGGGTATAAAAGGCGGCATACACCAGGGGCCCATCGATGCCGATCAGCGTATTGACGTAGCCGCCGATGAAGATCGCGATCGCCGCAGGCGCAATGGCGTACTCCAGCAGAATCGCGGTTCCCGTGATGTAGCCACCCAAGGGACCGAAGGCCCGACGGGCAAAGCTATAGCCGCCACCGGCAGTGGGCAGCGAAGAAGAGAGTTCCGCGATCGACAGCACCATGCAGGTATACATGGTGGCCATCAGCAAGGTAGCGATCAGCATGCCGCCAAAGCCACCGGCGGCAAGGCCAAAGTTCCAACCGGCGTAGTCGCCGGAAATCACATAGGACACGCCAAGGCTTGCCAGCAAAATCCAGCCCGCAGCCCCCTTTTGCAGTTTGCGTTTATCCAGATACTCGGACTCCACGGACTCGTAGCCGGACGACGCCGAGGATGATTTAGAAGCGCTCATGAGACCCCCTGGGTCTATTTGTATTTGTTGTGGCGTCGAGTAGATCCTGTGGTATCTACCGCATCCTCGCAGGGCGCTGATCGGATGGCTCAAATCCTGGTCCGCTTTCGAAGCGTAGTAGGGTTTGTGAGAAAATCGCCAACAATATCGGAGTGGCCAGGCTGTCTAGACATTGCGTCTATGTCGGTCTTGTACTGGCGATTTGGGGTGATGGTCGCTATCGTAGCGCGTTCGTCATTTTTCAGCGGATTCTCCATCCGCTCGCAATACACCGGAGACCAAGATGCGTGCGCCATCATCCGCCTCGACAACTCAGGCGACACTACGACCCTCCTCGGCCTGGACGGCCTGGGGTCAGTGGATTGCCTTGATTACCATGACCGTGGACCATGTCACGCGTTATCTGTTTCCAGGTAGCTGGGACATGGGCTGGGCCAGCTCTTCCCTTGGACGTATCGCTTTTCCCTTGTTCGCCGGCATGGTGGCTTGGCACGGGCTGTTCAACACTCGCGATCCCTATCGCTATGCCAGACGGGTACTCATCATCGGCCTGATCGCGCAGCTGCCTTACATGACCATGCCTCGGGACGGCTTCCAGCTGAACATCTGCTTCACCCTGGCTCTAGGGCTGTGCTGGGGCACCTGGCTGCGAAGTCTTGCCCGTCGTGTCGATGTGGATACGGAAGCGCCGTTGCAGCGCCCCTTGTTGTTGGGAGCATCGCTACTGGCCTGGTGGCTGCTGAGTCCGTGGTTCGAGTATGGTCACGAAGGCCTGCTGTTGATTCCTTGTTATATGCTGGCACTGCAGGCATTGACCCAGCGCACGGACTCCTTCCAGGAGCATTTATTGATGGTAGCGGCCAGCGTGCCAGTACTGCTCGTGGCCGGTCTGATGAACAACTCCGACATGGCCAAGTCCTTTACTGTGGCAACGACGCTATTGATTCTGCTGTTGGCTGCCGGCGAGGCCAATCGGGTACCGCAGATCAGCCCAGGCGCGAGAATGCCGCGCAAGGTATGGCTGGCCTGGTACCCTGGGCATTTTGCGGTGATCGCGCTGCTATTGCATGGCCCTTGGTGAGCTGGGCCTCAATGAACCGATCCGAGGCGAGTAGCTTCTTGATACGCCCTAGCACAAGGGATCGCTTCAACCCGCCTCCAGTAAAAACACCTTGAAGGCCTGCCATAAAGGGCTGCGATAGCGGTCCGGGTGCCATACCAGAGAAAAGGTGCGACACAAGCTGAGCTTGCTGTCGAGGGCGATCAGCTCCCCGCGCTTGAGTTCGCCGGCCACACTCAGACGCGATAGACACCCAAGTCCCAGGCCTGCCCGCACGGCCTGCTTGATTGCTTCATGCTGGCCAAGCTCCATGCGCACCCGCAAACGCTCGACGTAAGGCCGCACCGCCGCCTCGAATATCGCCCGGGAACCCGAGCCGTGCTCGCGCAGAATCCACTGAGCCCGCTGCAGCGCCTTATCATCAAGATGATCGCTTCCGGCCAGGGGATGATGCGACGCACAGACCAGTACCATCTCGTCCTGACGCCAGACCTGACTCGTTAGTCGTGCCTCGCTGCACTGCCCCTCAATCAATCCCAGATCCGCATTGAAGCGCAGAATATCGTCCAGGACTTCACCGGTGTTGCGCAGGCGCAGCTGCAGATCGACCTCTGGATGATGCTCGCTGAACTCCCCGGCCAGCGTCGGCAGCAAATAGGTGCCGATGGTGGCGCTGGCGGCAATCTTGAGGGTGCCCTGCAGGACACCATCCGGCTCCTTAGCCGCCTCGACGAACTGTACCAGCTCATCAAGCATGCGCTCGGCCCGGGGCAGCAGACGCCTTCCGACATCGTTGAGCTGCAGCCGTCGACCAAAGCGGTCAAACAGCATCACCCCGAGATGGCGCTCCAGATCCGCCAGGGCCTGGCTGGTGGCGGATTGGGACAGATGCACGTGCTGGGCAGCGCTCACCACGGTGCCTTCCCGGGCCACTGCCACGAAGACCTGAAACTGGCGCAGGGTCACGCTAACGTTCATATCGATTTTTCCGAACTGACATATCGTTATTACATGCTAAGCCATTTAACGCACCGGCCTTACCCTTGTCGTCAACAACCACTGAAAAGGAGATGGCACCATGTGGCAAGGTTTATCGATCTGTGTCGCACTGACTCTGGCCGGTTTCGGCCTTACGTTCGTGCCCGGTCTTGCAGGCACCGGTATCAGCCCGCTTGTGTTCGCCATGCTGTTGGGGCTCGTGGTGGGCAATCTGCCCGGTGTCGCCAGAGTCGCCTCTGTCTCGGGGCCGGGTCTCAAGTTCGCCACCCGCTGGCTTTTGCGTAGCGGCATCGTGCTGTTCGGGCTGTCTCTAACCTTGCAACAGGTCATCGGCCTAGGGCCCAAGGTACTGGTGCTGGACACCCTGGTCATCGTCAGCGTACTGGTCGCCGGCTACTGGATCGGCACCCGCCTTCTGGGTATGGACAGCGAAACCACCCTGCTGACCAGCGCCGGCAGTGCCATCTGTGGCGCCGCCGCGGTACTCGCCACGGAAGCCACTATTCGCTCTCGGCCTGCCGCCACTGCCATGGCGGTGGCCACGGTAGTCCTGTTTGGCTCCCTGGCAATGCTGGTCTATCCGCTGCTCTACTCCTTTACCGGCATGGATGAGAGCCTTTTCGGCATTTATATCGGTGCAACGGTTCACGAAGTTGCTCAGGTGGTGGCCGCGGGCGATGCGGTGGGTAATCAGGCCCTCGCCAACGCGGTCATCGTCAAGCTGGTGCGGGTCATGCTGCTGGTGCCCTTTCTGTTGATCATCGGCCAGTGGTGGATGCACCGGATTCGCCGTCTGTCTCAAGGCAGCGAAACCGTGGCGCCAAGTGGCGGTCTGGTCATTCCCTGGTTCGCCTTCGGCTTTCTGGCGATGGTGGTGGCCAACAGCTACATCACTCTGCCTGCGCCGATGCATCAAGGGCTAGTCGTCATCGGTCAAGTTGCCTTGACCATGGCCATGGCGGCGCTGGGCTTCGAGACCCGTATCGAGAAGCTCAAGGCATTGGGGATCAAACCCTTCATACTGGCACTGATTCTGTTCGTCATGCTGATCACCGGGGGCATGTTCGCAAGCCAGCTGATCATGGGTTGATTTCACCTCTAATGCAGAACGAAAAGACCGCTGCCGGGTTTAACCGGCAGCGGTCTTTTGTTTTGACGGTTTTTTTCCTACGTCAGCTTCCTACTCCACCGATCAGAATGAAGCCAAGCACCAGCAGCAGCAGGAACGCCGTCTCGATTAGCATCAAAATGATCGGCTTCCAACCTACCACCGCGAGTTTTTGAAAAGACGTCTTGATGCCGAGTCCGGCAATGGCCGTGACCAGACACCAGCGGGATACCTCCGTGAAGCCCTCTACAGCGACCTGAGGAATGAGGCCAAAACTGTTGATGATCACGATGACGATAAAACCGACCAGGAACGTCGGCAGCATGGGCACCTTACCGCCGGCAGCGTTTTCCGCCTGACGCTGCTGACGATAGATGAAGATGAAGCACATCACCGCCGGCACCAGCATGGCCACCCGCAACAGCTTGACGAAGGTAGATACGTCTCCGGTGTGCTGGGAAATGATATAGCCTGCCCCGACTACCTGAGCCACATCATGAATGGTACCGCCCAAAAACACCCCGGCCTGGTCGTCGCTCAATCCCAATACGCTGACGATCAATGGATAGGTGACCATGGCCATGGTCGAGAGCGCGGTAACTGCCACCACCGTGAGAATCGTATCCCGTTCATGATTTTCATGGCGAGGCATGGCGGCAGAGAGCGCCAGTGCCGCAGATGCGCCGCAAATGGCGACGGAGCCGCCAGTGAGAAGCCCCATCTCCTTGGTAAGACCTAGCATCCTGGCCACGAGATAGCCCAAAAGGATCGTCAAGGTGACACCGATGATTACCGTGACAATAGGGCCAAGTCCAAGTTCGCTGATTTGTGCAATGGTAATGCGCACCCCCAAAAGCGCCACCCCGATGCGCAGGATCGTGCGTGAGGCAAACTCCACTCCAGGCAGACAGGGTCCCTCCAAGGAGAGAAAGTGCAGCGATATGCCGAACAGCAGCGCATACAGCATCACCGGGCCGCCGTAATGATCAGCGATGAAGGTGGTTGCCAAGGCGATGGTGACGCACACCAGCACACCGGGCACCAGCTCGGAGAAGCGTTCGGCGCGATGCCCACCGAGTCGATGAAAATGCTTCTTCAGCGGATTCTCAGGCAGAGAATTGGGGTCTTGCTGAGCCATGACATCACCTTTTTAAATAAAATCACCGATCGGTATCCAAACCGACCGGTCGGTACTAAGTGAACATCTTCAAAAACGTCGTTACGCGGGACGCTTTCACGCAGGTCCCGGCACCACTATTACGGGAATGTGCGCACGCTTCAGCACGCCCTTGGCCACTTTGCCCGCATAGGAGGCCGTCAGCCCGTGCTTGTTGGCCGCAATCACGATGAAATCATGAGAATGCTTTGCCGCAACCTCGTTGATCACCGCCGCTGGATAGCCTTCGAGCACCTTTAGGGCGACCACCCTAGAAGCCAACGCCTGCTTTTCTTCAGGACGTTGCAGGAAAAAGTCATCGATTTTTTCCTGCAGCTGCTCCCGGGCCAGATCGATACGCTGATGCACGAATCCTTCGAGCGATTCCCGGTTACGGATATTGGCCTTGAGCGTATTCATCACATCCTCGGCCAGGGGTTTGACCACGTGTAGTACGTGCAACTCGGCACCGGTGCTCAACGCCAGTCTCGCCGCCTGCTCCAGCACTCCATGAGAATCACCGCGCAACCCCACGCAGCAAAGAATGCTTGTAATCCGATGTTCCATGTCCCCTCCTCACATAGTTGGCTGTACGAGCGCCTGCCTGGGAAGCGACGTCTTCGAACACACCGTCACTTGACTAATAGCCCATTATTCGAGGCAACCATAGCGATATTTCGGGAAAATAGGCGATAAGAAACACGGCGAAGATAGACCCCCCCGCGAAAGGTAACGCTTTGAGGGAAATTTCCTCGATCGACGAACCGCCTATACCTGACGCCACGAACAAGTTTTCTCCCAATGGCGGGGTCTGAAAACCGATGGCCAGGGCACAGACCACGACGATGCCGACCTGTACCGGGTCCACTCCCAGCATATACATGATTGGCAATAACACCGGCGTCAGAATCATGATGGCGGCCAGTGTCTCCATGAACATGCCGACAAATAACAGGAAGACGATGATCATCGCCCAGATCAGATAAAGGTTGTCGGTGAACGCCAGCATGGCCTCGGCGATGTGCGCCGGCACCCGCTGTTCCACCAGCAGTCGGCCGAAGACGGTCGCGGTGAACAGGATCAGCAGTACCCGTCCGGTGATCCAGGTCGTCGTCTCCAGGGTGCGCATGGCGGGTTTCCACTTGAGTTCCTTGTGCAGGAAGATACCCACCACCAGAGTATAGACGATCGCTACGACAGCCGATTCTGTGGGCGTGAACAGCCCCGTGTAGATGCCGCCGAGGATGATGATCGGTGCCAGCATCGACCATATGCCCTTGCGCAGCGTCGCGCGAATATGCGGGAACGACCAGCTATCCGTCAGACCGCGATAGCCCTTTTTGCGTGAGATAAAATAATTGATGGTCAGCAGACAGGTGGCGATGACCACACCGGGCAAGATACCGGCGATGAACAGCTTAGGGATCGATAGCGTCTGGAACGAGCCATGCATTGCCACTGCCTCGGGCGGCGGCTGCAGTCCCATCCCTGAAATGCCAAAGATGACCATGGGAATAGAGGGCGGAATGACCACACCAAGCCCCCCGGAGGAAGCGGTAACCGCAGAGCCGTAAGCACGATCGTAGCCTCGATTGGCCATGGCGGGGATCATTAGCATGCCGACCGCGGCAGTGGTCGCCGGCCCTGAACCGGAAATGGCGCCGAAGAACATACAGGCAAACACGGTCGCCGCGGCCAGGCCGCCGGTGACCGGTCCGGCAAAGGCTTCGGCGATATCCACCAGACGCTTCGAGATCCCCGCCGCCTCCATCAGCGCTCCTGCAAGAATGAAGGCGGGTAATGCCATCAAGGGGAAGGAGCCCACGGAGGTGAAGGCCATCTGCACGAAAGCCATGGGGTTTTCGCCAATGGAAAGATAAGTAATAAGCGCTGCCACGCCCAGGGACACCGTAATGGGAGCTCCCAGCAGCAGTAACAGCAAAAAGGCACCGAATAGAATGTAGACGATCATGGTATCAGTCATGGCTCAGCGTTCCTGCTTGTTGTCATTGGTGTTATTCATGCGACTGGAGCGCTTCATCTTTTCCACTTCTTCGGTCTCGGGATCGACCACATCCACCTTTTTCACATATTTCAGGTAATCGTTCTGAATGATGCGAAACGTCATTGCGATAAACGCGATGGGTAGAATCAGATAGAAATACTTCATCGGAACCCCCAAAGTCTGGGACTTCCAGAACAGGTTCATCTTGTTGAACACAAAATCGTAGCTCAAGTAGATGAACACGGCGTTGAATGCGATCCAGATGGCGTCGGTCAGAAGAGTGCAGAACGTCTCGACCCATTTTGGAAAGAACTTGAACTGGAAGGTGACCCGGTTATGGGCTGCCATCTTCGCTGCATAGACCGCCCCCAGATAGGCAAACCAGACGAAGGCGTAGGTTGCCAGCTCGTCACCCCAAGCCAGTGAATAGCTGAAAAGATTTCTCAGCACGATTTGCGCAAAGAGAATGGCAACAAAAGAGACCAGGAGAAACTGGCATATATAGTTCTCCAGGTTGTTGAGAATATGTAGTGTTATACGTTTCATGACGATTGGCCCCTGCCTGGGCGGGATCCAGTAATCCCGGTCTTTCTGACTCACGGACGCCTGCATCGACTCAAAGAAGTCGATGCAGGATTTGGCTCATAATGTTCATTGTATGGATACGTTGGGTATCATCCGGCGGGGGCTGGCTCGCGGCCCAATGTTTTTAGCGCCTCGTCTAGTTTTTCCTTGCCACCGATGCTGTCGTAGAACTGCGGCCAGACCTGGGTGGCCTGTTCGATCCAGGCTTTCTCGTCGTTAGCGGGTTGGGTAATGGTCATACCATGCTCCTCGACCAGTTTTTTCTTGATAGCGTCTTCGGTTTCGATGAGATAGTCATAGCTGTGCTCGGTGGCTTCTTGGCCGGCAGCAAGCACGGCTTCCTGCATCTCCGGATCCAGGCTCTGGAACTGTCCTTCCCCCATGATCAGGGGTTCGAGCAAGAACACGTAGCAGCTGTCGGTAACGTGACTCTGTACCTCGTAGAATTTCATGGCATCAATGGTGATGTAGGGAGTGTCCTGTCCATCCACCACGCCTTGCTGAAGAGCAGTGAAAGTCTCGGTCCAGGCCAAGGGGTTCGGGTTGACCCCCAGGCTGATAGGCGGCGATCATGATTTCGTTCTTGGGCACTCGAATGACCAGGCCCTCGATATCCTCGGGCTTTTCGATAGGTCTTTCGGAGTTAGTTAGGCGACGGCAGCCAGAGTAGGACCAGCCAAGAATCCGCACCCCGGCGTCACGGATGGTGTTTTGCGTCATTTGATCGCCGATTTCGCCCTGGGTGAGCTTCTTGGCATCCTCGGCGTTCTGAATCACATAAGGCAAGGTCATCACGCCCACGGTGGGAGAAAACGGCGTGATGTTGTTGATGGCCAAAATAGACAGATCCAGCAGCCCCATGCTGGCGTTGTTGACCGTATCCTCTTCGCTGCCCAGCTGGCCGTTGGGGAAGATATCGACCGTGGTATCGCCGCCGCTCTTTTCTTCGATCAGCTCGGCGAACTTGGTAGCGAGTTCATACTGGGTTCCTCCGGCGGCGTCGCCGACAGCCATCTTCCAGGTCTGTGCCAAGACATTGCCACTCAGCGCAAGACTGGCAATGGAAATGGCGGCAGGCAGCATCAGTTTTTTTAGTCTCATGACATACTCTCTACGTTGTTCTTGTCTGGACGGCGCCAGAAGACACCGTTACTTTTTGCAAACACAATCCTCAAAAAACGATTCTGAACCAAACATTTTCCTGGAGGCGCATTGAGCAGGCATGATGGTTTCACGGATTGTCAGATGCCGTTCAAACATCTTTGTGTTTCGGCTTTTCACTCAACGATAGATCACCCTTGACGAACATACCTGTAAACCCAGTCATGATCCATTGAGGCGCTTCGTTATCTACTCTCTTTCAAGCACCGGGACCATCAACAGGGCCAATTCGTCAATTTATTTTGGGCCAGTTTGTATAATTCATCGTAATTCAACATCTTCACTAGCTGGCATATAACAAGACTTTGACTTAAGTCTTGTGGACAGGCGTACAGGAAAACGATTGCCGACATCTGTTTGCTGCCAGTCCAGTCTACAGACAGAATCGCCCACACCGATGCAGCGGTGACCCGCGATTGCCCAACAATGAGGTACCATCGCGAGCGGCTCTGCCTGGGCATGATCCGGTAATCTCGGTCTCTTTAGGAAATCACTGCATAAATGCCTACACGAACGAATTGCGGCGTTGCGCGGTGCTCGAAAACTTGCCTAACCCCGTGTTATGTCTCGTTTCCTGCGCTCCGTGCGCCTTGCACTTCATTTCGCTCGGCGATTTATTCAGCAATTCCCTAAGTCACAAACGTCTGCACCGACTCCTAAGAGTCGGTGCAGAATTCGGATTACAGCGCGTACTTGGTAGATATCATCCCGCAGGGGCTGGCTCGCGACCGAGCGCTTGCAACGCTTCGTCGAGTTTTTCCTTGCCGCCGATGCTGTCGTAGAACTTCGGCCAGATCTGGGTAGCCTGATCGATCCACTCTTTCTCATCGTTGGCGGGCTGAGTAATGGTCATACCATGCTCATCGACCAGCTTCTTCTTGATGGAGTCTTCGGTTTCAAGAAGATAATCGTAGCTGTGCTCGGTGGCTTCTTGACCAGCAGCGAGTACGGCTTCCTGCATCTTCGGATCCAGGCTCTGGAACTGCCCTTCACCCATGATCAGAGGCTCGAGGGAGAAAATGTAGCAGCTATCGGTGACATGATCTTGCACTTCGTAGAACTTCATGGCATCGATGGTGATGTACGGGTTGTCCTGACCGTCGACCACACCCTGCTGTAGGGCGGTGAAGGTTTCCGACCAAGCCAGCGGGTTGGGGTTGATACCCCAAGCCTGATAAGAAGCGATCATGATTTCGTTTTTGGGTACGCGAATGACCAGTCCATCAAGATCGGCAGGCTTTTCGACGGCCTTGGCAGAGTTGGTCAGACGACGACAGCCCGAGTAGGCCCAGCCCAAAATCCGTACACCCGCATCGCGAATGGTGTTTTCCGTCAGTTCCTTGCCAATGTCACCTTGAGTCAGCTTCTTGGCATCTTCGGCATTATGAATCACGTAGGGCAGTGTCATTACGCCAACGGTGGGTGAAAACGGCGTGATGTTGTTGATGGCAAGGATCGAGAGATCGAGCAGCCCCATGCTGGCGTTATTGACGGTGTCCTGCTCGCTTCCCAATTGTCCGTTGGGGAAGATGTCCGCCGTGATTTCGCCATCGGTCTTCTCTTCGATCAGTTTGGCGAAGGTTGTGGCGAGCTCGTACTGGGTTCCCCCGGCGGCATCCCCGGTCGCCAATTTCCAATTCTGTGCCAACACGCTACCACTAAGCGCTAGACTGGCAATAGAGACGGCGGCAGGCAGCATCAGTTTTTTTAGTTTCATGACATACTCCTAGCGTTATTCTTGTCTACGAGGTGCTGAGATGCACCATTACTTTTTAGCAGTCGTGATTCCTGAAAGACAGCTTCGACTTTATTTTTTCTACTGAGCCATGGATCACAAAATCATCTTGGCTTAATTAATTATCGGTTACCGTTTAAACATCTTTATCGTCGTTGCCGTTCCAAACGGTACGGCCGTCTCCATTGGCCAGGCTTGACCGATACCGTCATGATCCATTGACGTACTACGGCAACCAATGTCCTTCAGACGCTCAGACTATCAATAGGGCCAGATCGACCTAGCGTTTTGGTCCAGTTCGTACAATCCTGTGCAATTCAATGAGTTCGCCGCATCGTCAAGCACCCCAAACATGACTTAAGTAGTAGAGCTAGACGTCCAGAAAACGCGTCGTGCGACACATTGTTTACCAATTCGGCCAACTGCCTGGCGCAATACTGGCACAATGTCAGCAATACGTATCTCGCCCCAACCTGAAACGCCGATCATTATCGGCTCTTTGACGACCGCCATGAATCAACTACTTTTTCATCTTGATCCTCAACTACCGGCCAGCTTGCAAAAACAGCTACGCGAACAGGTGGCACGCGCGATTCTCGATGGTCATATCCCGATGGACAAGGCGCTGCCCTCGAGTCGTAAACTGGCCCAGGAGCTGGGCATTGCCCGCAATACCGTCATGCTGGTCTACGAACAATTGCTCGACAGCGGCTATCTGTTAGCGAAGAGCCGCAGCGGCTATTTTGTCAATCCAGAGATCCTCAAAGGGCATGCGGCAAGGCCGGAGCGTCTGAACGACATCGATGCTGAGCAACTAGCCTGGGAAGAGCTACTGACCATGCGCCCTTCCCAGCAGAGAACCATCAACAAACCCAACGACTGGTCCTGTTACGAGTATCCATTTCTATATGGCCAGATCGATCCGGAACTCTTCCCGACGCCCCAATGGCGGGAGTGCAGCCGGGATTCCATGAGCGTGCCGGCCATTCGCAGCTGGGCGGTGGATCATCTAAACGACGACGATCCTTTGTTGATCAAGCAAATCCGCACTCGTCTGCTGCCCCGACGTGGCGTATGGGCAGCGCCGGAAGAGATTCTGGTGACCGTGGGCGCCCAGCAGGCCCTTTGGCTGGTCAGCATGCTGCTGCTCAAAAAAGGTCGACGCTTCGGCATGGAAAATCCCGGCTATGTCGACATGTTCAACATCGCCTCGACCTTCACCGACGATATTCTTTTGCTGCCGGTAGATGCCCAAGGCATGCGCCCTGACATGCAGATCAGTACCTGCGACCTTACTTATGTCACCCCCAGCCATCAGTCGCCCACCACGGTCACCATGCCCCTTGACCGGCGGCGGGCACTGCTCGACCTGGCAGAGCAGGACAACTTTCTGGTCATCGAGGACGATTACGAAAGCGAGACCAACTATCTGGAAAACCCCACCCCGGCCCTCAAGAGCCTGGACAAGCACCAGCGGGTCATTTACGTCGGAAGTCTTTCCAAGACTCTCGCCCCGGGGTTGCGGGTAGGCTACATGGTCGGCCCGCCGGCTTTGATCCGCGAGGCCCGAGCGCTGCGTCGATTGATGTTGCGCCACCCACCCACCAACAATCAGCGTGCGGTGGCTTTATTTTTGGATCGCGGCTATCACGATGCATTACTTCGTCAGATTCATCGCGTCTATCATCGCCGCTGGCGATGCATGGGCGAGGCGCTGGCCATTCACATGCCTCACGCCTCGACTCCTTCTATCTATGGCGGCTCCAGCTTCTGGATCAAAGGGCCGCCGGGCATGGATTGCCGCTTGCTGCAGGAACTGGCCCGGGAGCACGGCATTTTAATCGAACGAGGAGATCTGCACTTTTTCGATGAGCCTTACAGCGAATACTTTCGCCTCGGCTTCTCGGCGATCGCCGAGGCTCGCATTGCCGCAGGCATCGAAAAGCTGGCAAGGCTCGTGGCCCAAGCGGTCATTATCGATACGCCATGATGCGGTACCTGGAAGATGCACAACAAAAAACCGGCCTCCTTTCGGAAAGCCGGTTTCATCATGAGCCTTTTGATCGTATTTAGAGCACTTCATCCTGCAGATAATACCAGCGGTAAAGGAAGCGCTGGCCAATACGGCGGAACGGCGCGAACACTTCGGACTCGACCTTTTCGCGCAGATTGGGGAACGGCAGCCGCGAATTGAAGATCGGCAGATCGAGTTCCTGGCCTTGACCGGCGATGAATTGCGCCAGCCGCTTGCCGGCCTGGGCGGAATACATTACCCCGTTGCCGCCATAGCCTAAGGCATAGTAAAGCTCCTGGCTGGCATCCGGCTGATAGATGCGCGGCATCATATCGTGGCTGACATCGACCCAGCCCCACCAGGAGTAGTCGATCTGAATGCCCTTGAGTGCCGGAAACTTGAGATGCAGATCGCGAATCAGCATCTCTTCGAACTTCTTGGCCGGCGCATCCTTGCCCGAAATAGCGCTACGACTACCGATCTGCACCCGATTATCCGGCAGGCGCCGATAGTAGTGGCGTAGTATCCGGGTATCCGTGATCACCTGCTTGGTTTTGAAGCTGCAGTCGTCGATTTCCTTTTCCGTCAACGGCCGAGTAACCAGCGAGTTGGACAGAATTGGCAGCAGACGATTCTTGAGCTCCGGATGCAGACTCTGAGACGTATAACCGCCGGTGGCGATACCCACGGCACGGGCCTTTACGGTGCCGCCCGGCGTCTTCAGGTAGTGCACGCCGTTGCGTGTTTCCCACCCCTGCACCGGACTGCACGGGTGAATCTTGGCGCCGAGCGCACGGGCTTTCTTGTGGTAGCCGAAGGCCAGCTTGCCCGCGTGGATACCGATACCCTCGGGCTCATGCATGGCGCCAGCGGCTTCGGTATCGCCTACCCAGTCCCGCTTGACCGTGTCCGCATCGAGCATCTGAGCGTCGTAGTCGAAGGTTTCGCGCAGCAGCTTGGCTTCTTTCTCCAGCGTCTTCATTACCTTGTCACGATGCGCTAGATACAGGTGGCCGCCGTACTGAGGCTCACAGTCGATGTCCTTGATCAGCTCCTTGAAGGTATTCATACCGGCGACGCACTCTTCATGCATCTTAAGCGCGGTGTCCAAGCCCCAGCGCTCGATCCACTGGGAGCGCTTCAGACGGCCTGACGCACACTGGGCCTGCCCGCCGTTACGGGTACTACAGCCCCAGCTGGAACGGTTGGCTTCGAGTACCGTCGCTTTTATGCCATGCTCCTGGGCAAGGAAAATAGCGGCGGTCAGGCCGGTGAATCCCGAGCCGATGATGACCACATCGACATCCATATCCTGAGTGACCGGACCATCATCCTCCGGTGGCTCACCTGCGGTGCCGATCCAGTAGGTCGGGGCATAGTCTCGCCCCTGACCCGGTGTCTTGCTTTTCAGGGGATCGTAGGCCGGATCATAAGGCTGTGAGGGGGCAGTGCTGCGGCCTGCCGTCGTACTTGCCTGGGTTGTTGTATCCATGATCTGACTCCTCAGAATAGGGATGTCTTGATTGCTAAGTCGTTGGTCTATCAGGCGCCTTGATTGAGGGGCGGACGGTTCTTGCGGAAGGCATTCTTGACCGCGATCTTGCCATCACGGAAGGTGAAGGCGTCGATCATACGAGCTTCCGAACGAACACCGTCGGTAGTAGTGCCTTTGTAGGTAGTTTCGGAAAAGCCGTGATCGCCGATCACGTAATGTTCGCCATCGACCCACTCCGCGTCCGGTGCATTCTTCCAGGCGCCTTCGAGGCCTTGACGCACTTCGTCCTGGCCCTTGAACGTCTTGCCCAGCAGGTCCGGGCCTGCGATGGCATGAAATTCACAGTCATCGGTCATCATCGACATTACCGCATCGATATCATGATCGTTGAGGGCTTTACTGAAGGCCTTGAGGAAATCGGCGTCGAGCTGGCTCATGCGGTACTCCTGACGTAGGGATAGTTGTTCAAAATAAGACATGCAGCAAAACGTGATTTTGCCGCCTGCATTACTTCAGCGTAGTACTACTACAGGCAAAACACCTAGCACCAGATGAGATACAACTGTTGGACCAGCCCAGGATCACCACTGATAGGGCGTAGGATCGAGTATCGGCGTCTGGCCCAGCAGCCGATTCACCAGCAGGCGCGTTGCGGCAGGAGCCAGCACCAGCCCGTTGCGGTAGTGTCCTGCATTGACGAACAATCCCTTGATGCCCGGTACCGGCCCGATGAAAGGTATTCCTTGAGGAGATCCCGGACGCAGTCCGGCCCAGTGATGCTCCACCTCGCATCGAGCAAGCGCCGGCAGCATGGCGACAGCGCTTGCATAGAGCGATGCGCGAGCCCGATCTGTCGGGGTCTTGTCGAAATCCGCGTGTTCAAGAGTCGAGCCGACCAGCACCCGCCCATCGGCGCGCGGGATCAGATAGCGTCCATCCGCCAGCACGACCCGCTCGAGCAACAAGCGTCCGTCCGATATGGGTGGCGTCTTGAACACCATCATCTGCCCCTTGACCGGATGAACGGGCAACTCGAGCCCTAGGGTTTTCAATAGCTGGCCGGTCCAGGCACCGCCGCAGAGAATGACCTGGGCTGCGATCAAAGGGCCAGTTCGGGTTTTCAGCACCACCTGATCGTTTCGGTACTGCAATCCTTGTACCTCTACCCCTTCCTGCATTGTCACATTCACCAGCGACTGCAGCTTGGCCCGTAGCGCCTGACCCAAGCGGGGGTTGCGAATGCTGCCCAGGGTCGGCATCCACAGCGCGTCATCGAAGCACGGCGCCAGATTTGGCTCCTTGTCGTACAGGAAATCGGCGTCGACACGTTCCAGCGGTTTATTCATTTGCTGCGCCCATTTGATGGCCTCGGCTTCATCGTCGACACGCAGATAAAGCAAGCCTTTCTGGCGGTATTCCGGATCGATGCCCGTTTCAGCCAGCAAGCGCTCGGCGAGCTCGGGATAATAGTCTTCGGACCAGCGCGACAGCTGGGAGATCGACTCGGGATGACGCCAGGGATAAAGCGGTGAAACGATTCCGCCCCCGGCCCAAGAGGCTTCATGACCGCACTGTCCGCGTTCGATCAGCGTCACTTCATGGCCCGCATCCGCCAGCTGCCAAGCCGTCATCATGCCGATCACGCCGCCACCCACAATCAGAAAATCGTTCATTCGTCAGGGTCTCATCGCAAAATCGTCATTTATGAACAAATAGTTTCAAAAAACGATACGATTTGCATGCTTTTTAGAAACACGGCTATGATTGCGTGACTGTTTCATTCTTTCATCTAGACTCAAGATAGCGCCACGAAACAACGCCCATGATTGTGCCAAAGACCGCCTTCAGGAGACCTGATGTGACCGAGCTTCAAAATGCCAAGCCCGACAAGATGCAGTCCGTGCGCACGCTTTTCGATATCGATAGTGACCTGGAGGTGCCCACCTTCAGTGAGCGCGGCGATCATGTCCCGGAAATCGACACCGCCTATCGCTTCAATCCGGACGTGACCCTGGCGATACTGGCAGGTTTTACCCGCAACCGCCGGGTCATGGTTCAAGGGCTTCACGGCACCGGCAAATCGACCCACATCGAACAGGTGGCAGCGCGATTGAACTGGCCCTGCCTGCGGGTCAACCTAGATGGGCATATCAGTCGTCTCGATCTGGTCGGCAAGGACACCATCGTGGTGCGCGACGGCCTGCAGGTCACGGAGTTTCAGGAAGGCATCGTGCCCTGGTCGCTGCAACGGCCGGTGGCGTTGATTTTCGATGAGTACGATGCCGGTCGCCCGGACGTCATGTTCGTCATCCAGCGCATTCTCGAGCGAGACGGCAACTTCACCTTGCTGGATCAGAACCGAGTGATTCACCCACACCCCTATTTCCGCCTGTTCGCCACCGCCAACACCGTGGGTCTTGGCAATCTTGACGGCATGTACCATGGCACCCAGGTGCTCAATCATGCCCAGATCGACCGCTGGAACATCGTTGCCAAGCTCGATTACCTGCCCCACGACGAAGAGGTCAAGATCACCCTGGCCCGGGTCCCCGCCAAGGACAATGAGAAAGGCCGCAAGCTGATCGATTCCATGGTCGAGGTCGCGGATCTGACTCGCAAGGGCTTTGCCGCCGGCGATCTTTCCACTCTGATGTCGCCGCGCACGGTGATCACCTGGGCGGAGAACTGCGAGATCTTTCGTAACCCGGCCCGGGCTTTTCGTCTGTCATTCTTGAACAAGTGCGATGAAGCCGAGCGTCCCATCGTGGCGGAATACTATCAGCGCTGCTTCGGTGAAGAGCTCGACGAGTCCTATCAGAACCATCAGGATACGTTCTAGTGGCTACGCCTCAGCAGCTTGCCCGCCGCCAACAGCACATCGAGGAGCTTTGTGCTGCCTCGCTTCGCGCGCTGACCGGAGAGCGCGATCTGCACTACCGGGGCAAGCGCCTGCACCACGGCGCAAAGCCGGTGGCGCTCTATGCGCCCCATCTGCGTCTGGATGACGACAATCTGGATTTCACCGCCTATCGTGGCGTTGCGGATGCCACGGCCCTGCGCCTGTTGCATTCCGACATTGACCTGCACCGTCGACTGTGTCCGGAAGACTCGGTAGCACGCTTGGTCTTCGAGCTTCTCGAGCAGCTGCGGGTCGAGGCCCTGGTGCCAAAAGGCCTGCCCGGCATGGCCCGCAATCTGGATCAGCGCTTCGAGGCCTGGTCCCAGGATTTTCATAACTCACGCTTGACCGAAGGTATCGTTGGCCGGCTGATTTTCTCCATTGCCATGATCTGCTGGACGCGCATCACCGGTCGTCCGCTTGATGATGAAACCGGGGATTTCATCGAAACCACCCGGGGGCGTCTGGTGCCGATTATCGGCGCAGATCTGGCCGGGCTGCGGCGTCATCGCCGGGATCAGGCGGCCTTCGCCGAACACGCGCTCAATATTGCCCGGGTAACCGCCGAAGGAGTCGCCGATGCCCGAGAGGCACTGGGTGATGACGACGATCAGGATGATGACGATGAATCGGAAGGCTTCGCGCTTTTTCTCGATTTCGACGAAGAAGACGACGAAGGCTTCACCACCGCCCTCTCCGGCCACAGCAAGGTCTTCGACGACGCGGAGCAGCGCTATCGCATCTTCACCACGGCCCATGATCGTGAAGAGGCCGCCTCCGACCTGGTGAGAGATGCCAAACTCGATGAGTATCGCCAGCGCCTGGACAAGGAGATTGCGGAGTTGGGTATCAATATCCGCCGTCTGGCACAGCTGTTTACCGCGCATCTTAGCAACGTCGAGCGGGACGGCTGGAGCTTCGGTGAAGAGGAAGGCTATATCGACGGGCGGCGCTTGGCCCAGTTGATCACCTCTCCGGCAGAGCGACGCCTGTTCCGGCTCGAGCAGTACAAGCCCAAGGCCAACAGCATGGTCAGCTTTCTGATCGATTGCTCCGGCTCGATGAAGACCTACAGCGAATCCACCGCCATACTTCTGGATTTGCTAACCCGAGCCCTGGAAATGGCCGGCGTCACCACGGAAATTCTCGGCTTTACCACCAATACCTGGAACGGAGGCCGTGCCCAGAAGGAATGGATGGGCGCAGGGCGTCCGAAAAACCCGGGCCGCCTCAATGAAGTGCGCTATCTGGTATTCAAGGAAGCCGCCCAGCGCTGCGCCGGGTGCGCCGCAACATCGGCGCCCTGCTCAAGCACGATCTCTATCGCGAAGGCATCGACGGCGAGGCGGTGGACTGGGCCTGCAACCGCATGACTGGCCAGGATGAGCAGCGCCGTATCCTTATCGTCATCTCCGACGGCTGCCCCATGGACACCGCCACCAACCTAGCCAACGACAAGTTCTACCTGGACAACCACCTGAAGGATGTCATCGCCCGCCGGGAACGTCAGGGCGAGGTCGAGATTCGCGGCCTGGGTGTGGGGCTGGACCTGAGCCCCTTCTATCGTCACAGCCTGGCGCTGGATCTCGCTCATCCCATCGACAACGAGATGCTGATGGAAGTCGCGCAATTGATTGTGGGTAAGCTACGACAGCGCTAGATGCCGAGTCGCGTATGATTAATCCTGCTTGATAAATGTAGCCTCGAAGGCCTTGCTAGACCGAAACTGCTGCAACCGGTTGGCAAACGCGAAGGCTTCATTCATCTCGTAGTGCTGAAAGATGTCCAGCCCTCGATCCAGTGAAATCTTCCAGCCGTGGTCCGTAACGATATGACGTGCGTGAATGGTGCCGCTTTCGTCAAACTCCCAGGTGAAGTCGATGCCCACGGTGCGAGCAGACTCCTGGATCTTTTCAAAACTTTCGTCTTGAAGATCACCCTTGAACTCATCCCGGACGGTAACCAGATGTACCGACATTTCATCCTCTTCGGCCTTGTTCTTCACGATGGCTTCGAGAAACTCCATGAAATTGCGGATCTGGTAGAAAAGCCGAATGTAGGGGTCTGTGACGGTGATCTTGCTGGCTCCCTTCAGGTATGGGCCAAACAAGCCGTCGAATGAGATACCCTTCTGGTTTTCCTGGAAGGTCAGGTGCTTTTCTTCCAGTGCGGGCTCGGGGGAATATGGCTCTTTGGGCTCGACACCTTTAACGTCCTCTGTTGGCTCGGCTTCTACTCCCCCGTCATCAGGGGTAGACACCGTCTGGTGGTAGTAACCCGGGTACTCCTCTTCCTCAAGTGTGGTGACCAGCCGTTCCTGCCCTTGCTGATCGTGATAGGAAAAGCGTACTTCGCCGTAGGTGGTATCAATCCGCTGTAACTGGTCCTTGACCCGCTTGCGCCCCTCGATGGCAAAACGCAGCACTTCTTCCACCTCTTCCCTGGTCGCTCCCCCCTGGGGGAACAGGATCTTCATCAAGCCAGAAAAGGTCTTGTTGATACCGTCCCGGTCACGGGTTGAGATATCCGAAGACAGGGTAAAGTGCTCCTTATACTGATCGGAGTAATCGTAGTTCCGCATCGAGCGCAGGATTTCCGCAAGGTAGTCCACCACAAAGCCATAGCCGTCGGAGAACATCTCGCCCCGGATGATGTCGACCTCCCACCCCGGGATGTAGAAGTGGATCCGGTCCAGAAAGGCGGAATCGTAGAACTTGTCCGGAAGCTCATCGAACAGGTCGGAATGTTTCAGCATATACGGCACGGTATGCCGGGTATTTCCCACGAACACCATGGAGGCCTCGGCGCCCAGGGTTTCCACACCCCGGGAGAAGGACTTGTTGGCCATGTAGTTCTTCATGATGTCGACGAGGGCTTTGTCGACGCGCTTCTGCTTGCCGGCGAATTCGTCGAAGGCCACACAATCCCAGTACCCTACCAAGCCGATCTTGCCGCTGGAGTTATTCACAAACAGTTTGGGTACGGTGACTTCACCGCCGGATACCAGAATCCCATGGGGCGAGAACTCGGAGTAAACGTGGGATTTGCCTGTCCCCTTGGGCCCGAGTTCAATCAGGTTGTAGTTGCGCTCGCAGAAAGGAACCAGGCGCAGGAGCTGGAGGAGCTTGCTGCGCCGCCCGAACATCTCCGGGTTAAAGCCGATACTCTGTATCAGCAGGTCAATCCACTCATCGGTGCTGAACTGCTGCCGCGCAGCGACGTAGACGTCGTAGTCGAAGTGCGACAGCTGAATTGGCTTGAGGGTGGACAGGATCCAGGGGCTGGCGTTCTGGTCTTCAGAAAATACGTATTCGATGTCCGCAATGCACCAGACGCCGCTTACCAGGAGTTTGGGGTGGGCCTTCACGGTTCCCGAATCCACCAATACCTTCTTGATTCCCAGGTTGGAGAACTGCGCCTCGTAGGCATCCGTCTTCTCATTCAGGGCCACGCTGATCTTGTCGATCACCTTGTAGCGCCCCTTTTCCTTGATATTCGAGCGCACCAGCCCGGCCTCGTTTCGGTGGACATAGTGCTTGGCCAGAATCTCCTTGACCGTTTCGATACCCGTCTGAATCGTGGCCTCGTCGTTGGTGGCGCAGTACTGGCCGAGCAGATACTCCAGCACATAGGAAGGGACGATGGCATTGCCCTTGACCGTTTTCACCAGGTCTTTGCGCACTACCAACCCGGGGAAGTGTTCGTTAATCTTTTGGTCAAGCGTACTCATTGGCTATAACCCTCAGAAATCAAAATCGCTGGTAAAGGACCGCCGCATCAAATACCTGAGCGACTTGTATTCCTTATAGTGGGAGGTACCGGCGTGCTGTTCTTCCAGCTTTAGGAAGACCTCCTGGCCGTTGGCCTCGTCCGCCTTGCGGCTGAGCACAAAGCGCACCTGAAGCTCCCGCTCGCGGGGATTCTCCGAGGTCAGGTCAAACGACAGTTCGTGACTGTCCGAGATCAACTCCCCTGACTGGGTATAAATCCCGGCCCGCAGGTGGCGAGGCTGTACTTTCTCGGTAACCGGCCCGGACTGATACAAGGTGACCGCCAGTTGGCCGGAAGTGATCACCGAGCTGGCCCCACGCAGGATGTCCACCTCAACAGCGCTGACATCACTCTGGCGCTTCTTGTTAACTTTCAGGACTGGAATCACAACCTCCTGAAGAGATGCCCCACCATGCACAAAGCGGCTGCCTGAGCCCTTAAGGCGCAGCCGGTTGATCGACTTGGGAATCTGCACTTCCATATCGCCATCCAGCCCAAGCTGCTCGGACGAGAAGTGATGGAACGCCGGAGAGGCGGACAGCCCCTTACCCAGCACAAATCGACGGTCCCGGTAGCGAATATCATCGCCAGAAACGACCTCACCCAGGAAGTCACTCTCATCCAGCTCACGGTTCTGGTAAATAAAGCCATGATCAGCGGTGATCAGCAGGTTGTTAGCGTTGGCCGCCGTGAGCTTCTTGATCAGGCGTATGAGATCAGCCAGGGTTTGTTCCGCCGCTTCAAAGGCCTGCCCCTCTGAGTGCATCTTGTCGCCGGTGTGGTCGATGCGGTTGTGGTAGATGTACACCACATCGTTACCCTTGAGCAGCTCCCGGCTGTCTTCCCGGTTGAGCTGCATAAAATCTTCCGCCTTGACGGCCTGGCCCCGTCCATCCAGGGCAGCCTGTAAGATTTTTGTTCGGTTGACCGTACCCTGTGAGCTTTGGCCATCCACCAGTGCCGTACCGGTATCGTTGTCGGCAATCGCCAAGGACTTGTTGGGCAGCAGTGCCGCCATACCGAGCTGCGTATAGCTGGGAAGGGTCGAGAGTGCCGGTTCGAGCTCCGCGCTGTAGCGATCTTCTTGCCGGATAAGGCCCAGCAGCTCATCACCAATCTCGTAGCGCATGGCGTCGGAAATGATCACGCAGATCCGCTTGTCCTTGCGCAGGTACGGGCGAACCCAGTACTCGAAAAAGGCCTTTTGCTGAATGACCGGATAGGCCTCCCAGCGCGTCACTGCGTCCACGTGAACCTGAAAACCATCGCCCAGCTTGAGCAGATAGTTGTTGGAATACAGATTCTCCACCTGCTCACTGAGCTCGCCCATTAACGATGCCTGGCCGGACATGCGCACATGGTAGGTAAACTTGCGGTAGAGCTGATCCAATTGGAACCAGGAACGGCTGTATCGCTGAACGCCGTCGGAGAGGCTATCCATGGTGAGACGAGCCTCACCCAGCATCTGGACAAAACGGGCCGCAAACTCAATGGCTTCATACAGGTGGCGGAACTCCCCGTACCAATGTCCCTGGCGCCGCTGCCGCACCCACAGTGCCACATCGCCGCTGGTGACCGTGCGGCCTACCACCGCCCGCACCAGGTCACTGATAATCTTCTGATCGATTAGCCGGAAGTAATCCAGCTCAACCAGATCCCGGAAGTCCCGTCTACCCAGATCCTGCTCAATACCCAGCACCTCGGCACACTCGGTAGACAGGGTTTCAAAGCCTTGCTCGAACTGCCGGCTGTCTTTCCAGCGCTTGAGGAACACCAGGCATCGCCGGTCAGTTTGACCTCGCCATCGGTACCCATGGCGTAGCAGGACTTGAACAGCTCAATCACGAAGTCGCGCAGGCTGGGTTCGCTGGCCTCGTAGCCGTAGAAACGGGTCAGTTGTTCCCACAGGAAGCTATCCAGACCGCAACGCTCAATCAGCCGAATGCCATCATCGCGCTCTTCCGCCAGTTGCTGCAGCAGGGTTTCCACCACCGAGTCCATGCGAGGCTCACTACCGGCACACACGGCCAGCATCTTCAGGCGCAGCTGGCCAGCGGTGTCATCCGGCTTCAGCAACTTCTTTAGCGCCTCCTTGCGCTTGATCGCCTGGAAAAACTCAGTGTGAGCCTGAGCTACCTCGGCAAACTCCAGGCCCAGCTCCAGTTCGGATAGCCAGATAGCCACCTGGTCAGTCCGGAACTCGCCGTGGGCCAGCTGTACGTCCAGCAGCCAGTTGTCCAGATCCTCTGGTTGCGGCCCCTCCTTGTACAAAAGGAATTTCTGTTCCGGTGACTCCCGCAGGATGCGATATTTCAGGCCGTACTCGTTGTTCGCGATCTCCAGCTTCTCCACGGCGGGAATGGAAACCGCCTCGAAGTCACTGCGCAGCTCGTGTTTGGTGTCGTACCAAAACACGATTCGGTGTTTATCGAACAGTCGGCTCAGTGCTTGGCTGATACGGTGACTCATTGGCTTAACCCGGTAATCTTCTTTAAAGCTTCGCCAAATTTCGGATAGTTGACCTTAACCCCGTCATCGAGATCGATTTCCACCTGCTCGGTAGCTAGGGGATAAAGTACATCCCGCTCGTAGTCATCCAACTCGGCTAGGATTTTGTTGATTTTCTCGATCTCTTTCAGGGCCTTGGTCTTATCACCCTGGGAGGCCCCGGCGCTGATACTGACGGCCTCCAGATGGTTCTTCCGGGCTTGCAGCTTTTCATCTTTGAAATCGCGCAGATACTCCAGCACCGTGCCCACGGTGTGGGGCTGGTAGCGATGCATGTAGATCAACGCATTGAATGAGCCCTTGGGTGAGGAGAACAGCCAGTAGATGGGTCGCTTCTTGTAACGGCGCACGTGATCGTTGTAGAAGTCCTTCAGGAAGTACTTGCGGATGTCCTTGCCCAGCGCCTGCTCGACAAAGCGGAGGTTTTTCTCATAGTGTTCTTCGCCAAAGGCGATGCGCAGGAATTCGCGGAAACGTTCGGTGATGTCGTCGGTGAACCAGTCGCCATCAAGCATGGGGATGACATTGTCATCGTCTGCCGGGAAGCTCGGCTCCGGAACCCGCTTCAGGTAGTCCTCAATGGTCTCTCCTTGGTTGGCGAGAATCAGGCCCGGCTTGTCCAGCGCGTAGCGGCCGAACATGCAGCCCACGGCGTAGGAAACCAGCTCGCGCATGGTATCGGCCAACAGCAGTGCTTCAAGCTCGTCCTCACTTTTACTGTTGCCGTACTGGTAATGGGGGTTACAGGTAAGAGTAATCTCATCCAATGGCACTTCGGGGGTCAGCTCATCCTGCAGGCTGTAGGCCTCGATAAAGATGCGGTTGTTTTCTTCCTCCAACCGTTGCATTTCGAACGTCATCTCACGCCAGACGGCGCGGAGCTTCTGATAGGTGAGATGCAGCTTAGGCTGGCGGCACTCGGGTCGCATCAGTGGGAGGTTGATGAAATCCCAAGAGGTTTCATAGGAGTTCCAATCTGTTTTCCCCAGGTTGACCAATTCAATCGCCACGTTACCTGCTTGAGAAAAATCGAAATTGTCAGGCAGAGGCAAAGACGACAGTTGAGAGATGTTAATATCCAAGGTTGGACTTGTGTACTCTAGAAATCTCTCAAAAGTATTACTGTTGAATAAAGAAAGAAAAGCCAAACGGCTGCTGTCCGGCGTCTTTATACTAGAACCCTTATGCCCCAATATATAACCAGCCTCGAGAAGGCGGAATGAGGGCTTCCCCGCAGTAAGCGCAGTCCAAGTTATTGTAGGGAGGAAGTACTCAGCGGATCCATCATGTCTGAATCCTGGTGACTCGCCTTTTTTCGCAGCCTCAATCATCCTGCGACCATCATTTTCATAATCTAAGATGTCGATGCCTAACCCGTACCACTTGCGGAAAGATCCACCTCGGTTATATGGAAACCATCGTGCTCCGGAAAGACGAGCTGACTCTACGCTATTAGCACCGATACAAAGATTTTCTATCGGAACCTCATGCCATACTCGCGCAAACAGATCAGTGTTGCCTGTCGAGATTCCTCGATGCAAAGATGTCATATCCGAAATGCGTTTGGCACAATCAAAAGCAGAATAAATACTCGCACTTGCCCAATATGCAATTGGACACCCCGGAATCTTCTTGAATTCTACTGCTGAAGCTTGGAAAAAATATTTGTCCGTAACTGGTTGGGTACGATTATTTGGGCCGTTACTCATCATTTTTCTCCAAATTCTGCTTCTGAGCCGGTGCGTCGACCTGCTGCCAATCATCCGCAATCGCTTTCCAATCCACCTCGCGCTCGACCACCTCGCCGTCGTTATCCTGGCCTGACCACACGGCCCAGAAATCAGGATCATCCGATTTTGGCCGATGGTGCTCAGGAAGTTGGTTCATCTGCACCAGTACCGGCAGCTCCGATGCCCAGCCGAGGACAATGGCATAACGGGATTGAAGCGAGTGAAAGTCCCGCAACAGAAATCTAGAAAGCATAGCTTTCATCGAACCACCTGATACGGAACGACCATGTGCATGAGGCTCTCCTCATTTTTAGTGATAGAGGCTGGAAACTTAATTCTGTGACGTGGTAAGTCCCTCACAAAATCATGATTATCTGTCTGATAAAAGTTTCTCAGAATGAATTCGACGAACCATCGAGGTGTTAACGGCGCTGATATCGGGATTCGGCATCCTTTTACATCACCCAATGTAAGATGGCTTTTGGGGTGAGTTACATCAGCATGTACTCCATCTCTTTCATCAAAGTCGAAACGCAGGGGAAATGGAACTATTCTGCGCTGGATAATTTCAAGAAACAGATCATCACGCATGTACGATTCAGGATCATCCTGAAACGGAAGTAAGTTCGGTGATGGATAAAATGAAAGCCGATGCTGTATTAATCTATTGCTCTTCATTCGATACATTAATTGCACAAGAGCACCATCGACAAGTTTCATGTTGTATGAGCGTTTGTCAGCAAGTTCGCTGTAAATATCAGCATATTCGATATTGCCCAGCGCAATAGAAATGTGTTCCGATCCACTAAAAGTAACGTCTGCTTGGTTTCCATATGACCGGACCGCAGAGAAATTTGCGTCGTCGCAAATCCCTTTTCCGATCAATTCAGAAATCAGTCCATCAAGATCCTCTTTTATACTCTTCGGGCTCAGTGCTTTCATTCACTGCCCCCAAGTAACTTTCGGAGCTTCTCGCGAGTTGCCTCATCAAGGTCTTCCGGATGTAGCTCACCACTCTCCAAGTCACCCAAAAGGTCGGCAAGCTGGTTCTTTCTATGCTCAAGGCGTTTTCTTTCTTGCGGAGACAAGTCGCGGTGAACGATGCGCAATTTACCTAACAGGTTGTCGTCTGGGTAAGTAAAATCTAAAACAAAGTCGTTTTGCTTAAGAGCCTCAAACTCGTCAATCAAGCCTTGCATCTTCGGACCAAACCCTATGACACGAACCCAAGCTTTGCTTCGGGTAATAGCGGTAAAAAGGCGATTGCGAAGGTTGGCCAGGCCTGGTCCGGAACCATTACAATCCTGGGCATTAATGACATACACCATGCCCCCCTCATTCCCTTTGGCACGGTATATTCCAGTGAATGTCACGGATGGCGTATCGGTTCGGAAGAACACATCCGCATCGGTATCCACGCCCGCCAAGTGAGTCTGAACGCCTGATTCAAAAAGTTGTTTGCGGATGGGACCAGTACGACCACGGGCAGTCCGAGGATCCGGGTGAATTACGATGATGTCGTCATGGCGAAGCTCATCTTCATTCAGATCGTGCTGAATCTGTTGAGCAAGCCATGCATTCTGCGCCGATTCATCTTCGAATTTAATGAATTGGACGAGATCATCAATATCAAACTGCTCCTCCAGAAACCTTGGGCTCGTTTCTGTAGTGCGCTCCAATACAACATGCTGACCTTTCGCCAGTTGGCCATCCTTAACCTTGTAACCAATCTCCTCCCATAGCGCTGGGTAATCAAACATCTGAACCAAGCCGGTCTCTGTATCTTGCGGAGCATTCCGGTATATACCGAATCCAAGGCCGTGGGCGGATACCAAAACCGGGCGTGAGTTTCGATAGCATTTTTGCAGGATTACGTCTCGCCTTCGATCATCACCGAAAGTGACTAATGGTTGCCCACGCTCATTATCTCCGAAAATAATCTCTGGCGGCGGAAGCGAAATTCCGGAAAGATTTTGAAGCTCGTCATACGCATAGACCAACCTTTTTGGCGGCTTTAGCATTGAGTAACAAAGCTTTAGAAAGCTTGGTGCAAAGTCCTGTGCTTCATCCACGAGAAATGCATCGTAGAGATACGCTTCATCCGAAGCATTTTGCAATGCTGTCTGACAAGCTCCATCGAAGGCGCGTTCGTTCCCTCCAAATCGGCTGGATGCACTTCTAAAGTCGAGAAATTCCGTCCCAGTTGTTCGACAATATTCGTAGTAAATACCGTCTCTGGCATCCCCCCCCGGCGCGCCCCATGCGTTGACGATTCGTATTTTTGTCCAGTCCGGCTCCTCTCCGCTCTGCTCAATACAAAAGTTGTTGATTAAGCGCCGGAACTGCCCTTTGAGGGAGCGAGTATGGAAAGTTACAGCAATACGCCAATCCGGGTACTGTGTGTGCAAGTAAGCAGCCTTAAGTGCCAATACGATGGTTTTGCCTGAACCAGCCAGCCCCCGGATACGTTGAACACCATCTACCGTTTCGATGACGGCTTTGTTCTGACGATGATCGAGCGTCGCGATGGAATCTTCCAGCTGCTTGAGTTTCGCTCCACGTGAATCAGCCCGATGAACCTCTCGTTTGGAACGGCTTTTCCGAATACTGCTGAGGCTTTCGATGGCCGACAACGTCAACCGATAAAGATCTTCGCTGCTTTCAGACCAGTCCAGCGTATTCAACACGTTAGCAAGGCCATGCTCATTGACAAGAGGGTAATCAGGTACTGCAACCGACTCGATATTGTCGATGCCAGGCGCGAACGAAATGACCCAAAGCGGTACCCGCAAATGACGCCCTTTGACCAACTCACGATGCAATTTCAATCGTGCCTCGATCTTGTTTGCCAAATCATCCTGGCGCTCTGTGTATTCCCCGACCTCTGGCCCCTCTATGAGATCGAATAGTACGATGCCTTTAGATGGGCTCACCAGTGTGGCATCAATCGAGTACTTGCCATCAGGTGTCGCAATCAGTGGGTATCCAGTGAAAGCTTCGCCCTCTATATTTTGCAAAGCCTCAAGGCTCTGTTCCAGCACGTCGGTTGAGACTGGTTTCTTGTTCACACCTCTCGTAATCGTTAACTTATCTGCCATGTTCGACTCCTGATTCTTTAAAGACATACCGTTTGAAGGTCATGCAAGGCTTGAGATATGGGCTGCTGGTCATGCATATCTACCCTGCGCAATAGCCTGTGCCATCATGGCCATCTTCTCAGCCTCCGAATTACCATCAACCAATCGCAGATAAGCTCCTTGATAATGCGGTTTATGTGCGTTTTCGAGTACGAAAGCTGTCGTTGAAACCACTTCCCCACCGATGCTGTCAAAAGCCCGTGCGCCCAGATGGGCCATCGACAAAATAGTGTGCTGATCGAGAATGCGGCCGCGCAAAGCCTCGAAGGAAGAGAGGAACATCCAGCTCTGCATTGTAATCATGGCGACAGCGCCACCGGCCACCGTCATATCCAGATTACGCTCTATGAACATGGCAAACAGGTCGGACTTGCTCTTTGGGTAGTTCTCCTTGGCCCAGGCGCCGAGCCGTCCATTCATGCCCTTGCCCCCCATGTAGGGCGGGTTGGCGACGACCACGGCGTAGCGGGGGCTCAAGGCTTCGGCCATACGCAGTACTTTCAGTACCTTGCTGTGCGTGTCGGCCAGGAACAGGTTGCTACCCAGGTTCTTGGTTTCCAGCTCGGCTAGCACGTCAGTCACGTTGGTAAGCTTGGGCAAGATCAGGGAGCCGAAGTTGTCAGC
>NZ_JIBT01000090.1 GCF_001039575.1 Halomonas sp. PR-M31
GATCAACACCTTCGTGCTGGGCGAGGAAACTCCGGCTGCCACGAAAAGCGTCAAGACGGCCAAGGCGCCAGCGCCCTCCTCTACCGTAAAACCGGCACCGACCAAACAGGCCGCTCGGGAAGAAGCCGAGGAGTGGAGCAGCTTTTAAACGCGGGACTATCCAGTAAACGCGAAACGCCTGGCCATAGGGTCAGGCGTTTTTGTTTGCGCTTTTAGGCAGACAGCAAGTCGTTTTCGTCAGGCATGTTAAGTAAGAATTTTATTACAGTTGATGCTACTGGTGCCGATAACTCTGTTTGCCCAATTACAAACCGAGAGCCTTTTCAAATGAAACCCTCGACAGCAGTTCGTCGCATTCTGACGCTGAATCTACAAAACAAAATTCTGCTACTTGTCCTTGTTCCACTACTGCTCATCGCCATTGCACTGGTTGGTATCGCCTCCTACGACCGCTTTCAAGACTCTCGCACTACTCTCGTCAAGCAGCGTGAGATGCTCATTGATGCAAGAAGAGAAACGGTACACAACGTGGTCGAGACCGCCAAGTCGTCGATTGCCTCGATCGTTGCCAATGCTGGCCCCAATGACGTTCAGGCTCAAGAACGTGCCAAGGCCATTTTGCGCGATATGCGCTTCGACGATGGTAACTATGTCTTCGTTTACGATTATCAAGGCACGAATCTGGTCACCGCGCCCATGCCTGAGCGTGAAGGTACCAACATGCTCGATACCCAGGACCAGAAAGGCAATTACATCGTGCGCGACATGATAGAACTTGCCAAGCAAGGGGGCGGTTACTACCAGTACTACTGGCCCCATCCTAGCGACGGGGAAGTCGTATCCAAGCAGTCCTATGCAGCCAATATTGACAAGTGGGGCTGGATGCTGGGTACCGGTGTTTATATCACCGATATCGACGCAGCCATGGCAGAGGTTGAAGCCGACATGGCAAGTGATTTGAAAGGCTCCATACTGGCAGCGGTACTGATCGGCATAGCAATGTTCGTCGTTTTCGCCGCTGTTGCCTTTTGGCTTGTACGCCACACCGTGCAACCCATTCGCCGTACCGCCGTCACCATGGGCGACATCGCCCAAGAAATTGCCGCCGGCAAGGGCGATTTAACACGTCGCTTGCGTGTCGAAAGTCACGATGAGATAGGCAACCTGGCGACTCAGTTCAACGCCTTCGTCGAACGTATTCAGGACATATTGCGTGTCGTGCGCGCTAGTACCCATAGCGTCAACCAAGCTGCAGACGATATTGCTCAGGGCAGCGACGAACTTGCCTCGCGCACCGAGCAGGCCGCGGCCAATCTGCAGGAGACTTCAGCCTCCATGGAGGAGATCACTTCCACCGTGGGCCACAGCGCAGATTCCGCTCAGCAGGCCAACAAACTGGTGCAGTCCACCGCGGACGTAGCGCGTCAGGGTGAGGCGGTGATGAGTCAGGTCGAGCGCACCATGGAAGACATCAACACCTCTTCTACTCAGATCGGCGAGATCATTACCATGATCGATGCGATCGCCTTCCAGACCAACATTCTGGCGCTCAACGCTTCCGTGGAAGCGGCCCGGGCCGGTGAACACGGCCGCGGCTTTGCGGTGGTGGCTCAGGAAGTGCGCACCCTGGCCAGCCGTTCAAGCGACGCCTCCGGGCAGATTCGTACCCTGATCGACACCTCGGCTTCTCATACCAAGTCCGGCGCGGAACTCGTGCGCAATGCGGGTCAGACCATGCAAGAAATTGTGGCAAGCGTCGCCCGGGTTACGGACGTGATCGGCGAGATCAGCGCCGCCACCAAGGAGCAGAGCAGCGGCATCGGTCAGGTCAACACCGCCGTGATGGAAATGGACAGCATGACCCAGCAGAACGCCGCCATGGT
>NZ_JIBT01000091.1 GCF_001039575.1 Halomonas sp. PR-M31
ACAAATAGAATATGACTGAATATCGAGGAGGTGAGCCTGCAATGGGACTAATCATTTTAGCCATATTCGTTTCTTGCGCCGTTTATATTCAGAATCGTGGCAATATGCAGCATAAAAGACTGTCACGCAAAATCACGGATCACTCTAATTTTCTGGGTCCGGTCAACTGCTTGTTTTATGCGTTTTCTGCCGTAGGAAACAGGCCTTTCATAGAAACCAGAAAATTCCCCGAGCTTGATATCTTCGAGAATCACTGGCGAGAAATTCGCGATGAAGCACTAGCGCTCAATGCGCAGACACATATCAAGGCCTCGGATGAACTCGACGACATTGGCTTCAATTCCTTTTTCAAAACCGGCTGGAAACGCTTTTATCTGAAATGGTATGGGGCCAGTCTGCCATCTGCCAATGAGCTGTGTCCGCGTACGGTGTTGCTGATCAACCGCATGCCTCAAGTCAAGGGTGCCATGTTCGCCATGCTTCCGCCGGGAGCAAAGCTGGTCAAGCACCGCGATCCTTACGCGGGCTCTCTGCGTTATCACATGGGGCTGGACACCCCCAACTCGGATGATTGCTATATCTGTGTCGATGGCGAGAACTACTCTTGGCGCGACGGCGAAGCAGTGATGTTCGATGAAACCTATCTGCACTACGCTGCCAACAATACCGACACCAATCGCATCATTTTATTTCTAGATATAAAACGTCCGGTGACTTTCGCGCCGGTGGACTGGTTCAATCGGCTCTTTTCAAGAATCGTGCTGGCCGCCTCAGCGACCAAGAATACCGAGGGTGACAAAGTGGGGCTGCTCAACCGCATGTTTGGTGGTATTCAAAAAGTGCGCATGCAGGGTAAGAAATTGAAACGTTACAACAAAACGCTTTATTACGTCGCACAGTACCTGCTTTATGCGCTGCTTATTTACTGGATATTTTTCTGAAAGGCGACTGTGAACGGCCACAATAATTACAGCTATCAGCAAGAATTCTAATAAACGGCATGTGACTGAAGTTAAAAAAAGAGATGGAGGAAATAGCCATGGATAAGCCACTCAAGAACGAGTCCCGTCGTCGTTTCATGCAGGGCTCTTTGCTGATGATCCCTGCGGTGACCGTTGGCAGCGGTGTATCGCTTACCGCGGAGGCCGCAGAGTCACCTGTCAACCTATCCGAGTATCAGCCGGTATTCTTCAAACCGGAGGAATGGAAATTCATCTTGGCCGCCTGTGATCGTTTGATTCCCTCGGATGGCAACGGCCCGGGTGCTCTGGAAACCAACGTGCCGGTCTTTATCGACAAGCAGATGGATGGCGACTTCGGCAACGCTGCGGACTGGTACATGAAGCCGCCATTCGTTACGGACGCGCCGCCGGAGCTTGGCTACCAGTCGTCGTTGACTCCGAATCAGGTCTATCGTAAAGGCATCGCCGCCACTAATGCACACTGCCAGAACGAGCAGGGCAAAAATTTTGCCGGACTGGAAAAGCAGCAACAGGACGACGTTCTGACCCAACTTGAAAAGGGCAAGCTGGACTTCGACGATGTCTCTGCGAGCCAGTTCTTCGAATTTCTACTGCAGAACACCAAGGAAGGTTACTTCGCCGATCCCATCCATGGGGGTAACAAGCACATGCTGGCCTGGCAGTTTATCGGCTTTCCCGGTGCCCGTGCCGCTTATTTGGAGTGGGTGGATCAGCATGACGAGCCTTACCCATTGGGGCCGGTCAGTCTCACTGGGGAGAGGGCGTAAAAGCTGTTTAAGTGCTCAATGCATGGATAGGAAAGCTATCATGAAATTTATACCGTTACCTTTTGCAGTTTTGGGCTGTAGCCTTTTCCTCTTTACCATAGAGGCAAACGCTGCGAGCCAGACGCAGATCGACCGGGGTGAATATCTTGCCCGCATTGGCGACTGCACCGGCTGTCATACTACCGAGGATGGCCAGTCGTTTGCCGGCGGACTGGGAATTGACAGCCCTTTCGGCACCATCTATTCGAGCAACATCACCCCGGACAAGCAGACCGGCATCGGCAATTACAGCCGAGATGATTTCGCCGCGGCACTGCGGGAAGGCTCGCTCCCGGATGGTACGCACCTCTACCCGGCCATGCCTTATACCGCCTATGCCAAAGTGACCGACGAGGATATCGACGCGCTGTACGCCTACTTCATGGAAGGCGTGGAGCCGGTGGACAACGAGCCTGAAAAGACGGATTTGAGCTTTCCCTTCAATCAGCGTTGGGGTATCGGGCTGTGGGATTGGATGTTCGCAACGGCGGATACCTACGAGCCGAATCCAGATCAGAGCGAACAGTACAATCGCGGCGCCTATCTGGTCGAGGGGCTGGGGCACTGCGGCAGCTGCCATACGCCTCGAGGCTTGTTCTTCCAGCAGAAGGCCTATGGCGCGGGTGACGATCACTTTTTGACCGGACAGACCCTGGGTGTCTGGTATGCGCCCAATCTTCGCGGTGGCGGCGAGGGGGATCAAGGGCTTCAAGGCTGGAGCGAGAAAGATATCGCCAACTATCTGGCCACGGGACGCAACGTGCATAGCGGCGTTGTGGGGGAAATGATCTCTGTGGTTCAGCACAGCCTGTCTCATCTCAAGGATGAGGATTTGACTTCTATCGCCGTCTATTTGAAGTCGTTGCCCCGTAGCACTGAAGCGCCTTCGGATGATGAAGCACCCTCAGTCCAGGACAAGACCGATGAAAATAAAGATACCAGCGCGACCCTTGCCAGTGCCAAGGTGGATATCGATTCCGGCGAGCGACTGTATCTGGATAACTGCAACGCTTGCCATTTCACCAATGGCAAAGGGGCGTCCTGGGTATTCCCGGCGCTGAAAGGCAACTCCCTGGTTGTTGCAGAGAATCCGGATGGCTTGCTGCATGTGATACTGGCCGGAGCCCAGATGCCCTCTACCCCCAAAGCGCCGGCAAAACTCGCCATGCCGGGCTTTGGCTGGCGGCTCTCGGATAAAGAGGTTGCTGATTTGGCGACCTTCGTGCGCAGCGGCTGGGGCAACGATGGCGATTCAGTAACGGCGGACCAGGTTGCTGAAGTACGCAAGGGCATTCCCGAAAAAGTCTTGCGTGATAGCGCGCCGAACATGGTGAAAGAGTGATGCTTTTACTTTGATGTCGCGCCGTTTCAGACGGCGCGTTTTTCTTTTGTTTGCCGTGCTCTAGAATACTGGCACTTTTCGACGATCCCTGGTCCGCTCATGTCCGACTTCAAGATTGCTCCTTCGATTCTTTCCGCAAACTTCGCCTGTCTGGGCCAGGAAGTTGATGACGTGCTAGCCTCCGGTGCGGATATCGTGCATTTCGATGTAATGGACAACCACTACGTGCCCAACCTGACGATTGGCCCGATGGTGTGTCAGGCGCTACGCAAGCATGGCGTAATCGCGCCTATCGACGTTCATTTGATGGTCAAGCCGGTGGATCGCATGATTGGTGAGTTCATTGACGCTGGAGCCAGTTACATCACATTTCATCCGGAGGCGTCGGAGCATATCGACCGCTCTCTGCAGCTGATCAAGGATGGCGGCTGCAAGGCGGGGCTAGTATTCAATCCTGCGACGCCGCTTGCGTATCTCGACCATGTGATGGACAAGCTCGACATGATTCTGTTGATGAGCGTTAATCCAGGGTTCGGCGGTCAATCCTTCATTCCCGGCACGCTGGACAAGCTGCGTCAGACCCGGGAGCGTATCGATGCGTCAGGGCGTGCCATTCGTCTGGAAGTCGATGGCGGCGTCAAGGTCGACAACATTGTCGAGGTCGCCGGGGCCGGGGCGGATACCTTCGTTGCCGGTTCCGCGGTGTTCAAGGCGCGTCGCGAAGAAGATGCCCATCGTTATGACAGTGTGATTCAAGCGTTTCGTGATGCGTTGGCCAAGACAGCGACGCCATGACCCTACTTGATGAACGGCAAGCCAGCGAACAGGACGCGCGTCGTTGGTATCTTTATGTGCTCGAGACCGCTCGTGGCGCGCTTTATACCGGTATCACCACGGATGTGGCCCGACGTTTCGAGGAGCATCAAACGAGCAAGCGGGGAGCGCGTTCCCTGCGTGGGAAGGGGCCGCTGCGTTTGCTGCATCAACAGCCTTTGGGTAGTCATAGCGAAGCGTTGAAGCTGGAAGCTTGGCTCAAGAAGCAGCCTGCGCCGGCCAAGCGTGCCTGGCTTGAAGGCCAGGGCGCTTCGAGCTGAATCCTTTTCTCGTCATCAAACCTTTCATCTACTCGATCTTGCTGGAGTCCTATGCATTCATGTCTTGAGGGAATTCGTCTTGTCGCCTTCGATCTGGATGGCACTCTGATCGACTCCGTGCCCGACCTGGCTGCCGCAGTGGATGTCATGCTCATCGAGCGGGAGTTGGCGCCCGCGGGCGCTGCGCTGGTACGAGACTGGGTGGGTAACGGTTCGCGCAAGCTGATCGAGCGGGCGCTACGCTATGCAACCGGCAGCGTGCCTGACGAGTCGACGCTAGATACAGCGCATACCGCCTTTCTGGAACACTACGCTCGCGCCCCGCATACGCGCACTCGGGTTTACCCTAGGGTGAAGGAAGCGCTGGCGGCATTGAAGCAACAGGGTCTCATTTTGGTGTTGGTAACCAACAAGCCTCACGCCTTCGTTGCACCGATTCTCGACGCCTTTGACCTGGCAGATTATTTCGAGCTGACCTTGGGCGGCGATTCCCTGGCGCAAAAGAAACCCGATCCCGCGCCTTTGCTCTACATGGCCAATCAATTCGGCGTTCCGGGGGAGCAGTGCCTGATGATTGGGGATTCTCGCCACGATATGGAAGCCGGCAAGCGAGCCGGTTTCCGCACCCTTGCGGTTCCTTACGGCTATAATCATGGCGAGCCGATCATCGCTAGCAAACCCGATCTGATAGTTGAATCCCTTGGAGAACTCGTTTAGGGTTGTTGAATTATGCTATAAACAGCCGAAAATCAATAAGATTCAGCAATAACGGACTATTCATGATGCTGGATATCTTTCCTTTCTCTCGGGTCTTTCTATACAGCCTAAACAGCGCCACATCCTATCGTAATGCGCCCCTTCGGGACGTCAAACGCTGGCGATGGTGACGCGCGGGTGATCGTCATATCGATCATTACTTGACCCAATGGCACTGATACGTCTGTCGACTTAACCTGTCTCGACCCATCCTGAAGGAATAGCCGGGCATGATGACTCTCGAACGCTTCGCCGAACTGGCGCAGGCCGGTTTCAATCGCATTCCGATTACCCGTGATGTATTGGCGGATCTCGATACGCCGCTCTCCACTTACCTCAAGCTGGCGGATGCCCCTTGGACTTTTCTGCTCGAGTCCGTTCAGGGCGGCGAGAAGTGGGGCCGCTATTCCATCATTGGCTTGCCCTGTCGGCAGCGCATCGAAGTGCGCGGCAACGAAGTGCGCCATATCGTCGATGGGGAACAGTCCGGCATCACCCAAGTGGACGATCCGCTGCTCTGGATCGAGCAGTTCCAGACCCGCTTCAAGGTACCTCAGTTCGATGATCAACCCCGCTTCGATGGCGGGCTGGTTGGGTATTTCGGCTACGACACCATTCGCTACATCGAGCCGCGCCTGCGTAGCCAGGAGGCGCAGGAAAAGCCTGACCCCATCGGGGTGCCGGATATCCTCTTGATGGTCAGCGACGAATTCGTCGTGTTCGACAACCTCTCTGGCAAATTGACCCTGTGGACCCATGCAGACCCCTATGAGAAGGAGGCTTATGAACGGGCGGTTCATCGTCTGGAGCTGCTTGAAGTCGAGCTTCGCGCCGCAACTCTGAACTTCGCGAGTCCCGGGACCGGCGAAGGCGATGTGGAAGAAGGTCATTTTACACCGGGGTTCACCGAGGAGCGCTTCAAGGGCGTAGTCACTACCATCAAGGAGTATGTGCTGGCCGGAGATATCATGCAGTGCGTGCCGTCTCAGCGCATGTCGATTCCCTTCAAGGCGCCGCCGCTGGATCTCTATCGTGCGCTGCGCAGCCTCAACCCCTCGCCCTACATGTTCTTTCTCAATCTCGACGATCATCAGGTGGTGGGCTCGTCTCCGGAAATCCTGACCCGGCTCGAGAACGGCGAAGTCTCGGTGCGCCCACTAGCCGGTACGCGCAAGCGCGGGCGTAACGAGGAAGAGGATCAGGCGCTGGAAGCGGAGCTGCTTGCGGACCCTAAGGAGATCGCCGAGCACGTCATGCTGATCGACCTGGGGCGCAATGACGTAGGGCGGATCTGCGAGGCGGGCTCCGTCAAGGTCACGGATCGCATGACCATCGAGCGCTACTCCCATGTCATGCATATCGTCTCCAACGTGACAGGGCGCCTGTCACCGGGCTTCTCCGCCATTGACGTGCTGCGGGCGACCTTTCCCGCTGGCACGCTTTCCGGAGCACCCAAGATCCGTGCCATGCAGATCATCGACGAGCTGGAACCGGTCAAACGCGGCATCTACTCCGGGGCGGTAGGGTATCTTTCCTGGCACGGCAATATGGATACCGCTATCGCTATTCGTACTGCCGTGATAAAGGACGGGCAGCTGCACGTTCAGGCAGGGGCCGGCATCGTGGCGGACTCGGTGCCGGAAATGGAGTGGCAGGAGACCCTGAACAAGGGGCGTGCCCTGTTTCGCGCCGTGGCCATGGCGGAGCGCGGCCTGGACAACCTCGAACCCTGATCTGCAACCTTGATTTCTGCTCATGGAGATATTCATGGGCGTGCCGGAGTAAGTGCTGATGTCAGTGCTAATGATCGACAACTACGACAGTTTTACCTTCAACGTGGTCCAGTACCTGGCGGAACTGGGAGCCGTGGTCGAGACCTATCGTAACGACGCCTTGAGTCTTGCAGATATCGAGGCGCTGACGCCAAGCCATATCGTGATTTCCCCGGGCCCCTGTACGCCCAACGAGGCGGGGATTTCCCTGGATGTGATCCGCCATTTCGCCGGCAAGCTGCCGATCCTGGGGGTGTGTCTGGGTCATCAGGCGATTGGACAGGTATTCGGCGGCAAGGTCGTGCGGGCGCCTCAGGTAATGCACGGCAAGACGTCTTTGGTGCAGCATCGTGGCGACGGGGTGTTCACTGGATTGGAAAACCCCTTGGAAGTGACCCGCTATCACTCATTGATCGTCGATGCCAAGAGCCTGCCAGAAGAACTCGAAGTCACCGCCTGGACCGGCGACGACGATGTCACACCTGGGGTGATCATGGGTCTGCGTCATCGCAGCCTGGATATCGAAGGCGTTCAGTTTCATCCGGAGTCGATATTGACGCGCCAGGGGCACGAACTGTTGGGCAATTTCCTCGAACGTTCTCGTCCTTAATCGTAAACAACCAATTATACCGTTATCTTATGCTGTAATCATTGCAGCAATGAGGAGCCCGCCATGCAAATGCGAGAAGCAATCGACGCCGTAATGCGCAGTCGCGATTTGAATTACGACGATACTCATGCCGTGATGCGACACGTCATGACGGGCAATGCCACGGATGCCCAGATCGGTGGTTTTCTGATCGGCCTGTCAATGAAAGGCGAGACGGTAGAGGAGGTCGCGGCAGCGGCCCAGGTCATGCGGGAGTTGATGACCCCGGTCAATGTCCCCCTGAATGATCTGGTAGATATTGTGGGTACCGGCGGCGACGGCGCGAATCTGTTCAATGTCTCTACCGCCTCGAGCTTCGTGGTAGCTGCCGCCGGTGGCCATGTGGCTAAGCATGGCAATCGCAGCGTGTCCTCTTCTTCCGGGAGCGCCGATCTGTTCGACGTGGCCGGCATCAAGCTCGATCTCACCCCGGATCAGGTAGCACGCTGCATCGAGCAGGTGGGGGTGGGGTTCATGTTCGCCCCCATGCATCATCCCGCCATGCGCTATGCTATCAATGCCCGGCGGGAGATGGGGGTGCGCACCGTGTTCAATATTCTCGGGCCGCTCACCAACCCTGCGGGTGCCCAGCATCAGTTGCTGGGCGTCTATCAGCCTAGCCTGGTGCCCTTGATGGCGGAAGTGCTGGGGCTTCTAGGCAGTCATCATGTGTTGGTGGTACATGCCGAGGATGGTCTTGACGAGATTTCCCTGGCGGCTCCGACGCATGTTGCCGAGCTGCGCGAAGGGGTGGTCGAACGCTATGTCATCACCCCGGAAGAGCTTGGGATAGAACGCCAACCCCTCGATTCGCTCAAGGCGCTGACGTCCGAAGACAGCCTGCGACTGGTCAAGGAGGCCTTGGTGGGCGAGGGCGCTGCAGCGGATATCGTGGCGCTGAACGCTGGGGCGGCGCTGTATGCGGCGGATATTGCCGATAGCATCAAGGAAGGCGTGGCCCTGGCCCAGGACGCCATGGCATCAAAACTTGCCCTTGAAAAAATGAAAGAGCTTACAGACTTCAGTCGCGTATTCAGTGATCAATGAGCAGCGATCGCCGGACTACACTCTTATAGATACCCAGATCGTCTATCGCTAAGCGTTAGTCCATGGACCACAGAAACGTAAAGGAAGGCGTGCCATGACCCTATCCAACGATTTGCCCACCGTTCTGGCCAAGATATTGGCGCGCAAGGACGAAGAGGTAGCCGAGCGCCGTGCTCGGGTCCCGGAAGCGACGCTCATGGAACAGGCAGGTGAGCAAGGCGCTCCTCGAGGGTTCATCAATGCCTTGAATCGCACCATCGAAGAGGGCGACCCGGCGGTGATTGCGGAAATCAAGAAGGCCTCACCTTCCCGCGGCGTCATTCGCGAGGATTTCAACCCGGCGGCGATCGCCAAAGCCTATGCAGAGTCCGGGGCCAGCTGTTTATCGGTATTGACCGATGCGGACTTTTTCCAGGGCCACGAAGACTATTTGATGGAGGCTCGCAGTGCCTGTGAACTGCCGGTGATTCGCAAGGATTTCATCGTCCACGACTATCAGGTCGTCGAGGCCCGGGCCATTGGCGCGGACTGCATTCTGCTCATCGTTGCCGCCTTGGACGATGCGCGAATGAAGGATCTGCATCAGCAGGCCGGCGAGCTAGGGATGGACGTACTGGTAGAAGTTCACAATGCCCTGGAACTGGAGCGTGCCCTGACCCTCGATCTCGAGCTTGTGGGTATCAACAATCGAGACCTGCATAGTTTCGACACTACTCTGGACACCACCTTTCAGCTGCTTTCCCGGGTTCCTGAAGGCGTAACGGTCATTACCGAATCGGGTATCAATACCCGTGGCGACGTTGAGCATATGCTTGAATATGGCGTGAATGGCTTCCTGGTCGGGGAAGCCTTCATGCGTGAGCAGGATCCGGGGGCGGCCTTGCGGCGCATGTTCTTTTAAGAGCCCATCCACGATCTACTGCACTCGGCAATACGGCGTTGAAATTGATCTGGTGCGCCAGCCCGGTCAAAATACTCATTTACACCAGTAAACTCGAGCGCGAGCCCGGTCCTTTCTTCGATCAATGTCGCCTTAACTCCGCGTCCCGGTCTGGCCTTCGTTCGTAACGATCGTGAATAGACTCTATGTGTTCTTGCTTACGCGTACTCTTCGCGTCCAAGCAGGGGCGATTCCGGATAGACCAGGCTGATCAGGGTTTCGCCAGGCTGAGGATCGAGAGGAATCTCGCTGTTGGCTACCCGAATACGCCCGTTGGCATCGATGCAAAAGAGCGCCATGAGCTTGTCATCGTGCAGTTCGCAATACTGCTCCAGATCAACCTCGTCATGCAGATGGGCGCTGCGAAGCTCGGCGCCTTGCTTGATCAGTTCATGCAGCCGAGCGTAGGTGGCATTTTCCTCGAACAGCACCGGCAAGTGCCTACGGCCTGATCCCGATAGTGGCGATCACTGCGCTCGCGTGTTTCCGCCAGTTGAAAGACTTTGCCGTAGGCGAACTCATTGGCGTAATACAGCGCCGCCAGGTTGTTGAGCTCCCGGTAGGGCGACAGCGGCAGCAGATGGCCGATACCGGTCAAGTCCATGTGCTGTTCTGCATGACGGGAAAGAAGATTGCCATAATAGACTGGTAGACCTGCCATGCGCGCTGTATGGATCGCTTCCCAGTCCGTATCCGCAAGGCGTACCAGAAAACCTGCCTGCTGCAGTTCAAGACCGATGATTCGTGCGACCGGATTGGCACCCAGAATCAGAAATCCGGAGGGTGGCGGTTCCACGACCTTGAGCATTCGCGCAATGGGGCGCGAAAGCAGACTTTGTACCACGACGGTGCTGATAATGGTCACAAAGGCGATCGGCACCAGCATCTCCGCACCGGCAACGCCTAGTTCCTCGAGCTTGATAGCGAACAGCGATGCCACCGCGGCGGCGACGATGCCCCGGGGCGAAAGCCAGGCAAGCAGGGCTTTTTCTCGCCATTCGAGATTGCTGGTCAAGGTGCAAAGCCAGACCACCAATGGTCGTCCTACCCATACCAGCGCCCCTAGAAACCCCCAGGCCGGCCAGGACAGCAGCGCCAATTGCTCCACTGTCAATCTTGCCGCGAGCAGAATGAAAAGCCCTGAGATCAGCAGAATCGTCAGGGTTTCCTTGAATTCCAGAATCTCGTCGGTAGGCACGCCACGCATGTTGGCAAGCCAGATGCCCATCACCGTGACGGTCAAAAGCCCTGACTCATGAAACAGCACATCCGAGGTGGTGAAGAGCGTAAACACCATCATCAGGGTGCCAAAACTGTGCAAGCGCGGCGGCAGCCAGCGTCGGCGCAGTATCTGTCCCCAGGCATAGCCGCCCAGGCTGCCCAGGCCAAAACCGATGGCAAGCGTCTTGCCGAACAGCAACAGGGTGTGCAGGGCGGCGCCGTTAGTAGCTCCTTGAGAATAGCCCAAGGCCACGAATTCGTAGACCAGTACGGCGCCGATCGCCCCGATCGG
>NZ_JIBT01000092.1 GCF_001039575.1 Halomonas sp. PR-M31
ACGGGATCTGGACCGCAAGCTGATTCTTGGCTGCCAGGCGGTGCCGGCGAGTGAGAATATCCGGGTCAAGTACCTCTAGGAATTTGCCTTTCGCATTAGCCCATGTTTCAAGGAGCCTTCCGATGAAAATTCTCGTCGCGGTCAAACGCGTCATCGATTACAACGTCAAGATCCGCGTCAAGGCGGATCATTCCGACGTCGATCTCACTAACGTCAAGATGGCCATGAACCCCTTCTGCGAGATCGCCGTGGAAGAGGCGGTACGCCTGAAAGAGCAGGGCGTGGCCACCGAGGTGGTGGCCGTCTCCATCGGCCCCAAGTCCGCGCAGGAACAGCTGCGCACCGCGCTTGCCTTGGGCGCCGACCGAGCCATTCACATCGAAACCGACGAACGGGTCGAGTCCTTGGCGGTGGCCAAGCTGCTGAAAAAGGTCATCGACGAGGAACAGCCCCAGCTGACCATCCTCGGCAAACAGGCCATCGATACCGACAACAACCAAACCGGGCAAATGCTCGCCGCCCTGACCGGCCTGCCCCAGGGCACTTTCGCCTCCAAACTCGAGATCCCGGACGACAAGCTCCAGATCACCCGGGAGATCGACGGCGGCCTGCAGCGGCTCGAACTCAGTCTGCCGGCTATCGTCACTACCGACCTGCGTCTCAACGAGCCGCGCTACGCCAAGCTGCCGGACATCATGAAGGCCAAGAAGAAGCCTTTGGACACCAAGAGCCCGGCGGATCTCGGCGTCGAGGTGGCCTCCAAGGTCAGCCTGCTCAAGGTCGAGACCCCCGCGGAGCGCAAGGGCGGCATCAAGGTTGGCTCCGTGGACGAGCTGGTCGACAAACTCAAGAACGAAGCCAAGGTGCTTTGAACATAGTGCTTTGCAAGGAGCGTATCTTATGAGCCTATTGGTTCTTGCCGATCATCACGACGGCCATCTGGACGATGCCACCGCCAGCGTCATTGCGGCCGCCCGGCAGATTGCCGAACATGCCGGTGGCGACATCGATGTGCTGATTGCCGGCGATGACGTCGGCCGCGTTGCCGAGGCCGCGGCCAAGCTCGACGGCGTGACCCGGGTACGGGTCGCGGACAACGCCGTCTATGGCCATCAGCTGGCCGAACCCCTGGCGGATCTATTGGTCAGCCTGGCGGATGACTACGCCTATGTGCTGACCAGCGCCTCCACCAACGGCAAGAACGTGTTGCCGCGCCTGGCCGCGCTCAAGGACGTGTCTCAGCTTTCCGAAGTGATGGGGGTAGACAGCGCGGACACCTTCAAGCGCCCGATCTACGCCGGCAACGCCATCGCCACGGTGCAAAGCAGTGACGACCTCAAGGTCATGACCATCCGCACCACCGCCTTCGATGGGGTCGGCCAAGGTAACGATGCCGCCATCGAGGCGATCGACACCGTGGTCGACAACAGCCTGTCGCGCTTCGTCGATGAGGAGCTGGCCAAGAGCGAGCGCCCGGAACTCGGCGGCGCCAAGGTCGTGGTCTCCGGCGGTCGCGGCATGGGCAACGGCGAAAACTTCAAGCTGCTCGAAGGCATCGCCGACAAGCTCGGAGCCGCCCTGGGCGCCTCCCGGGCCGCGGTGGATGCAGGCTTCGTGCCCAACGACTACCAGGTCGGCCAGACCGGCAAGATCGTCGCCCCGGAGCTTTACATCGCCGTGGGCATCTCAGGCGCCATCCAGCACCTGGCGGGGATGAAGGACTCCAAGGTGATCGTCGCCATCAACAAGGACGAGGACGCGCCGATCTTTCAGGTGGCGGACTATGGCCTGGTGGGGGATCTGTTCGAGATATTGCCGGAGCTGGAACAAAAGTTGTGACCTGAAAAATGTCGTGAAAAGCCGGTGCCTGCAGAGGTGCCGGTTTTTTGCGTCCTTGTAGGAGCTCGCTTCAGCGAGCGATGGAGTATCCCCCCAT
>NZ_JIBT01000093.1 GCF_001039575.1 Halomonas sp. PR-M31
TTTGGTCTGATTGTCGGCGCGGTAATTTTGGGAATTATCGAAGGGGTCAAGAGGTTGAGGGGCAAGAGCGCAGCGCATTCTTAAGCCTTCGTGATGATGAAAATAACAGTTCCTTTGGCAGCCAAGCTGGCGCTTGGCGATGTCACGGAAGGCGCAGTTCATGATCGGCTCATGCTTCTTTGAAACGGTTATGGTCTACAGTATCGGTTCCCCTTATTCAAACCACGGGAGCAACAATGAACGAGAGCGAAACACAACATTTGCGCCGCTGCATAGAACTGGCCACCGAAGCCCTGGAAGCCGGTGATGAGCCGTTTGGCAGTGTGCTGGTCAGCGCGGAGGGCAAGGTGCTGGTGGAAGATCGTAACCGTATCGCCAATGGGGATTCGACCCGGCATCCGGAATTCGCGCTGGCGCGCTGGGCCGCGGAGAACATGACGCCGGATGAGCGCGCCAAGGCGACCGTCTACACCTCCGGCGAACACTGCCCCATGTGCGCCGCTGCCCATGGCTGGGTAGGGCTAGGGCGTATCGTCTATGTGAGCTCTTCCGAGCAGCTGACGACTTGGCTTGCCGATCTCGGCGTCGGTACGCCGCCAGTACGACCGCTACCTATTCAGACCATCGCGCCGGACATCCCTGTCGAGGGCCCCATTGCGGAGCTCGACGAGGAAGTACATGCCTTGCATCGGCGGTTGCATGGTGGCAAATGATAATGCTTAAAACGAGCCGAACAGCGTACCCAAGGTGATGATGCTGATGACCGCCAGCATCGGGATGGCGATGGTTACCATGGCGATATTCAAGTAGGACTGGCGGTGGGTCAGTCGGCAAATGGAGAGCAGGGTGATCACCGCGCCGCAATGAGGCAGCGTATCGAAGCCGCCAGCGGCAATTACCGCGACCCGGTGCATCAGCTCCGGACTGATGCCCGCCTGCTGAGCCAGCTGTAGATAATCGCTGCCCAGGGTTTCCAGGGCGATACTGAGCCCGCCAGAGGAGGAGCCGGTAATGCCCGCCAGGGTGGTCATCGCCACCGCTTCGGAAATCAATGGATTACCCGGTGCTATCCCTAGCACCGTATCGCGAATGATCATGAAGCCTGCCAGTGACGCAATGACCGCGCCATATCCCACTTCCGAGGCGGTATTGAAGATCGGCAGCATCGAGCCCGTGGCCCCGCGGTTGAGCGTGTCCTGCAGGTTATGCCAGCGATTCAAGCAGGTCACGATCAGCCAGGCACAGGAAACAAGCAGTGCAATGATGATTGCCCACAGCCCCGTCTGATTGGCCACCTCGAGATCCGGAAACTCGTTGTTCAGATAGCTGAGATCGACATTGGGAAAAATGCCGTAGGTGAATAGCGCATTGACGCCGATCACCAGCACCAGCGGCGCGATGGCCAGCCAGAAGGGCATCGCATCCCGAGCCGCTCCGGTGCTCTCGACCGGATCGAGACTGACCTCACCATCTTCGTTATGCGCGCCATAGCCTTCGCCGGCGGCCTTGGCCTTGCTGGCGCGGTTATTGAGCCACCACCAGACCACGCTGAACATGATGATGGCCGCAATGATGCCAAGCCCCGGTGCCGCGAAGGCATTGGTGCCGTAATAAGGAATCGGGATGGCATTCTGGATTGCCGGCGTGCCGGGCAAGGCGGTCATGGTGAAGGTAAACGAGCCCAGAGCGATGGTCGCCGGAATCAATCGCTTGGGAATATCTGCAGCGCGGAACAGCTCCCGGGCAATGGGGTAGATGGCAAAGGCCACGACGAACAGCGACACCCCGCCATAGGTGAGCAGGGCGCAAGCCAGTACCACCGTGAGGATGGCATGCCTTTCACCGAGCACCCGGGTAATCCAGTTGGCGATGGTGCTGGCCGCCCCGGAATCCGCCATCAACTGCCCGAACAGCGCACCCAGCAGAAAGATCGGGAAGAACTTGAGAAGATATCCACCGAGGGCGCTCATGAAGGTCTCGGTGTAGATTGGCATCATCATGGCGATGTCACCGGAGAGCAGTACCGCAAGCGTCGCCATCAGCGGTGCCAGCAGCAGCACCGAATAGCCCCGGTAGGCGAAAAACATCAAGCAAAGCAGTGATATGACAATAGCAGCGGTACTGAACATGCAAACGCGTCCTTGTGCGACGTGGCGTGACATCAAGCTGTGCATCACCACCGTTCCAGATAGCCGCTTATCCTTTCATGCCTCATGAATAGGGCGAAATACGACGAGAGTCGCGTATCTATTTCCAGACGTATTGGTATTCGCCGGCAGCGGTCGTAAGCTCGTTGTGACGGTGCAATAAAACAGCGCGAATTCTGGAGCTTGCCAACATGATCCACGACCCTGAAGGCCACATCACTCTGAACCCTCATTCTCGGCATGTGCGGGTATTGGCCGATGAGACACCCATCGCCGATACCCACAACGCCATCGAGCTGCGAGAGAACGGCTATCCCTCGCGTCAGTACATTCCGCGCGAGGACATCGACATGTCCCGCTTGGCCCGCTCTTCAAAGGTGACTCACTGCCCGTTCAAGGGTGACGCCAGCTACTACAGCATCAAAGGGGCGGATGGAGAGATTGCCGATGTGGCTTGGAGCTACGAGCGGCCGTTCGATGCCATGACTGACATCGCCGGCCATCTGGCCTTCGACACGCGGCTGATTGAAGAGAAAGTGGAAGAGAAAATCGACGAATGACCGATAGCGCAGGCCTTTGACGAAAACGCCTTCTGGGCAATATGAGGAATACAGCATGAGTGATTTTGACAGACTGATCCGCAATCTTTCCCGGGCCGGCGGCCTGGCGGCCCGGGCACGCCAAGGCGACAAGCAGGCAATCGACGATCTTATCGGTTCCCTGCGGGCCTACGTTGGCGAAAGGGCCAGCACTTTCCAGGGCGAGACCGCCTCAGAAAACGCCGAGCAACCTGGCGACTCCCGGCAAACCGGCCTCGACAGCACCATCGCCGACTACCTGGCCACCAAGGACGCCATGGCAGCCATCATCGACAAGCACATGCTGCTGGCCTTCGCGGAGATCGAAACCTTGTACGGTACGACGCCTACCGATGTGACGCTTCGTATCGACACCCAGCGCTCGGCGGGTAGCAAGTACCCCAGCGGCAATTACGCGGGCAGCGACGTACATCTAGGCGGGGAGTAGTGGACGCCGCTGACGGCGAAGCTCTGCTTGTTCAGAACATGACACTGCCGAGCCTTGCAGCGCAGTGTCACTCCGTCCGGCCTTTGCGGAGCGGCTCGAGCAGCGGGCTCAGGCCGTTGTGATCGATCTCGTGCATCAAATAGAGCAGTCGCCCGATCTGCCCTTCGGGAAACCCCTTCCGCGCGAACCAGTTGAGATACGGGCCAGGCAGATCGGCGATCAGTGTGCCTTCGTACCTGCCAAAAGGCATGCGTAGAGTAACGAGTCGCTCCAGGTCTTCGGGGTTCACAACCATGTTCCTCTGCTGGTTTGGGTGGCGTCGCGGCTGTGTCCATAGTTTAGGCATATCTATTGAATTTTATATCCCTAATCGGACAAGTTCAGCCCACTGACAGCTCTCCAACAAGTGAATCGTTTGTCGGATGAGCCGAATAGTGCCATTATTCGGCTCATTGCTTGAGCCGAATAAGCAATGCATTCGGCTCACTGATTTTCTAGCGGAGTGCTTGCATGGGGCCACAGCCACCCACCTGGATTTGGCAGCAGCCAGACTGGCCGAACTTCCACTGGCAGGATGACGTAATACAGCCAAAGCTCAATGAAGCTTGGCGTTCGCTGGGCATGTTAATGGGTCGAGTCGGAGGGCTGCCGCTGGGTAATGACCCAGCATTAGCGCTCGATACTCTGCTGCAAAATATCGTGGCGTCCTCCGCGATCGAAGGTGAACGGCTCAATGTGGCCTCGGTACGCTCATCCCTGGCGCGCAGGCTAGGTGTGAAAAACGAATCTGGAGCGGCCTCAGTTCGCTCGGAAGGTCTCGCCGAAATGATGCTCGATGCCATCGGTCAATCCGATAGCGAATTGAACCGAGAGCGACTCCTTAAATGGCATTGCTGGTTGTTTCCCGATGCTGAGGTATCGCTGGTAACACTGCGTGTCGGCCAATGGCGGGGCGATGAGCCAATGCAGGTGATTTCAGGGCGTCTCGACAAACCTAAAGTGCACTTTGAGGCACCGCCCCGCAACGTTCTAGATTATGAAATGACGAGGTTTCTTGAATGGTTCGAGGCTAGCCGCCAGGATCCTACGCTTGACCCTATTTTGCGAGCCGGAATCGCCCATTTCTATTTCGTTACCTTGCATCCTTTCGAAGATGGCAACGGTCGTTTGGCCCGCGCTATTACCGATCGGGCACTAGCCCAGGCCGATCAGCAGAGTATCCGACTCTACGCCATGTCGGCGGCCATCCTAGAACGGCGTCAGGACTATTATCACATTCTCGAAGCCAGCCAGCGTGGTACGCGCGATCTGAGCGACTGGCTTGAGTGGTTTCTCGACACATTGATAGCCAACCTTCAGGAGGCACTCGCAAGAATCGACCGCACCTTGGCCAAGGCGCGTTTCTGGCAACGCTTCGGCGATCGGGGTCTACTACCCCCGCAAGCTAAAGTGCTCAATCGATTACTGGATGGGGGGGAGCGGGGCTTCGAGGGCGGTATCAGCTGCGCAGTATCAGAAAGTTGCCAAAGGTGACGCAAAG
>NZ_JIBT01000094.1 GCF_001039575.1 Halomonas sp. PR-M31
CATTCGTTTACCGTTCTTTTTTAGCGCTTAGCCCGACAATCATTCCTTGATAACAACCCTACCTCGCACCAAACCTTAAATAGGTAGTCTATTAATAAGTAGCCATTCCAACCTGTTCGCGTTAAACTTTTAACAAAACACTGTTTCTAAATAAACCTGCTTTGGAGATCAAACTATGAAGCTGACTCGTTATCTCCCTGTAATCGCATTGGGACTGCTGACCCTGGGAGGCTGCGCCAATAGCGACCTCTATTCCGGAGACACCTATCGAGGTAGCCAGGCCAAGACTGGCCAGTCGGTAACTTACGGCACCATCGAGGCATTGCGTCCGGTCAATATCCAGGCAGACGGGCCAAATCAAGGCGTGCTTGGGGGACTAGGCGGCGCGGTGATGGGCGGCCTGCTGGGTAATCAGATTGGTGGCGGTTCAGGACGTACTATCGCCACCGCCGCGGGCGCATTGGTGGCAGCATCGCCGGCAAGAAAGTCGAAGATACTGCGGGCCGCGTCAATGCCGTGGAAATGGAAGTCCGCCGGGATAGCGGCGATTCGGTAATCGTAGTGCAGAAAGCCGATCGTAACTGGCAAATAGGTCAGCGAGTGCGTCTGATCGGCAGCGGCTCCAACATGAGCGTAGCGCCTTATTGAAGTATGTTCTGTCACACTAAGATCCGTTGGATAGTAAAAAGCCTCGCCCAGATTGGGCGAGGCTTTTCGCTGTAAATATCTGATGGTCAAACAAATATTTTCCAAACAGCGGCTTGCGAGCCGGGCTGTCAATGGGCCTTGGCAATGCCCCAGCGCACTAGCTTGACCAAAATCCAGATGATGAGGGCCAGCAGTAGCAGCGTCATCAACATGGAAATTGGCTTCACGATGAAGGTAGCTCCCAGCACCGCCAAGGCGATCCCCCAGATCCAGCGATCATTTCGATTGCTCTTGAACGTCGCCGGCGTTCTGCGTTCAAAGAATTTGCCCAACTCTCCGTCCCACCCTTTCACTATCAGCGTCAGAATGAGGGCGAAGGCGATCAGCCAAATCAAGGTCGCAGTCATGATGTTACTCCTGAAGGGGAAGAATAGAGGGCTTTAAAAGGTGACGGCAGGGTACTCCAGCCCTTCTTGTCCGTGCAATAGCGACAGGCGTATTACCCTCACTGTCAGTTGAAAGATTCATTCTTGAATCATCGTCATTTAGAATCCCTCGCGCATGAAAATTCTTTGCACACCCTGACAGGCTGAGAATGGCACGTTACCATTGAAGGCACATATCTTGTCGAAAGGTTCACCTTAACATGCAGATTGCGCAGAACTCAGTTGTCGCATTTCATTACACGTTGACCAACGATTCCGGTGAAGTATTGGATAGTTCGGAAGGCCGTGAACCGCTTACCTATCTTCATGGTTCCGGCAATATCATTCCGGGCCTGGAAAAGGAACTGGAAGGACGCCAGGATGGCGACAAACTGCAAGTAACGGTTACTCCTGAAGAAGGCTACGGGGAAAATCAGCCCGCACTGGTTCAAGAGGTGCCGCGGGATTCTTTCCAGGGAGTGGAATCCATCGAGCCAGGCATGCAGTTTCAGGCACAGACCCAAGGTGGCCCGTTGATGGTCACCGTGACCAAAGTAGAAGGCGATACCGTCACCGTTGACGGCAATCATCCTCTGGCAGGTCAGAAGCTGAATTTCGACGTTGAAATTTCTGAAGTGCGCGACGCGACTCAGGAAGAAGTCGAGCATGGTCACGTGCATGGCGAAGGCGACCACGAACACTGATCACGTGTTCGGATTGCATTGAAATTGCATTAAAAAAGAGGTGGCTACGGCCACCTCTTTTTGCATTTAAATCTGTTAGCCAGCCGCTATTGCGACTGATCGGGGCATGCCGGCGCTTGAGATGATGAAGAAAAGCCTAATTGACTGAACCACGCAGTGGCATTGCCTCCTGCATTGTCACCGTCACTCATCAATGCCACTCCATTGACCTCGTTCGGCCTATTGCCAAACAGTTTACTGAAGTCTTCGCGTACATCACGCACCTCCGCAACCCATTGCCCGATATGCCGCCGACCGCTTTGCAGGGCCAGCAGCTGAGCCCGCTCGGTAAAGGCATTTATCCATTGCGTACCGACCGGCTGATTGTTGGACCAGACGTAGTTCACCGCCTGTACCTGCCAGGGCAAAATTCCTGTCTTGTACGCCACATACACTCTTGCGGGATAGTCATCTCCTGCCTTGGTGGTCTCGTCAAGCCCTTGGTAGATATCCCCAACCTTCCAGCACCAATGTAGATACGGCGTCTCGGTCAAATCAATCTCACGTTCCAGATACTTGGCGGAAGCCTGAGCGTTGGCTTCGGCCTGAAGCACCTGCTGCCCTGCCTGCGTGACCAGAGAATAACGGGTTTCACCCTCGAAGGAGCGTGTTGGCCAGGCGGCGATATCTGACGCGCTGAACTCGAGCGACTGAGCGCCTGCATCGGGTGCCATCATCAACATCAATCCTGCCGTCCCGTATCGTCCCGCCAGTTGCAGCGTTCTCATGATGCTGTCCTTTTCGATTCGAGATGCTTGAGCGTACGATAGCCACCCCAGAGCCGGGTCGCTGTGGTGATGAGGCAGGCGACAGCGAACACGATCGCCAGTAGCGCAAAATGCTGGGGCCAAACGCAAAAGGCGACAAAAGCCAGAATCGTTTCGGTACCCTCGGTTAGCCCATCGAGATAGAAAAACGCTTTATGAGTAAAATGTGGCCGCTCGATATCATGTTTGGCTGCCATGATCGCAAAGGCCAGAAACGAGCTGCCGGTGCCCATGAACGCAAACAGTAAAAGCGTTGCAGCCAAGGCGTTGGCATTGGGATTGGCCAGGGCAAAGCCCAGCACTACCGCCGCATAGAACACGAAATCCAGTGCGATATCCAAAAAGCCACCGGCATCGCTGCTGGTCTGAGTATGTCGCGCCAGAGCCCCATCCACCCCGTCCATCAGGCGATTGAGTAAAATGACCCCCAGCGCGGCGCCGTAGGCTTGCATGGCTAGCAGCGGTAGCGCCAGCAGCCCGATCACGAAACCGAGCAGCGTTACCTGATCCGGTGTGATCCGACGTTTGACCAGCGCTGCCGCAAACCGAGTCAACGGCGGCTGCACCCAGCGCATCGACCAGCGATCGAGCATGCGCTACCCCACTTCTCTTCTCATCGCTTTCAACGCCGTTTCATTCACGACTGTTGGCTATTTACGACCATGATCGCGACCGTGCCGGCGCCAGGCAAAATAACGCTCGAGCCAGCCCAGCACCCGCTCCGGCTTGTGGGCGTTCTTCCATAGTCCGGCGCTTGCCTTGGCGGCTTCCGAGAAGGTCGGGTAAGGATGGATCGTACCCAGCAGCTTGTTGAGGCCAATGCCTTGGGTCATGGCCAGGGTAAATTCCGCCAGTAGCTCTCCGGCGTGATCGCCAACGATGCTTGCCCCCAGAATGCGATCCTTGCCCGGCACCGTGAGCACCTTGATGAAACCCGTGGTTTCGCCTTCGGCGATGGCGCGATCGAGTTCGGCAAACTCATAGCGGGTGATCTCGAAGGCAATGTCCTGAGCCATGGCGTCGCGCTCATTAAGCCCTACCCGGGCCACCTCCGGTTGGGTGAAGGTCACCGCCGGCATGTTGCGGTAGTTGACGCGAAAGCGCTTGAGTTCGCCGAACAGCGCGTTGACCGTAGCGTGCCAGGCCTGATGGGCGCTGGCATGAGTCAGCTGATAAGGCCCCGCCACATCGCCACAGGCCCAGATGTTGGGGTGTAGGCTGCGCAGGGTCTCATCCACGTCCAGCGTGCCTCGAGCGTTGGTACCGATGCCCAAACCTTCCAGCCCTAGACCCGTGACGTTGGCTTCCCGACCGACGGCCACCAGCAGACGATCGAAGACCAGACGCTGGGTTTCTCCATCATGCTCGATGACCAGTACCTTGCCGTCATCGCCATGACTCGGCCCTGGTTCTATTGCAGTGGCGGTAGAGCCAAGGCGCACTTCGATACCTTCGCTGCGCATCTGTGTAAGCAGCACTTCGGCGACATCTGCATCTTCTCGGGGCAGCAGCTGGTCGGCCTGCTGCACTATCGTGACCCGGCTGCCGAGCCGGGCAAAGGCCTGACCTAGTTCACAGCCAATGGGACCACCCCCCAAAACCGCCAACCGTCCGGGCAATGTATCCAGCTGCCAGAGGTTTTCCGAGGTCAGCACCTTGATCAAATCGAGTCCGGGCAGCTCAGGCACCTTGGGCCGTGCGCCGCTGGCAATGATCACATGTCGAGTGGTCAATACCCGTTCATCGACCCGCACTTCCCAAGGAGTTTGCAGGCGAGCCTCGCCCTTGATCACCTCAACGCCCAGGGACTCATAGCGTTCCGGGCTGTCGTGGGGTGCAATCTCGTCTATCGCCCGGTGCACGTGGGTCATGACCTGCTTGAAATCGATCCGCGGCTTTTCGGCGTGAATACCGAAGCGTTCGCCGTCCCGCACCGTCTGGGCAATGCGCGAGGCGCGAATCAGCGCCTTGGAGGGCACACAACCGGTATTAAGACAATCCCCTCCCATGCGATCTCGTTCAATCAGGGCCACCCGGGATTTGACCGCGGTAGCAATGTAGCTTGCCACCAGCCCCGCAGAACCGGCGCCGATCACCACGATGTCGTAATCGAACCCCTGAGGTTTGCCATAGCGGCGCGCTATTCGACGACGCTTGACGAGATCCACGATCCAGCGCGCCAGCAAGGGGAAAATGCCGATCAGCACGAAAGAAGCAATCAGACCCGGTGAGAGAATGCCACCAAGGCTTTGCAACTCTCCCAGCTCTTGGCCAGCATTCACGTAGACCAGAGTGCCCGGCAGCATGCCCACCTGACTGACCCAGTAGAATGTCAGGGTGCGCATGCGGGTCAACCCCATCACCAGGTTGATGATGAAGAAAGGAAAGATCGGTACCAGACGCAGGGTGAACAGATAAAAGGCGCCTTCCCGATCGATGCCACGATTGATGCTGGCAAGCTGACGAGAAAAGCGCCGTTCCAGCGGCTTCTGGGCCAGAAGCCGCGCAATGAGAAAAGCCAGGGTCGCGCCGATGGCACTGGCGAAAGAGACGATTAGAAGCCCCCAACCCAGCCCGAACAGTGCCCCGGCGAGCAGGGTCAGCAATGCCGCCCCAGGTAACGACAGCGCTGCCATGGCCACATAGATGGCAAAGAAGCCACCGGCTACCAGCCATGGGTCCGCGACGAACCAGCTTTGAAAACGAGCCTGCTGATTCTTGATGTTGTCCAGGGTCAGCGCTTCATTGGCGCCACTGACAAAGAATAAAACGATTGCCAGAACGATGACGGCGAGAATGATTAGACGCTTTCGGTTCAATTTATAGTCTCCCTTGGACGCAAATTGATAAGGCGGTGATGGAAAGAGTATCGATCAAAAAGATAGTGGTTGAGCATGGGTTTTTACGTCAGGTTTCAATACCGTCGTAGGTAGCGATCAAACCTTACATATCATCGTCGACGGTAAAGAAAGATTGCATCAAGGAACTAGACAAGGCAAAACGTTTCCAATCAGTACCCTACAAAATCCATTCATGGAGAACGATGTGCGCAAGTTACTGCTTCCGTTGGCGTTGACACTAGCAGCGTCTGCCCTTCCCACTCTTGCCCTAGCCGAGAAAACCCAAGACGAGAAAACCCAGGCCGAAGATGCCACCGCAGTCTTCGCCGGAGGCTGCTTCTGGTGCATGGAAGAGGCCTACGATGAAATCGAGGGGGTCAAGGCTACCACGTCCGGTTACACCGGTGGCGAAAAGTCAAACCCCAGCTATCAACAGGTTTCCCGAGGCGAGACCCAGCACACCGAGGCCGTGGAGGTCGAATACGACCCGCAGACCGTGGACTATGCCACCCTGCTGGAAGCCTTCTGGCACAACATCGACCCCTTCGCCGAGAATCGCCAGTTCTGCGACAGCGGTGCCCAGTATCGCAGCGCCATTTTCTATCAGAACGATGAGCAAAAAAGCCTGGCCGAGAAAACCAAGAAAGAACTGGAAGAGCGCTTCGGTCAGCCGATCGCCACCCAGATCGTTCCCGCCAGTCAATTCTGGAAAGCAGAAGGCTACCATCAGGATTACTACAAGAAGAACCCGGTGCGCTATCGCTTCTACAAGGCGGGCTGTGGCCGCACCGACCGGCTGAAGGAAATCTGGGGCGACCAGGCAGGACTGCCCGGCAGCAAGTAGTGTCTTCGATACCGTTCCTGTAACGATGCCTTGGCTATGGCGCCGTTCGGCGCCATAGCCAGATAGCCAGGCTCAACGTTCCTGCCAGCACCAGCCAGGAAGCCAGTGCTATCCCCTGCCAGCCGGCCATGCTCCAGAATGGCTCGAGATAGAACCCCCCGAGCTTGCCCCGAGATAATAGAACACGAGATAGAGCGCCGTGGCGCTGCCCCGGGAGTGGGTTGCCTGGCGCCCCACCCAGCTCGACGCCATGGAGTGGCACAGAAAGAAACCAAAGGCGTTGATCACGAGGCCCAGCAAAATGACTGGCAGGGATGCGCTCAGTGTCACCAGAGTGCCGCCCATCAGGATCAGGATACCCACCATCATGCATATCGGCTGAGGTAGGCGCTGGGACAGCCTGCCGGATAGCGCCGACCCCAGGGTGCCGCCCAGATAAGTCACGAAGATCATGCCCAGCCACTGCATCGACAGGGCGTAAGGCGCTTCGTGCAGGCGAAAAGTGATGTAGCTGTATTGATTGATGAAAATGAAGAAATTGAGCCCGCCAATCAAATAGGCAGAGAGCAGCAGCGGATTGCGCAGGTGATCGGCCAGGGCCTTGAGGGCAACCTTCAGACGAAACGGCCGTGACTCGAAGCTGCGTGCCGCTGGCAATAGCCACCAGAAGACCGCGACACAAGCCAGGCTAAGCAGCCCTACTGCCATAAAGCTTGCGTGCCATCCCCCATATTCCCCGGCAAAGCCGCCTACCACTCGCCCACCGATCCCCCCTAGAGTATTGGCACTGATATAAAGCCCCACCGCCAGCATCAGGGCTCGATGATCGAATTCGTCCCCCATCCAGGCAATGGCCACTGCCGGCAGTCCTCCCAGTACCAAGCCTTGAAGCGCACGCACCAGGAGCAGCAGCATGAAATCATCGACGAACATCAGCGACAGCGAACAGAGCGCCGCCGCCAGCAGGGTAAACCGCATGATGCGATCGCGTCCGATGGCATCGGACAGCGGTCCGAATATGAGCAGTGAACAAGCCAGGGTCAGCAATGCCGCAGACATCACCAGGGAG
>NZ_JIBT01000095.1 GCF_001039575.1 Halomonas sp. PR-M31
CTCCTACATGAAGCGGTGGCATTGGTTGGGTAGGAGCCCGATTTATCGGGCGATGGCTGATGCTCTATCGCTCACTGAAGTGAGCGCCTACAAAAAGCGGTAGCGCTGGTGCGGTGGGAGCCCGATTTATCAGGCGATGGCTGCAAACCCTATCGCTCACTGAAGTGAGTTCCTGCAAAAAGCGGAGGTGATGGTGCGGCGGGGCTCGGTTTATCGGGCGATGGCTGGCGCCCTATCGCCGGGCATGAAAACGCTTGGTGGCTTTCGTGCTAGCATTGATTGCATTGCAGGCATAAGAGGAAATCAAGATGGCATCAATCACGATCCGCAATCTAGACGAGCAGCTAAAAGCTCAGCTTCGCATGGCAGCGGCTAGGCATGGCCATTCCATGGAAGAGGAAGCCCGCATTATTCTGCGCGGCGCGCTGAACCAGACTTCAACAACAGGGCTAGGGACTCGCATACGCGAGCGATTCGCGGATGCGGGAGGCATCGAACTGGACTTACCATCCAGATCCGATAAGCCCCGTGATCCGGGATTCGATGCATGATTGTCCTTGATACCAACGTGCTATCCGAGTTGATGCGGCCTGTACCAGACGATCGGGTCGTCAATTGGCTGGATCGTCAGAACTCGACAGCTGTGACCATTTCAGCGATCACGGTTGCTGAAATCCTTTATGGCATCGAGCGTCTACCCGGCGGCAAGCGCAAGCGTGACCTCGCCGCCATGGCAGCGGCAATGTTCGAAGAAGAGTTTGCCGGTCGCATTCTGTCGTTTGATAGCGAGGCTGCGGTTCACTATGCAGAGCAAGTCGCGGCCAGCGAGAGCGCAGGCAGGCAAGTCCAGATGGCGGATGCGCAAATTGCGGCTATCTGCATCCGGCATGAAGCGGTCTTGGCGACACGTAACATAAAAGATTTCGAGACGCTGGGCATCGGCACCATCAACCCTTGGGAAATGGACTGATATCGATGCGCCTGCAGAATAAAGACCTGTGCAGGGCTAGCCGTGGAAAAAGAACATCAGGAGACGCTACAGGAGGCTTGGGATGCATTCTTTGATCTCTGACACCGACCTGCGGGTCATGTCCGTCAACGTCGATGATGACCGCCTAACGGTCGAGTTGATGGACGGCCGCACGATTGGTGTACCACTGGCGTGGTATCCGCGCTTGGCTAACGCTACCCCGGCGCAGCGCAGTCACTGGGAATTGGCCGGGGCCGGGTACGGCATTCACTGGCCCGATCTTGACGAGGATCTGAGCACCGAAGGGCTGTTACAAGGGCGCAAGGCCCCTAGAGCAGCGACGGTTGAGTAGACGCTGGAATCGTTAGGACAATGGCTCGACGAAGAGTCCATCAAATGAAGCCCCATCGCTCACTGAAGTGAGCTCCTACATAAAGCGGTGGCGCTGGTGTGGTAGGAGCCCGGTTTACCGGGCGATAGCTGAAAACCCTATCGCTCGCTGAAACAAGACCTACAAAGATGCAAAAAACCGGCGCCTGAGTAGGCGCCGGTTGAGAAGATGCTGGAATCGTTAAGACAATGGCTCGATGCTATACCGTGTTTATTCGTGGTGCTGCTTTTCGAACTTTCGCGCCGTGCGATACAGCCAGTAAGAGCCAAGACCGAAGCCAGCGCAGGCGATGAGATAAAACACTTCATATCCATTCATGGCTTGTACTCCTTCAGGGACACTTTGGCTCGGCTGGCAAACGCCCGCCCATTGAACCCACTATGACGCCGGATAACGCCATATACCAGACCGCTGACTCGACGAATAGTCTTCCGAATAGACCAAAGCACCTATCGCTCACTGAAGTGAGCTCCTACAGGCAGCGGTGGCATTGGTGCGGTGGGAGCCCGATTTATCGGGCGATAGCTGAAAACCCTATCGCTCACTGACGCAAACGTCTACAACGACACAAAAAAACCGGCGCCAGAGTGGCGCCGGTTTGAAGGTTGCTGCAATTTTCTTCTGTAATGGTTCAGTTATTGTTGCGGGCTTCGCTATCAGGCAATGGTGTCGATCGAGTCGTGGCCGACACCCATTACGTCGACGTCCGCGTCTGCGCTGCTTGCGGCAATGCTTGCCGCGTCGCTGGCGTAAGCCTGAGCTGCCGGCGCGAAACTGTCGCTTGCATCGGTGTCGAACGCCTCAGGTTCGTTGGATGTGGTGCTTTCAAAACCCTGGAAGCTAACTGTCTCGGATTCGTCGAGCATCATCATACGCACCAAACCGCCCTCTTCGCCGTCGCCGGCAACTGCAGTCTGGTTTCCGTCGACGGTAATGAAGCTGCCGCCGTTCGCTTCCACCTGATCTTCCAGGGCTTCAAGCTCACCGGTCAACTCGCCGTAGAAGCCGCTAGCGTTATTCGGGTTGTATTCAGTCAGGGTAAAGGCGTCGATTGCGTTCGCCTTGGCAGTAGCAAGGTCTGCTTTCAGACTGTCTTTAACCTCCTGAGAGGCGCCTTCGTTGAAGGCTTTGGTCAGTTCGTTGTTGGCGTCCTGGTACTTACGTTCAAGTAGCTTGAAATCGTTGTAGGCTTGTACGGCTTCTTCTACGGTGACTTGACCACTACCGTTGTCGCCACCGCCGTTATCACCACCACCGTTATCACCACCGCCGTTATCGCCACCGCCAGTATCGCCGCCGCCGTTATCACCACCGCCGTTATCGCCACCGCCAGTATCGCCGCCGCCGTTGTCACC
>NZ_JIBT01000096.1 GCF_001039575.1 Halomonas sp. PR-M31
GAAGCGCGGCTGGGCAGCGGAGGCTTCCAGCAGATCGAGTCGTTGGCCGCTTTGCAGCAGGCCGAGAAGCATCGCGATCTGTTCTCCAAGGCCGTCGGTCAGGCTGTGCCAGCCGGGTTCGCCGATGGCTTGCTGAAACAGCTGTGAATTGAGTTGGGAGCTGGGAGTGGTGGCATCGGCATCCTCGTCATCGACGAGTCGAGACGGCAGATGACGACCCAGACGGCCCAATTGATGGATCAGCGCGGCATGGCCGGGGTAGTCCTGAATCAGCAGGTTCCAGATCGTCGCCGCTGGAACGTCGTCGTCTTCATGCAGCTGCCAGCCCCCGGCTCGGGATTCGATCAGGCCATTGTCCTGAGCGAGACGCAGCAGCGCCTCACGACGCCGGCGCGTCCTGGGGGCGCCCATGTTCGTGAAGGCTGGCGCGATATGCCCGTTTGCGTCCGCCTGGGTAGCCAAGGCCTCGCGCAGAAACGCCAGCACCATGGCGTCGAGCAGGGTTCGATCTCGCCTGCATAGCGCGAGCCCGTCGCCTGACGATAGGTCAGGGACAGCGCCTCGAGGCCCGGGTCAGCTGGTCCGCCGCAAGAGGTAGAGGCGGCGCACGGCGCGGCGCCGGCACCAGCCGATGATCGAGATAGCGCAAGCGCTGACGGCTTGGCTGCTTCAAACGCACCGCCTTGAAGCGAGCGCTCTCGATGACCGCAATGGCTTGACCTCCGGCATCGAAAAGCTCGACGTTAGCGCATAGCGAGTGTGGCGCTCGGGATGTCAGGCGCACCCGAACAAGCGCGGGCTCGCCGGCGTCGAGGCGCATTTGCAAACGCTCCAGGCGCACCGGTACGAAGGCCAGGCCGCCGGCCTGGCGCAACTCCTGGGCCAGCAAGGGGATGAACAGCTGAAAGGCGCCGTCGAGAATGCCCGGGGGCAGCAGGCACGCTTGTTGAGTCTCGCGAATCGCTGCCGGTAGATCGACAGCGCCGATGATGGTGCTCTCATCTTCCAGCCAGCCATGGCTGATGGTCTGAAAGGCCGGGCCGTAGGCCAGGCCAATATGTTGGGTCAGGGCCAGATGCTGCTCCCGGTCGAAGTCCGGTGCTCTGGTCGGCAAGGTTGGCGCTGTACGCTTTAGTGAAAGCCCCCGGCTCTGGATGAGCAGCCGGGCGCTGACATTAAGGGCCCAGGGCTCGTCGCTTGCGGGTTCGCGACTGCGAATACGCAAGCGTCCATCCGTGTCTTGAATGTCGAGACGCATGCGCTTGCCATGGGGCGCGTCGAGCAGCATTGGGCCATGAATTTCCAGAGATTCGAGATCGATAAGCGGTTGCGCCTTCCAAGCCTGGGCCGCGGCCAGGGCAAGCTCCACATAGCCGGCTCCGGGGAAGACGACGGCTTCCCCCACCACATGATCCCCCAGCCAGGGCAGACGCTTGGCGTCGAGCTGGCTTTCCCAGGTCAGCTCCTGTTGGGCAAGACGATAGCCGAGTAGCGGATGCTCGTAGTGACGCGCCATCAAGCCCTGGGATTCACTGGTGGGACGCACCCAGTAGCGCTCCCGCTGCCAGGGGTAGTGGGGTAGATCGACGAAGGCGCCAGGGGTCTGGAAGTGCCGTGTGGCCGCAAGCGGCACACCGCTGAGCAGGGTCTGGGCGATGCAGCGAGTCATGGCCTCGGCGGCATCCGCCTTTTTGGATAACGTATCAATCACGACCCCGGAGCGCTGCCGGGTGGCGAGCATGTCGTTTAGATAGCGGCGCAGGATCGGATTAGCGCCGATCTCGATGAAGACGTTGGCACCATCCTCGATCAGGCCCTCGATGGCGGCCTGAAAACGCACCGGTTCGCGAATGTTGCGCCACCAGTAGTTCGCGTCCAGCGCTTCGCCGTCGAGCAACCCACCGCTGACCGTCGAGACGAAGGGTATCGTTCCGGCTCGGGGCATAAGTGTCGCAAGCGCGTCGATGACCCCCTCCCGAATCCCGTCCATGGCAGGGCTGTGAAAGGCGTAATCCAGGGGCAGACGCTTGGCGACGAAGCGCTCGGCGGCGAGACTTTTTTCAAGACGATCCAGGACATCCGTATCGCCGGCCAGGGTCACGCCGCGAAGGCTGTTGATGCCCGCCAGGGACACGCGCTGAAAACGAGGATCTTCCAGCCAGGGCTGAATGTCATCAAAGCCCAGCCCAACGGCGGTCATCCCACCTTGCCCGCGGGTCTGCCCCTGCCAGGCGCTGCGCAGGTAGATGACCTTGACCGCATCAAACAGGCTCAGGGCGCCGCAGGCCCAGGCCGCAGCCACTTCACCGACGCTGTGACCGGTGACCTGGGTAGGCGTAATACCTTCCGCCTCGAGCAGACGGGTCAAGCCCACCTGCAGGGCAAACAGCGCCGGCTGGGCGATTTCGGTGGCGGCCAGGCGTTCTTCGTTACTGCGCCCGTAATCGTCGCGTTCTTCACCGCTGTGTTCTGTACCATTGCGGCCTTCCAGCTCCGCACGCAGCGAGAAGTCTGCATGCTGCTGGAACAGCGCATCCACCTCGTCGATGGCGGCGGCGAACACCGATGAGGTCGCAAGCAAGGTCTTGCCCATGGTCGCCCACTGGCAGCCGTTGCCGGAGTAGACGAAGACCGGACCTTGGGCCTCAATGATGCGCTGGCCGGTGACGACCTCGCTCGAGTCGTCGCCTTCGGCGAAGCGGTCCAGCTGTTCCACGACCTGGGCGGTATCCCCGGCAAACAGCAGGGCGCCGTAGGGATGCTGCTCGCGACGATGGTAAAGGCTGTAGGCCAGATCAGGCAGCGGAATGTCGCGCTGCCCCAGATATTCGCTGAGCTGCCGAGCGCTCTGGCGCAGGGCATCTTCGCTGCGGGCAGACAGGCGAATCGGCAAGGCAGCGTCTGCATCGTCGCTTGCATGGCAATCTTGTCGATCGATTGCCGGCGTCGGTGGGCTTTGCACAATCACATGGGCGTTGGCACCGCCGAAACCGAAGGAGTTGACGCCGATGGTCAGATCGCCCTCGGGCTTGAGGGGCTGGGCGCGGGTGACCACCTCCAGGTTCCAGCCCTTGAAGTCGATGCGCGGATTAAGGATCTTGATGCCGATGGTCGCCGGCACCTCGCGAAAGCGCAGGGCATAGAGCGCCTTGGCTAGGCCCGCGACGCCGGAGGCGGTTTCCAGATGGCCCAGGTTACTCTTGACGGAGCCGATGGGTAGCGGGCGCGAGCGCTTCTGGCCAATGGCGGTACCAATGGCCCGGGCCTCGATGGGGTCGCCCACCGCGGTGCCGGTGCCGTGGGCCTCGAGGTAGTCGAGATCCTCCGCATCGAGGCCAGCCCGGGCCAGGGTGTCGGTCATCAGTGCAACCTGGGCATCGGCGTTGGGCACGGTGAGACCGGCCTTGTCGCCGTCGGTGTTGACGCCGCTGGCGGCCACCAGCGCAAGAATGCGATCCCCGTCCGCCACGGCCTTGTCGTAGTCCTTGAGCAGGAACATGCCGCCGCCTTCCGAGCGCACATAGCCGTCGCCGTCGGCGTCGAACACCCGGCAGCGCCCGGTCGGCGAGAGCATGCTGGCCTTGGAGAAGATGATGAAGCCGTAGGGATGCAGATGCAGGCTAATGCCCCCGGCCAGGGCGATATCCGTCTCGCCGGCGCGTATGGCCTGGCAGGCCTGGTGAAAGGCGACCAGGGACGAGGAGCAGGCGGTGTCGAGAGACAGGCTGGGACCGTGCAGATCGAACAGATAGGAAATGCGATTGGAGACGATGCTGGACGTGTTGCCCGTGGCGGTCGGGGTATCGATCGCCGCCATGTCGTCCGCCATGCGATAGGAGTAATCAAGACTCGCCACGCCCACATAGACGCCGCATTGGCTGCCCCGCAGCGTCTGCGGTGCGACACCAGCATCTTCCATGGCTTCCCAGGTCATCTCCAGCATCAGGCGCTGCTGGGGGTCCATCTGCGCCGCCTCCCGAGGGGAAATGCCGAAGAAGCCCGCATCGAATCCGGAAATGTCGCCAAGGCTGCCCGCGGCGAAGCTGTAGCTGGTGCCCGGCTGCTGCTTGTCCGGATGATGGAACGCTTCCTGCCCCCAGCGATCCGGGGCCACGCAGCTTACAAGATCCCGCTGCTCTCTGAGTGCCTGCCAGAAGGTCTCGGTGCTGTCTGCGCCGGGAAAACGATGGGCGGCGCCAATGATGGCCACACGTTTGTTCATGGTGACTCCTTGTTCGTCGCCGGCTGCTTGACGGCACGGCCTGTGGGGGGTGGCGATGCGCTCATGTCCAGCAGGGTATCCAGCAGCAGCACGCCGAGGGCATCCGCGGCGAGGGGCTCTTTATGGTTGTAATGAGCGTTGTGACGGGTGTCGTTAAGAGCGTTGTGACGAGCACTTGTCTGGTGGCACGTCGACCACAGCAGGTAATCCGTCAGTCCGTCCGGTTCGCCGAGCCGGGCATAGACCTTGGGCATGATGGGCACATGGTCGCCGTACCAGCACAGCAGCCCGGGGCGGGAGGCCTGTTCCAGTGTCTTCGCCAGGGAATCGATCATGCGATCCGCATTGTGCAGATGACGCAGATAGACCGTCAGGTCGTCGCAGCCTTGCGGGGGCGGGCGGCGATACCAGCACCGGGCGCTGTCCGGGTCGGGACGTTCGAGATGCAGCGGGCCGTGGTTTTCCATGCTGATGATGAAGACGAACAGCGGGCGCGGGTCCGCATCCATCACACACTCTTCGACCTTGCGCGCAAGGGCCATGTCACCGATGTACTGGCCCTCCTTGTCCGCCGTCGAGAACGCCTCGATATCAAGAAAACCCTCGAAGCCGAGACGCGGATAGACCTTGTCACGCAGATAGAAACTGGCCGGATAGGGATGTATGCACAGGGTGCGATACCCCAGCGATGCGAGCTGAGCCGCCAGGTTGGGCATCGATCGGCGGGACAATTGGGAATAAGGGTTGAAGCGATGCACCCCAAGTGCCTCCGGGGTCAGGCCTGTCAGGAAGGCGCTCTCGGTGCGCACGGTGTTGGCCCCCCAGGCAGGTACCTGTAGTCGGCCACGACTTAGCGCCTGACGCGACAACCGGTCATAGGCGCTCAGCACTTCCGGCGCGATATTGTCTTGCCAGGGGCGCGGATCGAAGAAGGACTCGCTCTGCACCGCGATCACATGAGGCAGATGTTCTGCATCGCGCATCGAGGATGTCAGCAGCCGGATGAAGCCTGCCGGCGAATGGGCGTCATCGAGTGGGCGCTGGGCCAGCAGGCCGTAAGCCCACAGATAGGCGAATAGCCCTTGCCGAACAAGGTCTCGGCTGGGGTTGAACGTGATATCGAGCGTACAGTTGGAGCGTCCAATCAGACCGAATCTCAAGACAACCAGCGACAGCAGGCCCAGCCCTGTCAGCGCAAACAGAGCGCTACCCCAGTCATCGCTTGAAAACAGCGAAGGCTCAACCGCAAAGCCGGTCACGATGGCCGTCAGTCCCGCCAGGCTGGCTGCGATGGTAAGTTTGATGCCGAAAAAAGGAACGTAGAGCCGGGGATGGCGAATGGCATCGATGAAATAGTCGAAATCCTGATACAGGAAAGGCTCCCGCAGGACGCGGATTTGACGTTGTTGACCTGAATGATGACCAGCTGCAGGGCTGCGTTAATCACCAGCGCAAACCAGGGGCGCTGAACCAGCGCCACCCAGAGGGCGTAATGAATTCCCCAGGTGCCCAGATGAATCAGCACGCAGGAAAGCGAACGCCGCCATAGCGCTCGGGGTCGAGGCCTGAGCAACCCTTCCAGGGCCGTGGTCAGGATCAGACTGACGAGCGCCGGAAGCCCCAGGGCGATCATCACGAGGCCGGCTCTCCATAGTTGAACCATTTGAGAAAGCGCTGGGCGAGACCCGCGGGCAGCACCGCCAGCCACCAGCAGGCAAAGTCGAGGGGGAAGGGAAAGCTGATGCGAGCCCGGTTGCGGGCAACACCGCGCCGGATAAGGCGTGCGGCCCGCTCCGGCTGCCACAGAAACGGCTTGGGACCGGGCATGGCATGGCACATACGAGAGCTGACGTAGCCGGGCATGACCACGCTGACCCCGACGCCATAGGGCGCCAGCCAGCCGCGCAGCGCCTCGCCATAGGCCTTGATGCCGGCCTTGCTGGCGCTGTAGCTGGGGATCATGGGCAGGCCATGGTAGGCGGCCAGGGAACTCATCAGCACCAGCTGGCCGTGACCCCGACGGCGCATGCGCGGCGCCAGATAGTTGAGCATCGCCATGGGCGCGCGCAGGTTGATGGCCAGCAGGTCGCTGGCGTCCTGCCAGCGTTCGCCAGTGCCGTCATCCGCGTGGCTGATGTTCATGCCGGCGCCGGCAATGACCAGGGTCGGCGGCTCCGGCTCGCAGAGCTGCTCAAGCCAGGCAAGCAGCGCCTCGTCGTCGCACAGATCGATACTGGACGTGGTCACCTCGGCGCCTTTGTCTCGACAAACATCCGCAAGGGCGCGCAGCGACGCCTGCTGACGACCGTGCAGGAAAAGACGCACCTCCGGCCCTGCGTACTGTCGGGCCAGGGCGCCACCGATCGCCCCGGTGGCACCGGTGATCAGGATGCGAGGCGCTGAAGAAGCGGCTGGCATAGCAAGCGCTCCAGGGGTGATTGATCGGCCTCGAGAATGCCCATAGCGTTGTCCACGGTCATCGCGATGCCATCACGGCAATAAAAGCCGCCGTTGATCTGAGTCGTGTGAACGACGACCCGACGAAACTGCTCGAACAGCCGCGCATCGGGGCGCATCGGCGTCTGCCAGAAGCCGTTCAGATCGCCGCAATGGGTCAGGCCCCGCATGCGGTAAATAGGGTCCGCCAGGGCCAGGGTGGGGCAGCCAATGCCGAGTGCGACGTTGCCCACGGTGCTATTGACGGTCACGGTGCCGACGGCCTGTTTCAGAATAGCCTCCAGGTTGCCGGACTCGAGATAGACGACCCGGGACTCGAGGGCCAACTCTTTTGTGAGCCTGCGAATGTGACGCGCATAGTCGACTAGCCCCATGTCCAGAGGGTGGTTCTTGATCACCAGCAGGCTGTCGCTGGGGGCATGGCAGGCAAAAGAGTGCATGACCCGCTCGATCAGCCCCCGCATGCTCTTGATGGGCGAGTGGCGCTGAATCTGAGCATCGCCGTTGAGTTGAAGCGGCAGCAGATAAAAGGGTTTTCCAAAGGCCAGCAGGCGCTCGATGCGTTTGGCATCGCGACGCTTGAAGTAGGGCAGTCGAGCGAATCGCCAGGCATAGCCGGTGTATTCCAGGGGGGCGGTTACCGGCGCATGGGTACGATAGTGCGGATAGGCCAGGGGGTTACCCAGCCCCGCCAGGTGATAGCAGACGTCATGCAGGGCGCGCACGCGAAACGGATTGTCGAAGTGCCGGGGATTGGCAGGCTCAGGCAAACCATGGGCCATCTCGCTATACCAATGGGGGTCCCGGGGCAATAGCGAGTGACTGTTGACGCCTTCGCGCTCCAGGGTCACCCAGAAAGGGCGAAAATATCCTTCCTCGAAGACATGGTTGCGAATGCCGTGCCGGCGAGCGCCCTCCACCAGGGAACGATGCACCGCCCGGCAGTCGCCGAAGAGCACCTGGTCGGTAATGGCGTAGCGCGTCCACAGCGTTTCCACGAAATCGTCGAGTTCTTCCAGTGGGCCGCGAAAGGAATGGGTGTCTGCTCCGTGCCCGGCATAGAGGCTGTCCCCGGCGGTGAAGTTGACCTTGACCACGCGATGCCCCCTTTCCGCGAGGCGCTGTGCCAGACGCAGGAAAAAGGGGGAGCAGACTCCTTGCAGGAGCAGGAAAGAGCGTCGTTGCATCCGGCGTCAGTGCCTTCTTGTGAAAATCGAGCGATAGCCGCGATACAGCCGAGTCTTGAACGAAGGACCGCGTCCTTCGGCACACTGCTGTTCCAGCAAACTCACCACGGTTTCCGCGTTGCAGACGTGGCCGCTATTGGGATCGACATAAATCGGATAAAGCAGCAGCACTCCGGCCACGAGTTCGTCCAGGCTGAGTCGCCGCTGGCGCCGGGGTTCTTCCAGGCTGTCCTGGGTCAGTCCCCAGCCGGCATAGAAGGGCATGCCGTAGGTGTGCACATCGATGCCTCGCAGCAGCGCCTCGAAGCCGGTCAGCGAACACATGGTGTGCACCTCGTCCACCACATCGAGCAGATCGACCATGGCCTGCCCGCTGACCTCCCGATCGAATAGCGCCTGATCCTCAGGGGCGAGGGCGCCCAAACGCACGCCGCTGACCACGTCCGGATGCGGCTTAAAAAGAATGAAGGCGTCTGGATTTTGTTCGCGCACCGTCTCGAGCAGATCTCGATTGCGTTGGATGACCGGCGATCCGCAGGCAATGGAGGCATCGCTTTCAACCTGCCCCGGTATCAGCAGTATCTGCCTGTCCAAAGGCAGATCCGCGGCGAAGGAAAGACGGCGCCGATCAACGAGGTTGTATTTCGTCAGACGTACGTCGACCAGGCGCTGCCTTAAGCGATAGGCGCGCTCCACCAGCGCAGCATCGAACTGGGTCTGGTTGAGCAGCCGTTCCAGATCGCTTCGGGCGCTGGCATCGTAATAAAGACCGCTACCGTCGATGGCAAGCGAGAGCGGGCGAATCAGATCCACGCCCAGCCCTACGGAGCGGATGAAACCATCCTCCACTCGCCACAGCGGCAAATTATGACGACGGCAATGGGCTATTACCCTGTCCGGGGCTTTCTGACCCCACACCAGCCAGCGCTCGTCAGACTGTTCGGGAGAAGGCAGGTGGCGTGAATTGACGAAGCGAACCCGGGCGTTGCTGCCCAGAAAGTCCGGCAAAAACGCCCGCTTCCAGCGGGCGAAGCCATAGGCGCCCCAAGGCCCGGCCAGACGGTCCCGTTGACGCTTCTGATCCGCGATCAGGTCGATGGTCTCTTCCAGGGTCGAATGCTCGCCGGTATAGGGGTTGGCATAGCGGCTATAGCGCAGATAGGCCGCGGCGAAGACCGTTTCCAGGCTGCGCTCGATGCCACGTCTCGAACACTGCTGGCGATCCCGGGTCAGTCCCCAGCCGGCAAAAAAGGGCATGCCGTGACAGTGCACCTGCTTGCCCGCAATCAGCGCCTCGAATCCCAGCTGGCTGGTGACGACATGGACCTCGTCCACCGCATCGAAAAGCGCCCATGGGTTCAGGTCGTGGGTGATCAGCTGGCAATCGAGCCGGCGCGCCTGGTCCGCCAGATAGCCGCGTTTCTTGCCGGCGATGACGTCCGGGTGCAGCTTGACCAGAATCTCGGCGCCGGGATTGTCGCGGATCGCCTCGTCCAACATGTGGTGAAAGGTCTGCGCATCCGCCTGACCGTGGGCCACTGAGGCATCGTCGAAGGTTTGATCCACCACCAGAACCTGTCGGCGCTGGCTGGCTGGCAGCGCGATGTCTGGCGCGTGGTTGTACTTGGACAGCCGATGCCGACGCAGGCGGTCCATGGCGATCCGAGCGCGCTGCAGCTCCGCTTTCGGGAAATCCGCCCGGCAAATCAGCGCTTCGAGATCCGAAGGCCGGCTGGCGTCGTAATAGATGCCCCGGTTGTCTACCACCAGGCTATGAGGCTGATAGCCGTGAATCCCCAGTCCCAGAGATCGAATGAAGCCGTCTTCCAGGGCGATATAGGGCAGTCCATTACGCTTGGCAAGATAATGAGCGCGGGTAGCGCTGGGTTTAAGACCCCAGCCAATGACCGCATCGACCCGGGGGGCTCTCAAGGGCCTAAGCTTTACCCAGTGATGAAATTCATCCAGCAGTAAGCGAACCATACGCCAACGCATGATCCCGCTAGACATATAGCCCGCAGTCATTAAGGCAGGTGTTGATTCGCTTGGAATGGTTCTGTTCATTTTTTATGAATGATTTAATCCCAGAACTTAAGTGCTTTTGAGAGGGGTAAAGTACTTATAAAGGCTTACGTTGGCAAACGGCTTTTTAGGGCCTCTTCTTTCCGCGTAGAGGATGCGTTTTTGTGAATATAAATGTCAGTTTCGTAGAGGGTTGATTTATCAAGCGAAGGTGGTTTTTTTGCGGGGGCTTGGTCTATCGGGCGAAAAAACCTATCGCTCGCTGAAGCGAGCTCCTACAGGAGCCACGATCGCTGATTCCGGTAGTAGCCCGATCTATCGGGCGAAAACCCTATCGCTCGCTGAAGCGAGCTCCTACAGGAGCCAAGATCACTGATTCCGGTAGGAGCCCGATTTATCGGGCGAAAACCCTATCGCTTGCTGAAGCGAGCTCCTACAGGAGCCAAGATCGCTGATTCCGGTAG
>NZ_JIBT01000097.1 GCF_001039575.1 Halomonas sp. PR-M31
CGGAGAGCTGGGCGCCGACCAGGCTGCTGTTGTGGATGTACTCGTCGTGCAGGATCAGATCCCGAGGGCCGAGCAGATAGCCCAGGGTAGAGACGTTGGTGGCATGACCGCTGACGAAGACCACGGCGTCTTCCACCTCATAGGTCTCGGCCAGGGCGGTTTCCAGCTCATGATGGATGGGGCGCTCGCCGGAGACGGCGCGGCTGGCGGACACGGAGCTGCCGTAGCGCTCAAGCGCCTCGACGCCGGCCTGATTGACCATTGGGTGCCCGGAGAAGCCCAGGTAGTTGTAGCTGGCGAAGTTGATGCACTCGCGGTTGTCGATCACCGTGGTGGCGCCGGCATTGCCTTCGTGGACCCGAAAGAAAGGGTTGCGCACGCCGAACTGCTCGCCTCCTTCGCGCATCAAGGTGAGCTGCTGATAGCCCGGCTGGCGATCGAAACGGGTGAAGCGCTCATCGATCGCCGCAGCCGTGCGAGAGGCAGAGGTCGCCGGGGACCCTTGCTGTTGATTGTGCTGCTTGCGCTGGCGCGCCTGCTGGATCAGACGCTGTTTGAGCGCGTTGTCTTGCGTGTGGTTCATGCATCGCTCTCGGCGTATTGAGGTGTCGTTTGCGACTCATCGACGCCGTGAAGGGCGATCAGCGAGGCGCGATGAAGCGCCTTGTCGCTGCTTGCCTCATCGGCGCCCGTGTCCGCGTCCTGGCCCTGAAGCTTGCGCATCAGATAGTCGGCAAAGCGGGCAAGGGTCGATGCCTCGCTGAGCACCATGACCGGGATCTGCAGGCCGAGTCGGGCCTCCAGGGCGGTGACCAGCTCCACCCCCATCAGGGAGTCGAAGCCGAGATCATAGATCGAACGCTGAGGGTCGATCTTGTCCTCCTCCGTGAGCAGAATCTTGGCCAGCTCCTTGCGCAGCAGGGTCAGCAGGGCTGCGTGCAGCTCCTCCGGTTCGAGCTCATCGAGCAGCGCTCGAAAATCCACGTCGCCCTTTGTTGCCTGCTGGTCACCGGCGCTGCGGGCGATTTCCGCGTAGCGGGGCGCGTCGGCGGTGGGCAGAAAGCGTGCCAGGGCATGCCAGTCGAGTTCCAGAACACCCAGGAATGGAGCGTCGTTGAGCAGCATCTGCTCGAGCACCGAAAGCGCCTCGGCGGAGTTCAGCGCCTGACCGCCCAGGCGCTCTACCAGGGCATCCCGGGTCTGGGTATTACGGGCCAGGAAGCCGACGTCCTCGATAGCGCCCCAGCCCACGCAGGTGGCGGGTCGCCCCTGGGCGTGACGCGCCCTGGCCAGCGCTTCGAGCCAATGATTGGCGGCGACGTAGCTTGACTGGCCCGGATTGCCGAACAGGGTGGTGGCCGAGGAATAGAGCACGAAGAAGTCCAGGGCATCGTCCCGGGTCAGCGCATCGAGATGGCGCGCGCCGTCGATCTTGGGGGCCAGGGCGCGAATGATGCGTTCTTCATCGAGGTTACGGATCAGGCCATCGTCGATGACGGTGGCGGCATGCACGATGCCCTTGAGCGGCGGCAGGCTGGCACGACAGTCATCGAGCAGTGTGGCGAGATCTTCTCGCCGAGTGACGTCGCAGGCTTTGGCATGTACCTGCACCCGGCGAGCCTCGAGTCGGGCAATGCCCTGCTGTGCCTCCTCGCGTTGGGCGCCGCTGCGCCCGATCAGGATCAGATGGCGCGCGCCCTTGTCCGCCAGCCACTCTGCGGTAGCAAGACCGAAGCCGCTCAGGCCGCCGGTGATCAGATAGCTGGCTTCCGGGTCCAGGGTCAGTCGCCCCGGTGTGGCGTTGACGGTGACGGCGGGAGGTGCGCTGTCATAGGTCACCACCACCTTGCCGATCTGCCGCGCCTGCTGCATGTAGCGGAACGCCTCGATCACCCGATGACTGTCGAAGACGGTATAGGGCAGCGGCGTCAGGGTGCCGTCGGCGAACAGCGCCATCATCTCGGAGAACAGGGTTTCGGTGAGCGCCGGCAGCTCGCGCATCAGCTGGTCCGAATCGACGCCGAAGTAGCTGAGATTGTTGCGAAACGGGCGCAGGCCGATATGGGTATTTTCGTAGAATCCCGCTTGCCCAGTTCGATGAAGCGGCCGAAGGGTTTCAGTACCCGCAGATTCTGATTGATCGCCTCCCCGGCCAGGGAGTTGAGCACCACGTCGACCCCTTGGCCCTCCGGATCGTCATGCAAGATCTCTTCCGCGAAGGTCAGCGAACGGGAGTCATAAAGGCGCTCGACCCCCAGCAGCTCGAGGAAGTCGCGCTTCTCGTCGCTGCCTACCGTGGCGTAGATCTGTGCCCCCAGCCAGCGGCCGATCTGGACCGCTGCCAACCCGACACCGCCGGCGGCACCGTGAATCAGCAGCCGTTCGCCGGGCGCGATACGCGCCAGATACTTGAGGGCGTAGTAGACGGTGAAGAAGGTGGTAGGGATGGTCGCCGCCGCCGCATGGTCGATGCCCGCCGGCAGCGGCGCCAGGGTATGGGTATCCGCGATCAGCCGATCGCTGAAGCTGGCCGGGCCAAAACCGACCACTGCGTCTCCGGCACTGAAGCGCTCGACCTTGGCGCCGACTCGCACCACTTCTCCGGCAAACTCCAGCCCCAGGGTGGCACCGGCAAACCCATGTTCGATGGCCTCGTCCGAGAGCAGCCCGAGGGCGTACATCACGTCCCGGAAGTTGAGCCCGGTGGCCTTGACCCGCACCTCGACCTGATGCTCGCCGAGTTCGCTCAGCGCATGGGCCTGCCAACGCAGGTGGCGCAGCTGGCCTGGCAGCTCGAAACTCAAGGTTGATGCCTGATCCTGGATCACATCGGCATGCCGTTGTTCCAGGGCATCTTGTAGACCCAGACGGGGCGCCCAGCGCTGGCCCTTGTCGTTCAGCACCGCTTCCGTTTCCGCATCCGGTTGGCACAGCTCGTCGAGCAGGGCGCTTAGTACGTCATCCGAAAGCTCACTGGATACGGGCAGATCGATCAGCCGCACCGAGTGTGGGCCGGCCTCGTTGTATAGCGAGCGGGCAAAGCCCCACAGGGCGGCATCTTCTGCCACATCTAATGCCGTCGATTCGCCACCCAGGGTCGCGCTGACGCCTTGGGTGAGCAGCCACAGGCAGGCGGGTGTCGCAGAGGATTCCAGGGCTTGCAGCCACTGGGTGGCCAGTGCGCAGCGCCGGACAGGGCTTGCGCCACTTGTGCAGCCTAGGCCACGCAGATCGATGATCTGGCCGGCCTGAAACATCGCCAATAGCTCATTGATGGAAGCGTTCGAAGCCGTGTGATGGAAAACCGCCTGCCCCCGGGCATCGAGTCCCATCGACAAGGCCTCCCCCAGCCCTTGCTCCGGCGCGTCGCTGATCACTAGCCAGTTGCCCTGCTCAAGGGGCGGCTCAAACGATACCGCCGAGGCCGCAGGTGGCTGGGCATGGAGCAGGCAGGCACCGTTGTCGCCTTCTTCCAGGGGTAGCAGGGTGGGCGCCTCGAACCCCAGGGATTCGAGCAGTTGCCGAGCGTCCGCCGCGCTGCAGGGCGCTGCCAAGGGATCATCCACCGAGGCGCCTAGCAGATGCTGCCAGTTCGTGTCGGCCAGACCCAGTAACAGGATGTGGGCATCCGGGGCCAGATGCGCCGGCAGCCGCTCCAGCAGGGTGCGTGTCTCGGCGAGAGAGCCGTCCAGAATGACCAGCGCCAGCTGGGCCCCCGGGCCGTCGGGTGCGGCGTCTTCAAGGCCCAGCAGCGTCATGCCGGGATGCTGCTCCCGCAGCGTTTCCGCAGCGGCGCGGGCGTGTTGGGTAACGGCGATAAAGCGATAGTGGCTGCGATCCGCCTCGATCGTTGCCAATAAAGGCCCCCCGAAGCGCGGCTGGGCAGCGGAGGCTTCCAGCAGATCGAGTCGTTGGCCGCTTTGCAGCAGGCCGAGAAGCATCGCGATCTGTTCTCCAAGGCCGTCGGTCAGGCTGTGCCAGCCGGGTTCGCCGATGGCTTGCTGAAACAGCTGTGAATTGAGTTGGGAGCTGGGAGTGGTGGCATCGGCATCCTCGTCATCGACGAGTCGAGACGGCAGATGACGACCCAGACGGCCCAATTGATGGATCAGCGCGGCATGGCCGGGGTAGTCCTGAATCAGCAGGTTCCAGATCGTCGCCGCTGGAACGTCGTCGTCTTCATGCAGCTGCCAGCCCCCGGCTCGGGATCGATCAGGCCATTGTCCTGAGCGAGACGCAGCAGCGCCTCACGACGCCGGCGCGTCCTGGGGGCGCCATGTTCGTGAAGGCTGGCGCGATATGCCCGTTTGCGTCCGCCTGGGTAGCCA
>NZ_JIBT01000098.1 GCF_001039575.1 Halomonas sp. PR-M31
GCAGCTCGGGATCCGGCGGACGACCGAAAAGCTCCAGGGTCTTGGCTTTGGGGGTGGCGGTGAAGGCGTAGTAGCTGATGCGCTCGCTGGGGCGCCGGGAGGCCACGGCGGCATCGAGCATCATCTCGGCACTGATCTCCCCATCGTCGTCCTCTGTGGCCTCTCCTGCGGCCGCCAGTAGCGCCTTAAGCTTGCTGGCCGAGCTGCCGGTCTGGGAGGAGTGTGCCTCGTCGGCAATTACCGCGTAGTGGCCCTCGGCGAGCTGGGGACGCTTGTCCAGGGTGTCGAACAGCGCCGGGAAAGTCTGGATGGTGACGATGATGATGCGGGTGCTACTGGCCAGGGCCTCGGCGAGCTGCTCCGACTTGCTCTGGTTACCGATGTCGCGGGTGATGGGCCGAACCACGCCGTGGGCGTGCTCGAACTGGTAAATGGTGTCCTGGAGCTGGCTGTCGAGCACTGTGCGGTCGGTGACTACAATCACCGAGTTGAAGAGCTTGGTGCCATCCTCAGCGTAGAGGTTGGCCAACTGGTGGGCACACCAGGCGATGGAGTTGGACTTGCCGGAGCCGGCGCTGTGCTGCACCAGGTAACGGCACCCCGGCCCCTCAGCCAGGGTAGCCTGCACTAGGCGATTGACCACCTCCCACTGGTGATAGCGGGGGAAGATCAGCGTCTCCTTGGTATGGCGGCGGCCGTGGAAGTCTTCGCTGGTCTTCTTCTCCAGGTGCAGGAAGCGACCGAGTACCTTCAGCCAGGCGTCCGGGGCGAACATCTGTTCCCACAGGTAGGCGGTGGCATAGCTGTGCTCATCCGGTGCGGGCGGGTTGCCGGCACCGCCCTCCTCTGTGCCGCGATTGAAGGGCAGGAAGAAAGTGTCTTTGCCGGCCAGCTTGGTGGTCATGGCCACCTCGGCCTGGCTCACCGCGAAGTGGACCAGGGCGCCGCGTTTGAAGGTCAGCAGCGGCTCGGGCTTGCGGGTGACGGGATCCTTGATCGGCCGATCCTGGCGATACTGGCGCTTGGCGTTCTCCACCGTCTGCTTGAACTGGCTCTTGAGCTCCAGAGTCGCAGTCGGGATACCGTTGACGAACAGCACCAGATCGAGGCGAGGATTGTAGCTCTCGCCGCTTTTGCCCTTCTCGCGGGCGTGGGGCGAGTAGGAGACCTCCGGGACTACCCGGAGACGGTTGGCGCGGTAGCGGGCCAGCGAATCCGGGTTCATGCCGTGGTCGGGCTGGAAGCTGCACAGGTCGAACTTAACACCGGGTACCTTGAAGCCATGACGCAGCACTTCCAGCGTACCGGACTTGCCCAGCTCACGAATAACCTTCTGAATGAAGACCTGCTCGGGCGCTTGAGGGTTGGCCTTGCAGAACTTCTCCCAGCGCTCCGGCCAGGCTTCCCGCACATAACCCAGCAGATCCTCGGTGTAGAGGGCCGTGGTACGGTCGTAGCCGCTGGCTGTGCCGGCCTTCCAGCCTCCAGACACCATGGACTCGATGATGTCCTGCTGGAAGCGGGACTCCCTGCTGTCCGCCATATTATCCCCTGCGCTTGGCGTAATTTTTTGAAACAGCCTAACGGTTTAGGGAAATAAGGAGAAGTCTAATTAGAAGAATGCTTCTTCCACAGGGGGCGGACACGCCAGTCGTCAGGGAAGCCCATTTCGGCCACATTGACGGCATGGTGATCGATGAGCCCGATCAGCCGTTCCCGCCAATGATGATAGGGGTTCACCACATCCATCAGATACAGCATCAGGGTGAGGGTATTGTAGATACGTCGCGAAGCGTCGAAGGATAGAGTGTCCAGCACCGCCGCAGGCCTATCCTTGGGCAGCTTGGGAAGGAAGGTGAACTCCCGGTTCCACAGTCGGGCATGGTGAGCACACTGGTTGCGCACCGTGCTCAGATGGTGCAGCACCGATGTCAGCACGCTCTCGTCGAAGTCGTACTCACGTGCCACGGCGTTACGGTCTCGGCGCTGGCGTGTGTTGGCATACCACTGCGACAGTTGGCCGAACGTCATGATCTCCACCAGGGCCCAGATTGGAGGCAGCGGCTCATCGTAGGTGGTGCTCAGGTGGCGGATAAAAGTTTCCTGGCTGCGCCGCACCTCCCTTTCCAGGGCATGGAGCCGCTCCTCGTAGCGCCATGAACGGTGAGATGACTTGAACAGGGTCGGATCTAGGTGACAGTGAGGCCCGTGCATGTGGGCCATGTAATAAGCCCAGCGAGTGCGAATAGAGACCTCGATGCGTTCGATGGCGTCCATGACCAGCAGCCGGAACTCCCGGTCGAATACATAGAGGTTAAGCACGTCATCCAGGGTAGTGCCGGGGCGCAGGCGATGCGTCCGGTGATCGGCCTCGAAGGGCAACCAATAGGCGCCCAACCGGTAGTAGTTGAGATGACGCAGATAGTGGAGCGCCCGCTGGCGGTCCGGGACCGTCAGCCCCCGCTGGATGAGCCGGTCGAGCTGATCATCTAAGCTCAGCGGGGGCTTGTTGAACTGCAAGGCCGGCCTCCAGAAAAAAGTAACCCCCCAAGGTGCGCTTCAGGGAGAGGCGTGGGGGGTGTTGTTAGAAACAAGTATAAGGAAGCAGAGACCTGCTGCCAAGTCACATCTACCAGGTGGGCTCTGTCGCCTCCGGCTGTGCCGCTGCAGCACTTACTTGCTGGTCTTGCCACTCGCCGTAGGTCATGCCGCTGCCCTCAGCCTTCCAGGAGATGCGGCCATTGGCGCTGCGGCCGGAAACCACCGCGGCCGCGGCACTGGGGCTACTGAAGCTCTGATCCTCGTTGAAGATCCGCGTGCCATCGCTTTCCACCAGTACCCCGTCCTCGCAGAGCTGGTTATAGAGGCTCTGATAGCCGCGCTCGGTGCCGACCCAGCTACCCCGGGCCAGGGAGCCCTTGAAGACGAAGAACTCGCCATCGACTTCCTGCCCCATTGCCTTGATGCCATGGCGCGGTACTTCGAGCGTGAATCTGGGCGATTGAGGTAATGCTTCCGGCGTTTGAGCAAGCTGCTGGCTCGCCGGCGTTGGGCGCCCGCGCAGAAAATCGAAACCCAGCACCGGCAGCACGGTACGAATCTGCTCAGCGAAGAATGCCATATCGGCGCGATCGGACTCGGGCAGGTTGATGTACTCGTGAGCGGTGCCGTTGATCAGCTTGCAGCGCCCAACGTCGGCGGCGTTCTTGATCAACAGGCTTTCCAGATACTTCACGTGAGCCTTGGTCAGGTTCTGATCCTTGCTGGTGATCAGACAGACCCGTTCCCAGAAATCCTTGCCACCACCCGGCCCCGCCACTTCCGGGCGGTTGTGCTGCTTGAGGCGCGTGCTGACATCATCGCTTTCGCCGATATAGACCAGCGGACGCAGGCTGTTCTCGGGATCGGGGCCGACCAGGAAGTAGATCCCGGTGCGTCCGCACTCTGGGCGCTGGACCAGCTCGCTGAGCTTGCTGCGCGGGCCGGTAAGCACATGACCGATCCAGTTCATGATCTCGGCGGTGAGCAGGCCGTTGGGCGTGCCATCCACCAAGAAGAGTCGGATGCTGCGTCCCTGGGTCATACTGCCTCCAGGTGGGCTTCCTGCTGGGTTGATGCAGAGCCGGCTGGCGGCGTCCAGCCGCGCACGTCGATCTTGCCGGTAACGGCGGCGGAGATCAGGGCGGAGCGGCGTTCTTGAAGTAAGTCGATATTGGTCTGAGCCTCCGCCAAAAGGACATCGTGCTTGGCACTTTCTCGCTCTATAAGGCTAACGATTTCTTCTTGTTCCGTAATAGGTGGGACCAGGCATTCGATCATGCCTAACTTGCTAGCTTTGATCCCAAGGGCCGTAGACCCTGTAGCTAACGTTTCCATTCGTGCTTGGCAGCCAGTACTCATTAGCCAATACATCAGGTAGGTGTTCATCATCACTCCCTCAACCCCCCTGAATTTTACAATCCTTTGGGCCAAAGCAATGTCCGTTCGATCTATTAGCGCCACTTGACCTAGGGGAGCCTCCATGGTGAAAAGCAAATCACCGATCTCAGGCCTTCCTCTCTCCAGAAGTGACCTCGCCGACTCTGCATCCGCATACTCCCTTGATACCTCATAGTCGATTCGCCCATTACGAACATTTTTAGCTGTAACAAGAAAAACGCCATCATCAACTTTTTTCGGAGTGCGGCCACGATAGTCCACCACAGGGCCAATAAACTTCGTTAACCCACCAAGCTCCCAATGCTCCGGCACTTCTCCCAGCCACTCCACCCCGGAGTCTTTCATCGACACATCGGGATCTAGTCCCTTGGTAACGGCATGAGAGATTACCGCCAGGCGCTTCTCCTTGAGCAGCTCGATAAGGCGCTGCTGTTCCTCCACCAAGGCGTCGATGCGGGTGGTTTCATAGTCGAGGAAAGTGGCGATATGTGCCTGCTCATCAGGTTCAGGGGTAGCCAACTGAATATTGGCCAAATCTTCCTGAGCCATGCTAGGCAAAGCCGTATTGGTTGAATACTGATCAAACCTAAAGCAGGTGGCATAATAAAAAAGGAAGCGCCCATCTACTCTTGAGCTGAGCTCTGTATAGAACATCGTGTCAACAGTCCAGAATGGACCATTGATATAGAGCGGTTTATCTATTGTTCCCTTCCGCCCCAAGAGGACTGACTCACCTTTATACAGGTAGCTGTTAGCACGAGAGAACTCGCCTCCCGATCCAATTACTGGATAACCTCCTGTCTCTACCTCGACATCCTTGTAGTCTCTGCCGTTCCTGATACGGGTAAGGTGCTTCAGCCGCGGCACCTCCCAATGCGCCGGCACCTCCCCCAACCACTCGACGCCGGAGTCCTTGTATTCGGGATACCGCGGAAAGGTACTCGGGCTATCCCTGCCCTCGCCCTTCGGGCCAGTCGCTTCGCGCCTGTTCAAATTTGATCCAGACAAATTTGTCATGCCGACAGCTCCTCGATCATCTGCTTGATCCGGTCGGTACAGGCCTTGAGATCGGCGTCGATCTCCTCCAGCGGGCGCGGCGGGGTGAACTGGTAGAAGTGCCGGTTGAAGGGGATCTCGAAGCCGACGATGCCAACGCGGCCGTCCAGCGGGTCGCGCTTCTCCTCGTCGATCCAGGCGTCGGGCACGTGGGGCTTCACCTCGCGCTCGAAGTAGTCGAACACCGACTCGTCCAGCGGCACATTCTCGTTATCGCGCAGGCCGGTATCGGGCTCGGGGTTGCCCTTCTTGTCGAGGCAGATGTCTGCATCCGGGTCGCGCTCGGAAAGCGCGTTGAGGATCGCCTTCTGCGCTGGGGCGCCGACCTTCATGCCCTCCGGCAGGTGCTGCTTGAGGGCGGCTTTCAGGGCCTTGGTAAAGGCCTCACGATTGGTGAAGCGCTGCTCCGGGTCCAGGGTGGCGCAGGCGACCTTGAGCGCCTCGCGCTCGGCCTCCTCCAGCTTCTGGAGCGGCTTCTCGTCATCGAGCTTGGACAGGCGCTCGGAGCTGGCCTGGAAGTTGAGGCGCAGCGGGCGCTCCACGGTGATGCGCCGGTAGCCGAAGGCCTCCACCGGGAACAGCTTGCTCTCCTCGCTCTCCTGGCAGGCGCCGTAGAGACGCACGATCTCCTCGATGTCGCGGTCGGCGACGAACTGGCGCTTGCTGCCCAGGGACTTGCGCATCTTGCTGGCCCGGCCGGTGGCGTTGATCAGCTGCACCTGGCCGCGGCGCTCGGCGGGCTTGTGGTTGGAGAGGATCCACACATAGGTGGCGATGCCGGTGTTGTAGAAGAGGTCGGTGGGCAGGCCGACGATGGCCTCCACCAGGTCGTGCTGCAGCAGGTAGCGGCGGATCTCGGACTCGCCACTGCCGGCACCGCCGGTGAACAGCGGCGAGCCGTTGAGGATGATGCCGATGCGCGAGCCGCCCTCCTGGCGGGCGCGCATCTTGCTGACCAGGTGCATCAGGAACAGCAGCGAGCCGTCGGAGACCCGCGGCAGACCGGGGCCGAAGCGGCCGTTATAGCCTTTCTGGTTATGCTCGTCGGTGATTGCCTTCTGGACCTTCTTCCACTCCACGCCGAAGGGCGGATTGGAGAGCATGAAGTCGAAGTGCTCGCCGGGGAGCTGGTCGTCGGAAAGGGTGTTGCCGAGCTTGATCTGCTCCACCGCCTGGCCCTTGATCAGCATGTCGGCCTTGCAGATGGCATAGGACTCGGGGTTGAGCTCTTGGCCGTGCAGCGAGACGGTCACGTCCTGGCTGACCTGCTGGATGTACTCGTCGCTCTCGGAGAGGAAGCCGCCGGTACCCGCGGTGGGGTCGTAGACGGTGACGATGCCGTGGGGGCGCAGCTTCTGCTCCTGGCCGGTCAGCACCAAGGAGGTGGTCAGGTGGACAATATCTCGCGGAGTGAAGTGCTCACCCGCCGTCTCGTTGGAGCTCTCGGCGAACTTGCGGATCAGTTCCTCGAACACCAGGCCCATGCCGTAATTGGTGAGCCGCTGAGGACTCATGTCGATGGCGGCGAAGCGCTGCACCACCTGGTAGAGCAGGTTGCTGGCTCCGAGCTGCTGGACGAAGCCCTCGAACTCGAAGTGCTCGAATATCTCCCGAGCGTCCCGGCTGAACGACTGCACATAGCTCATCAGGTCGTCGGCGGTCTGGGTATCGGAGAGCGTGCCCAGGGTCAGCGGTGAGGCGTTGAAGAAGGGCTGATCCGCCGCACGCAGCAGCAGCTTCTCGCGCACGGCATCCGGCTTGGTCTGATGCTCACTGGCCGCGTCCAACACCGCCTGCTTGTGTAACCATCCCCTAAAATCGGTACATACGTCATTAGAGTTCTTCGGCCTACAATGAGGCAAACGGAGAGCGGCATGAAAAAATCACGTTACAGCGAGTCACAGATTGTCCAGATTCTGAAAGAGGTCGAGGCTGGTCGCTTGGTCAAGGAAGTTTGTCGGGAGTG
>NZ_JIBT01000099.1 GCF_001039575.1 Halomonas sp. PR-M31
CGCTGGCGGCGAGCTCGACGGCGACAAGCTAAAGAAGACCGTGCGCACCGCGGTACGCATGCTCGATAATGTCATCGACATCAACTACTACGCGGTGCCCCAGGCCAAGAACTCCAACTTCAAGCACCGTCCGGTGGGGCTTGGCATCATGGGCTTCCAGGATGCGTTGTACCAGAAAGGCATCGCCTACGCGTCTGATGAAGCGGTGAGCTTCGCGGACACCTCCATGGAGCTGGTCAGCTATCACGCCATCGAAGCATCAAGCGATCTGGCCGCGGAGCGCGGCACCTATCAAAGCTTCGAGGGCTCGCTGTGGCACCAGGGCATATTGCCCATCGATTCCATCGACAAGCTCGTTCAGGAGCGCGGCGCCGACTATATCGAGGTCGATACCTCCACCACCCAGGACTGGACCGTATACGCGAGAAGCTCAAAAGCCAGGGCATGCGTAACTCAAACGTCATGGCGATCGCGCCGACGGCGACCATCTCCAACATCTGCGGCGTCACTCAGTCCATCGAGCCGACCTATCAGAACCTGTTCGTGAAATCGAACCTGTCCGGCGAGTTCACCGTGGTCAACGCCCACATGGTCAACGACTTGAAAGAGCGCGACCTGTGGGACGAAGTGATGATCAACGATCTCAAATACTACGACGGCTCGGTGCAGCCTATCGATCGGGTGCCGGAAGATCTCAAGGCCCGCTACGCCAGCGCCTTCGAGGTCGAGCCCAAATGGCTGGTGGAAGCCGCCTCCCGGCGCCAGAAATGGATCGACCAGGCCCAGTCGCTGAATCTGTATATTGCCGGCGTCTCCGGCAAGAAGCTCGACGTGACCTACCGCATGGCCTGGTTCCGCGGCCTCAAGACCACCTACTACCTGCGCGCGCTGGGCGCCACTGCGGTGGAGAAATCCACCGTCGAGCGTGGCCGGCACAACGCCGTCGGCGGCGCCACGCCAACCGAGGCGCCCGCGCCTCAGGCTCAGGAACCGCGGGGCATCGAGGATTTCCTCACCGGCAAGGGCGGCAGCGGTTCGCGTGCTCCCTCGGCAGGCGAGATCGATGAACTGGGCTGCGAGGCCTGCCAGTAACGAATGTAAGGGTTATCACGATGTAGGGGCCCGGTTTACCGGGCGATGGCAACCGTCATTCGCTCGATGAATCGAGCTCTTACAGGACGTACTCATCATCAGGAGATGAAGCAGATGTTGAACTGGGACGAATTTCACGAAGACGACACCGTCACCGCACCAGAACCTAGCCAAGCCCCCAAACAGGCTCTCAATCAGACAAAGCCGACGCCCGCCCCCAAGACCGAGGCGCCAGCTGCGGCAAATGCCGAAGTTAAAAATGAAGTAAAAGAAGCCGCCGGCAGCTATCAGGTTGCAGAGGCGGATCGCATCGCCCGGGCCCAGCAATCCCTGGACGAGCTCGATATCGCCGCAGGCCTTGAAGAGCTCGAAATGGGTGCCGGCCGGGTCGAGGTCGATGACAAGCGCATGATCAACGCCCGGGCCGACGTTAATCAGCTCGTGCCCTTCAAGTACGACTGGGCCTGGCAGAAGTATCTCGACGGCAGTGCCAACCACTGGATGCCCCAGGAAGTGAACATGAATGCGGACATCGCCCTGTGGAAGAGCCAGGACGGCTTGACCGAGGACGAGCGGCTGATCGTGATGCGCTCCCTGGGCTACTTCTCCACCGCCGACTCGCTGGTGGCCAACAACCTGGTGCTGGCGGTGTACAAGAACATCACCAACCCGGAATGCCGCCAGTACCTGCTGCGTCAGGCCTTCGAGGAAGCGATTCACACCCACGCCTATCAATACTGCGTGGAATCCTTGAGCATGGACGAAGGCGAAGTCTTCAACATGTACCGGGAAGTCGACTCCGTGGCCCGCAAGTCCGCCTGGAGCCTGAAACACACCCAGTCTCTGGGCCGCCCGAACTTCCAGACCGGCACCCCGGAAACGGATCAGGAGTTCCTGCGTAACCTGATCGGCTTTTACGTGGTCACCGAAGGCATCTTCTTCTACTGCGGCTTCAGCCAGATTCTTTCCATGGGCCGACGCAACAAGATGACCGGCGTCGCGGAGCAGTTCCAGTACATCCTGCGGGACGAGTCCATGCACCTGAACTTCGGCATCGACATGATCAACCAGATCAAGATCGAGAACCCGCATCTGTGGACGCCGGAATTCCAGGACGAAGTCACCCAGATGATCCTCGAAGGCACCCAGCTTGAGATCGAATACGCCCGGGACACCATGCCCCGGGGCGTGCTGGGCATGAACGCCGCCATCATGGAGGAGTACCTGCACTTCATTTGCAACCGCCGCCTGGCGCAAATCGGTTTGAAGGAGCAGTTCCCCGGCGCTTCCAACCCCTTCCCCTGGATGAGCGAGATCATCGATCTCAGAAAGGAGAAAAACTTCTTCGAGACCCGAGTCACCGAGTATCAGGTCGGCGGCGCGCTGAGCTGGGATTGATAAACTACCGAAGCTTTTTAAAATAGTTAGAAAAGCGACTGTACTGTAGGTAACTTCGAAAAGTCACGGACCTGCCCCCGAAAACAGTTCGCAGCGCTGACAGAAGAGATGCTCAGTCAGATAAAAAATCGGCACTAATAAGAAAAGAGAAAACTAAGAAACAATCCATTGAGTAGCGCCTCACACGGGGCGCCTAATCTTATTCCGAAGCATTTAAATTAAACATCTCGTAGGAGCTTACATTGGGAAATGGGACATTCGGCCTTGAAAATGAAATAATAATTCAGAAAAGCGGGCTCCGTGACATATTTACGCCCCATACGCCAGTTGACGAGGTCAAGCATTTTTTTGGTCGAGAGGAGGAAGCGTCGCGCCTTGTAAGTGTTGTGAACTCGCCTGGGCAGCATATACTTCTATATGGGGACAGAGGTGTAGGAAAAACCTCCTTAGCCAAAACAACTTGCAAAGTAATTCTTCAAAA